>CAZOOF010000005.1:5959-79347 GCA_964581365.1 uncultured Chromatiales bacterium
CTCGGTGTTTGAGCGGACCGGCGAAGCCGGCCCCGTAGGGGCGAGGCCGCAGGCCACTCATCTTCTCTTGTCTCTCGCCTGACTCAATTAACTTCTCATGGCATTTGATGCGCTGCGACAAGGCGACTGCGGCGGGTCCGCTTGCGCGCGAAGATGAATGACTGTGGCAGCGAATGACTGTGGCAGCGCACGACCAGCGCGCGGCCTTTCATCCCGTGCTGAACACGAAACACTTGCTAGGAAGGCGCTGGGCAGCGAGAAAGCGTGTGAGAGGGGGGAATGGCGCGCCCGGAGAGATTCGAACTCCCGACCCTCAGGTTCGTAGCCTGATACTCTATCCAACTGAGCTACGGGCGCGGATACTGGAAAGCCGCATATTATTGGCGTGTCGCGATGGACCTGTCAAGAATGGCGGGACATTCCGCGCGGGGAAACAGTGTCTTTCTCGCCGAAATGCTGAAATGCGGGCGCGCGGCAGCGGCCGGCGCTAGGCGGTGATGCCGGCCGGGTGAAGATCAATCCGCCGGCACCTCCACCCACAATGCTCCGCGCAGATCGCCAACGGCAAAGCCGGTGGCTCCGTCCTCGGGATAAAGGCGCGCGATGGTAGCGCGGATTTCGGGCGCTATCTCCACCCCGTGACAGCTGGTGCATACCGGCTCGGTGGCAATGCCGCGCATCATGCGCAGGGCGACGCCCTCGGGCAGTCCGTCCCGATGGACACGGACCTGCTCCGCCGCCGGTGCGCCTTCATCCACCGCCCGCTGGATGTCCTGCAAGGTTTCCAGCTGCCAGCCCTGGGCAGCTTGCCTGGGGTTACGGTTGCGGCCGGGCATGGCCACCCGCCCCAGGCGCACGCCGTGCTCGCTCATCACCGCCTCGGCGATGGCGGGCGCCTCGCTCTGGCATACTGAGATCGCGCGCGCCGGACCGCCTTCTGCCATGGCGGTCTGCAGCGTGCTGCGTAACTGGCCGCTGAACGCCTGAGCGGCCGCCTTGGCGCGCTCGAGCGGGTCCTGAGGCGGATCGTTGTCCGCCGCCGCAGAAGACCACACAGCGGTCTGTGCGCTCGCCAGGGCGGCTGCCAGGCACACCGCAAGGACAGGGCGCACTTTCTTTGCTTCACGATTACTGCGCATGGCTTACCTCCTGTGTCTGGTGCGATCCTTCGCCCGCTGAATCGAATTTGCCTAGGATGCCAGCTTCATCAGCACGATGCCGCTTACGATCAGTGCGGCGGCAGTGATGCGCAGAGCGGTCGCCGGTTCATTCAGTATCACGAGCCCCACCACGAAGGCGCCGACCGCGCCGATGCCGGTCCACACGGTGTAGGCGGTGCCGAGCGGCAGCGTCTTCATCGAGATCGACAGCAATGCGAAGCTGGCGATCATCGCGACAATGGTGATGACGGAGGGACCAAGCCGGGTGAAACCGACCGATTCTTTCATCGACCAGGCCCACACGACTTCGAGCAGACCGGCCAGTGACAACAGAAACCAGGCCATGTAGAGATCCTTGCGCAAAGGCCGGGCCGTCCCGGCATGGGTCGCGAAACGCTGGGGTCGTCCCCGCGGGCATGATAGCGCAAGCGGGCTGCCGCCCGGGAGTGTTCGGGTGCCCGCCGCTCGCTGCCGCACAGCGATTCCGCGGATGACAGGCTCATGCCCCGGTCTCACAATCAGGGGCGGAGGTGCGCATGGCGAAGACGATCTGGACGATCGGACATTCGTCGCGGCCGCTCGCGGACTTCCTGGCCCTGCTCGAAGGGCCGGGAATCGGCTGCGTTGTGGACGTGCGACGTCACCCGGGGTCGCGCTCGTTTCCCTGGTTTGGCGCGGATTCATTGTCACGCGCACTGGATTCCTGCGGCATCCGTTACCTGCCCTTTCCCAAACTCGGCGGTCGTCGCCGGCCGGATCCCGCATCCCGCAACACTGTCTGGCGCAATGTCTCTTTCCGCGCCTATGCTGACTTCATGGAAACGGCCGAGTTCACCGCAGCGCTGGAACGGCTGGAGGAGATTGCGCTCGAAGACCGCACCGCCATCATGTGTTCCGAAGCGGTATGGTGGCGCTGTCATCGGGCTATGATCGCCGATGCGCTCAAGGCGCGCGCTTGGCTCGTACTTCACATCATGGATGGCGGCAAGCTGGTTGAGCATCCCTTTACCTCGGCGGCATCCATCGAGGGAGGGCGCCTGGTATATGGCCCATCCCGGGATCGAGCCGCTGATGACCGATCCAGGCAGGGAGGAAGCGGCTATGGAACACGATGAGGACTGGCCCGCTATTCCACTGATGGAATGGCGCGATACCTGTGCTGCGTTACATCTGTATACGCAGATCGTCGGCAAGATCAGGCTGCGCAGTTCGCCATGGCTGAATCATTACTGGCATTGCACACTGTTTCTCACGGCGCGCGGTCTTGCTACGCCGCCGATGTCGCGGGGAAAGTGCTGCTTCCAGATCGGATTCGATTTCATTTCCCATCGTCTCCGGATTGACACCAGCGACGGCCATAGCGGTGGCTTCGCGCTGGAGCCGCAGTCGGTGGCGCGCTTTTACGAGCAGATGATGGCGGAACTCGACCGTCTCGGGCTGTCGATGGTGATCGATCGCAAGCCTAACGAAATGGCGGAGGCGATTCCATTCCATCTCGATACGGCGCGCCGGCCCTGGGATGCCGAGCGCGTCACGGCGTACTGGCGGGCGCTGCTGCTGGCAGAACGCGCATTTCGCTGCTTTCGCGCCGATTTCATCGGCAAGTGCAGTCCGGTGCACTATTTCTGGGGCGCGCCTGATCTGGCGGTCACTCGCTTCTCCGGGCGGCGGGCGCCGCCTCATCCCGGAGGTATTCCGAATCTGCCCGATCGCGTTACGCTCGAATCCTATTCCCATGAGGTGGCGAGTTGCGGCTTCTGGCCGGGCGGCGAGCCGTTCCCGGAGCCCGCTTTCTACGCCTACGCCTATCCCGAGCCAGCCGGCTATGCGCAGGCCAGGGTATCTCCTGGAGAGGCTTTTTACAGCGAACAGCTGCGTGAATTCATCCTGCCATACGATGCGGTCAGAAGCGCGCGTTCGCCAGAGAAAGCATTGCTCGAGTTTCTGACGACGAGCTATGAGGCAGCGGCAGATCTTGGACAATGGCGTCGCGCGGAACTCGAGCGCTAATACGCCGCAGGACGCTAGACGCCGATGTCCTCATTCCAGAGCTCCGAGTGTTCGGCGATGAAGCGTTCCATCATGGCAATGCATTCCGCATCCTGCAGCACCTCGATGGAAACGCCGCGGCTGCGCAGCAGCTCCTCCTCGCCCATGAAGGTGCGGTTCTCGCCGATGATCACACGTCGAATGCCGTACAGCAGAATGGCGCCAGAACACATGGCGCAGGGCGACAGGGTGGTGTAGAGGATGCTTTCCCGGTAAACCGCTGCCGGTTGGCGGCCGGCCTGCTCCAGTGCGTCCATTTCGCCATGCAGGATCGCGCTGCCCTGTTGCACGCGGCGGTTGTGGCCGCGGCCGATGATCCGGCCCTGATGCACGAGCACGGAACCAATGGGGATGCCACCTTCGCTCAGGCCCTGCCGGGCCTCGGCGATAGCAGCTTGCATGCATTCGTCCATCCTGCGTTCTCCCTGGCTGTAACCGCGACCGCGGTTAAGATCATGATCCCGGGGTCCATGATCGTAGCTATCGGCCTGGCGGCGTTCAGATCCAGGCTCCGCGCAGCTTGCGGATCAGGCGGATCCACATCTCACCTGGATCCTCGTCAGAGAAAGTGAGGGAAGGATCAGCTTCGATCAGGTGCCAATCGTCACGCCGGAGTTCGGAAACGAGCTGCCCGGGTCCCCAGCCGGCATAGCCGGCGAAAATGCGCCTCGGCGCGCTGTCGTCAAGCTGGGCATGCAGCTCGAACACCGCATCACGACCAAGCACGAAGCCAAGCTCGCCGGGAAGCTCGAGGACGCCCGATGACAAGGATTCTTCCTGCGGCCCGGCCGGCGGGGATTCACGGAAGGAGGTCTGGAATACCATGGACAGCCGGCGTGGCTCCATCGGTCCGCCGAATCGCAGCGGATCATCGTTGAATCCCTCGCCCAGCGTCGCTGCGGGAATAGCGCCCGGACGGTTGATGATGACGCCGACAGTGCCTTTGTCACCGTGCTCGACCAGCAGGATCACGGTGCGCCGGAAACGCGGATCCGGCATCGTTTCGCTGGCGACCAGATAGCGTCCGGCGGCGGGTTCCGGTTCGAAGCGCAGCGCCGCCGGTCCGGCCGCGACCGCGGGAAGAGCCAGGGTCAGCGCCGACAGCATAAAGAGCATCGGTATCACTGCGAGCGTACGCGCGAACATGACGGCAGGAAACAGACCCCTGGTGACGGATATCCGATTATACGCCACTGGCGCCGTGCTGAACTCTGCCGCTATGCTTGAACATGCTGAAATCCGGGAGGAAGACGCGCATGGAGGTCGTTCTGATCGTCGTTCTGGTGCTGGCAGGCCTGCTCGCGCTGTATGCGATCGCCATCTACAATCGACTGGTGCTCCTGCGGAACCGCTTTCGCAATGCCTTCGCGCAGGTCGAGGTGCAGCTCAAGCGGCGTCATGATCTGATCCCCAATCTGGTCGAAACGGCGAAGCGATATCTTGCCCACGAGCGCGACACCTTGAGCGCGGTGGTGGAGGCGAGGAATGCGGCTGCCAGAGGGCTGGAACGCATGCACGCCGATCCGGGAGATGCCGGTGCGGTGCAGGCTCTCGGTCAGGCGGAGCGCGGGCTCACCGGCGCGCTGGGTCGATTCAATATGCTGGTGGAGGCCTATCCCGATTTGAAGGCCGATCAGAATATGCGTCAGCTCAGTGAGGAACTGACCGGCACCGAAAACCGGGTGGCGTTTTCCCGGCAGGCATTCAATGACGCGGTGATGGAATACAACACCTACCGGCAGTCGTTTCCGCAGACGCTGTTCGCGGGATTGTTCGGGCATCGTGAAGATGCCGCGCTGCTCGAATTCGCTGACAGCGAACAGATTCAGGAAGCGCCCAGAGTAACGTTCTGAGCAGGCGAGCATCCGCCTGCCCCGGAAGGCCGCGTCCTCCTGTATTCAGCGGACACGCAAGGCGATGTGCATGCCTTCGCCGTAATGGCTCTCGAGTTCACCATTCTCCTCTTCTTCCACGATGTTGCAGAAGAGCACGTACTCGCCCGGTTCCAGCGTGAAAGTCGCTGTGCGCGTTTCGCCGGGAGGAAACTCCTCGATTTCACCGATGAGCCTGCCGGCTGATTCCTCGGTCACCAGTCCGCGTTCGACCGGGAGGCGGTCATGGCGGCTGCTGGTTCGCAGAATGACGAGTTCATGGTATTCCCTCCCGGCATTCGTCACGCGGAAGGTCACCTCTCCAGCGGCCACCTCGCTGTTGTCGATGTCGATGCTCCATTCGTTCAGCGTGGCGTGGACGGTTTCTCCCGCGCTGGCGCCGAGGGGAAGGAAGAGGAGCAGTACGAGTGCTGACAACGCGTGTACAGGTGAGGCGAATTTCATCGGGATGTTTCCGGGTCGGTAAGGTGTCGTAATGGTAACAATTCGCATTCGCGAGTCAATGGTTTGGGCCGAGATATCGCGGATCCGGACCGGTGTGACGTCGATGCCGCCGGACGCGATCCGCAGGGCCGGCTATCATCCGGGAAGGATGGGGGCCGAGGCAGCAATGAAGGCAGCTGTGGGCCGATGCGGGATCTTTCCGTGTTGGCCCTGGCAGTCCGCACGGCCCATTCGTGGCGCGAGGCCGGGATGAATTTCTTCGAAGCACAGGCGCAAGCGAAACGCCACACGGGAAGGCTGATTCTGCTGTTCGTGCTGGCGGTCATCAGCCTGCTCGTGCTTTCCAATCTGCTGGTGTTCGCGGTGCTGATCGTCGCCCGGGGCGGCTCCGTCATGTCGCTGGCGGCTCTCGCCGGGCACTTCGATCCCGCCATCGCGGCGACAGTGATATTTGCGGTCCTGATGACCATCGGACTCGGCAGCCTGTTCAGAATCCTGACCATCGGCGGTGACGGGCGGCGGGTCGCCGAAATGCTGGGAGGACGACCCGTCGGGGTCGGCACCCGGGACTTCGCGGAGCGCCAGCTGCTCAATGTGGTCGAAGAGATGGCTATTGCTTCCGGGATCGCCGTACCGCCGGTATACATTGTGGAAGAGCCGGGCATCAATGCGTTCGCGGCCGGTCATTCGCCGAACACGGCGGTGATCGGGATTACGCGCGGTGCGCTCGAGCAGCTCGATCGCGAAGAGCTGCAGGGCGTGATCGCGCACGAGTTCAGTCACATCTTCAACGGTGACATGCGGCTCAATCTGCGGCTCATGGGGGTGCTGCATGGCATTCTGCTGCTCGCGCTGCTTGGCTGGCAGATGCTGCGCTCCGCGCGTTATGCCCGGACCGGGCGTCGCGGCAATACGAGCGCGGCAGCATTGATTCCGCTCTTCGGGCTCGGTCTCATAGCAGTGGGATCGATCGGGCACTTTTTCGGGCAATGGATCAAGGCGACGATCAGCCGTCAGCGGGAGCTGCTTGCGGATGCGTCCGCTGTGCAGTACACGCGCAATACCGGCGGCCTGGCCGGCGCGCTGAAGAAGATTGGCGCAGCGGGTTCGGGACTGCGTGCCCCCGCCGCAGCCGAGTATAGCTTCGCCTGTTTTGCCACTGCCGTCAGCGGCTGGCTGCAATCGATGTTCGCCACTCATCCGCCGCTCGAGCTGCGCATCCGGCGGCTCGATCCGCGCTGGGATGGCAAGTTCATTCCCTCCTCGCCGCAGCGCACCGGCGGCGGAGTCCGGGACGACAGCGCCGTGCCACAGGGGCAAGCGGCGCCGTTGTCGGCCGCGGTTGCCGGCTCGGTCCTCGCCCGTGCCGGTACGCTCGACAGCGCCGCTGTCGGACTCGCCCGGGAGTTGCTTGCGGCCATTCCGCGCCGCCTGCGCGCGGCGGCCGAGGAGCCGTATGGCGCGCGAGCCGTGGTTTACGCACTGCTGATGGATGATCGACGGGATGTCGCGGAGAAGCAGGCAGGGATCCTGGCAGCGATGGCCGAACCCGAGGTCGCGCTGCATGCGCCGGCGCTGAGCGCCGAGGTGGCAGCGGGCGGGGACCGGCTGCGACTGCCGCTGGCGGAGATCGCGATGCCGGCGCTGGAAGCCTTGTCGGAGGATCAATACCGGCGGTTTCGCGGCGTGGTCGAAGAGTTGATCGCAGCGGATCGGCAAACCAGTTTCGGCGAATGGATCCTGCGCCGCTTCATCCTGCGCCGCCTGGATGAATCATTCGGCATGCGCTCTCCGGCGACTGAACGCTATATCGATGCGGAGATGCTGGGCGATGCTGCCTCGACGGTGCTGTCAGTGCTCGCGCGGCTCGAACACCATGGCGATGAGCAGGCTGCGGAGGCGGCTTTCCAGACCGGAGCGGTGGCGCTTCGCGGGGAACGATTGTCCCTGAGCTTCACTGCGGAGCGCGTGCCGCCACGGGCGCTCGATGCCGCCTTCGACCGGCTGGAATCGCTCGATGCCGGGCGGAAGGAGGCGATGCTGAAAGCCTGCATCGCCTGCGTCCTGCATGACCGTCAGCTGACCATGCGCGGCTACGAGCTGGTGCGCACCCTGGCCGCGTGCCTGGATTGTCCACTGCCACCGCTGCGTCTCGTTCAGCCGGATTCGGCGCTGGACGGCGAGTGATTTGCGTCCCGCGACCCTAGGGGGCGGGCAGAGGCGACAGCAGGGTGGACCAGTCGATGGTTCCGGATGTCACCGAGGGGCCATGGGTGATCGTCAGGACGACTCCGTCGGAGACGACAGATGCCTGCATCGAGGCGCAGCCTGCGCAGGTTTCTTCGAGCATGACGCTGCCGGACGCGGGAGGCTGTGAATGGGAGTCGGGACGGCCGGTGGTCCAGAGCAGGGGCTCGTTCACCTGCGTGCGTATCCGCAGCAGGACTTCGTCGTTGGCTCCGTTCGTATACCTGCTCAGCGTACTCGGTCCTTCGGCATGGTTCGTGATCTCGACGCGATACTCTCCGCTGTTTGCGTCCTCGATGGTGTCGACGCGGAAGGGCCGCAGCTGGAAGTTGATTGCCGCCGCGTCGGAACTGAACGGTGCGGTGTAATGCTGTACGTTGATGCCGCCGATGAGGCCCTGGTCGAGGTCGGCGTCGACCTCTATGCGCGTCCTGAGGACGTTCAGCGTGTGGTTCGCGGTGTGGGTGTAGCTGTCTGTGAACGAGGTCACGGTACCGTTGTCGTTATGGATCTGGACCGGGCCCATCCAGACTTCAGTCTCGACCTGCCAGTCGTCGTTTCCTGCCGGATCGCCGTTGCTCTGTATTCTGGTTATGTCGATAGTGCCGCTGATGGTGACCCCATCGATGGTGCACTCCGACAGCGCGACGTGCAGCGAAGGGCCGGCAGGAAGCTGGTATCCCCAGTCGATGTTGCGGTAGCTGACCCGGTTGGTTTCATCGGCGTAGCCATGAGGGCTGCCGGCACATTGAGGAATATTGAGTGGATTGCCGTTTTTCGCTCGAACCAGAACGATGTGATCCCGCAGCATTGTGTTGACGATGTGGGACACCATCACCAGCTTGCTGGTGACGTCCAGCGCGGAGTGGGCCAGGTCTACCCGCTCCGCATCCAGGTCGCCGGAAACCGGGGGCGGCGGAGGTCCCGGATCGGGGTTTGATCCGGATTCCTCCTCTCCACCGCCGCAGCCTGTCAGCAGGATCAGCAGGCCAGCGCATGCGAGTGTGGAGACTAACTGCCAGGGCGAGTACCCTTGAACCGTCCTTTTCATTTGAGTCCTTTTCTGAATCATATGGTTACGCCCTGGTGGGCGACCGCCTCCGGGATGGTGTACAGTCAATCCACCAGTCACCGGCGCGGGATTTTCGCGCTATACCCCACAGTAACGGCAGCAGAAGGAGTGGACTTGATGGATCCGAACTCCGAGAAGCGGGCAGTTACACCTTCAGATGTCTCCAGGAAGCTTCGTGTCGGTTCAACCGGATGCAGCTGGCTGCTGCTCGGGTGTCTGGCGGCGGGTGCCGCCGATGCCGGCGTCTATGCGGGTTTTCAGGGCAACGGGGAACACAATCGCATCGCTTATGCCGGTGCGGTGGCCATGCGAGGCGGCGCCTTTTACGAACTCTTCGCTGCGCGTCTGGAGTATCGCTATGACGACGGCGGGACCGTGTTTGCCGAGCAATACATCGTCACGCCGGCGGTGGGCATGCGCTGGGAGGATGGCTGGAGTATCGGCCTTGCGCTCGGCCCCAGCTTCGTTGCCCGTGAGGAAGAGGGCACCCGTACCGAGGACAACGACAGCATCGGCCTGACGCTCAAGGCCAGCATGCTTTCAGCCCCCGGGCCATTGACTCACGAGGTGCTGACTTCTTACACGACGCTCGATAAGGTCCTATGGGGCCGCGCGCGAATTCGGCGGGCGGTGTCCTCGCAACTCTCGCTCGGCGGTGAGCTGATCGGCATGAGCGCGGAGCAGGCGGACAGTTACGGCGCCGGGCTGGTGGTCGAGTTCGCGCGGAGTCCCGGCCGCATGGGCATCGTCATCGGGTACGAGCGGAGCACGAACCGGGAGCATACCCCGTACGGCGGCATCGAGCTTTCCGCTTTTTTCTGAGGGAGGCTGGCTGTGACTCCAGCGGTTGACCACCCAGGCAGAGCCGTAAATATAGACCTGCCATAGCAGCAGTCCGCTCAGCACCACGCTTACCGCGCCGGCTGGCGCGCTGGCACTGACCCAAGCCACCGTAAGCAGCACGAGTCCGACCAGCGCGCACTCGGTGCGTACGATGCTGGGACGGCGATCGGTATCGGCATCGTGGCGCTTCGGGGTTCGCAGAAAGCGTCCCTGGCGTCTGGTCAGCCCGAGCGCGCAGGCCATGGTCACCACCCAGGTGAGGCTCAGCAGGATCAGAAAGGCGCGGTGCGCATCCGCCAGCGAGCATTGCAGCCTGAGGCGCAGGGCCCACAGCATCTTCAGGATGCCGAAGGTGATGAACAGGAAAGGCATGAACACTGCGCTCGCTGCAATCGGCTGCAGCAGCAGCGCCTGTCCCAGCGTATAGCTGGCAGCGCACAGCAACAGAATGCCGGTAAAGAGAAAGGTCAGCGGATCGTTGAGCCACTGCAGCGCTCCGGACCAGTAGTCGAACTTCTGGGCAAACGTCAGTCGTCCGCTCCGGTCCCACAGGCGGGATCCCGGCAGAAGCTTCTTCCAGTGCAGACGCAGCACCTGCATGCCGCCGAATGCCCAGCGGAAGCGCTGCCTGCGCAGACCTTCGAAATCGAGCGGCATCAGACCCCTTCCGTAGGACCGATCGACGAATACCGACTCATAGCCGAGATTCAACATCTTGAGGGCGACCTCGGCGTCTTCGGTGATGCACCACTCATCCCAGCCGCCGACACGATTCAGCACGCTCCTGCGTATGAGCCCCATGGTGCCGGTGAAGATGATCCCGTTGCGTTCGTTGCGAGAGGCCATCGACAGCTTGAAAAAGTACTGGTAGGAGCGATAGAGGGCCGACTGATAGGCGCAGGAATCGACATTGCGATAGTCCTGCGGAGTCTGCACGAATGCCACCTTCGGGTTGAGGAAGAATCCGATGAGATCGCGCAGATAGTTTCGTTCCACGATGTAATCGGCATCCACGACGCCGATGATCTCCGTGTCGGGGGAAACCTGCGTCAGCGCGAAATTGAGCGCCCCCGATTTGTAGCCCGGCCAGTTCTCAAGATGAAAGAAGCGAAAGCCGAGTCGCCGGCAGTGTTCCTGCACCGGACGCCATACGTCCGGGTCGCGCGTGTTGTCGTCGATGACGATGACTTCGTAGTTCGGATAGTCGAGTGACGCCAGTGCGTCGAGCGTCCGGATCACCAGTTCCGGCGGTTCGTTGTAGGCAGGTACATGCAGGGAAACGCGGGGCGTGTATCCGGGGACCGGGCGGGGGGTGAAGCGGCGATTCCAGCGTATCCGGCACAGCACATCGATCACTTCAAAGGCATGAGCCACCATCAGCAGCAGGGATGCGGATACCAGCGTCATCAGCATGAGGGCAAAGGCCAGGGCCAGCGGGCCGGGCGAGGAGGTGATGCTTACCTGCGTCACATAGGCAAGATAGCTCGATACCCAGACGATGACGCTGGCGAAGCACGTCTGTCCGATGGCGTTCCAGTTTGGTGCGCAGGATATGACCACCAGTCCGGCGGCAAGGATAACGAGGATGGCGCCGCCATCGGGCGATCTGCCGGTTGCGGCAACGGTCAGCCACCAGGCGCAGCCGATGATAATCGCCAGGCACGCCACCGACAGCGCCGGGTGTCCGATCTTTACCCGGTGACCGGCACTGATGAGCAGCGCAACACTGCACAGCAGGGCGCCGACCGAGAGATGGACGAGATCGATCAGTTCAGGCATGTGTATCGATCTTCCTGTGTGCGAATGAAACGCCGCGACAGTGCTGATCGAGCCGGCTTCCTGCCGCGATCCCGAATACGTGTCTGATTCTATCCGTCAGTGACGGTCGGCGTAATGCGGAATTTTCCGGCCTTACGCAAACCCGCGTACGGGTTCGCGAGCCCATGTCATGGGCACTCCCGGCTCGGTGCTTGTCAAAACCCTTGAGTGATGTCGGAGCGGACGTGTCCGCGGGAGGATGACGTGATCGCTATGCATCGGGAGCTGCCTGTGCTCCGGCTGGAGGACCAGCATGGCGCGCTGGTGTCGACCTGGCAGTTCAAGCACCAGCACCCACTGGTCATTGCGTTCCTTGGAGCGGACGCTTCCCTGGTCGCCAGCTTCACCGAACGAATCGACGGCTATCGCTCGGTCAATGCCCGGGTGCTGGCCGTAATGCAGGGGAGTCGGGCGGACGCTGGTCCGATTGATGCGCCGTTTCCCGTGCTTGCCGACGACCGCGGGGAGGTGACGTGCCGATATGCCGGCGTCGCGCCAGCGACCATCGTGACCGATGCCTACGGCGTGCTCGAAGGACTGTTCGCCGGACCGCCGGACCATGATCGGATCATCAGGCTCGTCCGGCGTCTGGAGATGCGCTGTCCCGAATGCGGCGTGCCGGAATGGCCGGCCGACACGCAGTAGCCATGTCCTGTCCGGACTGGCGGCAAGCCCCGGATCGGGGGCTCGGGGCGTCATGACACCGTTCAAATGTGATTCCGCAGAAGCCGTGCCGATGCTAGTATCTTGGGAATCTCGCCTCCGGAGACGAGCCGATGCCTGTGTCTTCTCCCCAAGAGGACACCGCAAGGACACCATTCGGCCAGTCGTCGCATGAGCGCATGCGACATCTGGAAGCGCTTTATCGCCTGCTCGAACGCATGTATCGGGCAGATTCCCTCTCCTGCATCTACACCGAGGCCGTCGAAGCGACACGGACTGCCCTCGATTGCGACGGTGTTGCGCTTCTGCTCGGCGATGAGGGTCGCGGATGGCGCTGCGCGGCGGCCATCGACTTCCCCGCCGAGTCCTGCCGCGCCCTGAGCCGATCGCTCCCCGGCCTGCGCGCCGGCCATGGTCCCGGACCCATATGCATCTGCCCACAGGCGGATGTCGATGCGGCTCTGCTCGACGCTTTGCAGCGCGAACGGCTGGAGTCGCTCTGTCTGGTTTCTCTCGTCGTGGACGGATCGCCGCTGGGTGAGCTCGCAGCCGGCTTCCGTACACCGCGTGCTCTAGATCCCAGTGAGATCGAGGTCGCCAGTGCGATAGCCCGTCATCTGACGCTCGCCATGGAGCGCCAGATGGCGCAGGACCGTCTTCGAGAGAACGAAGAGCGGATCCGGCGCGAGCTGTCGGCTCGTCGGCGCGCGGAACATGCTTTGCGCGACAGTGAAAGCCGGCTCCGCTTCGCCCTCGAAGCCGGGCGCATGGGCACCTGGGAATGGAGTATCCATAGCGGCCGCATGGTGTGGTCACCGAGTCTCGAACGCATTCATGGCCTGCAGCCCGGCTCTTTCCCCGGCACCTTCGCCGCTTACGCGGATGACATGCATCCGGAAGATCGCGACGAGGTGCTCGCATCGATCCATCGGGCGGTCGCCCGCAATATCGAGCATCGCATGGAATACCGGATCATCTGGCCCGACGGCAGCATCCATTGGGTGGAGGCGCGCGGGAGAGCATTCCTGGATGAAGATGGCGAGCCGGAGCGCATGATCGGGCTGTGCATGGACATCACCGAGCGCAAGCGGGTGGAGCAGCGGATCACCGCCCTCGGCAATGATCTGCGCCGCCGGGTGGAGGAACTCGATGCCCTGCTCGAAGTGCTGCCGGTGGGGGTACTGGTCGCTCATGATCCGGATTGCCGGCATATCAGCATGAATCCGGCGGCTGCCGAACTGCTCGAGCTGCCCGTGCATGTGAACCCCTCGCGTACCGGGGAGCAGGCGGATCAGCTGCCGTTTCGCGTGCTGCGAGACGGATCGCCCGTCCCGCCCGAAGAGATGCCGATGCAGCGAGCGGCGCGGACGGGAAAGCCGGTGCGGGGTGAGATGCTCGAAATCGCTCTGGCCGATACCATCCGCTTCGAGTACATCACCGCCGTGCCCCTGTTCGATGACGGCGGGCGCGTGCGCGGCGCGTTGGGCGCAATGATCGACATGACCGAGCGCAAGCGCTTCGAGGACGCATTGCGGGCCGCGGATCAGCGCAAGGACGAGTTCCTCGCCACGCTGGCGCACGAACTGCGCAATCCGCTGGCGCCGATACGCAACGCGATCGAGATCCTGCGGCTGGGGCCGGACTCGAGCATAGATCCACGGGTTCCGCAGGGAGTTATCGATCGGCAGATCCGCCATATGACACGCCTGCTCGACGATCTGCTGGATGTGTCCCGGATTTCCTATAACAAGATCGAATTGCGTCGGGAACGCATCGAGTTCATGACGCCGGTGCAGAGTGCGCTGGAAACCAGCCGTCCACTGATCGAGGAAAGAGGACACCGGTTCGTCGTTTCGATGCCGGAGGATGTGCTGTGGCTGTATGCGGATCCGGTGCGCCTGGCCCAGGTGTTTTCCAATCTGGTCAGTAATGCGGCCAAGTACACACCCGCCGGCGGTCTCATCGAGTTCGGTGCGGTACGCGAAGGGGATGAACTGCTGGTGTCGGTGAAGGATAACGGCGTCGGTATCTCGCCGGCGATGAGAAGCCAGATCTTCGGTATGTTTTCGCGCGGCAGCGGCTCGATCGAGCGTGCCGAAGGCGGGCTCGGTATCGGCCTTTCGCTGGCTCGCGCGCTGGTCGAACTGCATGGTGGCAGGATCGATGTGCGCAGTGAGGGAGAGGGCAGGGGCAGCGAATTCATGGTGCGTTTGCCGCTTGCATCAGGCATGGACCGCGGCGAGCCGGCTGATGCGGACTCGATGGAGCCGTCCGCTGCAGCTACTGCACGGCGCGTCCTGGTGGTGGATGATCTCAAGGACAGTGCCGACAGTCTGGCAGTGTTGCTCCGGGTCACGGGTAACAAGGCATGGACGGCTCACGATGGCAGAAGTGCGCTGGAAGCCGCCGAGCGCCTGCGTCCGGACGTGGCGCTGCTCGATATCGGCATGCCCGATCTCGACGGTTACGAGGTGTGCCGTCGTATGCGCCAGACCCCGTGGGGCAGGGATATGATGCTGATTGCGCTGACTGGCTGGGGACAGGAAGGCGACCGGCGGAGGAGCCTGGAAGCAGGCTTCGATCACCATCTGGTCAAACCGGTAGAGATTCCCGCGCTGATGAGACTGCTCGAACAGACGGGTGACGGGCAACCTTGAAGTGCAGCCGCTCCCCGGTCGAGCCGGGGAGCGGTGCATTCATCGCCTTCTGCTTACTTCTTGATTTGCAACTCCACCCGGCGATTCGCCGCCCGGCCCTCGGCGGTGGCGTTGTCTGCCACCGGGCGGTCCGGACCGTAGCCCGCGGCGGTGAGGCGATCGGCGGCTACACCCTTGGAGATCAGGTATTCGCGAACGGTCTCGGCACGCTGCCGTGACAGGCGGAGGTTGAATTCCCGCGGTCCGGTGATGTCGGAGTGGCCACCGACTTCGGCGGTGATCTCCGGATGCTTGAGCAGCGTTGCAGCCGTCTCATCCAGCACGGCCCGGGATTCGTCGAGCAGACGGGCTGAAGAGGTTTCGAAGTTCACCCCTTCCAGCGAGATGACTTCCTTGATCTCGCATCCACGCACGTCCACCTTGACTCCCGTGGCGGTGTCCGGGCAGCGATCGAGGCGGTCGACCACGCCGTCGCCATCGCTGTCGATTTCACAACCGGAGGCATCCACCCTGGCGCCCGCGACGGTATCCGGACAGCGATCATCGACATCCGGTACGCCATCGCCGTCGGCATCGGGTTCGCAGCCGCGCTCATCCACGGCGGCGCCAGCGCGCGTACCGGGGCAGGCATCGCTATCATCCGGCACGCCGTCGCCGTCGGAGTCGGCGACCACGGGCGCCGGTTCCGGCTCGGCGACTGCGGCTACCGGGGCAGGGGCCGGCGCGGGTTCCGGCGCCGCGGAGCTGCGTCCGAAGGGAATATGCAGGCCCACGCTCACGACCCAGTCGCCGAAGCCATCGTCTTCGGTGGGAATGGTGTCATTGTCGCCATCCCAGCGATAGCGTACTTCGCCGCGCAGGCTCATCGAATCGCCCGCGCTGGTCAGGAAGCCAAGGCCGGCGTTGGCCATCAGATTGGTGGTGTTGTCGCCGGGCAGGCGATTGTGCATCGCGCCGGCGCCGATGAGAGCATAGGGGGAAAAACTGCGCTTGCGGCTGAAGAAGTACAGACCGTCGAGGGCGACACCGCGCTGCTGGTAGGCGCCGGCGCCATTCTCAAAGTCGAGATTGTCCGCTTCGAGGTTGAGTTCGAGGTTCCAGCGCTCGCTCATTTCGCGACCGATGCCGATCTGAATGCCGAAATCGTCGTCGGCATTGCGATCATCATCGGCGAACACATAGTTGAGTGCCGGGGCGATGTACCAGGAGCGCTGCTCCATGGCGTTGGCGCAGGACGAGCCGATGCCGAACGCTAAAACCGTACACAATGCGGGGTACAATTTTGCCACAATTATTTTTCTCCCTTCAGGTAATTTGGCTGGAGTCTTTGTGCTCCAGGCAACATGGAAGATGAGAGATAGCGCCAATGATGTCAAGCGCCCCGGTGGTAGCGGTGAAACCGCTTGACGAAGCGCGAAGAGTGCTCGCCCGCGCGCGCAGCGGAGGTGTGTGAATGCTGGCCGGCACAGGCGTGAACCAGCTCGATTGCAGGGGCCGGAGCAGGCTTCGCGGCGTCAGCTCGGTTCGAGCAGATACTCTTGCAGACCGTTGCGCAGCAGGATGCTGCGGGAGACTCGGAAGCCTGGAAATCTTTCCATGAGGCGTGTCAGCCCCTGTCTTGGACCCACGCGTTCCTCGTCTGTCCGTCGCCGCATGGCGATGCCACCCGGCTCGATGCGAAAAGCGTGGGGAACCCTCGGGATACGCGCCTGGGTGGAAATGAGAGCGTGCACGAGCAGTCGAGGAGATCCGATCGTTCGCAGGCGGTCCGCCAGTCGCGGCAGCTCGTCCGGAGGGATGTAGTCGAACAGCGTCCAGGCCAGAACCAGATCGAAACCCCGGCCGGGCGGCGCCGGAAGCAGTTCCGAAGGCAAGGGACAGCACGCGCCTTCATCATTGACAGCGCTGGCGTCGGCAATGAGCGTTTCCAGCGTATCGAACAGATCCGCAACGTGTACGCGGGAGGAAAAGCGGAGCAGGAATTCGATGTTGGCAGCGATGCCGGGGCCCAGGTCGAGTATGCAGTTGCCGGTACCAGGAAGCTTCTCTATCGCCGCCTCCAGTGCGAGCGAACGGAAAGGCGCGGCATCCGGAGGCGCGCCTTTCACCGGCATGGTGCCGCGGGCGGCCATCAGCCGACGGCGGTGATGCGCTCCGGCTGAGGAGTATCGTCCGAGGTTGATGGCTTATCCGGTGTCTCGGACTTGCGTTCGCCACGGCCTTCCATGTCGACGCTACCCCTGAAGGAGCATCCGTCTTCCATCGTCAGTCGCGGGGCCACGATGTTGCCGCGCACCACGCCGCTGGCGCGGATGATCACTTGCTCTTCGGCGTGCAGATTGCCGTCCACCTGGCCTTCGATACGGATCACCTTCGCATGCGCGTCAGCGAGGAGGCGACCGTTCTTGCCTACCAGCACACTGTGCTGCCTGACGGTAATGGTTCCCTCCACCGTGCCCTCGATGGTGAGATTCTCATCGCCGGTCACATCTCCCTTGATGTGGATGGTAGAACCGATGACCGCCTGAACCCGTGGCTCCTGCGGAAGCCGATCGATGCTGGAGACGTTTGATGCGGCAGTATCATGCGCGGGACTATCCGATTTCCTGAACATAATTTTCTCCGTCAGTAAGTCGTCAGTTTGCGCCTTACGACTGCAATCGTCGTGCCATCGGTCGGGATCAAACGGATTAAACTCGGAGCGCTGCTGGCTGTCTAATCCGGTATCCACTCCAAAACAGAGTGAAAGCTCTGGGGAGGAAACCATGGAAACCGTTAGAACGCGTCTTGGTGTCATCCAGAATCTCGCTCTTACCGATCGTCTGCTGCGCCTGGTACTGACAGCGCTGCTGCTCGCCTGGCCCATGATCGATCTGCTGGTGGCAGGCAATGTTCTGAACGGCTGGCATGCTGCTTCCTGGCTGGTCTCGGCGTATATCGGGCTGACCGGTTTCGTCGGCTGGGATCCGCTCTACCATCTGTTCGGCTACCGAAGCTGCTCGATCGATTCCGAACGGAACCAGTGCGGCACGCTCCCGTATCAGGTCGACGCCGCGATGGGGCATCATCCGGTCCCGAAGCGGGATTTCGATCACAGCCTTGCGGGTGCGACTCATCCCGAGCGGAAGGACTGAGCGGAGAGGAAAACTGGCCCCCGGAGTAGTGGGGGCCGCAGCTTCAATCGAGATGGCGGCGGGCGGCGCCGCTGTCGAGGATGGTGGCAACCGCGGCGGCCGCGCTTCTGAAGTCGGGATGGCGGCCGAGGTGCCAGAGGCAGAGTGCGGCCGCGGTGATGAGCGCATCCCGCGCCGGCCCGGACGCTCCCGAGAGTGCCGCGATTCCCTCTTCAGCTGCGGCACGCGCGGCGGCTTCTGCGTCGAACGCATCGGCCATGGACGGCAGTGGCGGCGGCGTGATGCCACCGTCAAAGCCGAAGTCGGCCGGTTGTAATTCGACTTCTTCACGGTCCCCATCCTTTACACGAAGCACGCGTCCAGTCTGCCTGAGCGAAGGAATGATGCCGCCCTCGACGCCGCGGACGATCAGCGCCGAGTCGAAACCAGCCGCGCGGGCGAGGAGGGCATAGATCCGCGGATAAGCTTTGTGCACATAGCCGGTGACCAGATGCGTGCGGCCGCGCGCCCGCACCGGACCAAGCAGTTTTTCGATGGTGGTCAGCGCAGGACGCTTGATCATCAGGGTGCGCAGCGGTGTCAGCTCATGCAGTGCGGGACAAAAAGCGCTTTGATCGAGGTAGGCCCAACCGAGCGCCGGATCCTCGATGCGGGCGACCGCTTCCTGGACCGTGCAGTCCACGCGCTGGTCCGCCGCCGCGAGCACCTGTCGCGGGGTCACCCCGAATTTGGGTCCCATCGCCGCGACGCCGTGGATCACCGCGTGCACGCCGCAGGCGGCAAGAACCGCGCCGAGAAACGGAGATACCGGAAGCCCGCGGTTGAAGCCGTCGTACGGATCGGCAAGATCGACCAGCTCGTCCACATCGGCGCTGCCTGCTTCGCTGGCCGCGCGCAATGCATCGAGGATGCCGAGATACTCGTCGTCGGTTTCGCGCTTCATGCGCAGGGCGATGAGGAAGATCGCCGCCTGTACCGGGTCGATTGCTCCATCGAGAATCGCCTTCATGCCGTCCCGGGCTTCCTGGCGCGAAATGTCCCTGGACAGCTCCGGGCCGGTGGCGATGCGCTGGATGATGGAATGCATCAGTTCGCGGGCGGCGGCAGGCTCGTTCGGTGATGGCATGGCGGTGGTGGAGCGACTTGATTAAGGAACGACCCATGATACACGAGGCGGGCACCGCCAAAGAAATGCCCGGGAACGCCTTTGTTACAATTGCCGCCACCAAACCGGGAGGCCGGCAATGACAGAAGATCAAAAGGGTCGCATTCTCGAGCGCGTCGAACGCATCCTCGATCGCGTCGAGTCACTGCTCGATACCAGGCCGGGGCAGCCGGACTGGAACGCCACCGCCTGGCGCTGGCAGCGGCGGCGAACCGGCGGAGAGTTGCTGGCGGTGAGACACCCTCATCACATCCGGCTGGCGGACCTGCGCAACATCGATCAGCAGAAGCTCCAGCTCGAGCGCAATACGCTGCAGTTCATTCACGGCCTGCCGGCTAACAATGCTCTGCTGTGGGGGTCCCGGGGCACCGGCAAGTCATCGCTGGTCAAGGCTCTTCTCGCCGAGTACCACGAGCGCGGCTTGCGCCTGATCGAGGTCGAGGCTCATGACCTGGTCGATCTGCCGGACATCATCGAGCTGGTGCGGGGACGCGAGGAGCGCTTCATCGTGTTCAGCGACGACCTGTCGTTCGAGGCCGATGACGCCAGCTACAAGGCGCTCAAGGCAGTGCTCGATGGCTCGGTGGCGAGCGTGGCCGACAACGTCCTCATCTATGCCACTTCCAATCGCCGGCACCTGTTGCCCGAGTACCGGCACGAGAACCTCGACACCCGCGTGGTGGATGGCGAGATTCATCACGGGGAGGCGGTGGAGGAGAAGATCTCGCTGTCCGAACGTTTCGGTCTGTGGTTGTCCTTCTATCCGTTCAACCAGGACGACTATCTCGATATCTGCCGTGCATGGCTGCGCGCGCTCGGCGTTGCTGCCGTCGAAACGGAGGAAGTGCGTACCGAGGCGCTGCGTTATGCGCTGGCGCGTGGATCACGCAGCGGTCGGGTCGCATGGCAGTTCGCCCGCGACTGGGCGGGGAGGAAAGGACTGGAGCAGGCGGAGTAGCCGGGAACCGGGGGAGCTTCCATGCTCCCCCGAGCGTCCGTCATCGATGTCAGAAGCGCAGGTCCGCCGTCAGCAGGTACGAGCGGGGCGCTCCGGTGAACACGCGCTGAGCCGGCCAGTTGGTCGACACGGCGTAGAGTTCGTCGGTGACGTTGTCGATGTTCAGCCGCACCAGCAGGTTTTCACTGACCGCGTACGAGGCCATCAGGTTCAGCACGGTGTAACCGGGCAGTTCGCCGAACAGACCGTTGGGGATGATGCGGTCAGCGTCGTCCGGCCTGCCTGCCCAGGAATCGGCAACGTACTGAATGCCGCCGCCCAGCGTCAGCCCTGAACGGAAGGCGTAGCTGGTCCAGACATTGGCAGTGATGTCGGGGGTGAACGCCAGTTCATCGCCACGGGTCGAGGTGAAGCTCCCGAAGTCGCTGGTGAAGTCTCCCAGGTTGGCGTTGCGGCGGCGCTGGTCGAGCTCCGCGCTGTGTTTGCGCTCGCTGTCGAGGAAGAGAATGCCGCCCCAGGCAGTCCAGCCCGCGCGGATCTCGCCCGTCAGGCTCAGTTCGAGGCCCTGCACGATTTGCTTTCCGTAGCCCTGCAGCGTGACCGGATCGCCTGGGTTCTCGCTGCCGGTGATGGCGACATTGCGTCGTTCGGTGCGGAAAAGGGCCGCAGAGGCGTTGAGCCGGTTATCGAAGAAGTTCCACTTCAGGCCGAGCTCATAGTTCACGGCTTTCTGCGTTTTCGCTTCATCGTTGTTCTGGCCGGCCAGGCCGGGGAAGGCGTTGTCGCCGGTGCGTGAGATGTCCGGGTTGGACAGATACGAGCCCGGGGGCAGCGCCGACATGCTCACCGCGCCGTAGATGCTGCCGTGCTCGACTGGCTTGAATACCAGCCCGAGCTTTCCGGTCAGTGTGGTGTCGCTGACATCGTACTGGTCCGGCCCCTGCGGATCGCCGGCTGTGGTCCGGCTTTCGATGTCGACCTCATAGCGCTCGCCGCGCAGGCCGCCGGTGAGCTCCCAGCGCTCGCTCAGCTCGACCGTGTCATAAGCATAGAGCGCAATGGTGTCGATGGTCACCTCGCTGGCCTGGCTGGCAGCGGCGCTTGATACCCCTGCCCGGAACGGATCCGGATTGGAGATATCCGTAGCCGGCTGGTCGGAGGTTCCGAAGCGCAGCGCATCGGACTTCTCGCGCATGATTTCGAGGCCCGCTGACGCGGTGTGCCGCAGGCCGCCGGTGTCGAAGCGGAATGTCAGGCTGGTGAGGTTCGAGATCGAGACGTTCTCACGATCATAGAACTGGGTCTGGGTGTCGACCAGGCGTGTTGTCGCGTCGTAGGCCGTCGGCACCGTATAGCGGGCATCCCGATCGGTTCGGACCCAGCGCGTCTGGTTGCTGAGGCGCAGATCCCGGGAGAAGTCATGTTCGATGCGCGCCAGGGCGGAATGTGACACCGTATCGTCGTAGTCCGAGGCCAGGCCGTAGAAGCGGTCGCGATCGTCCTCGTCCACCGTGGGATCGAAGCGGGCCATATCTTCGATGAAGGCAGCCGGAATGCCCCAGTCGGGCAGATCTTCCTGCTCCAGGTACTGATAAGCGAGGACCAGGCGCGTCGGGCCATCGAGGCCGAAAGCCAGCGAAGGTGCGACACCGAGGCTGTTGTTTTCCGCCATCTGGCGGCCGGCGACCCCGCCTTCCTGCATCAGCAGGTTGACGCGGATTGCGCTGCCATCGCTCAGGATCCGGTTGACGTCCAGCGCGGTGCGCAGGCGATGCTCGGAATCGTATTCATCGAGCCCGTAACCGATCGATGCGGACTGGCTGTTGCGCAGTTGCGGCGTCTTGGTGACGATGTTGACGTAGCCGCCGGCGCCACCGCGGCCATTGTCCGCAGCCGGGCCTTTGACTACTTCGACCTGTTCGACATTGAAGACATCGCGGCGATAGTTGCCGGAGTCACGAGTTCCGTCGACGAAGATGTTGCCGCTGGTGTCGAAGCCGCGCAGAGTAAAGTTGTTCGTGTTGGTTGAAAAACCGTTTTCGCCGGCGCTGAAGCTGATGCCGGGGGTGTTGCGCAGCACATCGGTCAGGCTCTGTGCACCCTGTTGCGAGAACAGCTCGCTGGGGATGACCTGTACCGTCTGTGGCGTGTCGAGAAGAGGGGCGGTGAACTTGGGGGAGGTCACCTGACCGGGCTGATCGGCGGCTGCCTGGACGCGAAGCGAACGCAGAGTGACGACATCGTCCGCCTCCTCGGCCTGAGCCAGTCCGGCGAGATTTCCGCAGCCGGCACACAGTACCGCGGCGAGCAGGGGCTTGAATCGATTTCTTCTTTCGGCACCTAGAGGTTCCATGCGTCCTGCGCCTTTGTTGGTTGGGTTCGGAAGGTATCCATTGCCAGCGGAATGGTATTGCGTCGAATGGAAAGCGCAATGATAATAATTACCATTCGACGTATCAATAGGGCATGAAAAAAACGGGCACGCGCAGCGCCCGGAGGACAGCGAGATGATGCAACGAATTCCCCGGGTGCTGAGTCCGGAGCAGGTGCAGGAGTGCCGCGCGGCGCTGGAGGCCGCTGAGTGGACCGATGGCCGGCTAACCGCCGGACATGCCGCGGTGCGGGTGAAGAGCAATCTGCAGCTCGCCCAGGACGATCCGGTGGGAGTCCGCCTGGGCAATCTGATCCTGGACGCCCTCGCAAGGAATCCCCTCTTCATGTCGGCCGCGCTGCCGCTGCGGGTCCTGCCGCCGCGATTCAATCGCTACGAGGGCGGAGGCGCTTACGGCAACCACATCGACAACGCGGTTTTCGCGGTGCCGGGAACGCCGCATCGGGTGCGCTCCGATGTGTCGGCGACGCTGTTTTTCAGCGAGCCGGAAGAGTACGAGGGCGGGGAGCTGGTGATCGAGGACACCTATGGCGCGCATGCGGTCAAGCTGCCGGCTGGCGATATGGTGATCTATCCCGGGCACAGCCTGCATCGCGTGACACCGGTTACGCGCGGAGCGCGTTTCGCAGCGTTCTTCTGGATCCAGAGTCTGGTTCGGGACGACGGGGAACGGGCGCTGCTGTTCAGCCTGGACAATGCTATCCAGGATGTGGCGAAGGCGCTCCCCGATCATGCTGTGTCCGGTCAGCTGCTCGGCGTCTATCACAACTTGCTTCGCCGCTGGACGGAGACCTGACCGTGGCCGATAACGACGACAGCCGGCACGAAGGCGGACCGCTGCGGCAGATTCCGCCCGACGCCGTGTCTCTCTCCGATTACGAAAGCCTGGCGCAGCGCCGGCTCGATTCCCGCTTCGCTGCGTGGCTGTTCGGAGGCGCGGCCGATGAGCTCACCCTGGATGACAACTGCGCTGCCTTCCGCCGGATACGCATGAAACCTCGGGTGCTACAGGAGCTCGCGGGAGGTGATACCTGTCTGACGCTGCTCGGGCAGCAACTGGACTACCCGGTGCTGCTGGCGCCGATCGCGCATCAGCGCCTGGTTCACCCCCAGGGAGAGCTGGCGACGGCCCTGGCTGCGTCCGCCGTCGGCGCGACCATGGTAGTCAGCACGCAAGCCAGTTTTTCCATGGAAGATATCGCCAGGCAGGCAAGCGCACCGCTCTGGTTCCAGCTTTACATGCATCCGGATCGTGGTGTTACCCGGAACCTGGTCGCGCGCGCGGAGAGCGCGGGATATCTTGCGCTGATGCTCACCGTCGATGCGCCGGTCACCGGCATGCGCAATCGCGAGCAGCGACAAGGTTTCACCATGCCCGACTGGGAAACTGCCGCGAATCTCAAGGATGCGCCGCCTGAACCGGTCGTCGTCTCCCGCGCCGGAGAAAGCCCGATCTTCGGCAGCCCGCTGCCGGCGGCTGCGCCGTGCTGGGCCGATGTCGAATCCCTGATAGCTTCCACGCGGTTGCCGGTGATCCTCAAGGGTATTCTCGCGCCCGAAGACGCGGAGCGCGCCATCGCCGCGGGCGCCGCCGGCATCGTCGTCTCCAATCACGGCGGGCGCACGCTCGATACCGTGCCCGCAACCATCGATGCCTTGCCAGCGGTTACCGAGGCCGTCGCGGGGCGCCTGCCCGTGCTGCTCGATGGCGGAGTGCGCAGGGGAACCGACATTTTCAAAGCGCTGGCGCTGGGCGCTACCGCGGTGATGGTGGGGCGGCCCTGCGTCGCGGCGCTCGCGGTGGCGGGCGCTGCGGGCGTGGCGCATGCCCTGCATATTCTCCGCGCGGAACTCGAGGCAGCCATGGTGCTGGCGGGCTGCAGGAGGCTTTCGGATATAGACCGATCCCGAATCTGGTAACGCTCTTCACGCGCCCGAATCCGGGTCGTTGACCCCCCCGGCCGCTGTGCTATCTTCTGTCCAGTCCCCGCGCTCAGCGGGCATGCCACGCCAGCCATGAAACCCTGGATTTATCTTTTGGCGGCTATCATCGCCGAGGTCGCCGCAACTTCTGCCCTGAAATCGAGTGATGGGTTCACCCGGCTGGCGCCGTCGCTGGTGGTGGTGCTGGGATATGCCATTGCCTTCTATTTCCTCGCTCTGTCGCTGCGTTTCATTCCTCTCGGCATTGCCTATGCAGTCTGGGCGGGGCTCGGCATCGTGCTGATCGCGCTGATCGGCTGGCTGGTGCACGGCCAGGCGCTGGACGTCCCAGCGATCGCCGGAATGGGTTTGATCATTGCCGGAGTCGCGGTGATGCACCTATTCTCGCGTACAGTGGGACATTGAATGCCGCCCGGCAACGGCCGATAGATGTCGGACGGCCCTGATCGTGCCTCACCTTTCTCGATAATTCACCGGAGACGAACCGCACATATGCTGAACAGGATCAAGACTCCCGCGATCGTTATCGCCGCGCTGCTGTTGCTCTATACCCTGATCGGCTTCCTGGCCGTGCCGGCGCTGGTGCGCTCGCAGGCGATCGACTATCTGCGCGAGAACCATGATCTCGCCCTGGCCATCGACAAGCTGCGTTTCAATCCCTACGCGCTGCATGCGCGGGCCGAGGGAGTGAGGCTGGACGACGCCGACGGTGACCGGCTGCTGTCCTGGGATGCGCTCTCGGTGAATGTGGGCTGGCGTTCGCTGTGGGAACGCGCGCTGGTGTTCCAATCGATTGCTTTGAGCGGTCCTTTCGTGCATGCCGAACTGCAGGCTGATGGCGGCCTCAATCTGGTCGAAGCCTTCGCCCGGGACGAAGCACCGCAAGAGGATGAGCCGGCGGATGAAGGCGAGGGTTTCGCCATCGTCGTCGACGAGTTCGTGCTGGATGGCGGAACCGTGCGCTTCAGCGATCTGGCACGCGGGTTCGATCGCAGCTTCGGTCCGCTGGCGCTGCGCCTGCATGATTTTTCGACGCGCCCGGGCGTGCCATCGGAGCTGGTTGCCCTGCATGTCGCGCTCGGCGAACGCGGTTCGCTGACCGTCAAGGGCGATGTTTCCGTGGCGCCGGCCGGGTTCGACCTCGAGCTTCTCGCCGAGAACCTTCCCCTGGAAATCGCCCAGCCCTATGTCCCGGAAACTCTGGCTGCCAGGATCGCCGATGGCGCGCTGGGATTCAGGCTCCGCGCGATCCAGGGGCCGCCTGAGCCGCTTCTTGCCCTGCGTGGAGACGCTTCGATTACGTCGCTTGCGATCGAAGTGGCGGGCCGGGACGATCCCGTGCTCGCCTGGCGCGAGCTCGCCTTGCAGGACATCGAGTTCGATCTGGCGCCGGACCGGCTCGCGATCGCCGAGATCGGAATCGATGGCTTCGACTCGGTGTTCCGGATTTATCCCGACGGCAACACGAACGTCGGATTGGTTCTGAACGCCGGCGCACCGGGCGAGGCTGAGTCCGGCAGCGAAGAGGCGGTTGCAGAGGATGCGCGGAGCGCGGATGTCACCGAGACCGCGGAAGAGGTCACGGAAGCATTTCCTTTCAGCGTGGGGCGCATCGCTATCGCGGATTCCCGGTTGTTGTTCAATGATCGCCAGATCAAGCCGCCGGTGTCGATGCACATCGAAAACCTTGCCGGCGAGATCAGCGGCGTATCTTCCGCTCCCGATGCCCGGATCGAAGCGACGCTGAACGGCCGCGTCGGTGATCATGGGGGAGCGGATGCGGCGGGTCATGTTGCGCCATTTGCCGAAGCCCACGATCTGAAAGCAGACGTTTCCTTCAGCAATGTCGAGATGACCGGATTCTCGCCGTACGCCGGACGATTCGCAGGGTACGAAATCGCAAAGGGCAAAATGTCGCTGGATCTGCGCTATACCCTCGATGGGAACCGTCTGCAGGGACACAATCGGGCGCTGTTCGATCAGTTCGATCTCGGTGATCGGGTGGAGAGCGAGGATGCCACCTCGCTGCCAGTGAAATTCGCGCTCTCGCTGCTGCGCGACCGCCATGGGCGCATAGACATCAGTCTGCCGGTGGAGGGGGACATTGATGCACCGGGGTTTCGCTTCGGCCACCTGATCGGACAGGTGCTGCTGAACACGCTCACCAAGATCGTGACCGCGCCATTCTCCTTCATCGCCAGTGTCTTCGGCGGTGGGCCGGACATGGAGTTTGCGCAGTTTGCGGCCGGAACCGCCGATCTGTCAGCGGATGAGTTCGAGAAGATCCGTCCCCTGGTCGAGGCGCTGAATGAGCGTCCACTGCTCACGCTGGACATCCAGGGTTTCAGCCACCGTGAACAGGATGGCGAGGCGCTGCGCCGGCTCCGCCTCGCCGATGGCCTGGCCGCCATCGCCGCGGGCGGCGCACCTGCCGAGCAGGTGCTCCAGCGTGCCTATGACGCGCAGTTCGGTGACGGCGCCGCGGACGCGCTCAGATCCGAGCTCGAGGCCGATCAGGAAGCCGATCCGGCCGAGGGTGCCGATGCGGCAGCAAGCGAACCGGGCGCGGAGGACAGGGAGGCGCGGGCGGCGGCGCTGGAACAGCGTGTTCAGGACGAACTCCAGATGCGCCTGCTTGCTGCTCAGCCCTTGAGTGACGACGAACTGCGCGCGCTCGCCTTCGACCGCGGACGCGCGCTCATGGCCGCGCTCGTCGATGCCGGAGGTCCGGTCGACCGCATTTTCGTGCGCAGCGGCCAGATCGGCGGCGACAGCGAGGGCACCCGTGCCAGGCTGATTCTCGGCGCCCGTTAGTCGTGCGAGTCCCGATTGTCCGCCGCAATATCCGTTGTTATGGTAGGGAAGATGCCGTCGCGGCGGCTGGCGCGCGCATCGGCAGAAACTGTCGATGACAACGGTCAGGAGGATGACATGGCGCAAGGCAGTGATATCGAGGTTTCCAAGGGCGGACGACAGCCTGGTTACCCCGCTACCGACGGCGATCCGTGGGAGATGATGGACCGAATGATGGAGCGGTTCATGGGACGCAGGATGGGGTTGTTCCGTGATTTCCCCATGACCCTCGAGCGGCCGTTCGGCGGCAGGATGCCGCAGGTCGATGTGATCGACGGCGATACCGAGATCAAGGTGCGCGTCGCGCTGCCGGGTGTGGATCGCAAGGATCTGCAGGTGGATGTGACGCAGGACATGGTGTCGATCCGCGGCTCGACGCGTCAGGAGAGCAGGGAGGAGCGGGAGAACTATTATCGCTCCGAACTGATGCGCGGCGAATTCGCCCGGACGATACCGCTTCCCGCCACGGTGGACAGCGAAAAGGCCCGCGGCACGTTCAAGGATGGATTGCTCGAGCTGGTGCTGCCGAAGACCGAAACGCGAAAGCGCCGCTCCATCCCCATCGAATGACAGCAGCGGCGGCGCGGGTGAATGCAGCCCGCGCCGCTCCTTTTCAGCGCATCGGTTTCACGAATTTCAGGGTCATGCGATCGCTTTCGCCGATGGCGAGGTAGCGCTCGCGGTCCTGTTCCCCCAGCCGCAGGGTGGGCGGCAGCGTCCACACGCCTTCCGGGTGATCCTTGGTGTCGCGCGGGTTGGCGTTGATTTCCGCACGGTCGACGAACTCGAATCCGGCCGCCTGCGCGCGTTCGATCACATATTCCTCGAACACGTAACCGGAGCGGGCTTTCGGATCCTGGGCGCTCCCTGGATCGCCGCGGTGTTCCACCACTCCCAGGATTCCTCCCGGCTTCAATGCCTGGTACATGGCATCGAAGATCATGTCAGTAGTGCCGGCGGCCATCCAGTTATGCACATTGCGGAAGGTCAGCACCATGTCGGCTGATTCCGGCGGAGCGATCCGGGTCTGGTCCGGAGGCGCCAGCACAGTGATCTTTACGTCCCCATACAAGGCCGGATTGGAGGCGATCTTGTGCTGGAAGCGCTGCGCGGCTCGGCGGAAGAATTCGACATTCGAATCCGGATCGAAGCCGGCGGCATAGTACTGACCGCGGTCGCGCAGGAACGGCGCGAGAATGTCGGTGTACCAGCCTGCGCCCGGCGTCACCTCGACCACCGTCATGTCGTCACGGATCCCCAGCCACAGCAGCGTTTCCAAGGGGTGGCGATACGCATCCCGGGCGCGATCGGCTGCGCTGCGGTGATCGCTATCGACTGCCGCCTGCAGCCTGTGTTCAGTTTCGGTTGCCGCCAAGAGCGGCGACGATATGGAGAGAGAAAGCAGGAGTGCGGCACAGGCCGCGACAGGATTGAGGGTCGATCTCATCGGTCGCTCGTCCTCCAGGAGGTTCGGGTTGACCGCGAGGTTACGGGCTTGCGGCGTTCCCTTCAAGTGCCGGCTGACGGCGCGGCAGTCGGTTGTTGGCCGGGGAATGGCAGGATCTGTGGAAGAAACAGCTTCAGGCTCTGCACCAGCACCTCACGCTCTACATCTGGTTCGCGCACCGCGCGTACGGCTAGCCCCTCGATGAAGCACTGCAATGAAAAGGCGCGGATGCGCACCTCTTCGTCGCCGAGTTCACGGCCGGCCTGAGCGGCAGCCTGACGGATCCAGGCCCGGAAATCTCCGCCGCGGATCCGTTGCGCTTCATCGAGGGCGCGCGCGATCTGGGGATCCCGGCCCGACTCGGCGGTCATTTCGAGGAACAGGA
Organism: uncultured Chromatiales bacterium; assembly: GCA_964581365.1. Taxonomy (GTDB): domain Bacteria; phylum Pseudomonadota; class Gammaproteobacteria; order SZUA-140; family SZUA-140; genus JAITWN01. The sequence goes on from CAZOOF010000005.1 coordinate 35,083, forward strand.
CTGGATTCATGACCCTAGGGTCATGCTGCTTCCAGCGTGCGAAGAGATCGACGATGCGCGTTATCAGATCGCAGGCGGAGCGCAGGCTGGCGATATCCGCGCGCACTTCCTCGTTCTGCCGCTCGACGATCGCCTGGATGATCGCGCTCTTGCTGGCGAAATAGCGATAGATCAGCCCGGGGCTCATGCCGGCATGGGCCGCGATCTCGGCCATGCTCGCGGCATGAAAGCCGCGCTCGATGAAGCAGGTCTGGGCCGCCGCGAGAATGCGGTTGCGCTGTATCCCGGCCCGGTCCTGCTGGCGGTGCGAAGAGGACTCAGGATGGCGGTTCTCCGCGGTCACGCCTGAGCCTCTGCCTGCGCCGAGGTCGATTCTTCGGAGCGCCGCCGTCGGCCAAATATCCGCTGGATGGTGACGAAGAACAGGGGCACGAAGAACAGCCCGAGGAACGCGCCGAAGATCATGCCGCCGAGCACGCCGGTGCCGATGGAGTGCTGAGCTCCGGAGCCTGCGCCCGATGCCAGGGCGAGCGGCAGAACGCCCATGCCGAAGGCGATCGAGGTCATGAGGATGGGGCGCAAGCGATCCCGTATGGCCTGCATCGTCGCCGCGATGACGTCCCGTCCCTGCTGCATGTAGTCGGTCGCGAAGGCGATGATCATAATGGCGTTCTTGCTGGTCAGTCCGACCGTGGTCAGCATTGCCACCTGGAAATAGACATCGCGCTCCAGTCCGCGCAGGGTGGTCGCAAGTACGATGCCGAGGATGCCGAGCGGCGCGGCCAGCATGACCGCGGTCGGAATGGTCCAGCTTTCGTATAGCGCCGCCAAGCAGAGAAACACGACCAGCAGCGACAGGGTATAGAGCATAGGTGTCTGCGCGCCGGCCTGGCGCTCCTGATAGGAGAGGCCGCTCCACTCCATGGTGAAGCCCTGCGGGAGCTGTGCCACCAGACGTTCGATTTCCGCCATCGCTTCGCCCGAGCTGACGCCGGGCGCGGCCTCGCCGTTGATTTCGACCGCGGAGATGCCGTTGTAGCGTTCGAGGCGGGGCGAACCATAGTCCCAGCTCGAGCTGACGAAGGCGGAGAGCGGCACCATGCGGCCCTCGTTGTTTCTCACCGACCAGCGGGCGAAGTCTTCCGGCACCATGCGATATGGCGCATCTGCCTGAACATAGACCCGCTTGACGCGGCCGCGATCGATGAAGTCATCGATGTACTGTCCACCCCAGGATGCCTGCATGGTGCTGTTGACGTCAGCCATCGACAGGCCGAGCGAAGTGGCCTTGGCGACATCCACATGCAGCCGGAATTGCGGCGTATCCTCGAGGCCGTTCGGGCGCACGTTGGCGAGCAGCCGGCTCTGCGCCGCGGCGCCGAGGAGCTGGTTGCGGGCGCCGACGAGTCCCTCATGACCTGAATTGCCGGTATCCTTCAGGTAGAACACGAAGCCGCCCGAAGTGCCGAGCTCAGGCATCGGAGGTGGCGCAAACACGAACACGAAGGCGTCGCGGATCTGGCTGAGCGCTCCCATGGCCCGGCCGGCCACCGCGGCAGCGAAGGTATCGGGTTCGGTGCGTTCGCTCCAGTCCTTCAGCTTGATGAATGCCATGCCGGTGTTCTGACCCGAGCCGCCGAAGCTGAATCCCTGCACGGTGAAGACCGACTCCACCAGCTCCTTTTCCTCGACCAGGAAGTGGTGTTCCAGTTCCTCGAAGGACTGCATGGTGCGTTCCTGCGTGGAGCCAACCGGCGCCTGCACCATGGAGAACAGCACGCCCTGATCTTCCGGCGGCAGGAAGGAGCTCGGCAGATTCACGAAGCCGATCACGGTCAGGCCGCAGAGCAGCATGAATACCGCCAGGAAGCGGCCGATGCGGGCAAGCATGTAGCGCACCACGCCCTGATATCTGGCGCTGCCAGCGTCATAGGCGCGGTTGAACCAGCGGAAGAGTCCGCGCTCGCCGTGATGCTCTCCCTTCTTCAGCGGTTTGAGCATGGTTGCGCACAGCGCTGGCGTCAGTATCAGCGCCACCAGCACCGACAGTCCCATCGCCGAAACGATGGTGACCGAGAACTGGCGATAGATGACCCCCGTCGATCCGCTCATGAACGCCATTGGCACGAACACGGCCGACAGTACCATGCCGATCGCGACCAGGGCCCCGGTGATCTGTCGCATGGACTTGCGAGTGGCTTCGCGCGGCGATAGTCCTTCCTCGCTCATCACGCGCTCCACGTTCTCGACCACAACGATGGCGTCATCGACCAGCAGGCCGATGGCGAGCACCATGGCGAACATGGTCAGCATATTGATCGAATATCCCATCGCGCCGAGGATCGCCAGCGTGCCGAGCAGTACCACCGGTACCGCGATGGTCGGAATCAGCGTCGCGCGGAAATTCTGCAGGAAGATGAACATGACCAGGAAGACGAGCACGATTGCTTCGGCGAGCACGGTGAGCACGTTCTCGATCGCGGTGCGCACGAAAGGTGTCGTTTCGAACGGAATGACGTAGGTCAGGCCCGCGGGAAATCCGGGGCGCATCGACTCAAGGGCTGCCTCGACGGCGGCCGCGGTCTCGAGCGCATTGGCGCCCGTCGCCATCATGATCGCGATGCCGCTGGCCGGGCGACCGTTCTGGCGCGTGATGACGTTGTAGGATTCTGCGCCGAGCTCCACCCGCGCCACGTCGCCGAGGCGCAGTGCCGAGCCGTCGGGATTGCTGCGGACGACAATGTCCTTGAACTGCTCGGGCGTCTCCAGGCGACCCTGGGCGATGATGGTCGCGTTCAGTTGCTGGCCGGGTACGGCCGGGGTCGCGCCGAGCTGCCCCACGGCGACCTGCCGGTTCTGCGAGCGGATGGCTTCGATGATTTCGTTCGGCGTCAGGGCATAGCCATCGAGCTTGTCCGGGTCGAGCCAGATGCGCATGGCGTACTGTGAACCGAATACGCGGATATTGCCGACGCCCGGAACGCGGCTCAGCGGGTCGACCAGATTGGCAGCGACATAGTCGGCGATGTCGTCCTTGGCCATGCGGCCGTCCTCGGACACGAAGCCGACCACCATGAGGAAGCCGGTGCTGGCCTTGTTGACGTTCACGCCCTGGGCCTGAACTTCCTGTGGCAGCAGCGGCAGCGCCAGCTGCAGCTTGTTCTGCACCTGTACCTGCGCGATATCCGCATTGACCGCGTTATCGAAGGTGAGGCTGATCGAAGCACTGCCATCGGCCGAGCTGCTGGACGACATGTACAGCAGGCCATCGAGCCCCTTCATGTTCTGTTCGATGACCTGAGTGACCGAGTCTTCGACCACCTTCGCGGAAGCGCCGGGATAGGTCGCGCTGATGGTGACCGTGGGTGGCGCCACGGTCGGGTACATGGACACAGGCAGGCGGGCGAGCGACAGCGCGCCCGCCAGCATGATGAGAATGGCGATGACCCAGGCGAAGATGGGGCGGCCGATGAAGAATTGCGGCATGGTGGCGCTCCGTCAGTCTGCCTGCTGCGGCATTGCCGATCCGGCCTCGGTGGGCTCGACCGGCGTACCATCCTGGATCTTCTGCAGTCCGGCCACGATCACCCGGTCTCCGGGCTGGAGTCCGCTCGCAACCAGCCACTGATCGCCGATGGTGCGGCTGACCTGCACGTCGCGCCGCTGCGCAGTGCCGTCCTGGCCGACGACCATCGCGCTGGCATTGCCCTTAGGGTCACGCATCACACCCTGCTGAGGCGCCAGTAGCGCTTCGGGGAGCGTGATGTTGGCGAGTTCGGCGCGCACGTACATGCCCGGCATCAGCAGCCGCTCGGGGTTCGGCACCACCGCGCGCAGCGCGAAGCGGCCGGTCGATGGATCGACTGCGACATCGGCGAACGTCAGCCTGCCCTCGTGAGGGTAGCGGGTGCCGTCTTCGAGCAGGATGGTAACGGGCGCGCCTTCGGTGCTGCCCTGCGCCAGACCGCTCTCGAGCGCGCGCCGCAGTTGCAGCAGTTCGCTGCTGGACTGTGTGACATCGACATAGATGGGATCGAGCTGCTGTACGGTGGCCAGCGGCAGCTCCTGGTTCGCGGTGACCAGTGCTCCTTCGGTGACCATGGAGCGGCCGATGATGCCATCGATCGGAGAAGTGATGCGTGTATAGCCAAGCAGCACTTCGTCGCGCTGAACGGTGGCCTTGGCGATGCCGAGATCGGCTTCGGCAACGCGCAGGTTGGCGATCGCCGTCTCGTAGTCCTGTTCGCTGATGGCCTTGACCGCGAACAGCTCCTCGGCCCGCTTCGCCTGCAGGCGCGTCTGCTCCACGGCGGCTTCGGCTCGTGCCTGCGTGGCGCGCGCGCTGCTCAGGTCGGCCTGGTAGGTGTCGTCCTCGAGCCGGTAGAGGATCTGTCCGGCCTTGACCTGGTCTCCTTCCTCGAACAGGCGCTCCTTGATGATGCCGCTGACCTGGGGGCGCACCTCGGCGACCCGCAACGAGTTGGTGCGACCGGGGAGCTCGCGGGTAAGGGTCAGTGGGCGGGTTTCCAGGGTGACTACGGTAACCGGCACCGGCCCGCCGGCCTGTGGCGGCGCTGGGGGTTCTCCGCCGCAGGCTGCAAGCAGCGTGAGGAAAGACAGCGACAAAAGGGGACGGCTCACACGAACGGGGTTGCGCATGGGGAGGAGACTCTGGTGTTGGAATGTCCGAGTACGAATGTCGGGAAAGAATGAATGATCATTCACCTCCTGTCAATCGACCGTTCGGGTCACTGCGAGTATCTGCGCGGCGGTGGCTGGAGATACCTGAGCGCTCGCCGATAAAGCTCGCTGTTCGCGCGGACGACGCTCGAGGGGATGCCCGCTCCGAAGAGGCGCCTGCGTTTTCCCTTGAAAAACATAAGGACTTCGAGGTTTGAGCTCACCGCGGGAACTCTCTAGACTGTGGACGGCTCCCGGAGGCGGGCCTTTCTGACGAATGCACCAATGAGCAAGGAGACGCGATGAAACGAGTAGTCTTGTCCGCCGCTATGGCGGTTACGATGCTGTCGGCCCTTCCGGCGATGGCCCAGGACCCCAAGCCCGAAGACGTGATCGAATTCCGGCAGGGTGTTTACAAAATCATCGGCTGGTATTTCGGACCGCTCGGAGCGATGGCAAAGGGCGATGCGCCTTTCGACAGCCAGGTGGCAGCGCGTAATGCGCAGATCGTGGCTGACATGAGCATGATCGCGCCTGATGCGTTCGTGCGCGGTTCGGATCGCGGTCAGACCGGTGTTCTTCCGGAAGTCTGGTCCAAACCGCAGGATTTTGCCAAGGTCATGGACAACTTCCAGCAGCAGACCGCCAAGCTGGCGGAAGTCGCTCAGTCCGGCGATTTCGATGCCTTCCGCGCCCAGGTCGGTGAAACCGGCAAGGCGTGCAAGGCCTGTCACGACGATTTCCGCAAGAAGCGTCGCTGATCAGCTCACCAGCAGCCAGACAGCGCCCGCGACGGCGGCCAGCAACGCGAGCGCCAGAGCGGGGCGAAAAGGAGTGGCGGGCGCTGCAAGGGCGCCCGCCACTTTTTTGTAGCCGGTGAACATCGGTGCGATGAGGTTTTCGCGGCGGTGAAGCAGGTGATAGAACACTGCGACGATGTGCAGTCCGGCAAGCGTCAGCAGCGCGTTGAAGTTGTAGTGATGGATCATGGTCAGCCAGTCGCTGGTATCCTTGCCGACCAGGCCATAGAGCGGTCCCTCGGTAAAGATGTCATCGTTGGCGAACAGGCCAGTGCCAGCCTGAACCAGCAGGCAGGCGATCAGCAGGGTGACGTTGATGCCGCCGAGCGGGGTATGTCCGACGGCCGGCACCGCGCTCTCGCGCCGGTGCAGCGTCAGCATGTCGGCGATGATCGCGCGCGGAGCGTGCAGGAAGCTGGTGAAGCGGGCATAGCTGGTGCCGATGAAGCCCCAGACGATGCGCACCAGAACCAGGGTCAGAACCGCGTAGCCCGACCACATGTGGTATTCCATCATGTTTCCGCCAGCCGTTCCTGCGTACCAGGAAAATGCGATCAGCCCCAGCAGGCTCCAATGGAAAATTCTTACCAGCGGGTCCCAGACATAGACTCGTCGGTGATTGCTGCGCTCGTTTGTCTGCATCTTCATTCCTGAATTACCTGTAGTGCATCAGTTGTCGTGTGTTTGCGCTGTATCCGGCCGCGCTCGCGTACAGGCCCTAAGGGAAACAACGCTTGGTTTTTGCGTCCCGGCATGCGTAACCTTGAGCCAGGAGGCTGAATCGGAGAATCCCATGGCGCTGACGACGATCGAACTGGCGCGGGCGAGAGAAGCCACGTCACTCCTGCTGGACGAATTGGGTCTCAAGGCTTATCTGTTCGAGGTGGATATTACGGACGGGCAGTGGCTGGTCAAGGTCGATTGCGCGCTCGATGGTGGTGGTTGGCAGACCGTGGTTCTTCCCGCCCGCGATATTCCGCTGGTGATCAGGGGCGATGAGGAGGCGCGAGCCAGGCTGCTGGCATCGTGGCGCGAGCGGCTTTCCGCCTGCCGGATCTGATTCCTGTCATCGCCTCATTCCGTGCACTCGTAGCCGAGCAGGGACAGCCCCTCTGACAGGTAATCGGCTACCAGCGGTGTGGACAGCAGATATTCCGCCGTGCGCGGCGTCCAGTTCCGGCGCGCTTCCTCGACGGCCGCGTCCCATTGGTCCACGGTGAAATCTCCGCGTCCCAGCCACATCAGCGCGACCAGAGCCGTCTGCTGATCCGGCTCGAGATCATCGACGGCAGCGCGGAATTCTTCATAAGTCGGGTCATCGGCATGATCCGCCAGCACCATGTGCCCGATGTCGTCATCGGCGGGGCTGAGCGGCGTCTCCGGGATGACGACCTCTTCCTTGGCGTGAAACTCCCGCGCCTTGTCGATCAGGAAACAGATAGTGATCGGATTGATCATCGGAAGCGCTTCGTCCTGAGGCATTCCTGTCTCTCCTGCGTCGAGGAAGTGATCCCGTCAGCCTATCATAAAAACAGACTGCCGGATCTGCGGCCGTTCCCGTATCAGTTCTTTGCGGATTTCGCGCTGCGGAAAGTTTCCGGATTGAGATGGTAGCGATGCAGCAGCTTGTACAGTTCGGTTCGGTTGCGCTGCGCCAGCCGCGCTGCCTGCGTGATGTTGCCTTCGGTCATCTTGAGCAGGCGCATCAGGTACTCGCGCTCGAAGTTGCGGCGGGCGGCCGACAGCGAGGGCAGCGCGCCCGTCTTCAGCCGCAGCGCGCGTTGCACCAGGCTGAGCGGGATCACCGCAGTAGTGCACAGCGTGGCGGAGTACTCGACCACGTTCAGCAGCTGGCGCACGTTGCCGGGCCAAGGCGCGGTGACCAGCCGCTCCATCGCTTCGGGCGCGAAGGACTGCGCCTGGGTATCGCCATTGGCAGCGATTTCACGCAGGAAATGGTTGGCCAGCAGCTGCACGTCCTCTGGCCGTTCGCGCAGCGGTGGAATATCCAGCCGCACGACGTTGAGGCGATAGTAGAGATCCTCGCGAAACTGGCGTCCCTTCACCAGCTCGTCGAGATCGTGATGGCTGGCGGAGATGATGCGCACATCTACCGGGATATTGGCGGTGGCGCCGACCGGACGCACTTCCTTCTCTTCGAGCACGCGCAGCAGTTTCGCCTGCAGCTGCAGGGGCATGTCGCCGATCTCATCGAGGAAGAGAGTGCCGCCCTCGGCGGCCTGGAACAGACCCTTGTGGTCGCGCGTGGCGCTGGTGAATGCGCCCTTGTTGTGCCCGAACAGCTCTGATTCGAGCAGCGATTCGGGGATCGCGCTGCAGTTCAGACCGAGGAAGGGACGATCGCGCCGGGGGCCGGCCTTGTGTATGGCCCGTGCCAGCAGTTCCTTGCCGGTGCCGCTTTCACCATGGATCAACACCGCCGCGCTGCTGTCTGCGACCCGGCGCGCCTGTTTGAGCAGTTCGTCCATGACGGCGCTGCGGCTGATGATCTCGCTGCTCCAATCCCCGCGCTCGCCGCCGTTCTCGTTGTTGACGACCCCGCTGATGCGCAGCGCGCGATTGATGTGATCGAGCAGGTCCTTGCTGTCGAAGGGCTTGGTGAGGAAGGTGAAGACGCCCCTCTTGGTTGCTTCTACCGCCTCGGGAATCGTGCCATGGGCGGTGAGAATGATCACCGGCAGGGTGGAGAAGCGCTCGTGCACGATGTCGAAGAACGCCATGCCATCCATGCCATCCATGCGCAGATCGGTGACAACGACCTGCGGCTGCCGCTCCTCGAGCAGAGCCAGCGCGCTTTCCGCGCTGTCGGCGGTCATCACCTCCCAGCCGGCGGTGTTCAGCCGGATGGAGAGCAGTCTGAGCAGATCGGGATCATCGTCTACCAGAAGAATCCTTGGTCGCATGGTCATGCTGCAGTACCTTCCTTCTAGGGTGCCTGTATCGGTTCGGGGCCGCCGCGTTCCCGCAGCTGCTCCTCGATGGCCTTGAGTTCGTCGAGCTGACGCTGCAGCGTCTCATTCTGCGTGGCCAGCCGGCCGATCGTGCGCGCGTTCTCGTCGAGGATCCGCAGGATCACCCGGGCAAACGGCGCCAGGGGATGCGTGCCGGTGTCCTCGAGCTGCCGGCGGATCTCGTCGTGGACGCGGGCCGCTGCCGCCCGGTCGCCGACCCGTAAAGTGGTCAGCAGCCCAAGCCGGACCAGATCGTCGAAGTCCCCGCTTTGCTCGTAATCGGTTCTCGCCTGCTGATACAGCCTGTTGCGCGCATCTTCCGCCGCTTCGAGCCAAGCGTCCGCAAACTGTATCACGAGCGATTCCGGCGCGGGATCCGGCACATCGCTACCCTCGTCGATCGATGGCGCCGGAGGGGCAGGATCCGCGATATCGTCGGCTTCGGGCAATTCTTCGCTTGTCTGCGGAGGAGGACTCTCGACGACTGGCGGAAGTTCCGCCGGCTCGCGCGAGTCGGGAATCAGTGCGCATGCCGTCAGCACCAGCAGTGCGCCCAGTGTAGCGAACCTAAGGGGAATTCTCATGCGACCGATCGGCCGCCTGTGGGGGTTGCGTATCGCAAGGCAGCGACACTCTGAAATGTGCACCGTGGCGGGTCGGGATGACCTCGATGGTGCCGTTGTGGAGGTGGACGAATTCCCGAGTGATCGAAAGTCCCAGTCCGGTGCCCTTGACGGGGCCGCTTGCGCGTGCGCGTCCCTGGTAGAAGGCATTGAAGATCCTGATCCTTTCATCCTCGTCGACGCCGGGACCTTCGTCCTGGACATCGATGACGGCGCGACCCTGGCGGCCGGTCAGCGATACCGTGACGCGGCCGTTGACGGGAGAGTACTTTACGGCATTGGAGATGAGATTGTCCACCACGCTGCGCAGCTTGTCGCGATCTCCAGCCACCGCGACCGGTTCCAGTTGTGTCTCTATGACGACTGATTTGGCGCGCGCCGGAAGCCGGTAGCCACTGATCACGTCGCCGATGAGCTGGTCCAGCATCAGCGGCTGCTGACGGACACGCAGCACATCGCGTTCCAGAATGCTGAAGCTCAGCAGGTCCTCGATCAGTTTCTGCAGGCGCAGGCTGTTCTGGCGCAGCATCGCGGCGATCTCGGCCTGTTCTGCATTGAGGGGGCCCACCAGCTGCTCACTGAGCAGATCGCTGCCTTCGCGAATCGTCGTCAGCGGGGTCTTCAGCTCGTGGGACATATGGCGCAGAAACATCAACTTCTGGTTTTCCAGAGTGAGAATGCGTCGACGCATCCATTCGAGACGCGCGCCGAGCTCACGCAGATCGTTGGGTCCGCTGATACTGATCTCGCGCTCGAACTGTCCGTCGCCGAGGCGGCGGATCGCCTGATGGAGGCGCCGCATGGGTTTGATGATCAGAGCCGTAAACAGCATGAACAGCACGATGGCGAGGGGTATCAGGCTCATGGTCTGCCAGAAGAGCAGGTTCTGTGCGCGTCGCGCGAGCTGCTGAAGTTCATTGACGCTTTCACCGATGAGGTTGCTGCTTTCGGCGAGGATCGCCCGTGCCGCGGAGTTCAGCGTAGGGAAGGATTCGATCGCTGCCGCAATCGCCTGTGCATCCGATGACGGGTCATCCAGCAGGCGGAAGACGGTCTGCTCATGCTCGGCGATCGCGGAGATTGCATCCTGTTGCGACGATGACAGGTCTTTCAGTCCGCTGGCGAGCTGCTGGAACTGATGATGCCGGTCGCGATAGACCTCGAGCAGCGCGCGATCGTTCAGCACCTGAAACTGGCGCGCGCTGCGTTCCATGGAAATAAGGTGCTCGACCAGCATCCGGCTCGACTGGGTGGCGGCGACTGCCTCGAATACGCTGCGCTGAGCATGCTTGCTGAGACGGTCGACATAGATTGCCGCGGTGAGCAACGCGATGATCAGCGGCACCATCACCAGGATGAAGCTGATCAGAATGAGCTGGAGAATGGATCGGGTTCTAAGGAAGCTCACGCGCAGCCACGCCGTTTCGCCCGGCCGGTCTGCGATGTCCGGCATCCAGATGGCATATGCGCAGAATAGCATATGCCATGTCGGACCGGCAGGCGCGGCGCCTGCGCGCCGCGCCGTCCATGATCAGCTAGATCAGGGCTGCGAGCTGCCCTGGGGCGGGGTATCCATGTCGGACCCGGTTGTGCTGTCGCCGAACGGCGATCCGGTATCCGGTGCGCTTTCCTCGGGCATGGTCTGCGGCGCTGTCGTGGTATCCCGATCCATGATCGAACCCGGTTGCGTGTCCGTCTGCGGAGTCTGTCCATCACCACCGCCGCAGGCGCTCAGCATCAGCGCCAGGGCAGCTGCACCCAAGGTGGCTATTGTCCGGTTCATCGATGATCTCCTGTCTGCATATTCGTCATGATCGTAGTCGCCTGCGCCATAAAGCCGGCCGGGAGAACACCCGGCCGGCCGACTCCCACATCACGGTCTGTCGTTACATGCCACCGTCGGTCGTACCACCCGTGCCATCCATCCCGGGGTCGCTGCCCAGGCCCGGATCGCTGGGCATGGAGCTGCCCGAGCCGCTGGCGCTGTCATACTCGTCCTGACTCAGTGAACCGGAACCGTCGCTGTCAGCGCTTTCCCAGTCCAAGCTGATGCCGGCGGCAGCGGCTTCCTCGCGGCTGATCTGACCATCAGCATCCGAATCAACCTGATCGAACGAGGGGCTGGAGGCGCCGGGGACCGGCGGCACATCGCTCTGAGCGATGACCTGGGCGGTAGCGAAGGTAAGTGCCGCCGCGGCGGCCAGAGCAATTGCAGGTTTCATGGGATTCTCCTCTTCCGTGAGTGAAAAACAGCGGTATGCGGCTCGCGACCGGTTCGATGCCCGCAAGGGCGTCGCCGGGTCGCTGTCCGAGCTACATGCTGGAGCTTGAATCCTGAGTCGCGCTTTCGTATTCCTCCCGGGTCAGCGAGCCGTCGCCATCCGGATCGGCTTCCTCCCAGTTGATGCTGATGCCAGCCGAATCCAGTTCTTCGCGCGTGACCTGGCCGTCACCATCGCTGTCCACTTCATCGAAGCTCTTGTGATCGCCGGCGGCCAACTGCAGCTCGTCGGCATGCAACACACCGGCCGCACCGAAACTGAGAGCGAGGGCGGCGGCTGCAGAAATGATGGTTTTCATGTGCGTCTCCTCTTGCGTAAATGGATGGTTCGAGCGGGCCGGCTGGCCCGCCTGATATGTAACAACTATCGTGCCACGCGCACGAATTCCTTATGGAATAGACTCTTGCGCTCGCCGGACGAAGCCGGCTCCGGTGGTTTCTGTCGGTCCGGAGCGACGCGGAAAACACAGGGTTTCGCCAAGCGCCTGAAGCGATGAGCGATTCGAGCTGTCGTCGCGGAGAGACGGGGGGAGATGAGGGGAACAACGAAGAGCAGAGAGGGTGAAAGCGGAGTTCGTGCTGTTTCCGCTTTCACATGGAGCCTGGTCCCGATGTCTTGCCTATCTTCGCCTGCCGCCCCGTCGCTGTTTGCCGGCATCGTCGAAGCGCACGCGCAGTGATTTGCCGCCGTATTCCTTGCCATCCAGTGCGGCGACTGCGGCACGGGCTTCATGCCCTTCCATCTCGACGAAACCGAAGCCGCGGCATTTGCGGGTAAAGACGTCGAAGGCGAGATGCACCGAGCGCACCTTGCCGAATCCGGAGAAGAGGTTTCCCAGATCTTCCTCTGAAGTGTCCTGGGGCAGATTGCTGATGAACATTTTTTTCACGGCGCGCCTCCCGGTCGCTGTCGTTGTGAGTGTATGCGCGTACCCGGAAGCGCGCTTGAAATGCGGAGAACCCGCGGCAGCCTCTGGCCGCCGCGGGCAAGAGGGCGGAATCAGAGCTGAACGGAGACTTGCGTTGCCTGCGGACCCTTGTTTCCGGTTTCGACCTCGAACGCTACGTTCTGGCCTTCCTGTAACGTTCGGAATCCGCGTCCCTGAATCGCGGAGTAGTGGACGAACACATCCGCGCCGCCATCAGTCGGCGAAATAAAACCGTAGCCCTTGGCTTCATTGAACCACTTTACCGTGCCTGTCTTCATTGAATCACCTCTGTCGTCGAACGATCAAACCGTTCAATCGCAAGTCTCGTCACGTTCCGTGGATTCGTTGCGTGATGTGAACAGAAGAGCGGAATGTTGCAATTGAACGTTCCTCCGGTAAATAAGGCTCCGCGAAATTGAACGGGCCGTACCTCGGCGACTATAGGCGCATCATTTGGTCATTGCAATACAGGAAAACCCTAAGGATGCGTAAGAGCGAGGAGGAGGAACGAGCCGGAAAAGAAGCAGGATTTCACTGATCGGCACTTCGTTCTTCGACTTCGACTTCGACTTCGGTTGCAAACGCGTGCGGATAGATTACCAGGTGGCGACCGGGTTCGCTGCCGACGCTCTCGGCGATCAGATGATGACGGCTCGCGACACGATGCTGAAGTCTGCGCAGTGACGCCGAGCGCGGCGCCAGCGTCACCGCGACACCTTCGGATAAAGCGCGCTGAATGCCTTCCTCGGTTTCTCTGACGGCCATTTCCGCCTCGCGCTCATCGAAGCCAGGCATCAGATTGAAGATATCGCGCAGCAGATGACGAAGCTGCGCAGTGGAATTCTTCTTGACCGCGTGTACGGTCGCTCCGCTCGCCTGGGCGATGCGCTGCAGTCGGCTGTCGCCGGTACGCGAGCGCAGCGCAATGATGAGCTGAGCCCGCTCGGGTCGATTGACGATGCGGGCATCGATCTGGAGATCGCGGATGACCCGCTCGAGGATATCCCGGCTCAAGGCATACGGATAAATCCGTACTGTGCCGCGAAGATCGCTGGCGGACAATGGCCGGCCCCGATCGATCGGAGCTCGCGTCGCGCGTTGCGCGGTCGTGTATGTCTCTATCGGCTGCTCTCCAGCGGCGGTGCGCCGCACTGCTTGCGGGACGGCGCCGCGCAGCAGATCGTCGACCGCCTGCGCGGTGTCGGTGTGCACGATCAGCTCTTCGTGTCCGACGATCTCCACCACCGCGGTGAAGGTCGGTGGCGCCTTGCGTTCGGAGATAGTTTTCTGAGTGCCGCGGATTCGGGCTTCCTCGTCGCCCAGCGTCACCGTCTGCACGCCTCCCACCAGATCCGACAGCACCGGGTTGCGCACCAGATTGTCCAGGGTGTTGCCATGGGCGGTACCGATCAGCTGTACCCCGCGTTCCGCGATGGTGCGCGCGGCGAGTGCTTCGGCAGCAGTGCCGATCTCATCGATGACGATGACCTCCGGCATGTGGTTCTCCACCGCCTCGATCATGACTGCATGCTGCGCTTCCGGCGAGGGCACCTGCATGCGCCTCGCGTTGCCGATGGCGATGTGGGGGATGTCACCGTCTCCGGCGATTTCGTTGGAGGTGTCGATGACGATCACGCGCTTCTGGAAGTCGTCGGCGAGCACGCGCGCGATCTCGCGCAGCTTGGTTGTCTTGCCTACGCCAGGCCGTCCGAGCAGCAGCAGGCTCTGACCGCCTTCGATGAGATCGCGAATGAGGTCGATGGTGCCGAAAAGAGCGCGGCCGACGCGCAGAGTGAGACCGACGATGTCGCCGCGCCGGTTGCGGATGGCGGAAATCCGGTGGAGTGTGCCTTCGATGCCGGCGCGGTTGTCACTGCCGAAGGCGCCGACGCGGGCGATGACGGCGGCAAGGTCTTCGCGGGTGATGGCCGTCGAAGCGAGGTTCACGGCCTGGCCTGGCAGCCGCGCCTGTGGCACGCGGCCGAGGTCGAGTACGATTTCGAGAAGCTGGTCGCCGGCGTAAGGTCGGACGCTCTGCTGCAGCGCCTCCGGCAGGGTATCGATCAGGAGCTGGAGATCATCGGTATGCGATTTCAGGGTCATGGCGGGCAATCTTCGCCAAACCTCCTCTGTTGCTGGCGGCAGGCACTCCTGCGGTTCAGAGCTGGATCTTGCCGCCTCCCGGCAGACCGCCGAGGCCGCCCGCGTCCGGAATGACGATCTGCGATGCAGCCTCTCGCCGCATCTCACGCAGTTCCTCGATAGTTTCCTCTGCGGCCTGCCGGGCGCCGTCTCCGAAGGCGGCAACTGCTTCTTCCAGTGAGGACGCGGGAATCTCGAAGCTGACGGGCAGGGCGCCGACGGGGGTCAGAATCTGGGTCTGGCCCAGGTAGATCACCGGACGGCGCGCGTCGTCGGCGCCGCTACGGTCGACCGGAATCAGGCGTCTGATCGTGCCGACGCGGCGATCCGTATAGGTCTCCTCTCGATAGAGGTCGTCGGCTTCCATGCTGAAATCGCTGCTGCTGCGGGGGTCGTCGTGGTTCACCGGGCGTGCTCCGGGCAGTGGGAAGAACATTACTCTCAAGGGTAGCAGGAAAGCGCGAGAGGGGGAAACCCGCGTCGTTGGCAGCGGGCAGCGACGGCGCTAATATGGCCGAACGGTAGCGCTTGCCTGCGCGGAGGGAAACCGGTGATCAAGAAAATAGTATCCGGCGGCCAGACGGGTGTGGATCGCGCCGCTCTCGATGTCGCCCTAGAAAGAGGCATCGCCTGCGGCGGCTGGTGTCCTGCCGGACGTCATGCCGACGACGGCGTCATTCCCGAACGCTATCCCCTGCAGGAGACAGTGGAGATGGATCACACCATCCGCACCGAACATAATGTGCGCGATTCCGATGGCACACTGATGCTGTACCGGGGAACGCTGCAGGGCGGCACTGCCTATGCCGTGCTGATGGCGCGTCATCTCGGTCGGCCCGTCCTGGCATGCAACCTGGACGAGGCTTTCGATAGCGACGCGGTAATCGCCTGGATTCGCAATAACCATATTCGCGTGCTGCATGTCGGCGGCCAGCGCGAATCGAGTTGTCCTGGAATCTACCAGGCGGCCAAGCGCAGCCTGGAATCGCTGCTTACACGTCTCGAGAAGGAGGTGTAATGTCTGCTGCTCCGCTTCCGCCCGGCATCGACACCTGGTTGCGCAGCAACCTGCTCATCAACCGTTTTTGCACCCAGAACGGGTGGATCGACGATGACACGCTGCGCTACGAGGTCTCGTCGAGCGAGGAAGGCTGGACCCGGATCAACGTCTACTTCACCGAGCTGGTGATGGAAGGGTCTGGCTGCGTCGCCGATCGCGTGGCGTGCTTCGGTCAGATCGATCTGCGACTCGATGGAGGGGCGCGGGTCCTGGAGGCAAAGGTCGCCTGACCGGATTGCGGTTGCTACCTTGCCGGCTTCTGCCTATAGCAGGCTCTCGATCTGATCCTCGATCAGGGCGCGCTTGCGTTCGACGTCGAGGCTGAGCTTCAGCTGGGTTGCGGCTCGCGCAAGATTCTGGCCGGGGAAGTCGATGCGGAAGTAGCGGTCGCCCGCGAGGTGATCGGTGAGGAAACGCACGCCCAGCTCGAAGGGAATCAGGCGCAGCGCGGCGTAGAGGTCCGCAGTAGTTATGTTGCGCGCGCACTCCCCGGCGGTTTCGAAATAGCCAGCGAGTCCAGCGCGGCACATCTCGAGTTCGTAGGCCGCTTCACCATCGCTGCCGGCTTCCCCGGCCCGATTGCAGGCGGACCGCAGGCAGTCGGCGATATCGTGATGAATCACTCCCGGCTTGACCGTATCCAGATCGATCAGACTCACCGCCGCATCGCGCCTGGTATCGAACAGGACATTGTCCAGTTTGGGATCGCCGTGAACGACTTGAGAGCGTATGGTTCCGGCAGCGAGCGCGCGCTCGATGAGGTCGGCCTGGTCGCGGCGTTCGTCGATGAAGTCCAGCCAGGGCGCAGTATCCCTCAAGCGTAAAGGTTCCGCCTGCGCGAGCGCTTCATCCAACCGGACGAGATGGCGCGGCGTGTTGTGAAAGTCGGGCCGGGTATCGTGCATGCGGGCCGGGTCGAGATCGAACAGCAGGGCGTGAAACCGACCGAGGATGCGGCCGGCCTCGCGCGCATGCCCGGGATGCCGCGGACGATGATAGCTGCGGGTGCCCTCGATGAACGTCATGGCGCGCCAAGCGCCGCCTTCGCTATCGATGTGCAGCAGTTCAGCCGTGCGTGTGCGGTAGAGACGGGGGAAAACAACGCCGCTGTCACCCGCGCGCGCCTCGACGTGAGCGAACAGGGTAGCCAGATTCTCCATGATCAGCGCTGGATTGGAGAAGGCGCGGCGGCTGATGCGCTGCAGTATGGCGCGCGGCGCCGCGCCGCCATCCAGTTCGATGACATAGGTATCGTTGATGAGGCCGCGGCCGTGAGGGTGGATGGCTCGCGCGCGCCCGGGAAGATCGAACTCGCGCGCGGCAGCGAGCGCGCCGGCGATCGGGTCTCCGCCACTCATGAATCCTCCTCCACCGAAAAGCGCAGCCAGCGCAGATCCTCGCCATCGCCCCAGCCCAGGCGGTCGGGTGCGAGCAGGCGGGGCCAGCGCATGCGTCCAGCCATCTCTGGCTTCCAGAACACAGGCTCGATCCAGCCGAATTCATCCCGGGTGAAGCCGGCCGGAATCCTGCGTTCGATGAGCGCTCTGATCATCGCTCTTTCCGTCGATTCGGCCTCGATCACGGCGTTGCGTTCGAGTTCCGGATGTTCATAGAAAGCGGTGACACGATAGCGTCGCATGCGCGCGTGAATGGGCATGCCGGACATTCTAGGGGTAAGAGCGGCGAAGAAGAAGCGGCCTGCGTGCTAGAATGCTTCCCGATGAGCGCGCCGGACCGCAACGATATCATTCCGCCTTTCCCACGCTGATGAGCGGTCTCAGGCTGCATCATGTCAGTATTCTGGTGTCCGATCTGGAGCGCGCTCTGCGCTTCTACGAGGGCCTGCTCGGACTGCAGCAGGCGCAGCGTCCCGATCTTGGCTATCCCGGCGCGTGGCTGTCGCTCGGCGAGCAGCAGATTCATCTGCTGCAGCTTGCCGGGCCGCCGGCGGACCGGATGGTGCCGGTAGGGCGGGATCGACATTTGGCGCTGATGGTTGAGGATCTCGATGGGCTGATGGCGCGTCTGGAAGACGCCGGGCTGGGGCTCGCCCGCAGTCGCAGCGGACGCGCGGCCTGTTTCTGTCGCGACCCGGATGGCAACGGCATCGAGCTCATCGCCATGAGTGAATCGGCAGGTCAATCTGCGGAAGGAGGGTGAACCTTGGACAAGGACAAACGGAGCCGTCGGTTATCGGAAGCCTACCGCAACGAGGCCTTCCTCGGCAGCAGCGGGGCGCGTCCCTTGCGCATTCTGTCGGAGTACCTCGAACCCGATGGACGCTTTCGCCACTATGCCGTGGAAGACACCATCGTCTTCATGGGTTCGGCTCGTCTGCTGTCACGCAGCGATGCCGAAGCGGCGCTCGTCCGGGCGCGGGAGAGTGGCGGTGATGTGGAGGCTGCCGAGCGTGACCTGGATATGTCGCGCTACTACGAGGCTGCCCGGGAACTTGCTTTCCGCTTTACGGAATGGTCGAAGCAGCTCGGTGACGAGGCCCGGCGGTTCGTCGTCTGCACGGGCGGCGGTCCCGGGATCATGGAGGCAGCCAATCGCGGCGCTTCCGAAGCGCGCGGCATGAACATCGGGCTCACGATCTCCATCCCGATCGAAGAGTTCGACAACCAGTATGTCACCCGCGAGCTGTCATTCCACTTCCACTATTTCTTCATGCGCAAGTTCTGGTTCGCCTATCTGGCGAAGGCGGTACTGGTGTTTCCCGGCGGTTTCGGCACCCTGGATGAGCTGTTCGAGCTGCTGACCCTGCTGCAGACGCGGAAGATGAGCAAGCACCTCCCGATTGTCCTGTTCGGAACCAGCTTCTGGCGTGAAGTAGTCAATTTCGATGCCCTGATCCGCAGCCGCACTATCAGTCCGGAGGATATGGATCTGATGTTCTTCACCGATTCCGTCGATGAAGCCTACGATTACATCGTGCAGAAGCTGCAGGAGCACGCGCAGTCGGAGCGGGGGCCGCGCCTTTAGCCGTCGCCGGGAGGGAAGTGGCGAAGTCCGGTGACGGGTGGTCTTTGCGCTGATATTTCAGCTTTTCACCTGTCACGGCCCTCTGCTACTATCGTCCTTCCCGCGGGCTGAATCGGGCTTGCGAAATTACTGCGCAGGTGGCGGAATCGGTAGACGCGCTGGTTTTAGGTGCCAGTGGGGCAACCTGTGAGAGTTCGAGTCTCTCCCTGCGCACCAGCGGGCCTGGTGCGAGTCAGTCCGTCAGGTCGAGCGCCGCATTGATGGCGTCGTCCACATTCTCCAGCCAGACGAAATTGAGCCGTTTGCGGGCTGACTCCGGCACGTCCTCGAGATCGATGCGGTTGCGGGCGGGCAGAAGCACTGTGGTGATGCCCGCGCGCGCGGCGGCCAGCGCCTTCTCCTTGATGCCGCCGACCGGCAGCACCAGCCCCCGCAGGCTTATCTCTCCGGTCATCGCCGTATCCTGCCGTACCGTGCGTCCGGTGAGCAAAGATACCAGCGCTGTGTACATCGCGACGCCTGCGCTCGGTCCGTCCTTGGGAATGGCTCCCGCCGGCACATGGATGTGCAGGTCCGATTCGGCGAATACCGACTGGTCGATGCCGAGCGATTCCCAGCGGTTCTTGGCCAGGCTCAGCGCCGCCTGCGCGCTCTCCTTCATCACCTCGCCAAGTTGTCCGGTAAGGATCAGCTTGCCGTTACCGGGGCTGCGGGCAGCCTCGATGAACAGGATGTCGCCGCCGACGGGTGTCCACGCCAGTCCGGTCGCGACGCCGGGCACGCTGACTCGCATCGCCACCTCGCTTTCGAACTTGCGCGGACCGAGGATGGCGGGCAGGTCCGCAGAGTCGATGGTGGCGGGAGTGGTGTCACCTTCGGCCACACGCATGGCGATGTGGCGGAAGACATTGCCGATCTCGCGCTCCAGATTGCGCACCCCGGCTTCACGCGTGTATTCGCTGATGATGGTCTGCAGCGCCGCTTCGGTCAGCGTGCACTGATCGGCGGTGAGGCCGGTGGCCTCGAGTTGCCGGCCGACGAGGTAGCGCTTCGCGATCTCCATCTTCTCTTCATCGGTGTAGCCGGGCAGCGTGATGATTTCCATGCGATCGAGCAGAGGGCGCGGGATCGTGTCGGCCATGTTCGCCGTGGCCAGGAACACCACTCGCGACAGATCGAACGGCACGGCGATATAGTTGTCGCGAAAGGCGGAATTCTGCTCCGGGTCGAGTACCTCGAGGAGGGCCGCGCTCGGGTCGCCATGGAATCCGGTGCCCAGCTTGTCCACTTCGTCGAGCATGAACACCGGATTGCGGGTGCCCGCCTTGCGCAGCCCCTGGATGATGTTGCCGGGGAGGGCGCCCACATAGGTCCGGCGATGCCCGCGGATCTCCGATTCGTCGTGAACCCCGCCGAGCGCGACGCGCACGAAGGCGCGGCCCGTGGCGCGCGCAATGCTCTGCCCGAGCGAGGTTTTACCGACTCCGGGCGGTCCGACCAGGCACAGAATCGGGCTGCGTCCCTGGGGATTGAGTTTCAGCACCGCCAGATACTCCAGGATACGGCGCTTCACTTTTTCCAGGCCGTAGTGATCCTCGTCGAGGATGGTCCGCGCGCGGGCGATGTCGATTTCGGCTTCGCTGAGCTTGTTCCAGGGCAGGGCGACCATCCAGTCCAGATAGGTGCGCAGCATCGAATACTCCGAAGCTCCCTCCGGCATGCGCTCCAGCCGGGAGAGTTCCCGCAGCGCCTGCTCCCTGGCTTCTTCGGGCATGTCGGCTTCATCGATGGCGCGGCTGAGTTCATCGTGCTCGGCTGCCTGCGGCTGATCCTCGCCCAGTTCGCGCTGAATGGTCTTCAGCTGTTCGCGCAGCAGAAACTCCCGCTGGCGACGGTCCACGGTCTCGCGCGTCTGGCGTTCGATTTCATGCGACAGACGCAGCACGGCGAGACGCTGGGCGAGCAGTTCGGCCACCCGGTTGACCCGCGCTTCGACGTCGATGATCTCGAGGATTTCCTGCTTCTCCGCCGCTTTCAGATCCATGAAGCTGGCCACGAGATCGCACAGCGAGCCGGGCGAAGTCACCGCCTGCACCGTTTCTGCCAGCTCGGCGGGGGCCTGCGGCACGAGCTCGATGGCCTCCAGGGCCTGGCGGCGCATGTGATCGGTGCGCGCCTCGAGCTCCGGCGTGAGGTGCTCCTCGACCTCGATGTTTTCCACCCGGGCTGCATAGAAAGGATATCCCGGCACGAATTCACGGATCCGGAACCGCCGCAGGCCCTGGCAGATGATGTGATGAGTGCCGTCGGGAGAGGTGACGTAGCGCAGCACGTTGGCGACCGTGCCCACCGCGTGCAGATCCTCCGGCCCGGGTAGATCCTGTTGCGGATCGCGCTGCTGAATGACACCGAGCGGACTGTTCGACTTGACCGCTTCCTGAGCCGCGAGAATCGAACGCCGGCGGCCGATCGTGAGCGGCAGCACGACATCCGGAAACAGCACCACCCCGCGCACCGGCAGGATGATGATGACATCCTCCGGAAGATCGTAGGCAGGGGCTTCGGAACTGGTTGGCTGTTCGGACTCCGCGGTTGCGGGAGTAACCTGCTCCGGTTTCTGGACGATTTCGTTCATGTTCAGGCTCCTGGATCAGGGGTGGCGCGGACGGTACTCAGAACAGCTTCTTGAGCTGCATCATCAGGCAGCCGTGCATGGCCTCGTGGGCGGCGAGCTCCAGCTCGCTGCCTGGCAGCTCAAATACCCGTACGAAGCGACCGTAAGGAATCTCCAGCCTCTGCACTATGCCGGCCCGGCGCAGGCTTTCTGGCAAGGGGCGCTCCGCGCGAACCTGGACGACGTTGCCGGAGACGCTGATTTCCATGGCGGCCGGGGGAACCCCCGGCAGGGCGACGAGAATCCAGAACTCGTTCTCTGTCTCGAAGATATCCGCCGGCGGCTCCCAGACCGGCTGCCCGGATTCGGCGGATAGCTGGAAGAACTGACGATGCAGACGTTCGGCGCGTTGAAGAAGCCCGCAAGCTTCTGCCCACATCCAGATCTTGGGATCCTGGGATGACATCGCTCTGCCTCTTCCTAATCCGACCGGTATTCATGTTAGTCCATAATGAGGGCAGTGCGAATAAAATCCACCGGGCTCTGCTAGAATGGATCCATGCTTTCGCGGAGGTATTTGCAGACGTGACTGAAGACGAAAAGGAAGCTGAAGCGGTGTTCGACGAAGCGGCGTGGCGGACGGTCGAGCTGGGCAACAGCATGGCACAGGCCGACGAAGACGCCGACGTCTGGGATATCGCCGATGGCTTGCTCGCGGGCGCAGTGCAGTACTGGCTGTACTCGCGTGAACCCTGTGACAATCCGCGTTGTGAGGACTGCGCGCCGCTCAGCACCGCCGAGAAGCGGGTTGCTGAAATGGCACGCCTGCTTCGGCAGTACGCTGAAGAAAGCGAGTACTATCACTCGCAGAACGATTCCAACGTGGGCAGGGCTTAGGGCGGCGGAGTCGGGCGGCTCCGGCCTGCCGGGGAAGCGGAAGCGCGTCGCAAGCGGCTGCCGCGCCCTGTGCCGGAAAAACAAAAGGGATCCTCACGGATCCCTTTTCACATCTGACCCCGGCACTTCTCCGGCCTTCACTCGTTCACTCGTCGTCGACCGCATCCCAGTCGTCGTCCATCACCGATTCGAATTCAGGCTCGTTCGTGGCAAGCGCGTCGAGATCGTCGGTCAGCCTGTCATCCTGAACCGGACGGGTCGGTCGCGACGTCGTTGGCAGCGGTCGCTCGGTGCGCACCTTGAACTGCTTGCGCGCGCGCAGGTATGCCGCTCTCAGCTCGGCGCCGATTTCCTCTCCTTCCGCAGCGGTGAGTTCCCGCAGCTTGGGTTCGACGATGGCGCGGTTGTACGGAATGATCTCGTTACGCGCCATGTTGAAGAGATAAATGGTATCGGGATTGCCGGTGTCGAGTTGATCGTCTCGCACCACGGCACTGCTTTTCTGTCCCGCCTCAAGGTAACCGCACCAGATGGAATGCTTGGCCATGGCTCGTCAAATATGATATCGATCAGGTGGCAAAATATAGGGCGGCTGTCTCCGTAAAAGCAAGAGGTCTGAGATGCCATCTGGCACGGTCGAGAAAGGGAGGGGCGGCCCCCCGAAAACCCCGGCGCTGGCGGCCGATATGATCATCGAGATCGGGGGCGGAATCGTGCTCATCGAGCGGCGGAATCCACCCCATGGCTGGGCCATTCCCGGCGGTTTCGTCGACCCCGGCGAAACGGTCGAAAGCGCCGCCGTTCGCGAGGCGGCAGAGGAGACCGGTCTGGAGGTGACATTGCGCTGCCTGCTCGGCTGTTATTCAGATCCCCGCCGTGATCCCCGTGGCCACACGGTGAGTCTGGTCTATGTCGGCTCTGCCGCCGGAACACCGGAGGCACGTGACGATGCCGCGGCAGTCCGGCTGGTGGACCCGGCGGACATAGCTCTTCCCCTGGCTTTCGATCATGCGCGCATCATCGCCGACTATCTGGTATGGCGGGATTCCGGATGGTCGCCGGGGTGGCGGCCAGCGCCGCCGATACCCGTCCGCGGGCGAGGCGAGCAGGCGTGATGCGCCGGCGCGGGCGGGCTTTCGTTCTCCTGGTGCTGCTCGCCGGGTTCTGCGCCGTCGCGGCGGCCGAGCCGCGCATCTGGCTGTTCGTCGACAGCAGCCAGCGAACCTTATCAGTGATGAAGGGAGACCAGCGCGTAGAGCTGTTCCGGGGCGTCGCATTCGGGCGCGGCGGCGTAGCGCCCTTCCGTCGCGAGGGTGACGGCAGGACGCCGATGGGGGTGTTTTACATCTCCTGGATCAATACCGACAGTCCGTATCACCGCTTCTTCGGACTCGATTATCCCGCCGCCAGTCACGCCGAAGAGGCATTGCGCGGGCGGGCGATCGACGAGCGAACCTATCACGCCATCCTCGATGCCAGACGGCGTGGCCAGGTGCCGCCGCAGGACACCGCGCTCGGCGGTCACATAGGCATACATGGGGTGGGGAGATACGACCCCGAAGACCATCGCCTGTTCGATTGGACACTGGGTTGCGTCGCCCTTACCGACGAACAGATCGATGAACTCACTCGCTGGGTCACGCTCGGCACCATGGTCGTCATTCAGTAAAGGCGCATGAGGGCAACCCCCTATCGTTGAAAGGACCATCCGGCTCTTATACGATTGATCGGGAAAGAGGACGCAGACCAGACTACGGGGTACGCGCGCATGGATGACCATGAGCAGAGTGTCGCCGGGCTGAGATCTATCCCGGGGCCGGCATCATCGGTGCGGAATGCACCGGGCAGACAGATGGAGCACCGCGGGTTCACGCATCGCGTGCTCATGCATTTGCTGGCGGGTATCGGCGATCCGCCGGTGCAGGTGACGCTGTGGAACGGCGAACGCCACTCTCCGCCTTCCGGTGTCGTGCCCGTGGCGCGGGTGCATATCCGTGACCCTCGGTCCCTGTGGACTCTGCTACTCGATCCCTGGCTCTACTTCGGAGATCTCTATGCCTGTGGGGATGTGGAGGTCGACGGCGATCTGGTCGCGTTCCTGAGCTGTGTGTATCGTGCCTCGGCGGCTGCGCGGCAGCGTCGCGGCAGAGGGGGAGTCCTCGGCTGGTGGCTGCATCGGCCACGTTCTACCAGCCTGGGTCGCGCCCGCGACAACATCCACGCCCACTACGATCTCGGCAACGACTTCTATCGTCTGTGGCTGGATCGCGAGATGGTCTACACCTGTGCCTACTTTCCCCGGCCTGATGCCGGACTGGAAGAGGCGCAGATCGCCAAGATGCATCATGTCTGCCGCAAGCTGCGTCTTCGCCCCGGTGATTCGGTGGTCGAGGCTGGCTGTGGCTGGGGATCGCTCGCGCTCTTCATGGCCCGCCACTACGGCGTACGGGTGCGCGCCTACAATATATCCCGCGAACAGATCGCCTGGGCCCGCGCACGGGCAAAGGACGAGGGCCTGGCCGACCGGGTCGAGTTCGTGGAGGATGACTATCGCAACATCAGCGGAAGCTACGACGCGTTCGTCTCTGTCGGCATGCTCGAGCATGTCGGCATCCGCTACTATCCGGAACTCGGGGGTGTGATCGATCGGGTGTTGCGCGAGCACGGTCGTGGCTTCATTCACACCATTGGGAGGGCCAGACCGGGGCAGATGAACGCCTGGATCGAACGCCGGATATTCCCGGGCGCGTGCCCGCCCAGTCTCGACCAGATGATGGACATCCTCGAACCGTACCGCTTCGCGGTGCTCGATGTGGAGAATCTCCGTCTGCATTACGCCCGCACTCTCGGGCACTGGCTGGCGCGCTTCGACGGCGCCACCGACGAGGTCCGGCACATGTTCGATGAAACCTTCGTACGCTCTTGGCGGCTCTATCTGTGCGGCTCCATCGCCGCTTTCCTGACTGGCGAACTGCAACTCTTCCAGGTCGCATTCAATCGGGCCAGCAACAATGAGGTACCCTGGACCCGGGAGCATCTGTACGCCAGGTTTGTTCCCGGCGAGACGACGGTGTCCGGGCAGCAGATCGCGCGCCCGGCGGCAAACAGTGGTGACTGAAATGGCGTCCAGCGCCTGCGATGTGCTGATCATTGGCGGTGGTCCGGCCGGCTCGAGTTGCGCCGCCAGGCTGCGCGCCGGTGGACTCGACGTGGTCGTCATGGACCGCCAGACCTTTCCCAGGGACAAGGTGTGCGCCGGCTGGATCACCCCAGCCGTGGTCGAGACCGTGGGTCTCGATATCGATGACTACCGGCGCGAGCGCGTCTTTCAGCCGATTACCGGCTTCGTTACCGGCATGGAAGGGAAGAAGTCCCGGGTCATCGATTATGGCAGGGAGGTGAGCTACGGCATCCGCCGTTGCGAGTTCGATCACTACCTGCTGACGCACTCCGGCGCGCGTCTGCTGCTCGGTCATTCGCTGGACTCCCTGGAGCGCCGCGCGGATCGCTGGATCGTTAATGGCGCGCTGGAAGCAAAGCTGCTGATCGGCGCAGGCGGACACTTCTGCCCGGTCGCGCGACACCTGGGCGCCCGCCCGGGGCGCAGCGAGCTCGCGGTGACTGCTCAGGAAATCGAGGTCCGTCTGAATGCGGACGAGCAGCGCGCGTGTCGTGTCCGCCCCGAGTTTCCCGAAATCCATTTCTGCGCCGACTTGAAGGGTTACGGCTGGTGCTTCCGCAAGGGGGATTGGCTGAACATTGGACTCGGCCGCGAGGGCGGGGACCGGCTGTCCAGTCATGTGGCGGCCTTCCGCGCCCGCCTGATCGCTGAAGGACGCATTCCGCACAGCGTGCCGGAGCAGTTTAACGGCCACGCCTATCTGCTCTATTCGAGCGCCCGGCGGCGCGTCGTGGACGATGGCGTCATGCTGATCGGGGACGCTGCCGGACTGGCCTATCCGCAGAGCGGCGAGGGGATCAGGCCGGCGATCGAATCGGGAATATTGGCCGCCGAAACTGTGCTTGGCAGCAGAACCGGACGCTACGGACTGCGGGATCTGGAACCCTATGCCGCCGCCCTGGAGCGGCGCTTCGGCGCCCGCGCGGCGCAGCGTCGTTTGTCTCTTCCCCCCGCGCTCATGCACAGGCTGGGTGGGTGGCTCCTCGGCAATCAGTGGTTCTCGCGCCGGATCGTCCTCGATCGCTGGTTCCTGCACGCGCACGAGAAGGCCCTGGCCGGGATGCCCGCAGCGGAACGATGAAGGCTGTGGCGATCGCGCCATCAGCCTGCTCGTGAATAAGTGAGTCGCGGACGGGGTGCCCGGTCCGCGCTTTCTTCAGCCTGCCGAACGGCGCTGTTCGAAGAGTTCGATACGCTCGGCCGCCGGCCGGGCGATCTCCGCTACCGTGATCCCGACCACCGCCGCCTTCCCCGGCGTGGCCGGATCACGTTTCGCGGCGGCTGTGGCATGGGCCTGACGATGCCTGAGGAGA
Organism: uncultured Chromatiales bacterium; assembly: GCA_964581365.1. Lineage (GTDB taxonomy): Bacteria > Pseudomonadota > Gammaproteobacteria > SZUA-140 > SZUA-140 > JAITWN01. The sequence continues at coordinate 61,560 of CAZOOF010000005.1, forward strand.
ATCTTTTCACGGGCCCGATCGTAGGAGTCGCGATCGATCTGTCCTGCTTCGAACAGCCGTCGATGCTCGACCAGCTCGGCGCCGAGGCGGCGATGGGCATGATCGCGATGCGCGGTCTGGATGCGATGCAGCAGGGCACGCATGAAATCGCGGAACTCTGCGCGTGAGGGTGAATTGTTGGCGAGTTCGAGCAGCATGGCGTCGCCATGGCGGCTGTGAAAGCGAACCAGGTTCTGATAGCGCTGGAAGAATACGAACAGCGACAGGAGTGCGCCATTCAGCAGCAGAATCGTTCCGGGCATCCATGCCTGCTGATGCCACGGTGTCGGCGACCAGAAGCTGGCGGCGAGCAGCATGGCGGTGGCCCCGGCCAGCCCGATAGCCAGGTACAGCCAGCGCCGATCGGCAATCGTCACCAGATGCGGCGTGGGGTCCAGATAGGCGAGGTTCAGCCAGTAGCGCTGCGAGCGGCGGAAGGGGCGTTTGCGGTGCACCGAAATGAACTGGCCGTTGAACAGCGTGTAGTGTGCGGACTGCAGGCGTGCATGGCTGATCTGAAACAGTTCGACGAGTTCTTCCGGCTCGGCGCCGCGCGCGGCCGTTTCACTCGCTGAGTCCTTGCTCCTGGCTGGCGTGATGCTGGGCTGCGACATCGGACCTCCTTGGTGTCTGCTACCGATGTTCCTATTATTGCCAGCGGCTTCAGAGCTTCTGTGATCGGGTCGCCAATTTGGTGACAGAGCGCAGTGCATCGGCGATGGTTTGCATGAATTGCCTGCGCGGCCGGGGCAAAAGCCCCTGATTGATTTCCAGTTCGATGCCGAGATAACTCCTGGCCGAAAAGCGGCGGCGCAGATGCGTGGTCAGCCCGTCGGCATCGCCGCGATATGGATAGTTGCGGCGTACTCGCAGCGAAGCGTCATGCGCGGCGAGCGCCGCCTGCCAGGCGCTGCACAGGCGGCGCTCGCCGGTTCTTGCCGGGTCGTAGAGCAGGCCAATGTCGGCATTGCGCTCTCTTCCATCGAGCACGGGGGTGAAGCTGTGTACCGCCACGTGCAATACCCTGCGGCCGCGGCGGGCATGCTGCGCGATCCAGGTTTCGACTTTTTCTCGGTGAGGGAGGTAGTGCCGCGAGAGGATGAGTTCGCGCTCCCCCGCCGCGAGCTCGCGGGTGAACCCGGAGAACAGCGCCGGGTGGTGCAGCGAACGGTTGAGGTCGACCAGAAGACGCGAGATGCGCGCATCGATCAGCGGTGCGCCGAGCAGATGCGAAAGCAGACGCGCCCATTCGAGCGCGCCGGGATCCCAGCCGCGATGGCTGGCGAGCAGCTCGTCATGGCCAGCGAACAAAGGGCGATAGCGCGCGGGAATCCGGTTGCCGCCATGCTCGCAGCTGAGCAGCAATTGCATCGGGCTACGACGGCTCAGCCGGCGACGAACGACTCGCCGCGATCGAGGCAGTGGCACAGACGCTCATAGACCCGGTGAAGCGCCTCTTGGGGTGGGGATTCCGCCCCTGCGCCGGTCTCCTGCGCGAGGGCGCGGGTGATGCGCCGCGCCAGCGTGCCCTGATCGAGGTAGAGACGGTAGATTGCTGCGTCATCCGGCACCGGATTGGGCAGCAGCGTTTCCTGCAGGTGCTGCCACAGCTCGCGTGCCCGGCAGCGGCCGCGCTCGGGGAAACCGAAAACGCGCGGCAGCAGGCGGTCTGCGATCACCGCATCTTCGGCGTCGCGCACACAGAGCTCGAATGAGTGGAGCAGGGCGGCGGTATCGACTTCCCGCAGCCGGCGCATGCCATACCAGGCCTCCTCGGCCAGGGCCTGGACCACGGCGACGATCAGGCGGGCGAACGCAAGGTCCGCCGCCGGCATTTCCTGCGTGTCGAGCACGCGGATTTCGATTGTGTCCCGATCGAAGCGGGCGATCGCTCCGCGCGCGTTCACCCATTCGTGGCGCAGAATGGCGTCGGGATCATGCGGAGCCAGATCGTGGTAGATGCGGCCGAGCAGTTCCTTCTCGTAGTCCGCCCGCGTATATATCGGTTCCGGCACCACCATCCCGGTGACCGAGGGAATGCGGCGGGCGTTGTAGCGATAGACCTCCAGGCGGTTGTCGAGCGTCCCGGTGAGCCGGCCATCCATCAGGGGCGAGCTGGCGGCGAGCGCGGGAAGCAGCGGTAGAGTCGTCCTGATTGCTGCGTGAAGCCGGGAGAACTCTTCATCGCCGCGGAAAGGAAGGTTGATATGCAGGCTCTGCAGGTTGGACCAACCATGTCCGCGACAGTCGAAGATCCGGTTGAAGGCTTCGTATACCGGGCTGTGCGCATGGGGCCACAGCCGGGTTTCGCGCGCCGGATCCATCCATGGGTGCATCGCTGTCGGCATCAGCCGGCCGCCGGCGTCGCGCAGCAGCGCATTGATACGGGCGACGTCGGTTTGAAAGGCGGTCTCCAGACCGCCGAGCTTGGCCGCCGGTCCGTTGGTCTTCAGCTCGATGACGTGCAATGCCAGTTCGTTCGACCAGCACAGCGCGCCCGCCTCAACCTCGTCGACATACTCGCCGGCCATGGCGTGCATAACCCGGTCGGTCACCGGCAGTACATCGAGGGTCTCCGCATCGACGATCATGTATTCGATCTCGATCCCGTATGCCTCGAACAGGCCGATGCCCGCCCGTTCAGCGTGGCCGTCTTTCACCCTTGCGCTCCTCGACGCGGGCCAGCATGCCGCGCATGATCGTCATGTAGAGTTCGTTGCCGATCGCGGCATCTTCGATGCCGTGATCGATATTGGGGTTGTCGTTGACCTCGATCACGTAAACACGACCGCCGATCTCCTTGAGGTCGACGCCGTAAAGACCCTTGCCGATGAGATTGGCTGCCTTGAGCGCGGTCGATACGACATGAGCAGGAACCTGGGGCAGCGGGATGCTCTCGGTCCGGCCCTCGCGGGGGCGTCCCTCGGGACCATGCTGCATGATCTGCCAATGTCCTCCGACCATGTAATACTTGCAGGCAAAGATCGCCTGGCGATCGAAAACGCCGATGCGCCAGTCGAAGGCGGTGGGCATGAACTCCTGGGCGATGATCAGTTCCGACTTTTCCAGCAGCCGCGCGGCCTGGGCCAGAAACTCCGGCCGGGTTTCCACCTTGATCACGCCCTGTGAGAAGGCGCTGTCGGGCTGCTTGAGGATGCATGGCAGGGAGAAACCGGCGGCCATCGCGCTCATGTTGCCGCGGTTGACGATGGTGGTACGCGGCGCCGGAATACGATGCCGCTGCATCAGCTCGGCGAGATACACCTTGTTGGTGCATTTCAGAATCGAGCCGGGATCATCGATCACCACCAGTCCCTCAGCCTTGGCGCGCCGCGCGAAGCGATAGGTGTGGTGGTTGACTCCAGTAGTTTCGCGAATGAACAGCGCGTCGAATTCCGCGATGCGGCCGTAATCGTTCCTGGTGATCAGCTCGACGGCGAAGCCGAGCTGACGCCCCGCCCGAACGAAGCGGCGCAGCGCGGCGCTGTCGGAAGGCGGCTGCGCCTCATCAGGATTATGGAGGATGGCGAGATCGTAGCGTTCGACCTGAGGTTCCCGGCGCCGCGAGCGCTTGCCGGAAAAGTACTCGCTCGCCGCTTCGATGACGAAGGACTGGTGATCGTCCGGAATGTCGCTGGCGGCGATCGGTCCGATGCTCTGCAACTGCCATGAGCGGTTGCGTATGAAGCGGGCGCGCAGCAGCGGCGCCGGAAACAGGTTGAACAGACTGAGCGCAAGCCGGTCATAGCGCCGCGCCAGGTTGCGTCCGAAGTAGATGCTGAGCACGAACTCCTCGGATTTGATCGGCGCCAGGTTCTTCTGTATCAGCTCGAACAGATCATCGGACACGAAGCGGGTGATGGTCTGGGATTTCATGTCCTGAATGGTGGCCACGCTCGGCAGAGGCTTGTGTCCGCGTGCCTCGGCGAGCAGGGATACGTAGTAACCCAGGCTCTGATACCGGTACGAGCGTGACAGATTGAAGACCTTCACTCCGCGCAGGTCCAGAAACCGGGGGTCGGAGAGATACGTCTTGGCGGCGACCACTTCGGCGCCGTGGATTTGCAGCGGCCAGTCTTCGGGGTTATTGACGACTATGAATATCGACATGGCTCTGCGCGTGGTGCCTGGTATGCGCCGGTTCGATGACCAGTAGATTGGCGTCGTGGGTGAGGACGCCCAGGAGAATCGCGCCGATGACGCGGTCGATGCTGATTTCGTAGCGGTGCCCGGGAGCCATCGGATTGGAGTGCAGCGGATCGATGACCAGGACCGAGCGGGTTTCGGCTTCGTAGCCGGCGAGCAGGACGAAGTGGCCGCTCGGATAGCCGCGGATGTCGTCGTAATCGCAGCGCGGTCCATATTCACGCGCGCAGCGGTAGAGGTAAGTGGCGCTCAGTCCGGTGAGCAGGGGAATCCCGCGCTTCAGGTAGCGGCGGATGAGTCCGGTGGTGAGGTCCTCGAAGCGCAGGCGCCCGCCAGCGGCGAGAAAGCGGTCATAGCCTTCAGTGGCGATGGCGAACTCCGGGCTGTTCTTCGCTTCCACCTGTCGCTGCATCCGCTGTGCGATGTCCGCTACGCTGCCGCTCTCGTCGAACCAGGTCGGGTCGAACATCTCCAGGTTATAGGTGTAAATCGTCGCCCGATAACCTCGCTCCAGCGCATGCGTGGCGAGAAACACCGCCAGGGTCCCGCCATGATCGAGGCGCTGGATGCCGTTGATCACCTGGTCGAGCGGCATTTCGTCCTGATAATACCGGTAAACAGCGTGCAGGCAGGTGGGGCCGCAGGTGGTTTCGTCGGGCTGGGGAAGAATGTCTATCGCCAGGGGGCTTGCCATGGCGCGAATGATACAGATCGTTTGTTCACGCGAACAGGGGCGGCAAGGGGGCTGGCCGGGGCTGCGTCGGCGCGGAACTGTCCCGCGAACGGTGGCCGGGTGGGGGCGGTACGGAGCGTGTGATGAACATGTTGGCGGCTCCTCCGGACGCTGCTAGACTGAACGCGGCGTTGACTGTTTGCGCCATCTGGAATATGGACGCCACTGGGATGTGGAAGACGGTACCGGCATTGCTCGTACGTTTTTCAAGTGAGGGGTGGTTCTATGTCGACAGGCAAGGTGAAGTGGTTCAACCAATCGAAGGGTTACGGCTTCATTACCCCGGATGACGGGGGTAAGGACGTATTCGTTCATTATTCGGCCATCAGACTCGATGGCTTCAAGACGCTCATGGAAGGTCAGAGCGTGACCTTCGACACGGAAGATACGGCGAAGGGGATTCAGGCCACCAACGTCATTCCCGCACAATAGCGGCAAGGAGCCTGCGCGGGAGTGTGACCGTAGCGGCGCCGGCCCGCGCGGGCGCCTTCTTGAGCCGCCTCGTCAGGACGAGAGCAGCTTCCTCGATCTGACCAGGTTCCTGCGCAGCCTGGCACGTTGCATGGCCCAGGGTTCGGACCAGTTCGACCCCGGGCGCGCCAGCGCTGCGCACAGTTTTACCAGCGCCTCCGCATCATGACGACTGACGAACTCCGGGGCCGGTCCGCCGGGCGCCTTGACGTCGTCGCCGCCATCCAGACCTTGGTTATGATAGTTGCCCAGCGGCACCGATATCCCCGCTGCTGGTACACCCCAGGCCGTCATTGCCGTTGCCTCGCAGGATCCGCCATCCATCACTCTTCGTTGATGCTGCGCCAGGCTGCGCCTGGCGATCTGGCTTAGCGTCTCCAGGATGGTGGGGTCGAACACCGTGCGGCGGTCGCCGAGCCGTACCACGGGTCCCTTGCCGATCTCGGCTCCGGGCAGGGTGCGGGATGCTTCGAGGCTGATCGCCAGCACCGGCCGACGGCGCTCCTGCAGCCAGCCCAGCTCCAGATGCGCGACAGCGCCGACGAAGCCGACCTCTTCAGCGCGGGTGAGCAGGCCGATGAACGGCGCGCCCGAGTCGCGTCCGCCGCGCCACACAGTGAGCGCGGTCTCGACAATGGCATGGACGCCGACCAGGTCATCCGCTGCCGGGCAGTAGATGCGCTCGCCCGATTCCCACACCGGAGCGCGAAACCCGAAACCGCCGTAGACGGCCTGTGCCTTTGGTTGCGGATTGAGCGGCCCGTCCAGTCGGATCTCGGCGGTATCCATCGCCCAGCCGCCCTCCCGGATGGTGGGCCGTTGCAGTCTGCCGCTCGCGATCACGCCTTCATCGGTCACCAGCCGCGTGCGCGCGCCCGTGAGATGGCGCACCGGTGAACCGCCGTGCCAGCGCACGGCCAGGCGATCGGGGCCGAGCCAGCGGACGCCGTGGAATCCAGGATGATCCATGTGCGCGATGAACAATCGCAGCGGCTCATCATCTTTCCTGCGCAGCAGGCGCCGGTAGGCGGCGGCTGAAGCCGCGCCGACCACCAGATTGCCGGCGGGGTCCTCGAAGTGCGGTACCCCGCGCCGCTCCAGGATGGCAGCGACATGCGCCGCGACATGCGTTTCGCGAAATGGCGCGGTCGGCTGCGACAGCAGCTGCAGCAGACGTTTGTGTCGTACCTTGCTCATTGCGCCCACTTTACCAGAACGGGCGCGCACCGCGCTCATCGGACCGGTCTTTCGCAATCTGCTCTCGGCCGCGTCTTTGCGGACACGATGTGCCGCGCTAGGATTGGGCATGCCCGAGAGATACGAAGTCATCGTGATCGGCAGCGGACCGGGGGGCGAGGGGGCGGCGATGAAGGCCGCCAAGGGAGGCCGGCGGGTCGCCGTGATCGAGGAGAAGCCGCAGGTCGGCGGCAACTGCACTCACACCTCCACCATTCCGAGCAAGGCGCTGCGACAGGCAGTGCAGCAGCTGGTGCAGACCGGACGTCAGGATCTGGCCCGCTTCGAGGAGCTGCTGCAGACCGCGCGCGGAGTGATCGACCGGCAGGTCAGCATGCGCACCGGTTTCTATCACCGTAACCGTGTGGACATCATCACCGGTCGCGCCCGCTTCATCGACACGCATACGGTCGAAGTAAGCGGCAGCGGCCCGCCGCGACCTTATCGGGCCGACACATTTGTGATCGCGACGGGGTCGCGACCATTCCATCCTCCCAACATCGACTTTTCGCATCCGCGCATCCTCGACAGCGACACCGTGCTCAGGCTTGCCGACAGCCCGCGCTCCATCACCATCTACGGCGCCGGGGTGGTCGGCTGCGAATATGCGTCGATTTTTCGCCATCTCGGCGTCAAGGTGAATCTGATCAATACGCGCCCGCAACTCCTCTCATTCCTCGACGATGAAATCGTGGATGCGCTTTCCTATCATTTTCGCGCCCAGGGCATCCTGATCCGGCACGGCGAGGTGTATGACCGGGTGGAGGCCAACGGGCAGTGCGTGACGCTGCATCTGAAGTCGCAGAAGCAGATCCGCTCCGATTACCTGCTGTGGACGCAGGGGCGGGCGGGCAATTCGGACGATCTCGGGTTGACGGAAATCGGGGTGCTGACCGACGCGCGCGGCTGCATCAGTGTGGATGAGCACTATCGCTCCTCGGTGCCGCACATTTACGCCGTCGGCGACGTCACCGGTCCTCCCAGTCTCGCCAGCGCTGCCTACGACCAGGGGCGCTACGCCGCCACCCATCTGCTGCGGGGCGACGGGGCAGTGGGGCTGCTGAAGAGCGTTCCGACGGGGATCTATACGCTGCCCGAAATCAGTTCGATCGGCGGCACCGAGCGCGAACTGACCGCCGAACGTGTTCCGTATGAGGTCGGACATTCACTGTTCCGTCATCTGGCGCGGGCGCAGATCTCGGGACACACGACCGGGATGCTGAAGATCCTTTTTCACCGCGAGACTCTCGAGATCCTGGGGATTCACTGTTTCGGCGATCAGGCGGCCGAGATCATCCATATCGGGCAGGCGGTGATGTCTCAGCCGGGCGCGGGCAATACCCTCAGGTATTTCGTGGATACCACCTTCAACTATCCGACCATGGCCGAGGCTTACCGGGTGGCTGCCCTGAACGGCCTCAACCGGATTTCCTGATGTACAATGACCGCTGGATAGCGGCCGGAACCACACATGAAAGAACTCGTTCGTTTTGCAGGCTACTCCGCTGCGACCGCGGCGATCATTATGTTCATCATCTTCATGGCCCGCTTCGATGATGCATCGGGCACCTTCCTGGTGGTGACCGCCATCGTGGTGGTGATCATCCTTCCGGTGCTGATCGGAGTTTTCATGGGGCGCCGTGAGCATGCCCGCCGTGCTCGGGAAGAGTCTGAGCAAAAGTGAACAGGATGCTGATTGTTCAGGGCAAGAGTCCGGTTTTGTCAGGTGGAGGATGAAGTGTCCACAGCTCGGGCCGCCCTGATGATCGGGCCCTGAGGCTGCGGACTCGGCACGGCTCGGGGCGAAGCGGCTCCGCGGTGAAAATCTCCCAGGGTATTTCTCAGAACAACTTCGGGCAAGGAATCATCAATATGGTGCAACGTTCTAACGATTCAGGCGATTTTGTCGTGGCGTATTATGCCGGTAATCGCCAGACCGGCAGTCTGGTCTTGATTCACCGCCAGCACGGCGAAACGCGGATCGAACCGATTCCCACGCTGCCCGAGAGCGGTCTGTCCCCGGAACTGCGGCCCGTGTTCGTCGGACTCGACGCGGCGGAGCGCAAGGTCATCCTGCTGGATCCGAAGAGCAAGGAAATCCGCGCGCAGGACGGTTTTCCGGCCGACGCCTTTCCTGCGCACATCTACGAGGATCCCGAATCCAGCCGCCGCTGGTTCATGAACGACGGTGACAAGGAGGCGGGCAATGATCGCCTCAACTGCGGCGACCGCGGTTCATCAGTGACCGTGATCGAGGACGTGGACAGCGTCCAGGCCCGCTTCCTGAAGACGGTCTGCGTCGGCCGCGGCCACCATCAGGCCAGCTTTTCCCGTCCGACGCCGAGCGCGCCGGATGTGCCGCGACGCGCCTGGATCAGCAACCTCAAGGACGGCTCGATTTCCGTGATCGGCAACGATCCAGCTGCAGACGACTTCCTGCAAGTGATCGAGACCATCGACCTGGGTGAGCCCGAGCGCGAGGAGGGCGGACGCACCGGCATCCCCAACAATGCGTTTCCGCACGGGCTGGTCTTCTCGCCGCTCACCGGCAAGATGTACAACCTGAACAACGGCTACGGCAATATTGCGGTGATCGACCCGCGCAGCTGCCGGATCGAGGACCGCGTGCCCTTCAAGGGCCACAGCAATCTGTTCATGGTGCCGGGCGGGCGCTACATCATCGGCCGCGGCGCCGACCGTAAATCCGATCCGGCGCACGTGGTCGCCCATCTGACCGTGCTCGATCTGGAAACCATGACTGTCGCAGACCGGCTGACCCTGCCGGACATCTACGTCAGCAAGTACTACTTCGATCCGGATGGTACCCGTCTGTTCATGACCACCGGCAGTTCCGGCAGCCCGGAGCAGCAGGCTAACCTCAAGCCCGACGCTCTCCTGGTCGTCGACCTTACTGCCCTGCCGCGCCTGTCGCTGCGGCGGGAGCTGCGCCTGGGATCGTCCTCAGGTTCACTGGCGATCGCGAAGCGCGAACATGGCCTGCGTCTGTTTTCATCGAACGGCGAGGCGGGCGCGATCGTGGTCATCGACGGCGACCACGACGAGGTGCTCGAAACCATACCGGTAGGCGAGTGCATGTCCCATTCCCGGGTCTGGCTGCCTGCTTGACGACGGATCCAGGGCCGGTCCTGCTGCCGGCCCTGCTTCCTCCGCGCTAATACCAGAACCGCGTCCTCAGAAACACGTAGCGGGGAATCTCCTGCGGACCGAACTCGGCCTGGGCGCCATTGACGTTCTGGCTGATCAGCGCCACTTCCCAGTTTCTGTTCTGCCAGGCGAGCCGCAGGTCCACGTTGTTGTGTGCCGCTACCCCGGGCTCGCCCAGAAGCGGGCCCGGACCGATGCTGCCGACTCTGCGCATGAAGATGTCGAACTGGAAGCCGCCGCCGAGATCCATCATCGAGTGCAGCCCGAGCACGTACCTCGAATCCCGGTCGCCGGCGATATCGAGGTTGCCGGTGACCGCCGGGCTGGTCGCCTCGAAGTCTGAATCCAGGTAGGAATAGAAGGCGCGCAGCCGCCATCGATCGGTTACCGCGAACATTCCGAACAGTTCAGCGCCCCAGCTGTTTACATCGAGCCCGTTGACATAGATGAGCTGCGGCGGCGGATCCGAATTGACGTTTATGCTGCGCAGTCCGCGGTAGCGCTCGTAATGAGTTGCGATGGAAAGCGACACTCGAGGCGTCGGCTGACAGCGGTAGCCGATCTCGTAGGCGAGGACGCTTTCGTTGTGGAAGTCGGGGTCGCCGCGGATTTCATCGGTGGCGAGGTCACGATCCAGGCGTGTCGGAAAGCGGATCGCCCGTGACACCGCGGACCACAGCGTCGCGTTTTCCGCGAGGCGCCAGGCGAGTCGCACGCTGGGCTGGAATCCGAACCCTCCGAACTCGGCTTCGGAGAGCTTGGTGCCTGCGGTCAGCAGGAGTCTGTCCGGACGAAGCACGAACTCTCCCTGCACGAAAGCGTTGATACTGTCCAGCCGGCGGTGCTCCGGTAGCAGAAAGGGCGCACCAGTGCGTGAAGTCGACCAATCGGCATGCGAGCGGTAATTCGCCCCCCAGACAATGTTGGTCGATGCGCCGGTCCGGTACCGGTGCTGCAGTTCGATCTCGAAAATCTCCTCTTTCAGATCGAATGAGGGCAATGCCCGCCAGCGTCGATCGGTATAGGTCGTCAGGCGCCAGTGCGAATCCTCGCTCTGATCGTGACTCCAGATCGCCATCAAATTATGACCGTTGAGGCCGAGCTCCGGGTCGAGGCCCTCATCGCCCGAGTAGATGTCTCCCTGCAGGGTCAGCTGATCGCGAGCGGTCGGATTCAGATCCATGCGGAACCCGCCCTGGTGCAAGGTCCACTCGTCGCTGCCATCCGAGGCCAGCGCGTCACGCTGCAGTTGCTGTCCGTAGACGCGGAAATGGCCCAGCTCTCCCAGCTTGCCGCCGTACCTCAGCGAGAAGTCTTCGAGCAGCGCGCCGACGGTCACATTGCCGTACCAGCCCTGTGTCTGCGATGCCGGGCGGCGGATGATATTGATTACACCATTGACCGCGTTAGCGCCCCATAAGGTTCCGCCCGGACCGCTTACTACTTCGATGCGGTCGATGTCGTCGAGCAGCACGTTATGGTTGTCCCAGAACACGCCGCCGAACACCGGTGTATAAACCGGGCGGCCATCGATCATTACCAGCAGTTTGTTGGCCAGTGTTCCGGCTTCGGTTCTCAGACTGATCAAACCGCGGGAAGTGACCGCCCAGTCGTTGGACGTGATCTGCTTGACCTGAAGATTGGGCGCAAGGCGCAGCGCTTCGGGCAGCAGACTCGCACCGGAGCGGCGGACTTCCTCGCCGGTGATGATCTGGATTGCCGAGGCTGCAGTGGCGAGTGGTTCCGGACGGCGGGAAACGGAGGTAATGGGAACCTGCGTCAACTCTTCGATGCTGAGGTCGATGAGTTCGGCGACGCGGGCCGGTGCTTCGGTACACAAGGCGAGCAGGGCGAGACCGCCGGCGATACGTCCCGGAAGCCGTAATCCCGATAGCGCCTCGAGTCCCCTCAGGCGCCCGCAATTCATGGATGTGGGAATCTCGATCGGATCGGTTTCATGCGATACCGCTCCAACGGACGGATGCGCTATACTCACACGCGCCGGATAGCGTGTAAAGAGCAAGACCCGCGTCGAAGTGCTGTCATTGGCGCTGATCCGTCATCCGCATTCGCATCCGCGACCTGCGGCCTGGCATAGCCGGGAGAGCACGTGTCGGAGAACACCGGGGCACCAGGATCTCGCTTGTTTGTGCGCCAGGACGTCCTCGGTGCCCGCTCCCTTTTGTTGCGCGCGTTCTGTCTTCTTTTCCTCCTTTTTTATTTCACCATCCCTTCGTTGCTCATTGCTTCGTCGGTAGTTACGCCGGTTTCGGCGCAACCGGACGGTCGTCTGGAGGCCGATATAAAAGCGGCGTTTCTCTATCACTTCGGCGCCTACGTGGACTGGCCGCCAGGCACTTTCGGCGGAGCCGGCGATCCGCTCGTCATTGGTGTCACCGATGCTGAAGTGCTCGAGCCCCTGGTGGAAATCGTACGTACTCGCACTATCCGTAATCGCCCGCTGTCGGTAAAAAGAATTCGCAGTATCGACGACCTCTCCCGCGTCCACATGCTCTACGTGAGTGATAAGACCGATCCGGACTCGGCTGCTGCTTATTTGCGGTCGGTGCGCGGGCAGCCGGTGCTGACGGTCACCGACAGCGCCTACACCGGCAATGCCGTTCTGACTTTCGTGATCGATCAGGACAGAGTCCGCTTCGATGTCTCGTTGCCGCTGGCGGAGTCGAGCGATCTGCGCGTGAGCGCGCGTCTGCTCAGCGTAGCCCGACGCGTCGAGGAGGCGAAGTAAATGACCTTCCGGCGCATCATGAGATCGATACGTCTCAAGCTGCTGACCGCCATCCTGGTGACTACCGCGGTTGCTCTGCTGCTCGCGGGCGCCGCTCTTCTGCATATCGATATGCGCGATTTCCAGGGAGTGGCGATGCGGGATATGCAGACGCAGCTCGCCCTCATCGGCCGCGCCTCGGCCCCGGCGCTGCAGTTCGGTGATCCGCAGGTGGCGGCGGAGAACCTCAGTCTGCTCGATATCCGTCCAGGGTTCGAGTCCGCCGCCGTCTACAACGCCCAGGGGCAGCTGTTCGCAACTTATGTGCGTCATGGAGAGGAGGAAGAGTTTCCGCGCTTCCCGGGCAACGAGGGAGTCTGGGTCAGCGCAGGGCGGATGTATGCTTTTCACCGCATCATCTTCGAGGATCAGATCGTGGGAACGATCTATGCACGCGCTTCCCATCCGGTCAGGGAACGGCTGCTTCAGGGCGCAGGAACCATCGGTCTGATCATCATCGCTGCGCTCGGGCTGGCGGCACTGATGAGCGGCTGGTTGCAGTGGTTCCTGATCCGACCGATCCTCGGCATATCCGCCACTGCCCGCAAGATCGTCAGCAGCAGGGACTATTCCCTGCGGGCCGAGAAGCTCAGTGACGATGAAGTCGGAACCCTCGCCGATTCATTCAATGCGATGCTGGCCGAGATCGAGGCGCGCGCGGACGAGCTCGAGCGCTTCAATCGCGATCTGCAGAACGAAGTCGCCGAGCGTCGCCGTGTTGAGGTCGAGGTCTGGCGGCTGAACCGCGAGCTGGACAGCCGGGTCAGAAAGCGGACACGGCAGCTCGAGCAGGCCAATTCCGAGCTGGAGGCGTTTGTATACTCCGTATCGCACGATCTGCGGGCGCCGCTGCGGTCGATCGACGGCTACGGGGACGCGCTCGCCGAAGAGCTGGGCGACGCGCTGTCGGAAGATGCAAAGCGCTATCTCGACAAGATCCGCTCCTCGACCCAGCGCATGGAGCAGCTGATCGAGGAGCTGCTTCATCTGTCCCGGCTGTCGCGCGCGGAGATGCACTATCAGACGGTTGATCTCACGGCGATGGCAAATGAGATCATCGAGGAACACCGGCAGCGTGAGCCGGAGCGCAAGGTGCATGCGGTGGTATGGGATGGCATCACTGCCAAGGGCGATCCGCAGCTGATCCGGGTGGCGATGGTGAATCTGCTCAGCAACGCGTGGAAGTTCACCGGCCGTACGGAAAACCCGACCATTGAGGTCGGTATGCTGGAAGAGGATGGACGATCAGTATATTTCGTCAGAGATAACGGCGCCGGATTCGATATGGCATACTCGGACAAGCTGTTCGGTGTGTTCCAGCGCCTGCATGGCCAGAATGAATTCCCCGGAACCGGAATAGGTCTGGCCACGGTGCATCGCGTCATCCGGCGCCATGGCGGCAGGATCTGGGTTCACGCGGCTCTGGGACGGGGCGCGGTCTTTTATTTTACTCTGCGTCCGGATGCCGCTTCCGCCAGCGACGACGACACGGAAGAAGAAGGCGAAGACGGAGCCCCGGGTGATGGCGATGGGACGCAACCCGGCGGAAGACTGCCACCGGTCTGACGGAGGCGTGCATCATGCCGGAAAGACTCATTCTGCTGGTCGAGGACAATGAGGAGGATGAGGAGCTTGCGCTGAGAGCATTGCGCCGCTCCCAGGTTGCCGATCGGATCGAAGTTGCTCGCGACGGCGAGGAGGCGCTCGCTTATCTGTTCTGCGAAGGCCCCTGGCGGGACCGCGATGCCAGCCGGCAGCCCGACCTGATCCTGCTCGATCTCAAGCTCCCGAAGCTCGACGGCATCGATGTGCTCAGGCGCCTGCGCGCGGACGAGCGGACGCGGCGAATTCCGGTGGTGGTCTTCAGTTCATCCAGCGAGGATGAAGATATCCTTCGCAGCTATTGCTCGGGCGCCAACAGCTACGTCAGCAAGCCCGTTTCATTCTCCTGCTTCGCCAGGACCATCGGCCAACTTGGCGAATACTGGCTGACCCTCAATCAGTCTCCCTGCCGTCCGCCTCCGCCCGCCTGAGCGTCCGCCGCGGGCGCAGTGGCGCAGCGGCAGGTGATCTCACCCTCCCATGGTGACTCCACCCTCGTCGAACTCGCGGGAGCACTCGATTTTGCCAGCTTCCGCGCTGGCGGGATTCATGCAAGGGCGTGTAGAGCGTCATCCGACGCATCCAGCCCGAGGAGACGAGATCCATGGCACTCGATCTGCTGCATGAGAAGGGAACGCCCCTGGAGAAACAGGTATTCACCTGGCGCGACCTTGCGCCTCATCCCTACAGCAAGCTCGATGACGACGCCTTCACCCGCGTGCGCGTCATCCTGATGAATGGCATCGAGGCGGGCACCATACGGTTCAGTCATGGCGCGGCGAGCATGGTCAATGGCGAACTGCGGCAGCAGCTCGCCCTGACGCGTCGTATCGATCACATGCAGCAGGTGATGGTCAACTGGCTGAATCCTGCCGACCAGACACCGCTCGAAACGACCATAGGATACGAACAGGTCGCCATCGAAGTCACCGCCAGCGTCGCTCAGCACGAGCCGGATCCCTATCTGGCGCAGGTCTACCGCTTTGGAATGCTCGAAGATTTCGATCACCTGTACCGCTTCTCGGCTCTGCTCGATCGGCTCGAGGGAAAGGATCCCAACAACCTCTTGCAGAGCTACACGGATATCGCTCCCGGGCGGCCGACCGTGGTCGAGCACCGTCACCCGCTCGATGATCTGCGGCGTCCGTACGATCGCGAAACGGCCAGTCCGATCAGCAAGCTCAACGCCCTGACCATTCTTTCGGCCGAGCATCAGACCCGCGACTACTACATGAACATTGCGCCAGTGTACGCGGATCCGGTGGCGAGACAGCTCTATGCCGAAATCTCGGCGATCGAAGAGCAGCATGTCACGCAGTACGGTTCGCTGATCGACCCCGAGGAATCCATCCTGGAGAAGTGGCTGCTGTACGAAGCGAACGAAGTCTACAACTACTGGAGCTGCATGCAGCAGGAGAGCAATCCGCGCATCAAGGCGATATGGGAGCGGTTCGTCGATTACGAGCTCGGGCAGATGCACCACGTCGCCAGCCTGCTGGAGAAGCATCAGGGCCGTGAGGCGGCGGAGCTGCTGCCGGAAACCCTGCCGGAACCGATCGGCTTTCATGCCCATCGGGACTTCGTGCGTCAGGTGCTCGCCGATGAAGTCGATCTGCGCGCCAACGGCGTGGACATCGTGCCGCTCGACCAGGAGCATGGTCGCTCGCTGGCAGTGCGTGATCAGCTCAATTCCGAGGGATCTCCCTCCGAGGCCGCTGCCTCGGGTTATTGCTGGGAGCCGGGAACCGAACTCGCCAATGTCGTCCGAATGAGGAAGAGCTCATGAAATCGCCGATCGATGTGGGTGGTAACCGCACAGGAGTGGAAGCATCTCCGGACATGGTCAAGGAAATGATGGAAGGCGTACAGCTGTCTCCGGTGGAGACGGGCTTCGATCTCACCGCGATGGAAGCGATACGCAGTTACTACTCCCGGGATGCCGAACCGCTGGGAACGATGCCGGCGCCGCCATCGGTGAAGGGGAAGATGAAGTCCGGGATGCAGAAGCTGAAGGGCAAGTCGCCGACGGTGTTCCTCGATCTGATCGCCGACCGGCTCGCCTTCGAGCGCACCGGCACGCGTCTCTATGAAGCTCTGCTGGTCAAATACGATGCTTCGGACGCTCAGCCCGGTGGTCCGACCCGGGACGAGATCCTGCACATCCATGATGAAGAGCTGGAGCACTTCGGCCTGCTGATGGAGTGCATGAAAACCCTCGGCGCCGACCCTACCGCAATCTCGCCCACTGCCGATGCCGATGCAGTCGCCAGCACCGGCGTGATGCAGCTGCTCAGCGATCCGCGCAGCACGCTCACCGAATGTCTGCACGCCATCCATATGGTCGAACTCGTCGACAATGACGCCTGGGAGATGCTCGCCTCGCTGGCCGACCGGCTCGGTCACGACAGCATGGCCGAGCAGTTCCGCCATGCGCTGTCACAGGAGAACGACCATCTGAGGATGGTCAGGTCCTGGTTGCAGAACACTATAGAAGGGCAGGTGGGTATCAGTTGATGTGATTTGTCTGAGAAGAGGGCCAGGCTCTTCGGGGTCTGGTCCTCTTTTATTGCGCGTGAAGGTGACGCTGCGTCTGGTTGGCGTTACGGGCGGTCGGGAGCAGCCGTCGATCCGGCCAGAATGCCGCCGTCGATATGGAATTCGGCGCCGGTGATATACGAAGACTCGTCGCTGGCGAGAAAAACAACGGTGTCTGCAACTTCGCGAGCGGTCCCGAAGCGGCGCATGGGGGTATCGGATACTATGCTGCGCATGACTGCCTCGCGCTCGGGACCGGTGCCGAGGATCGGATCCCACATCGGTGTCAGGATCGCTGCTGGATGCACGCTGTTGCAGCGCACCGGCAAGCCCTGTTCTGCGCCGTAGAGCGCAACCGACTTGGTGTGATTGCGCACTGCGGCTTTACTTGAAGCGTACGCCGCCGCGCCACCAATGCCGACGATGCCCGAGCGAGATGAGATGTTGATGATCGAACCGGATGCTCCATCCGGCAGTTGGCGCATCGCGCGCAGGGCCTGCCTGCAGCCAAGAAAAACGCCGTCCAGGTTAGTGGCATGTACCCGGCGCCACTCATCGAGAGTGGTCTCCTCGGGATTATGGCAGGCTCCCTGCTCGAGTCCGGTGATTCCTGCGTTGTTCACCAAGATGTGCAGTGCGTTCCGTTCCGCCAAAATGCGATCGACAACCGCCTGCCACTCGCTTTCTTCACGCACGTCGAGGGGAAGCCACGGCATGTCCAGTTGGCGGGCGGCATGCGCGACCGCCTCATGATCGATGTCGCTCAGATAGACTACGGCTCCTTCGGAAACCATGGCTTCGGCTACGGCCTTGCCGATGCCTCGGGCTGCCCCAGTGACGAGAGCAATCTTGTGTTGCAGACGGTTCATGGTCAAGTCTCCGCCGCTTGTGGTCGGTCGGGTTCGCCAGCGTGATCCGGCACTCCGATGGACTTTCGCTGGAGATGAGCAGCTGCTTCTGGCTCTCCCCGGTTTCGACGCGCGAAGCGGGAGAGAGGAGATTCCGGTTTACTGAGGGAAATGGTGGAGCGGAGGAGGATCGAACTCCCGACCTTCGCATTGCGAACGCGACGC
>CAZOOF010000006.1:0-54510 GCA_964581365.1 uncultured Chromatiales bacterium
GGTGGACCCGGGTACGGATCTTTTGATCCGGTCTCTTCAGACCGGATTTTTTTTGCCCAAAAATCGTGAGTGCTACAATTCGCCGGACTCGGGCGGCAGGTGAAGGCGATGGCAGCGGGAGGGACGGCGCGCAGGGCAGTCTTTCGTGCCGAGAAGCTGACCAGGATCTATCGCATGGGCGAAGTCGAGGTTTCGGCGCTGGCCGGAATCGACCTTCAGCTTTTCGAAGGCGAGTTCGTCGTCATGCTCGGCCCCTCGGGAAGCGGCAAGTCGACACTGCTCAATATTCTCGGTGGCCTCGATCGCCCGAGCGGCGGCCGGGTCTTCTACTGTGAGCGTGAACTGACCGCGTTCGACGATGCCGCCCTGACGCGTTATCGCCGTGAGCATGTCGGGTTCGTCTTCCAGTTCTACAACCTCATTCCCAGTCTCACGGCGCGCGAGAACGTCGCGCTGGTGACCGAGATTGCGGACCAGCCCATGGCGCCGGAGGAGGCGTTGACGATGGTGGGGCTGGGCGATCGTCTCGATCATTTTCCGGCCCAGCTTTCCGGAGGAGAGCAGCAGCGCGTGGCCATCGCCCGGGCGGTCGCCAAGCGCCCCGCGGTGCTGCTCTGCGACGAACCGACCGGAGCCCTGGATGTCGGCACAGGAATCCGGGTACTCCAGGCTCTCGCCCGCACCAATGAGGAGCTGGGTACGACCGTAGTGATCATCACCCACAACGCGATCATCGGCGGTATGGCGGACCGTGTGCTGTATCTCAGCGATGGGCGCATCCAGCGCGACGAGCGCAATGCCCGGCGGCTCCCTGCTGCCGAACTGAGCTGGTAGGCGCGATGCGCGCGCTCGACCGCAAGCTGCTGCGCGATCTGTGGCAGATGCGTGGCCAGGTCACAGCAATCACGCTGGTGATCCTGTGCGGAGTGGCGACCTATGTCATGTTCGTCGCTATCCATGAAAGTCTGCGTGCCACCCAGGACGATTACTATCGTGAGTACCGCTTCGCCGATGTGTTCGTCAGTATCAAGCGCGCCCCGGAAAGCCTGCGCGATCGAATCGCGGCTCTACCCGGGGTAGCCGCCGTCGAGACTCGAGTCGTCGCCGGAGTCACGATAGATATTGAAGGTTTTCCGGATCCGGTGAGCGGCACGCTCGTATCGCTCCCGGACGAAGGTCCTCCAGCTCTCAACGCGCTGTTTCTGCGGCAGGGGAGGTCGGTGCATCCCTACGCCTCGGACGAGATCGTGGTCAGCGAGCCGTTCGCTGAGGCGCATGGTTTCGGCCCCGGCGACAGGCTGCGCGCGGTAATCAATGGCCGGCGCAGCGTACTGACCATCGTCGGTATCGCCTTGTCGCCCGAGTTCATTCACGAGATCCGGCCCGGCAGCATTTTCCCGGATTACCAGCGCTATGGCGTCATGTGGATGGGGCGCGAGGCGCTTGGCCGCGCACTGGACATGGACGGGGCGTTCAACAGCGTGGTGCTCAGTCTGCTGCCCGGTGCTGCAGAGCCTGATCTGATCGACCGGCTCGACCAGCTGCTCGATCGCTACGGCGGCCAGGGCGCCTACGGCCGGGCGGACCAGCACTCCCATCGTTTTCTCACCGAGGAGTTCCGCGGGCTGGAGGCGATGTCACGGATCTTTCCCGCGATCTTTCTCGGCGTGGCGGTATTTCTGCTCAACGTGGTGGTGAATCGCCTGATCGGGACACAGCGGATCCAGATTGCCATGCTGATGGCATTCGGCTACACGGGCGTCGCGGTGGCATGGCACTATCTCAAGCTGGTGTCCCTCATCGTGATCCTCGGCGCGGCGGGAGGTCTGGCTCTCGGATCCTGGTTCGGCGAACTCATGGCCGATATCTATCAGGACTTTTTTCACTTCCCGTATCTGATGTTCACCCTGAGTCCGCGCGTGGCGATCGAGGCGGTGGCGGCGAGCCTGGGCGCTGCCGCGCTCGGCACCATGGCTGCCCTGCGCAGGGTGTCCCGCCTGCAACCTGCGGCTGCGCTGCAGCCCGAGCCAATGCCGCGCTATCGGCGCAGCATCATCGAGCAGTTCTCCTTTCTGAGCCGCCTGTCGCAGCCGAACCGGATGATCCTGCGTCATCTCTCGCGCCATCCGGTGAAGGCGGCCATTACCGTGCTCGGTATCGCCGCGGCCGCCAGCATCACCATGAGCGCCCGCTTCCAGGGGGCAACGGTCGATTACATGGTGAACGTGCAGTTCCAGCTCGCGCAGCGCGACGACATCGCTGTAAGCTTCGTCGAACCGACTTCCCTGCGCGCGCGCCACGAACTGGCAGCGCTCGATGGCGTGCGGGCGGTTGAAGTGCAGCGGAGTGTCCCGGTCCGGCTGCGCGCCGGTCATCGCAGCTACCGCACCGCGATCATCGGGCTCGAGCCTGATGGCGAAATCCAGCGCGTGCTGGATACCCGTCTGCAGCCGATAACGCCCCCGACCGAAGGAATTCTGCTGACCGATTATCTCGGCACCATCCTCGGTGTCGGTCCGGGTGATACAGTACTGGTCGAAGTGCTGGAGGGCGCGCGTCCACAGCGCGAAATCGTGGTCGCCGGTCTGGTGCGAGAGTACCTCGGACTGTCGGCATATATGGAGCGCCATGCCTTGAACCGCTTCATGCGTGAAGGCCCGGCGATCTCCGGCGCCTGGCTGGCGGTTGCCGACGAGGCAGAGCTTCCGCGTATTTATCGCAGGCTCAAGGACAGTCCGCGCATTGCCGGAGTGACGCTGCGCCGGGAGGAGATCATCGGTTTCGATCGCATGATGCAGGAGTCGATGCTGTTCTATACCTTCGTTGCCTCACTGTTTGCGGTCATCATAGCGTTCGGCGTGGTGTACAACAGCGCCCGCATCGCGCTCACTGAGCGGAGCAGGGAGCTGGCCAGTCTGCGCGTGCTCGGCTTCACGCGCGGCGAGATTTCGTACATTCTGCTCGGCGAGCTCGCGGTGCTGGTGCTGCTGGCGCTGCCGCTGGGAGCAGCGCTCGGCTGGGCGCTGTGCTGGACGATCGCGCGCGGGCTGCAGAGTGAGCTGTATCGTGTGCCGCTGATTCTCAACGCCGATGCATATGCATTCGCCGCGGCAACGGTCCTGGTCGCGGCGGCGGCTTCGGGGATCATCATCCGGCGCCGGCTCGATCGACTCGATCTGATTGCAGTATTGAAGACCCGGGATTGAAATCATGAAGGGAAACGGACGGCGTATCAGGCGCCAGGCGGGATGGGTGCTGGTCACGCTCGCTGTCGTTCTGGCGCTGGCCTGGTCTTTCAGGCCGCGGCCACTGCTGGTGGAGGTGGCGGGAGTCACGCGGGGGCCGCTGCGCGTCGTCGTGCAGGAAGAGGCGCGGACCCGGGTGATCGATCGCTTCGTCGTTTCCGCGCCGGTCACCGGGCATCTGCAGCGCATCTCGCTGAAAGCGGGTGACCGGGTGAGCGCCGGCGAACCGCTTTTCCTCATCCGGCCGATGGCTCCGGACCTGCTCGATCCTCGCGCACGTGCCGCCGCCGAGGGCCGTGTGAGCGCAGCGCAGGCCGCACTGGACACCGCCACTGCTCGTGTGGCCGCGGCTCGCGCGGCGGCGGTATTCGCAGAGCAGGAGCGCGAGCGCATCGAACGATTGCATGGGGCCGGCCAGATCAGTGCCGAGAACGCTGATCGCGCCCGTGCCGAGGCCGCTCGCAGCGCCGCGGCGCTGCGGGCCGAGGAGCATGCGGCCGAGATCGCGCGCAGCGAACTCGCAATCGCGCGCACTCAGCTTGCGCATTTCGACGCCGGGGATGGCGCGGAGAGTCCGAGTATCACGGTCGATGCTCCGGTCTCTGGCAGTGTTTTGCGAGTGTTGCGCGACAGCGCCGGCGTGGTCGCGCGCGGTGAAGCGCTGCTGGAGCTAGGCAATACCGCGGCACTCGAGGTCGTCGCCGAGGTGCTTTCCGATGAGGCGGTGCGTATCAGCCCCGGGAATCGGGTGATTCTCGAACGCTGGGGCGGCGGCGTGCTGGAAGCGGTGGTGCGTCGGGTCGAACCTTCCGGCTTCACCAAGATCTCTGCGCTTGGTGTGGAGGAGCAGCGGGTGCTGGTGATCGCGGATTTTCATTCCGACCCTGCGGAGTGGTCACCGCTGGGTGATGGATATCGTCTCGAGGCGAGCTTCGTGCTGTGGGAAGCGGAAGATGTGCTGCAGATACCGGAGAGCGCGCTGTTCCGTGGCGGCGACGGCTGGCAGGTCTTCGTGCTCGATGGCAATCGCGCACGCCTGCGGAATGTCGTGCCGGGACGGCGCAGCGGCCTGCGCGCCGAGATCCTTCAGGGGCTGCGGCAAGGTGAGCGGCTGGTGACTCACCCTGACGACATGCTGGCGGACGGAGCGCGTGTCACCACCCTGTAAGCAATTCCCTCGCTTTGTTTTGCCATCATCCTGCGCTAATCTTTAGCCACTCGTGACCGCCGGATGGCGGCACGCCCCGAACGAGGAACCCGAAGTGACGGAAATTCGTACGGCCGTGATCGGCACCGGCTATCTGGGCCGATTTCATGCCGAGAAGTATGCAGCGCTTCCAGGTTCGCGCCTGGTGGCAGTCGTGGATGCGGACGCCGCCCGGGCTGCGGAGATCGGCGGGCGCCTGGGTGTGGACTCAACGGCTGATTACCGTGAGCTCGAGGGCCGGGTCGATGCGGTGAGCGTGGCCGTCCCCACGCCGCTGCATTACGAAATCAGCAGTTTTTTCCTCAGCCGGGGTGTGCATGTCCTGGTGGAGAAGCCGATGACCCGCACCGTCGCCGAGGCTGATGGGCTGATCCAGCTTGCCCAGGAGCACGGCTGTGTGCTGCAGGTCGGGCACCTGGAGCGTTTCAACCCCGCCGTCATGTCGGTTCGTGACCGCGTGCGCCGTCCGCTGTTCATCGAAGCGCACCGCATTTCACCGTTCCAGGTCCGCGGCACCGATGTCAACGTGGTGCTTGATCTGATGATTCACGACATCGACCTGATCCTCAGCCTGGTCGACTCACCCATCACGCGCGTCGACACGGTCGGTGTGCCGGTGCTGACCGGCGGAGTGGACATCGCCAACGCCCGCTTGCAGTTCGCGAATGGATGTGTCGCCAACGTCACCGCCAGCCGAGTGAGCAACAAGACCGAGCGCAAGATGCGCATCTTCGAGAGTGATACCTACGTGAGCATCGATTTCCAGAAGAAGGACGTAGAAATCCGTCAGCGCCGGGACGGCCAGATCGATACCGAGATGCTCAGCCACCAGGACAGCGATGCGCTGCGGGCGCAGATCGAGTCCTTCCTGGCTGCGATCCGTAACCATACTCCTCCGCTGGTAAGTGGCGCCGACGGCCGGCGCGCCCTCGAAACGGCGCTGGCCATCAGCGAGCAGCTGCAGGCGCAGATGCGCCGGACGGTGCCGGCATGAGCGCGGGAGCCGTGGATCGCCCGATCCCGATGGTCGATGTGGCGCTGCAGAACGATCCGCTGCGCGACGAAATTCAGGCCGCGCTGATGGAGGTGGTTGACAGCGGGCGCTATATCCTCGGTCCGAATGTGCAGGCATTCGAGCGCGAAGCAGCGGAGTTCGTCGGCGTGCCGCACGCCGTTGGTGTCGCCAACGGCACCGATGCGCTTCATCTGGCCCTGCTTGCAGCCGGCATCGGTCCCGGTGATGAGGTCATTACCACGCCGTTCTCCTTCATCGCGACCGCCAATTCGATCCGTTACGCAGGAGCGCGTCCGGTGTTCGTGGACATCGATCCCGACACCTTCAATATCACCCCCGAAGCGATCGAGGCGGCGATCACGCCGCGTACGCGGGCGGTTTTGCCCGTGCATCTCTATGGTCAGCCGGCGGCGATCGGAGAGATTGCGGATCTGTGTCAGCGCCATGACCTGGTATTGATCGAGGATTGTGCGCAATCTCTTGGCGCAAGGCGTGACGGCCGCATGACGGGAAGCTTTGGGCTGGCTGGCTGCGTGAGTTTCTATCCCAGCAAGAATCTCGGCGCGATGGGTGACGCCGGTCTGGTGCTGACCACCTCTGCCGAGTTTGCGGAACACCTGGGCCGCCTGCGTAACCATGGCAGCATCGAGTATGGCGTTCATACTGAAACCGGATTCAACAGTCGCCTCGATGAGATGCAGGCTGCGATCCTGCGGATCAAGCTGCGTGAACTGAGGTCCTACAATGAATCACGTCGCGCGGCCGCGCGTGAATATGGCCGTTTGCTCGCGGGGCTGCCAATCAAGCTGCCGGTGGAAGATCCGCGCGGCGAGCATATCTACCATCAGTACACCATCCTCTGCGAGGACCGGGACGGGCTGCGTGAAAAGCTGGCTGCTGCCGGTATCGCTTCGGCGCTGCATTACAAGCTGCCGTTGCATCGGCAGCGCGTGCTTGCCGAGTATGCGCAGGGCGCATCCTTCCCGGTGGCCGACAGTGTGGCGGCGCGCTGTCTGTCGCTGCCCATGTTCCCCGGCATCAGCAGTGAACAGATCGCGCGTGTCGCCGAAGTCATCCGCGCCGCTCTGAGCTGAGCGGCGCCCTTCACCCCGGAGGGCTTGCATTCCTGCGAATGCAGGCGGATCTCAGCGCGGCCTGCAGACGATCGCCGAACTGATGGAATACCAGCCCCGAGAGGATAAGGCCCGCGCCCAGTATCTGCCCGGCCTGCGGCCGCTCGCCGTTGAGCAGGTAGCCGAGCGCGATTGCCAGCAGCGGAGTGATCAGCGGGATCAGGGCGAGCTGGCTGGCAGGCATGCGGCGCAGCGCGTGGTAGTACAGCACGAAGCCCAGACCTGAACCGATCACGCCCAGATAGACGATGGATCCCGCTGCCCGAAGTGGTATATCGTCCGGCCATGTGCCGTCGAGGACAGCCCAGGTCAGAAGATACATCGGCAGCGCAACGAGCAGGCCGCCACTGGTGAGCGCAAGCGCATGAAGGTCATGGTTTACACGTTTCACCCACACCGAGCTGATCGAATGCAGCAGCACGCTGAGCAGCAGAACGGCGATGCCGAGAGCCGCGTACGCGCCAACGACCTGCATCTCGCCGAAGATCAGCGCCAGCCCCGCGATGCCGACGAGGCCGCCGAGAATCTTCGGGGGCGTGAATGCCGATTCGTTCAACCACCATGCGGCAAGCGCCCCTACGGTCAGGGGAGCCAGACCGAAGATGACGGCTACCACACCCGAAGGGACATGCTGCGCCGCCCAGTAGGCGCACATCATGGAGCCATATATCCCGAGTGCGGCCGCAGCGTAGGCCTCGAATGCCCGGCGGTTCAGCGGCAGGCGGACGCGCAGTGCCAGCGCCAGCGCCACGCACAGCGCGGTGCCGAGCACCATGCGTCCGGTCACGCCGAAAAGAAAGCCGGGACCTTCTCCGCTCCACTTGATTGCGAGCGGCGTGGTCGACCAGATCAGAACCACGCCGGCGAATGCCGCCGCTGTCGACATCGTCTCTTTCACTCCTGACAGGAAAACTACAAAAAAAGGGCCGCTGTCCTGGGGGACTGCGGCCCTGTCATCCGGATGAATACGCTGTTAACTGAGGATTTCCGGACCCATGCAGGGCGCGCAGCCGCTTCGCACGCGCGTCCATGGCAGGGCGGCGATGAATGCAGCGGCGCGATCGTGCATGAGTCCGGACATGGCTCGAGTGTCTCACCGTGGCGCTTTGGGTGTCAATGAGCCCTGTCCCCGGAGTCCGTGCCTCGAAAGCGTGCACGCTAACGGGCTCACGGAGCGGTATGATGAGAGCAATTCTCGTGCGACTCGCCCTGGTGCCAAACACACGATACTTCCGACAGCCGCTGCGTGGCCTCATCCCGGCGTTCGTTCTGATTGCGCTGTGTCCTGGCATCGGCAGTGCGGTGCAGGCGCACGACCTTGTCACCGTGGCCGAGGATCCGCCGATCGCCGGCGCCGGGGTGGAGCTGAGCCAGCCGGCGGAAGCAGTGAGCGCTGATGACGATTCGACTGTCCCCGTGGCCGATGGCATGGCGGCAGAAGGTTCGCCCGCGGGCGGTGAGGTGATGCCTGGCGCGCCGCAGGACGCGCAGGCACCCGATGTCCTCGTGGTTCCAGAGGGCGCCGCTGCTCGGGACAGTGATCAGGACGATGAGGGCAGCGAGGCGGGCAGCTCCCCGGGCGCAGATCCGGCAGCTGATCCTGCGCTCAGTCCCGAGGTTGAAGCGGGTTCCACGGCGGATCCCGCTGCCGGATCGTCGGCCGCTCCCGCGTCGGATGGAGACATCGTTGACCCGGAGGAGGGGGAGGCCGATGGCGTCGTCATCCAGGCGCTGGAAAGCGGACAGGAGACGCTGGCCCGCACCGTGGTCAACCTGTCGCGCGCGATGGATCGCATGCTGGGCGCGCGCGAGGTCTATCCCGACGAGCTGTACGATTCGATTCTGCGGGTCCGCTTAATCCAGCGCCTGGACGATTCCGGAGGCAGCAGGCTGGAGCCGCGCGTCAGTGGACGGCTCAGCCTCCCGGGCGCGGAGCAGCGCTGGAGCCTTATCTTTTTCAGCGATGACTATGAGGATCCGCTTGATCGTGAGCGCGGCACCGATCGCGAATTGGACGAACGAACCCGCGGCTCGGTCGCGTTGCGCTATCTCAAGCCGCTGCGCGACAACGCGAAGACCTCACTTTCGATCGGCCTGCGCACCGGACCCATAGACACCATACTGCGCGGCCGCTTGTGGTATGAGTTGCGTGCCCGCAAGCTGGCAATTCGTCCCGAGACGACGCTGTTCTGGTACGACGAGCGCGGTCTGGGCGCTTCGACCTGGCTGCGCCTGGAGTACCCGCTGTCCGGATTGAAGCTCTTGCGCAGCGAAAGCGGTGCCACCTGGTTCCGCCGGGATGAGCGTTTCTACTACGACCAGATATTTTCATTGCTGCAGCCGATCAGCAAACGGCGGGGCCTGCTCTGGCAGATCGGCATGCAGGCCGAGAGCAGACCCAATGCCCATGTCACCAATTACTATGCCCAGGTCAGGTATCGGAACCTGATTCATCGGGACTGGCTGGTGTTCGAATTGCGGCCGCAGCTCATTCGCGAGCGCGAGAACGATTTCCATCTGGAACGGCGCATCTACGTTGGCTTCGAGCTGATGTTCGGTGACCCCTTCCGTCTTCGCTGAAGCCCGCTGCCTCTGACCGGTGGTGCATGCCCATGACAATTGTCAGGGCGAGCATGGCCGCGCGCGTGCTAGCTTCGGGCGATGTCATCCGAGCAAACACCCAATGCCGGCTGCCTGCGCGGCTGCGCGCTTCGGGGGCTGCTGCTGGCGGGACTCCTGGCAGGGCCGGCAATCGCGGTCGCTTTCGACGATTTCGGCGCACCCGGGTATTTTCGGGAAGCGTCGCCAGGAATCCCGGGCGAGGCGACGGCGCTCGCCTTGCAGCTCGACGGCAGCGCGCTGGTTGGAACCAGTGCCGGCATGCTGCTGCGGTACCAGTCTGATGGAGCGCTGGACGAAGCGTTCGCCGTGCCCGCATCGGAGTCCGGCGATCGCCAGGTCATCGGTGCGGCGGTGCTTCCCGATGGAAAGCTCGTCGTTGCGCTGAGCGGCGGTGATTCCTACCGACTGTTGCGCTTGCAGGCCGATGGCAGCCTCGATGAGGGATTCTCCGGGGCGGGGCCGGTGATGCAGCATGCCCTCCGCATCGATGCGCTCGCAATTCTGGCCGACGGTGCCATGATCGTCAGCGGTCAGGAACGTGTGCCACTGGACGATGGTAGCGAAAGCTGGGATTACATCGTCGTCCGGCACCGCTCCGACGGGCGTATCGACGACTCCTTCGGGGACGGCGGTGTTTTCCGCCTGAATCTGGATAATCGTCAGGCGTCGGCTGTATTGGTGGCTCCGCAGCCCGATGGCGGCGCCGCCATCGCCTCGGCCGTGCGTAATGCAGGTGACCTGTCTTCCGACTTTCTGGTGGCGCGCGTGAGCGCCGACGGCGTGCTCGACGCCAGCTTCAACGGGGATCTCGGCGCATTGCGTTTGGGCGCCGAGGACGTCGATGAGCGTTCCGCCGCAGTGCTGATCCAGCCCGACGGCGCCCTTGTCATCGCCGGTACCCGAACCGATGCAACCTCCGGCGCCAGCGCCGCGGTGCTGCTGCGCCTGGGCGTCGACGGTGCGCCTGATCGGGGCTTCGGCCCTTCCGGGGTGCTGCGCCTGACGCAAAGCGGCGGAACTTCCTGCAGCGCTGCCCATGCGTTGGCGCAGTTGCCTGATCAGACGCTCCTGGTGGCGGGTTCGATACAGCCGGAATGCGGCGCTGACGCGGATTTTCTGCTGTCTGCTGTGACCTCCGATGGCCGTATCCACGCAGAGCGGACAGTCGATCTGGGAGGAGACGAGGCGGTACGCGCGATGGTTGTGCAGCCGAACGGAGGCGTTCTGCTGGCGGGTGGGCGGGCCGATACCGTGAGGCTGGTTCGCTTTGCGCTCGGCGATCCGCCGCCACTATGGGATCTCGAGCCGGACACATTCCATTTCGGCAACGTGAATGGTGCCAAGGGAGCGGGAGTGCTGGTATCGGAATTTCGCGCGCTGGAGGAATTCGACCCGGGTATCCAGGTGCCGCTGCGCGTTTCGGGGGGAGAATATGCCTTGAACGGGTCCAGCGAATATACGAATGCTCCTGGCTGGGTGCGACTCGGCGATGAAATCAGTGTCAGGCACGTGGCGAATGAACGCCCGCAGGAGTCTGAGACCACACAGCTGATCGTGGGCGGCATACAGGCACCCAACAACCTGGCGCTCGTGCTCGGGCCGGTGGCGGTGCTGGAGTTCACCAGTGTCACTGGCACCATACCCGACGATGCCGGCGGGAAAGGGGCGCTGGGGCCACTGATGCTGGCGCTGCTGGGGATGCTCGCGCAGCTGCTCCGGGTGCGTCATGGGCGGCACGGAATCGGTGGCCGCAGATCGCAATGGGCGTGAGCCGCAGCGTGTTCATCCGCAGCTGCGGCTGGGAACTTCCGGTTATGACTACCCGCACTGGCGCGGCTCGTTCTATCCCGAGGAACTGCCGCGGACGCAATGGTTTTCCCACTATGCACGGGTCTTCGACAGTCTGGAGATCAACAGCAGCTTTTATCGTCTGCCCCCGCCAGAGGTGTTCGCAGCGTGGCGAAAGCGGGCGCCGCGGGATTTCGTGTATGCCGTAAAGTTCAGCCGGTACGGCAGCCACCTCAAGCGTCTGCGCGATCCTGGCCGCACCACCCGGTATTACTACTCCGCAGTGCGTCGGCTCGGCAAGCGGCTCGGGCCGACACTGTTGCAGCTGCCGCCACGCTGGGGCGCGGATGCTCCGCGGCTGGATGCGTTTCTCAGCGCTGCGCCCCCGAGCCTGCGCTGGGCGGTCGAGTTCCGGGATCCAGACTGGCTGCGTGACGAAGTCCTCGAGATTTTGAAGATGCATGGAGCCGCTCTGTGCATTCATGATCTGCTGCCGGAGCATCCGCGCGAGCTGACCGCCGACTGGACCTATCTCCGTTATCATGGACGGCATTACGCAGGCAGCTATCAAAGCAGCTTCCTTCGCGCAGAGGCGCTGCGGATCGCCGCGCTGCTCGAGCGCGGATGCGCAGTCTATGCCTACTTCAACAATGATGCCGAGGGCTGGGCGGTCCGTAACGCGCTCGACCTGCGCCGTCTCATCGCCGCTGAAATGAACCTTGGGGCTCAGACTACAGCCGCAGGAAGATGGAAAACAGATGCTGATTGAGTCCCGGGTTGGGATCGGCGAGCCGAGCGTTGGACATGTGCTGGAAGCGGTATCCGATGCGGAAATCCCCGAGCTGCAGCAATACACCGGCATGACTGGTGAACTGCAGAGCCTGTCCGAAATCGCGCGAAAATTCATGCCGGGAGAGAAGGGTGGGGGCAACGCCGAGTTCGATCGACAGGGGGAGCTTGTCGCGTGCCAGTATCAGCACGGCGCCAACCGCGCCGATTGCCGCATGCGTGTCTCTTTCTTCCAGGCGCCCCAGGGACAAGTCGGCTGCGGCCAGTGCGCGCCATTCTTCGCCGAGATCGAAGCTGGTCGCCAATGGCAGTCGCAGCACGAACTCCGCCTGGCGGAACCCATCAGTGCCCGAACTGGCGCCGAAGCCGGCGCGGACACCGGCGACAGGCGCATGGGATGCCGCGTCCGCGATGCTGCAGAACATCGTCAGAGCGAAGGCAAGCGCGGGACGGGATCGGAGCAGGGGGCGCAAGGCTTCGATTGCTCTATGCAGGGAAACCCAGAGGTTAGCTGGCGCGAAGGGTGCCCGCAAGACAGGGAAGCCCCGATGATGAAAGCGGGCGCCGGCCCGCTGGCTGGGGCAGCGGCGTGCCGCTGGCCGGCTGCGCATGTGGCAAGTGGCTGATTTCCAGGCTGCAGAGCGTTGCGCGAGCGCGTGCAGGTTTTCTTCCGGTGAGTGCCTGCGCGATACTGTCGGATTCGCGCAGATGTGCGCAAAGGATATTCTCATGACAGAACACCATCGAATCGTGCCGGGTCCACTGCATCCGGATCAGCTGCGCCGCCGGGTCGATCCTGCTGAGTTCTCCTTCCGCACTACCGCAGAACTGGAGGAGACCGGCACGATCATCGGTCAGACGCGCGCCCTGGAGGCTCTGCACTTTGGCGTCGCGATTCGGCGTCACGGGTACAACATCTTTGCGCTGGGCCCTCCGGGTATCGGCAAACATACTCTGGTGCGGCATGTTCTGGAGCAGGAAGCGGCCTCCAGAGGCACGCCGAGCGACTGGTGCTATGTATTCAATTTCGAATCTCCCGATAAACCGCGCGCTCTGCGACTGCCTGCCGGACGCGGGCGGCAGTTCCGCGACGATGCCGAAGGTCTCCTCTCCGACCTACGATCGGTTCTGTCAGCGGCATTCGCCAACGAAGACTATCAGGCGCGTCTCGATGGCCTGCGGCGCGATCTCGAGCGCCGCCGCGAAGAGGCCTTTGCCGGATTGCGCCGCGATGCCGAGCAGGCGGGGCTGGCGATGGTTCATATGCCGGTGGGCATCGTATTCGCGCCGATGAAAGGCGGTGAGATCCTGGAGCCGGCCGAATTCGAGCAGCTGTCCCCCGAGGAGCGCGCCAGGATAGAGCGATCCACCGAAGAAATGCAGGAACGGCTGGCGGCCATCGCCCGACAGATGCCGCAGTGGCAGCGCGACACCGAAGAGCGGCTGAAGGCGCTCAATCGCGAGGTCGCCGATACCGCGATCGCCGGGCCGATCGATGAGCTGATTTCACGCTACCATGATGTCGATCGGGTGCCGGAGCATCTCGAGGCCCTGCGCCGCGATGTGGTCGACAATGTCGAGCAGATCGTAGTCAGAGACGGGCACGGAAATGTGTCTCTGGCCGATGAGGATGGGCTCGATCGCTACAGGGTGAATCTGTTCGTTGACCACTCCGATGCCCAAGGCCTGCCGATAGTTTACGAAGATGCGCCGACCTATCCCAACCTGATCGGACGCATCGAGCATCGCGTTCGCATGGCGGCACTGCTCACCGACTTCACGCTGATAAAGTCCGGCGCCCTGCATCGCGCCAACGGCGGTTATCTGATCATCGATGCACGCAAGATTCTGTCGGAGCCGTTCGTCTGGGATGCGCTGAAGCGGGCTCTGTTCTCCGGCGAGGTGCGTATCCAGGCGCTCGGCCAGATGTATGCCTATGCCAGCACGGTTTCTCTCGATCCCGAGCCGATACCGCTGGACGTGAAGGTCATTCTGCTCGGCAATCGCCTGCTCTATTACCTGTTGCACGAGTACGATCCCGACTTCGCCGAGCTTTTCAAGGTACAGGCCGAGTTCGACGAGGAAGTGGTTCATAACGCGGAGAACCAGCATCTCTATGCCCGCCTGATCGCCGGCATGTCGCGACGGGAACAGCTGCTGCCGTTCGATCGTGCCGCCGTGGCGCGGATCATCGAAGAGGCGGCGCGCCAGGCGGCGGATTCCGAGCGGCTCGGCACCCATCTGCTCAGCCTGCGCAATCTGCTGTGTGAAGCGGATCACTGGGCGCGCACCGACGGTTCGGAAGTGGTGGGCGCCGCGCACATCGAGCAGGCGGTCCTGCGGCAGATCCGCCGCGCTGACCGGCTGAGACAGCGAACCTACGAGGAAATCGGCCGAGGCACCCTGGTGGTGGATACCGAGGGCGCGGCGGTGGGGCAGATCAACGGCATTTCGGTGATCGAGCTTGGCGGCTTCGCTTTCGGCCAGCCTTCGCGCATCACCGCCACGGTACGCGTCGGCGAGGGAGAGCTGATCGACATCGAGCGGGAAGTCGAAACCGGAGGTTCACTGCACTCGAAGGGTGTGCTGATTCTGGGCGCCTGCCTCGGCTCGCGCTATCTTCCGGATCGCCCGCTCTCGATCAATGCCAGCCTGGTATTCGAGCAGTCCTATGTGCAGATCGACGGCGACAGTGCTTCGATGGCTGAACTGCTGGCCTTGCTGTCCGCGCTGGCCCGCATTCCGATGCGTCAGGACATCGGCGTGACCGGATCGATCGATCAGCTTGGCCGGGCCCAGGCCATCGGCGCGGTCAACGAGAAGATCGAGGGCTTCTTTGACGTCTGCAACGCTCGCGGCCTGAACGGCCGCCAGGGTGTGATCATCCCCGAGGCGAACGTCAAGCATCTCATGCTGCGCGCGGACGTGGTGGAGGCGGTGGCGGCGGGCAGGTTTCAGGTCTGGGCCGTCACGCACGTGGATCAGGCGGTAGAGCTGTTGGCCGGCATGCCGGCCGGCACCGCTGATGCCACCGGTCGCTTTCCGCGCGGCAGCTTTAATTCACGCGTGCGCGCCCGGCTCGAGGAGTTCGCCAACATCCGTCACGAGTTCGAAAAGCCGGCCGGTCCGGAGGATGAGCGGGACTGATGCGGATCAGCCGGCGCCGCTATCGTTGCCGCAAACGTTCCAGTCTCAGCCTGTGCCGTCCATCGAAGAGGCGACGGGCGCCGAGCCAGATGGCTGCAAAGGTGCCGAAACCGGTTCCCGCCGTGACCAGAAACATGATCAGGATCTGGTATTTCACCGCCTCGAGCGGCGGCGCGCCGGCAAGAATCTGTCCGGTCATCATGCCTGGCAGGCTGACGATGCCAGCGACCGCCATGGCGTTGATACTCGGCATCATGCCGCTGCGCATCGCCAGGCGGCGAATGTCGGTAACGGCTTCGGCGGCGCTGGCGCCCAGCATCAGGCGCTGTTCGATGATATGGCGGCGATCCCACGCATTCTGCGTCAGTCGATCGAGCGCCAGCGCGATGCCGGTCAGCGTATTGCCGAGCACCATGCCCAGCAGCGGAATCGCATACTGAGGGGTGTACCAGGGGTCGGGACCGATCACCAGCACCAGGGTGTATATCGTCAGGGTGAAGGACGATACGAACATGGACAGGGTGCCGAGTCCGAAGCCCCACCAGCCTGCGAAGCGGCGTTCCTGCCGTCTCATCGCCTCGTGTCCAGCGGTGAACAGCATGATCAGGCCGATGAGGAAGACCCAGCCGAGATGGGCGTGCTCGAAGATCGCCGCGAGTACGAATCCCACCAGCAGGAGCTGAACCACGGTGCGGGCGGCGGCAATGCCGAGTTCGCGGCCGACGCCCAGATGCATGCGCCAGGACAGCGCGCCGAGCAGAAGAATCAGCAGGGCCGCGATCGAGAGATCGAACGCGGACAGCGAGATGAGCGTCATGCATCCTCCAGCGGCGTGGCGACGAGGATGCGATCCTGCAGCCGCAGCATGCGCGTTGCCACCCGCGCCCTCTGTCCGGCATCGTGACTCACCCAGATCACCGCTGCGCCGTGCTCTTGCCGATAGCGGGTGAGCAGGTCTTCAACCCTGCTTCTCGAATCCTCATCCAGGTTGGCCGTGGGCTCGTCGAGGAGGAGGGCATGCGGCTTGCGATCCAGGGCACGGAGCAGAGCGAGCCGCTGACGCTCGCCGGTCGACAGCCGATCAACCGCCCAGGCCCCGGATTCGGCCGGCAGGCCCAGCGCCTCCGCCGCGGCTGCGTCGAAGCGGGTGAAATGGGCGCCCACGGTCGACTCCCACCATAGGGGATCGGCAGGCAGCAGCTGCACGGCCCGCCGCCATTCGGGACCGGTCATGTGATGCGCGGGTGTGCCGTTCAGGCGCATTTCCCCTTCGTGGGGGTCCAGATCCGCGATTGCTCGGAGCAGGCGCGTCTTGCCGCTTCCGGAAGGACCATGGATGGCAACGCACTCGCCGGCAGCGATGCGCAGCGAGACGGGCCCGACGAGGGCAGTGCGCAGAGCGATCAGTTCAAGCATGAGGTTTCCTGCATCGGGTCAGCCATTCGGGAAACGGCCGGTCCGGATTGGAATCGTCGTCTTTTGCGGGCTACTATCGCAGCGGACATTGTACATGCAAGGATCCCATCCCACATGAGCGCGATCTTCCGCTGCTGGAAGTGCGGCGCCGAGCTCGCCGAGCTGCTCCTTCCTCTAGCGCGGCTTGCCGAGTGCGCGAGCTGCCGGGCCGAACTCCATGTCTGTCGCATGTGCGAGTTCTTCGATCCTGCCGCTGCCGGCCAGTGTCGAGAACCCATGGCCGAAAGGGTGCTCGACAAGCAGCGGGCGAATTTCTGCGAATGGTTCCGGATCGGCTCGCCCACGGGCGCCGCGGTCCCGGAGCAGGGCAGCGACGAGGCGCGCCGTCAGCTCGAATCCCTGTTCGGTATCGATGCCTGTGGCAGTGACGGCGGGGATGATCGGAGCGCGGAGGATATTGCCCGCGAGCGACTGGAAGACCTCTTTCGCAGATAGAAAAGGCTGGACCCTCGGCTCCGGAGGGTCCAGCCCTGGCCTGCGTGGTCAGTGGGCCAGTGACAAAATGAAGTTCACCACTTTTTCGAGGTCCTCGTTCGTGAGGTTGGGGTGCGGCGACATCGGGATGCCGCCGGTGACATCATTCCAGTTGCCGACCCCGCCATCCCTGATTTTCCCTATCAGCATTTCCTTGGCGCCCGGGTCGTCCTTGTAGCGCTGCGCGATATCGTTCCATGAGGGGCCGATCAGCTTGCTGTCGATGGTATGGCAGGTGCGACAGTCCCAGGTCGGCGGCGCAACCCAGTCGGGCATGGCGGCAGCTTGGGCTGACAGTGGCGCGATGAGCATCGCGCAGATCAGGAACGGCTTGCGATCAATGGGCATGGTTTTGCCTCCCGGATTTATTGTTGTTTGAACGCGCGTCGTTTCGGCGCGCGTGATTCAGTGTATGGCGCTGAATGCAGCGAAACACTGCGTCAAAGTGACGCGCGGCATTTCGCCGCTTTCATGCGGACTGGGCGAGCGCTAGCATGGGTCCGCCCGGGAGGGTGCTGTCGGCGCGCTGGATATGGCTCAGAACATTGCCGACTGATGCAAGAGAGGGTGAGAATTGTCGAGCAGCATCGTTGGGCGGGCGGCGGTCGCCGCCGCCATCGCGATATTCCTGGGTACGCTCGGTGCGGCCGGCTATCGCATGTTCCTGCAGTTCCCGGCGCCATTGGCAGATGAGGTGCCGCTGCCCGGTGTCATGGTGTACGCATCCGCGCAACCGGTTCCTCCCTTCGCCCTGGTCGATGGGAGTGGGATGCCTTTTGTCGATAGCGACCTGCGTGGCCAGTGGACGATTGCCGCCGTCGGCTACACTCACTGTCCTGATTTCTGCCCCACCACTCTTGCCGACATGGCGCGTTTCTTCGGCCGTCCCGTCGTTGCGGGCCGAACGCCGGACACGCGGTTCGCCTTCATCAGCGCCGATCCGTTTCGCGACACGCCCTGGCGTCTTTCGTCCTATGTCCGGTACTTCAGCGAGGACTTTCTTGCGCTCACGGGTGAACCGCGCGAACTCGACCGCCTGTTCGAGGGGCTGGGGATACCTCATGGCTATGGCGATCCCGACACCGGACGGGTTGTGGGCAGTCTGATGCACCCGCCCGCTGGCGACGATTACGTCGTCGATCATTATTCCGGCCTGCTGGTCATCGATCCGGCCGCGCGCCTGGTGGCATCCATTCTGCCGCCGTTCGATACGGAGCGGATGGACCAGGCCTATTCTGCAATCCGCAAGCTGCATGGGGAGGGTGTGAAATGAAGAACGTTGCCGCTGTCCTGCTGTTCCTCGTCTCCGGCATTTCGTTGGCCGGTGACATCGTGGTCGAGGACGCCTGGATTCAGGACGCTCCACCGGCCGCCAAGGTAATGGCCGCGTACATGCGCATCGTCAACCGGTCTGACAGTGCGGTTACGGTCGAGGCCGTGAAGAGCGACCGGTTCGGTGCGGTCGACATTCATGCGACGGAAGTTCATCACGGCATGGCCGCCCATATGTCCAAACGGAAGGTGCGCATCGGGCCCGGAGAGTCATTCATTTTCGAACCCGGTGGCCATCATCTGATGCTCCAGAAGGCGAAAGGTGCCGTTCGCGTCGGGGACACGGTTGCGTTCATGGTGTATTTCGACAATGGCTCCATCCTGGAGGCGGTCGCAGTCGTGCGGGGCCGCGACGCAGACATGACCGGAAGCGCCGCGAGATAGTGCATCGGCGCCCGCGCGAGCCGATTGCGCCGTGCTCCCGTCGGTAGCGCGCAAGCAGCGCTTCGACCCGCTGTCGCGATCCCTCGTCCAGGTTGGCGGTGGGTTCGTCGAGGAGGAGCACGCGCGGTTCCCGATCCAGGGCGCGCAGCAGCGCAAGCCGCTGACGTTCGCCGCTCGACAGCCGATCCACCGGCCAGGCTTCAGCTTCCGCGGGCAGGCCCAGCGCCTCTGCAGCTGCCGCATCGAAACGCGTGAAATGAGCGCCGACCGTTGGTTCCCACCACAATGGATCGGCGGGCAGCAGTTGCACCGCTCGCCGCCACTCGGGCCCCGTGATTCCCTGCGCGGGAGTGTCTCCCAGGCGCATCTCGCCTTCATGAGGGTCCAGGTCCGCGATCGCCCGGAGTAGCCGAGTTTTAGCGGGTCCGCTCGAGGCGCAGCAGTGATCGGGCAGGCGCCGCTCTCGCCCGTGGCTACGGTGAACTGCCGCGGTCCGGGATGATCTTGCTGCCCGGATATTGGGTTTCGAGGGCCGCTGCCGATATCCCGGACACAATCAATGGCCTTGCAGGTGCCTCATGAACAAGCGGATTCTCTCCGGAATATCCCTGTTGCTCGCCGCCGGTGCGGTCGCCGTGCCCTATGGCATCGGGGGAATCGTCGAGCGTGAATTCATCGCCCAGCAACAGCAGCTCCAAGAAATCTACCGCCTGTCCCCGGAGATCTCCGTCACGCTGGAGAACTATCGTCGCGGGTGGTTTTCGTCCAGCGCCGACACGGTACTGACGCTCGATCTGCGCGCTTTGGGTTTGCGCGAGGCGATGAACGCGGCGGGCGCATTTTCCGGACTTCCAGACACCTTCCGCTTCGTCACCCATAACGACATCAGGCACGGGCCGCTGCTTCTGTCGCCGGAGCCGAGACTCGTGGCGGCGCGGGTCGAATCGAAGCTGGAGGCGCCCGAATCGCTGCGGAAGCTCGTTCCCGGGATTGCGGGGAACGAGCCACTGATGAGCGCTGTGACTCATGTTTCGCTGGCGGGATCCGCCGAAACCAACCTGATGACGCCAGCATGGCGCGGATCGCCTATCGAGGGCCTTGTCGTCGATTGGCGGGGATTCCATGGCACGGCGCATGGCGCATGGTTCAGTATCGACGGCGAGTTTTCTGGCGAAGCGCCGCTGCTTGAAGTGCGCGCGGGCGATCATCGCTTCGCGATCGAGTCGATAAAGATGCGTTCGGAGAACCGCCTGGGTGAATACGGCCCGACAGGGACCATGCATGTCGATGTCTCCCGCATCGAGGCGATGGTGGCGACACCGGGCGCGGCGCCGCAGAGCCATGCGATCGAGGATGTCAGCATGGCTACTGTGGTAGAGGTGGAAGACGGTCTTCTTGCCGCTTCGCAGGATGTTCACGTGGCACAGGCACGTTTCGGCGAGTCTGCGCTGGGGCCCGCGGAGCTGCGGGTGAGCATATCGAATCTGGACATGCCGGCGTATGCCGCCTTGATTGATGAGCTGAACCGTCTCGCCCGTGAGCACAGCGCCGGCCATGCGCCGGGGGCGGACGCGGTGGAGCGGATGCAGGAGTTGGTGCTGCAACTGCTGAAGCGATCTCCTGCATTCGAAATCAGCATGTCGCGTCTGGTGCTGCCCCAAGGCGAGGTCGCAGGGAAGTTGAGATTCGCTTACATCGACGCCGGCGGATTCTCGCTAGAAGAGCCGGCGGAATTGCTGATGGCGCTGCGGGTCGAGGGAGAGCTCTCGATACCTGCCGTGGTGTCGACGCAGATCGCCTGCAATGTCGTCTCGCAGCAGCTTGAAGTTGCCGCCAGGGCTCAAGGCGTGGAGCCGCCCGCTGTGGAGACGGCGCAGCTCGAAGATATCGCGCGCGACATGCTTGCCGAACTCGAGGGCGCCGGGACACTGGTGCGCGAGAATGACCGTCATCTGCTGCGCTTTCAGCTGGAGGGAGGACAGGGCAGCCTCAACGGAATGCCTCTGTTCACCATCGAAGATATTCTTGCCGCCGCCGCTGCGCGGGGCATGTGATCAGGACATCGCGCAGCGGATTGCGCCGGTTCCGGTGATGGTCCGGCATGCTACTATCTGACATCGTTTGGCAGCGAGGCGGTGACGCCGGGGGATGCGTGGAAATGTTCAAGGCGGCGATGTGGGGACTGGTCGGGGGCATGTCGATTCTGCTTTCGTCCACGATCACTCTGGCGGGAATGCAGGAGGGCATGGATGCGCTGGGTCGGGGCGACTACGGAACGGCGCTGCATGAGTTTCGCGCTGCGGCGGAGGCGGGAGACGACGCCGCGGAGTACAACCTGGGCCTGATGCATGAAAAGGGCCTGGGCGTCGATCAGGACCATGACGCTGCCCTGCGCTGGTATCGTAGCGGGGCGCGGAAGGGTTACGCGCCATCCTGGTACTCGCTCGGTCTGATGTATCTGAACGGCCAAGGTGTGGAGGCGGATCCGGAAGAAGCGAAGGAACTGCTGCGCAAGGCGGCTGCTAAGGACTATGCCCCGGCGCAGTTCAGCCTCGGCCTGATGCATGAGCGCGACAAGGATTTCACCGGTGCGGGCAAGTGGTACCGCAAAGCGGCCGGGCAGAGATTTGCCCCTGCCATGATGAGGCTGGGGCTCATGGATCTGGCAGGCCTCGAGGACGAGCCGGACAACCGTGAGCTGCTGCGTTCCTCCTATACCTGGCTGACACTCGCACTGCTGCACGGTCTGGATGCGCAGGGATTCACCGTCATCAACAGCGCGCGGGAACGCCTGGTTCTGACCATGGACGCGCGCGAGATCATCGCGGCGGCTCGATCGGCGCGCAACTGGTTGCTCGAATCTCCTTCTGCGCGCGACATCGTCGCTGCCAACCCGCTGGCGCAGGGATGGCTGAATGAGGACGAGGTTGCAGCGCTGGGATCGTCGCCGGAAGTCGCTTTTCCCGACTATCTGACCCTCGACGGCGCTGACTTCAGCTTCGGCTTCGAGGCCGGCGAAGCGCAGGGAATGTACGTCATCACGCTTTCGGCCGGACGCAAACTTCCAGACGGGGCATTCATCGAGATCGGCTTCGAAAACCCGGCAGACGCGCGCGCGCCGATGCGGGTGACCCGCGCGCTCTCGCCGAAGGCTGGAAGCTTCCGCCTGGAATCACCCTGGGCTGGGGGGTTCGTCTGTCGGCCGTATCGTCTGGCGATGGCCGTCTATCAGGATGAATCCCGCGAGCGCATGCTCGGTGTGCTGCGCATCGTCGTCGTGTCCCGAGTCGATGCCAGCAAGGTCGGTTCGGCCGAGGAGTTGCTGCAGAAGATGAAAGCCCAGGGCCATGCCTGCCGCTGACGGCAGGCGGGCACCCGGGCTGCCATCGCGACGATGTCGTGCTGAGCGCTCCGCGGAGCGGCACGCCGCTCCCGGTCCACATCACCGGCATGGGGATCATGCGCGGGCTTTGCGGCGACGGTGGAACAGCTTGCGCAGTTCGCTGAGCCAGAGCACCGAGCTGGCAACCGCCACGCACATCAGCCAGTCCTGAACATCGAGGGCTGAGGTGGAGAAGGCAGCCTGCAGGACGGGGGTGTGCACGACCGCCACCTGCAATGCCACCGACAGGGCGATCGCTGCCCACAGCCAGCGATTGGAGAAGAGGCCGGCGAACGCGCTCGCTCCGTCGGAGCGAGCGGTGAGGACGGTGAACAGCGAAAAGAACACCAGAGTGGTGAAGGCCATCGTTTGCGCATGACGCAGATCACCGTCTCCCGGAATGAATCCTCCTGGAAGCGCAAGATCCACCATCAGCAGGGTGCCGGTGGCCATTATGATGCCGACGAACAGGATGCTGCCCCACATTTGACGCGTGATCACGCCTTCATCTCGCGGGCGGGGTGGCTGCATCAT
Organism: uncultured Chromatiales bacterium; assembly: GCA_964581365.1. Taxonomy (GTDB): domain Bacteria; phylum Pseudomonadota; class Gammaproteobacteria; order SZUA-140; family SZUA-140; genus JAITWN01. The sequence continues at coordinate 22,529 of CAZOOF010000006.1, forward strand.
GGTGTCGGGATCCGCGGGATCCACGCCGAGAGCGAGCGCCGGTGCGCCATCGGTGACCATGTTGATCCATAGCAACTGGGTGGCGAGCAGCGGCAGCAGGAGTGTCCCATCTCCGCCGGCGGCGGCAAGGCCGATCGCATCGGCCAGCAGTACGCCGAAGAACATGGTCAGCACCTCTCCCATGTTGGATGAAAGCAGGTAGCGCAGGAACTTCCTGATATTGGCGAATATCGACCGGCCTTCCTCGACGGCGGCGACGATGGTTGCGAAGTTGTCATCGGAGAGAACGATGTCTGCAGCCTCTCGCGACACATCGGTGCCGGTGATGCCCATGGCGATGCCGATATCGGCGGCGCGCAGCGCCGGCGCATCATTGACACCATCCCCGGTCATGGCGACGATCTCGCCATCCTTCTGTAGCGCGCGTACGATGCGCAGCTTGTGTTCGGGATTCACGCGCGCGAATACTGAAATTCCGCTGAGTGCCTTGCGCAGCTCCTCATCGGACATGCGCTCGATTTCGGCTCCCGTAACGACGCGCCTGTCGTCGCTGATGCCGAGTTCCATGCCAATGATGGTGGCGGTGACCGGATGATCTCCGGTGATCATGAGCGGGCGGACACCGGCTGCCCGGGCGCGTGCCGCCGCCTCTTTCGCCTCTGCCCGCGGCGGGTCGATCATGCCGATGAGGCCGGCGAAGACGAGATCGGTTTCCACCGCTTCACCGTGATTGTGCTGATCCGCTGATCTGTCGTCGGTGATCGGGATCAGGCGCGCCGCAACCCCAAGCGTGCGCAGCGCCTCACCAGCGAGCGCCTCGTTGATCGCCGCTATTTCTGCGCGGCGCGTCTCGTCGAGCGGACGCAGATCATTGCCCACCAGCTCCCGGCTGCAGCGGGCGAGCAGCACATCGGGCGCACCCTTGGTGAAGACGATGTGGTGGCGGCTGCGTTCGGCATCGGTATGGATCGTCGACATCAGTTTGCGTTCGGAGGAGAAGGGGATTTCTCCGATTCGCGCAAAGCGACGGTCTAGCTCCGCGGGGTCGAGTCCGATCTTGCGGGCGGCGACCAGCAAAGCGCCCTCGGTGGGATCGCCATGGACCATCCAGCGTCCCTCATGCTGCTGCAGCCGGGCGTTGGTGGCGCGATCGCCGACGGTCAGAGCCCGCTCGAGTTCACTGCGCAGGGCCTGGTCGATGGCAATCGGTTCACCGCTGATGCGGTGTGCATGGACCTCGCCACGAGGCTCGTAGCCATTGCCGGTAAGATTTACCCGACCGCTTGCGGTCACGACCGAACGCACCGCCATCTCGTTTCTGGTCAGCGTGCCGGTCTTGTCGGAGGCGATGACGGTGGCAGAGCCGAGCGTTTCTACCGCGGCGAGGTGCCGCACCAGGGCCTTGCGCCTGGCCATCCGCTGTACGCCGAGGGCAAGGACCGCGGTCACTACGGCCGGCAGGCCCTCCGGCACGGCGGCGACGGCCAGCGCTACGCCCAGGATCATGACGTCGAATATCGCCGGCAAACCGCTGACCTCACCCACGGTCAGAATGACGGCGATGATCACGACCGCTATCCCGATCACGAGGGAGCCGAGGATTCGGCCGGTGCGCGCCAGTTCGATTTGCAGGGGCGTTTCCTCGGCCGCCGTGCGATCGAGCATGCCGGCGATGAGCCCCATCTGGGTGTTCATACCGGTTGCCGTTACCACGGCGCGGCCATGACCGTAGGTTACGGAAGTGCCGCTGAAGATCATGTTCTGCCGGTCGCCCACCGCCACTTCCTGCATGACCGGCTCGGGGTCCTTGGATTCCGGCTGGCTTTCGCCGGTGAGCGAAGCTTCCGATGTCTGCAGGGAAGCTGATGCCACCACCCGGGCGTCGGCCGGGACGGTGTCTCCTTCCTCGACCAGGATGACGTCTCCCGGAACCAGCCGGGCGGCCTCGATGCGCTGCTGCCTTCCGTCCCGGATGACCTTTGCCTGGGCCGCGGACATGCGGCGCAGGGCAATGATCGCCTGCTCGGCACGCTCCTGCTGGACATGGCCAAGAATGGCGTTCAGGGTGACCACGGACAGTATGGCGAGCGCCTCGTAGGGCAGGCCTGTCGCGCCCTCGAACAGCCAGATGCACACCGATACCGCGGTCGCGGCCAGGAGCAGGATGACGAGAGGATCACGGAGCTGCATGAGGAATCGCTTCCAGCGGGGAAGCGGGCGAGCCGTCTCGAGTTCGTTCGGCCCACAGCGCTCCAGGCGGGCACGTGACTCGTCATCGCTTAGCCCCTGCCGCAGGTCGGTCGCGAGCTCCCGGGCCAGCGCGTCGATGGTCAGGCGGTAAGGCGGCAGCTTGGTCATCGGTTTCCAGCGCAAAGTCGACAGCGCCACATGCTAACCGCGGTCGCAGCGTTCTGTCTTGCGCGGGGAAGGTCGCGACCCAAATCTTTCGGTGCGCCCGGCCCCGGAACGGCTTAAGCTTTCAGGCATGAATATGGTCGAACAGGATTCCCGGCGGAGCGGGGCAACCGATGGCCAGGTGCTGGTGACCTGGCTGGTTTATGGCCTGCATGCGGTAAGCGCTCTGGGTGGTGTCCTGTCACCGGCGCTGGTGGTAACGGCCTTCCTGACCGGGTGGCCGTCGATCGTGGCAGTGATTCTCAATTACGTGCGCCGCGCGGATGTGCGCGGCACCTGGCTCGACTCCCATTTTCGCTGGCAGATCCGGACCTTCTGGTTCGCCCTGCTGTGGGTGGGCGTGGCGCTGCTGCTGGCAGCGACCCTCATCGGCATACCTCTCGCGCTCGTGCTAGCCTGGGCGATCGGGCTTTGGGTGCTTTACCGTATCGTTCGGGGCATCATACGTTTGCTCGATGAACGGCCGATGCCGATCTGACACCAATCTTCCCCTGTAGATATTTCCATTGCCGCCGCTAAAACTGGTTCACCAGGATTGCGGAGCGCCGACGTGAACTTGTGTCATTCCCTCCGACTTCCCTACAATGGCTGTTCGCCATACACAATGTCGTCCGGTCCCGGCAGAGCTTACGCGAAATCATCCTCAGATCGCCTTCGTCAATATCGATTTGAATCCATGAGCTTTCGAATCGTGTGCGGTTGCCTGGGCATGGGCGCTGGGTGCGTACGTCGTCAGGGAGGGATTGGGTCGAGATGAGCTCGAGTTCGGATATGAAGTCGCTGGCCCGTGTCAGGACCATTGTAGGCGCGTCGTGGCGACAGGGGCGGTATGCCGCTGTTGTTGCGCTGTGGCTTGCGCTCACCGCCTGTAGCGGAGGTGGCGGCGGCGGAGGCGGCGGCAATTCCAATCTGACTTCCGTTGGTGGTTTCATTACCGGGCTCAACGGCACGATCGCCCTGCGGAACGAGGTAGATGGCAATCCCGGCAGCACTCGGGAATTCAGCAATATCGATCCTCTCCAGACGAGCGTTCCCTTCGCTCTGCCGCCCCGTCTGTCGTCGAACCAGAAATACAACATCGTCGTCGTCTCGCAACCCCAGGCGCAAGTGTGCACCGTGGTCAACGGCAGCGGAACCTACCGCGGCTCGGCGATCACCGACATCGTCGTCAACTGCGTGGACGAATATCCGCTTACCTTGACGCTGCGAAGCGCGAAGATCTTCCGCTTCACCTGGGATCCGGTGCCGGGGGCGACCGACTATCACCTCTACGAGAAACCGGATGCCGCGGGCGCGTTTGGCCGCGATCCCATCGCCAGCTTTGGCCCGGATGATAACGAGTATGAGATGGAAGTGTTCCTGCCGGCCAGGATCAGCGCCAGCTACATTCTCGAATACTGTGATGACGATGGCTGCGAGAATTCCTCGCCGGTATTTGTCAGCGGAACGCTTGATGAGGCCATTGGCTATGTGAAGGCGTCGAATACCGGTGCCAACGATCAGTTCGGCTTCAGCATGGCGTTGTCCGAGGATGGCGGCACGCTGGCGGTCGGTGCTCCCTTCGAGGACAGCGATCCCAGCGGCCCGGAGGACGGACTGAATAACAGTGGTGCTGTCTACATCTACACGCGCACCGCACTTGGGAAATGGGAGCGTCAGGCGAGGCTCAAGGCATCCAATGCTAGCGCGGACGATCAGTTTGGACACAGGGTCGTTCTGTCGGCGGATGGTGATACGCTGGCGGTGGGAACGCCATATGAGAGTGATGGATTGGCCGAGAGCGGCGCGGTGTATGTCTTCAGGCGTGACGAGGGGACCTGGACCGAGCGGCAGAAGCTCAAAGCAGCCAATGCTGGAGAAAATGATTGGTTTGGATGGAGCGTAGCCCTATCCGCAGATGGTACGGTGCTCGCGACAGGGGCTCCCTTCGAGGGAGATCTTCCACCGGCGGACCCGGCCAGGAACAGCGGCGCGGTCTATGTTTTTGCGGACAACGGTACTACCTGGTTACAGGAGTCCTATCTTAAGGCGCCTGACCCCAGGAGCAACGATCAATTCGGTCTTGCATTGGACCTGTCTGCTGATGGGAGAGTGCTCGTGGTCGGCGCGCCACTGGAGAGCGTTGGTGCATCCAACAGTGGGGCGGTATATGTCTACGAGTTCGACGGAAACTCGTGGGGCGCCCCGGTCTACGTCAAGGCGCCCAACGCTGATCCGGGTGATTGGTTTGGCTACAGCGTCGCTCTTTCCGGCGATGGAAGTGTGCTCGTGGTAGGGGCGCCGTATGAAGACAGCGCGGCAATCGGCATCGACGGAGATCAGGCCAGCAACGCCGCTCCCGGCAGCGGCGCCGTTTACGTCTATGTCCGGAATGCGGTCGGGCAGTGGGGTCGCGATGTCTATCTCAAGGCCTCGAACGCCGGCGGTACCGTGGTGTCGACGAATCCGAATCTCGGAGATGTCTTTGGCTTTGCCATCGCACTCGCGGATGACGGGGACGTCCTTGTCGTCGGCGCCTACGCCGAAGACAGCGCTGCCACGGGCATCGGCGGTGACCAGCTGAATAATGGTGTGCGGAACAGCGGTGCGGCCTATGTCTTCCGCCGCGTCGATGGCGGGTGGGTGCAGCAGGCATATGTCAAGGCGCCGAATCCTGACGTCGATGACGTTTTTGGCGACAATCTCGCCCTGTCGGGCGATGGGGCGGTGCTGGCCGTGGGAGCACCATACGAAGACGGCGGCTCCACCGGTGTCGGCGGCGCGATGAACAATGCCGTGACCGACAGCGGCGCCGTATATCTTTACTGAACTGGGTTCGTGCGGCGCCCTACAGGAACCGCACCAGCAGGAACAGCCCTATCATGGTGAAGCCGAGCGCGAGCTTGCCGGCGGTCGCCAGCAGCAGTCCGATGAACGCGCCGTACCCGGCGCGCGCGGCTCCCGGCAGATCGCGGCGCACGGTCAGCTCGCCGATGACGGCGCCCAGGAACGGTCCCGCGATCAGTCCCGGCAGGCCGAAGAAAATTCCGACTATGGCGCCGATTGCGGCTCCCAGGATCGAGCGCCCCGAAGCGCCGTAGCGGCGGGCGCCGAGCGCCGAGGCCACGAAGTCGAGCAGGTAGCTGAGTGCGGCCAGCACGCCGAGCGCCACCAGCGTCGCGGTACCCACGTAAGCGTAGTCTTCTGCCCAGGCTGCCAGGAAAAGACCGGCGAACAGCATGGGCGCGCCCGGCAGAGCCGGCAGCACGAGGCCAGCCAGGCCGCCGAGGATCAGCAGGGCGGCCAGGATCCATATCAGCATATCTATCATCATTCCCTGGACAGCTTCAGTCTGAGGCTGCAGAGACCGTCGATCGGCGGCTCGATCTCGAAGCCGAAGTCGCGGGCCAGATGCAGCATGCGTACATTGCTGGCCAGAGTCTCTCCTTCGAGTTCCGCGATGCCCTGGGAGCGCGCGTGACGGATCAGCCGGTCGAGCAGCAGCATGCCCAAGCCATGACCCTTGAGGTCCGAGCGCACCACCACCGCAAATTCTGCGCGCTCGGGATCTTCCCGGCGGACGGCTCTGGCGACGCCGAGTATGCGTCCCCCGCTCTTGTCTTCGCTGGCGACGAACGCCGCTTCGCGCGCGGGGTCGGGATGCGTGTATCGCCGCAGCTCATCGGGGTCGTGCGGGTGCGGGGCTTCGAAGAAACGCTGGCGGTAGTCTGCGGGGCGCAGGCTGTCGAGGAATTCGCGGTGCGCCGCTTCATCGCCGGGACGGATCGGGCGCAGCACGATGGGCATGCCTTCGAAGATGATGTGCTCTTCAGCTTCCATCAGTCGCCCCACACTGATCCTCACGGCCGATCACCGAGGTGATCAGGGTCTGCATGCGCTCATAGTGACTGCCCTTCCAGTAGATTCTGCCGCAGTGCCGGCACTGGCCGAATTCACGATGCAGTGCGCGCGTTCGCGGCGGCAGACGGTCGATGACGTCTTCCCGGGCTACCTCCGATACCGGACCATTGCATTTCATGCAGCGCGTGAATGGCCGCATGCGATCGGCGAGCCCAAAGCGCTGCACCACCTCGATGAGCTGTTCTCTGGGGAGGCGGTGGCGCACATAATAGCCGTAAATCACTTCGCGTCGCATGAGCAGGCCCCGGTCCCGGGTCAGAAGCAGGCGATCTTCGCTGGCCGAGAGCCGCGCAATCGTCGCATCCTCGGCATCAGTCTCATGCCAGGTATCGAAGCCCAGCATTCGCAGATAGGCTGCCAGCCTGGCCATATGAGAATCGAGCACGAAGGACAGGTCAGCCGGCGCGGGAGGGCGCAGGGTGCGCCAGTCCGCTGTGCCGGGAGGCGGATGCGGGTAAACCACAATCTCCATTTCATCCCGTACCGGGTGATCGAAACCGACCGGCCGGCCGTCGGCCAGGATCGCGGCAATTTCGACATGAGGCACGCCAAGGGATTCGATCAGGTCCTTTGCTGATCGCGGTCCGGTATGCGGCTGCACGATCACTGTGCCGCGCAGGGCGCGGGGCAGAAAATCGTTCAGCTCGTCTTTGAAACTTACGTGTATGGCCAAGGTTCGCGCTGCCCGATGGTGTCATTGCATCTGTGGATGCCTCGCTTAGACTGAGCATACTCGCAATCGATGGGGAGCCGAACGATGAGCGGACGGGCGGCGGTTATCGTAACCGGCGGCGGACAGGGTATCGGCAAGGCGACAGTGCGCAGACTGCTCGATGACGGGCTTGCCGTGCTGATCGCCGATATCGATACGGAGGCTGGCGAAGAGACCGCAGTCGAGTATGCGGCGCTGGGTGATGTGAGTTTTCTTCCCTGTGACGTCGCCGATGAATGCCAGGTGCGGGCCATGATCGATGCCGCCGCGCGCCGCGGCGGCATTCGCGGTCTGGTGAACAATGCCGGCATTCCGCGCTTTCGCCTGCTCGAAGATGCCACGCTGGCCGACTGGCTTGCGGTGATCAGCGTCAATCTGACCGGCGCCTTTCTCTGCGCCAAGTATGCCGCACCGCATCTTCGCGTGGCTCATGGGGCCATCGTCAATATTGCCTCCACGCGCGCGCTCATGTCTGAGCCGGGCGGCGAGGCATACGCGGCATCCAAGGGCGGTCTGATCGCGCTGACCCATGCGCTGGCGGTGAGCATGGGACCAGAAGTGCGTGTCAACTGCATCAGTCCCGGCTGGATCGAAGTCGCCGGCTGGAAGAAACGAAGTCTGCGCCGCGAGCCGCAGCACAGCGAAGCCGATCGGGCTCAGCATCCCGTCGGCCGGGTCGGCAGACCCGAAGACGTCGCCGCGATGGTTTCTTATCTGCTTTCCGATCAGGCCGGGTTCATGACCGGCGCCAACGTGGTCATCGATGGCGGGATGACGCGGAAGATGATCTATGCTGAATGATCGGGAGCGCTGATGAGTCTCAAATCCGCCGGGCTGCTGCCTTATCGCCGCCGCAATGCCGGGGTGGAGGTGCTGCTGGTGCATCCCGGGGGGCCGTACTGGAAGCAGCGCGATCAGGGTGCCTGGTCCATTGCCAAGGGACTGTATGAGGAGGAGGCGCCGCTCGACGCCGCTCGACGCGAATTCGCTGAGGAGACTGGTCATTCGGTCGATGGGTATGATGATGCCTGCTTCGTGCCGCTGGGTTCCGTGCGGCTGCCATCCGGCAAGCTCGTCTATGCATGGGCGCTGGAGCATGATCTGGATGCCACGCTCATCCGCAGCAATACCTTCATGATGGAATGGCCGCGCGGCTCGGGCAGACAAAGCGAATTTCCGGAAGTGGACCGTGCCGGCTGGTTCTCTCTGGCAGAGGCGAGGGAGAAAATCAGTCCGGGGCAGCTACCCTTCCTGGAACGTCTGGATATCCATCTGAAAGCATCCGGGCGGGCTGATCGTGCGGTGGAGCGCTGAACGCCGGCAGGGGTTCAGCGCGCCGGGAAGCCCGCGCCAGCGTCACTCCGCGCGCAGGTAGTAGGCGCCGGTGTGATATGTCAGCCGTCTGCGATCGGAGCTGACTTCGAAATCCGCTTCCGCTTCGCGGCCATCGCGCTCGATGCTGAGACTCAGCATGTCGCCGGAAAGCTCATAGCGCCCGCGCAGGGTTTCGCCGCCCGCGGTTCGGATGGTCACACGGCCGCGGCCATCGAATTCGAGCACGTCTTCACTATCCTGCTGGGGATTGTGGGCGAGCGTCCAGGTCCCCTGCAGCCAGGGCTGCTCCGAGCCGCCACAGGCAGTGAGCAGGGCGCCGAGCAGCAGCCCGGCGAGAATCGATGAAAGTATGCGCATGGGCGTATTGAAGCAGAGCCGGGGATCAGGCGCCAGCCTCCTGCCCCCGAGCCCCGGGGGGGGGGAGCCGCTTGTCAGCCCCGGTGCCAGGCTGCACAATGCGGCCTATCGCAATAGCAGGGTTCGTCAACATCCATGTCCGCCAGTCTCTCTCCCCTCGATGCATTGAAGAAGCTCAAGGCCGCCCAGGAGCGCTACGTGCTCGTCATCGGTCTCGGCATCGGCGTCCTGCTCGTCCTCTATTTCTTCAGCTTTGCTCAGGTGCTCGATCGCGGTTACACCGGGCTGCTATGGTTCCAGGCGATCAGCGCCGTGGTGATGATCGGTGCGCTTTTCTTCCTCAAGCGTCTGGCGTTCTTCCTGGTCCGGCTGTTCTTCGGGCGCCGCGCGCCCTACCGGGAACTCCTGGCGCGTATCGGCCCGTCCGATCTCGACCAGGATGCCGAAAAGCTGGCCGACAGGATCGGTTCCGGTATCGAAGCCCGTTGAGCTGCTGGCTCGCCCTGGCCGGCATCCGCTGACCAATGCAAAGCCGCTCGGCTGATCGCTTTATATTACAGTCACTTAGGTGGTCGCCCGGGTTCTCTTCCGGGGCGGGGAGGGGTACAATAGGCGGGCGTGCATCTCACGCACCTCGGGGAGTGATCAGTCACTCCGTGCCACAGGTACGACACTACGATCCCGCATTTCACCGTGACCAAGATCAAGTCGCGCAGCCGGTGGCTGCGTCCCTTTTCCCGGATGGCCACAGTCCTGTTCAGCGCCGTGCTGATGGTCGCGTGCAGCCAGTTCAATCCTGCCGGCCCCGCCATGCGCGCACCTGAGCTGAACGATGACCATGTCGTCACCGCGGATGATTATCGGCTGCCGCTGCACCGCTGGTACCCGGCGGATGACCGTCCGCCGGAGCGGGTGGTGCTTGCCATCCATGGGTTCAACGATTACGGCGCCAGCTTCGATGTGCTGGCGCGCGCGCTGGTGCAGGATGGCACCGCGGTCTACGCCTACGATCAGCGCGGCTTCGGCGCCACCGAGCCCAAGGGCATCTGGGCCGGACAGGACACCATGGTTGCCGATCTGGGCATCGTGGCGCGCCTGCTGCGCGAGCGCTATCCGGATACCCCGCTGTATCTCGCCGGCAAGAGCATGGGCGGGGCGGTCACCATCGCGGCTCTGACCAGCGCCGAGCCTCCTCCGGTCGATGGCGCCGTGCTGATCGCCCCGGCTATCTGGGGGCGGAAAATCATGCCCTGGTATCAGCGGGCGAGTCTGTCGGCGGCCAGATGGCTGTTGCCGCGGATGTCATTCTCGGGCAGGACCGCCCAGCGTATCGGCGTGCGTGCCAGTGATGACCCGGAGGTGCTGCGGCAACTGGGGCTGGATCCGCTGGTGCAGAAGGAGGCGCGGGTCGACACGCTGTACGGGCTCAGCGAGCTGATGAACACGGCTCTGGCGCGGGCCTCCGACATCGACGTGCCGACCCTGTTGCTGTACGGGGCCCAGGATCAGGTCATTCCGCCGCCGGCCATGTGCCGCCTCCTGGATCGCCTGGGCGGAGAAGAAATGCCTTGGCGGATGGTTGCTTATCCGCAGGGATACCACATGCTGACGCGCTATACCGGTGGCGCGACCACGCACGCCGACATCGCCGCCTGGCTGCGCGATCCGAAGGGGCGCCTGCCTTCCGGCAACGAAGTGAATCGCGCCGGAGCCCGCGATCTGCTTTGCGGCGATCCCCTGCATCGGGCCTGAGCCCGCGAGCGCTGCGGAACTTGTTGATCTTGCTCGGGGATTTTGGTCCAATGGACCCATGTCGGAAGCGATCGAGGGGGGCTGCGCACACACGGAGAATGCCGGGCTTGCATGTCGGGTATGCAGTCTGCATCGTCTCTGTCTTCCGCTCGGCATCGACAAGGACGATCTCGATCGTCTCGCCAGCATCGTCAGTCGCCGCCGGCCACCATTGAAGCGTGGCGAGTACCTCTTCCATGCCGGCGATCCCTTCAAGGCCGTTTATGTGATTCGCGCAGGTTCGGTGAAAACGGTCACCGTTTCGCGCGAAGGTGACGAGCATGTCACCGGTTTCTACCTTCCAGGTGAGCTGATCGGTCTCGATGCCATTGCCGGCGGCTGTCATCCCTGTGCGGCGAAAGCGCTCGAATCCACTGCGGTGTGCGAGATTGGCTACGGCGAACTCGAAGCTCTGTCGCGGAAGATTCCGGGTTTGCAGCGGCAATTGCTGCGCCTCATGAGCTGCGAGATCCGCCATGACCGCAACATGATGGTGCTGCTCGGGGGCATGCCCGCCGAAGAACGGCTGGCCGCGCTGCTGGTCAATCTGTCGGACCGTTTCCGCCAGCGCGGTTTTTCGGCCAACGATATCCGTCTGAGCATGTCCCGCTACGATATCGGCAGCTATCTCGGCCTTGCCGTGGAGACGGTCAGTCGCCTGTTTTCCCGGCTGCAAGGTGAAGGGTTCATCACCGTGGAGCGCAAGCACGTCCATATCCGTGACGTCGAAGCGCTCGTCAATCTGGTCGCGGCTCCGCTGTCGGTGATCGACGAGCGGCGCATCTGACCCTCAAGCTCGTAACTCATCCTCCCGCGGATATCAATCCGCACTTTTCCTGATCCAGATCAAGATCCGCATGTTCGGCTTGCGGCACATTGGTCTCGTCCGGGGGCGCTACCGGGCGCTGCCCAGGAAGGCTGACGAGAACGTCCCCATGCGTCCCCGGAATTCGAGAGACAAGCAGGAGAAAATCAATGCGGATGTTCGACGGGAGAGGGCTGGGGTTTGGTCTGATGATGGCGGTCGCCTGCAGCGGAGTTGCATGGTCCGCTCCTGGTGACCTGACGGTGCGTGTCGGTGCTGCGCATGTCGCGCCGAATGATGATAGCGGTCAGCTGAATCCGCCGATTGTAGAAGGCGCCGAGGTCGAGGTCGACGGCTCCACCAGTCTGGGCATCAGCTTTACCTACATGCTCAAGGAGCAGCTCGGAATCGGTGTGCTCGGCGCGTGGCCGTTCGAGCATGACATCAAGGGGTCGGGCTCTCTGGCCGGTGTCGGAACCATAGCCAAGACCAAGCATCTGCCGCCCACGGTTACGCTGCAGTATCACTTCGCCCCCGAGGCATCGGTACGGCCCTTCGTTGGCGCGGGTATCAACTACACCAAGTTCTTCAGCGAGAAGACCGAGGGAGCGTTGAGGGATAGCGATGGCCTCAACATTCAGGACATCAGTCTCGATGATTCCTGGGGCTGGGCGCTGGAAGCCGGTATCGACGTGGATGTCACGCCCGACTGGTTCCTGAGCGGACAGATCTTCTACATCGACATCGATACCACGGCTGAGCTTGCAGGCGGTGCTGCCAGCATCGATGTGGATATCAACCCCTGGGTGTTCATGGCCAGCGTCGGACGTACCTTCTAAGGGGAGAAACAGGAAGAGCGTGCCTCTGGGACATGGACGTCCCAATTCTTCTCTTCAAAGTACTACGTCAAATCCTTCGAATTGCGGCGGACCCATGTACAGTTCACGGTGTCCGCCGGCTCCGGCATGAGCCTTGCGAAAGGCTTCCGAGCGCGTCCAGTCTGCGAAAGCTTCGGCCGAATCCCAGACCGAGTGGGACGCGAAAAGAGTGTGATCTTCGCTGGTCGGACCGCGCAGGAGGTGGAATTCGCGGAAACCGGGCACTCCCTGCAGGTGGCTTTCACGCTGTCGCCATATGTCGATGAACTCTTCCTCCCGTCCCGGCACGATCCTGAAGCGGTTCATGGCGATGAACATGAGGGGCTCTCCTCTGACGGATCAGGCTCCGGCGCCGCAGCACTTCTTGTACTTGCGACCGCTGCCGCACAGGCAGGGATCGTTACGGCCGACCTTTGGTCCTTCCTTGCGCACCGTGCCCTGCGTCGTCATGCGGCCATCGACGTAGTACCAGCGCTTCTGGTGGCGCTGGAAGCTGGCGATCTCGTGGTGTGTATGCTTCTCTCCCTTGCGGCGGTACTCGGCGATGAACTCGACCGTGCCGTCCTCGTCGCCTTCGCCGCCGGCTTCCGTCGCCACGATTGTGAGCCCCAGCCATTCCGAGGTCTCGGCCCAGCGGCGGGCGCCCTCTTCGTCATAGTCGCTCCGGTGGTCCGGATGCAGACTGTCGCGCAGGTGGTCCATTGCCCCGCTGGCATAGGCCGAGTAGCGCGAACGCATCAGCGCTTCGGCAGTCGGAGCGGGCTTCTGGCCGCTGATCACGGGTTCACAGCAGACTTCATAGGGCTGCGCAGAGCCGCAGGGGCAGGATGTCATTTCACAATTCCTCAAAGGCGCATCGAGGGGCCTCATGATACGTAAATCAGCGCGCCGGGAAAACTCGCCCGGGTCGGACGCGGGTCCCGTCGCGGCAGGCCCGTGCTACGATGAGCGCATGTCGGGAACAGGATTCCTCGGTCTTCTGCTGCTCGCCGGTGCCGCCTGGTACTGGTTCGATGCCATGCGCGCACTGGAAAGCGCCCGTGAGGCAGGGCGCGCGCGATGCGAAGCCCTGGGCGTGCGGCTGCTGGATGATACCGTGGTGCTCGCCGGGATTTCGCTGCAGCGTGACGAGGATGGGCGGGTGAAGATCGCGCGGCGCTATCGCTTCGAGTTCAGCGGAGATGGATTCTCCCGTCATTTCGGCGAAATACGGCTGCTAGGGCGCAGGATTCTGACGCTAGAGATGGATCCCTGGCGCGCCTGAGATCTTCGCCCGCTGAGCGGGAAGGAGGGCACGGATGCGTTATGAACTCTACTATTGGCCCGAAATCCAGGGCAGGGGGGAGTTCGTGCGGCTGGCGCTCGAGGATGCCGACGCGGACTACATCGACGTCGCCCGCGAGCCCGGCGGCATGGACGCCATGATGGAGCTGATGGATTCTCGGGCGAACCCGAGGCCATCCTTTGCGCCGCCATTCCTGCGCGCCGGCCGGCAGCTGATCGCTCAGACCGCGCTCATCCTGGATTTCCTGGGCAGGCGTCATGGTCTCGCCCCGGACAGTGAATCCGGCCGGACCTGGGCTTTGCAGCTTCAGCTCACCATTACCGATCTGGTGGTCGAGATTCATGACACCCATCATCCCCTCGGCGCCGGCCTCTACTACGAGGAACAGCGCGATGAGGCTGCGAGGCGCAGCCGGTACTTCCTCTATCATCGCCTGCCGAAGTTCCTCGGCTGGTTCGAGCGCATCATCGAGGACAATCCTTCGGGAAGCGGTTATGCGGTCGGCCGACGAGCCACGCATGTGGATCTATCGCTGTTCCAGATCATCGAAGGACTGCGCTACGCGTTTCCGCGCGCGATGGCGCGGTGCGAGCCGCAACTGCCCGGTCTGCTCGCTCTGCACGATCGGATCGCAGCCAGACCCGGTATTGCCAGCTATCTGAGTTCGAACCGGCGGATCGGCTTCAACGAGATGGGGATATTCCGACGGTATCCGGAGCTGGATGCCGAAGGCTGATGCCTTACTGTTGTCAGGCAAAGAATGGCACGGGGTCCGACCGTTGTCCGGATAGCGGAAACGTGGTGTACTGTCGGCCCGGTCGGTGAGTCGTCTTCGCTTCTTCCCCTCATGAACGCTCAGCCCAAGGCAGGCGCCGCGCTGCAGGTGCTCCATCAGGTTTTTGGCCATGCCCGCTTCCGCGGCGCCCAGGCCGATATCGTGGCGCACATGGTCGGCGGCGGCGATGCTCTCGTCCTGATGCCGACCGGTGGCGGCAAGTCGCTCTGTTACCAGCTGCCTGCGCTGTTGCGCGAGGGCGCCGGCATCGTCGTGTCGCCCTTGATCGCGCTGATGCAGAACCAGGTGGATGCGCTCGGTCAGCTCGGCGTGCGCGCTGCCTGCATCAATTCGACTCTCGATGCGGATCAGGTGCGTTCGGTGGAGCAGGCGCTTCTTGCCGGCGAGATCGATCTGCTCTACGTGGCGCCCGAGAGGCTGCTGATGCCGCGCATGCTGGCGACGCTCGAGCGCAGCCGCATCGCGCTTTTCGCTATCGACGAAGCCCATTGCGTGTCCCAGTGGGGGCATGATTTCCGCCCCGAATACATGCAGCTGTCCATTCTTCACGAGCGCTTTCCGGCGGTGCCCCGCATCGCGCTGACCGCCACCGCGGATCCGCAGACGCGCGCTGAGATCGTGCGCCAGCTGGCTCTCGACGGAGCGCGCGTCTTCGTGTCGAGCTTCGACCGCCCGAACATCCGCTACTCGATAGAGGACAAGCGCGAGGCGCGGCGGCAGCTGCTTCGCTTTCTGCGCGAACATGCGGGCGAAGCCGGCATCGTCTACTGCATGTCGCGTCGCAAGGTGGATGACACCGCCGCCTGGCTGAACCAGCAGGGGATGTGCGCCTTGCCCTACCATGCCGGCATGGCCGCCGAGGACAGGGCCGCCAATCAGGCGCGCTTTCTGCGCGAGGATGGAGTCATCATGGTGGCGACCATCGCTTTCGGGATGGGTATCGACAAGCCGGACGTGCGCTTCGTCGCGCATCTCGATCTGCCGAAGAGCATCGAGAGTTACTATCAGGAGACCGGCCGCGCCGGGCGGGATGGCGCGCCGGCCGATGCCTGGATGCTGTATGGCCTCGGCGATGTGGTGCAGCAGCGGCGTCTGATCGAGATGTCCGAAGGCAGCGAGACTTACCGGCGGGTCTCGATGAGCAAGCTGGATGCCCTGCTCGGACTGTGCGAGACGGCCGGGTGTCGCCGTGTTCTGCTGCTCGACTACTTCGGTGAAGGAGGCGAGCCCTGCGGGAATTGCGACAACTGTCTGGCGCCGCCGGAAACCTGGGACGCCAGCGAGGCGGCGCGTATGGCGCTGTCGTGCATCTGGCGCACCGGCCAGCGTTTCGGCGCCATGCATCTCATCGATGTGCTGCGCGGCAAGGATACGGAGCGGGTCCGGCAGTGGGGTCATGAGCGCCTGGCCGTGTTCGGTCTGGGGGTGGATTTCGATGAGGACACCTGGCGCGGGGTGTTCCGGCAATTGGCAGCTCTCGGCTGTATCCGGACCGATCACGAGGCCTGGGGCGCATTGCAGCTCACCGAGGCGAGCCGCCCGATCCTCAGGGGTGAGCGCTCCCTTCATTTGCGCCGCACCCGGTCCAGCGCCACCCCCGCTGCATCCCGAAGGCTGCCGGCGGAGGTGCCCGAAGCGGATCAGTCGCTGTTCGTTCGGCTCAAGTCCTGGCGCAGCGAGCAGGCGCGCCAGCAGGGGGTGCCGGCGTACGTGATCTTCCACGATCGTACGCTGGCTGCTATCGCCGCCAGGCGCCCGGAGAGCCTGGATGAGCTGGCAGGTGTCGACGGTGTCGGGGTCCGGAAGCTGGAGCGCTACGGTCCCGCGCTTCTCGAGTTGCTGGCCATGGACTCCGGTGCCGGGTCCGGTCAGGGCTGAATAATCAGGACTTTTGCGTGGAAATTGCGCGCCCCGCCGAGGTTTCGGGATCTGACCCTCACGAGGCGGGTGAACTATAATTCGAAGACCGCGCTTGCAGCGCTATCGGAGGAAAAATGCAAATTGCTAAGGACACGGTGGTGGCTTTCCATTACCGGCTCAGCGAGCCGGATGCCGGACTGATCGAAGAATCGCATGGCGGAGAGCCGCTGGTTTATCTGCACGGTCACGGCGGGCTGATTCCCGGACTCGAGAAGGCGATGGAAGGCCGCGGCGCGGGTGATTCCTTCACGGTGACCGTCAGCCCCGAGGAAGGCTACGGTCTCAGGAACGAGAACGCCGTGCAGCGGATTCCCAAGAGCCACGTCATTGGCGGCAAGGGCGCGAACTTTCGTCCCGGCATGGCGGTCATGGTGAATACGCCTGCGGGACGGCGTACGGCGGTGGTCGTCAAGGTCGGCCTCAAGATGCTGGATGTGGACACCAATCATCCGCTCGCCGGACGCACGCTGAATTTCGACATCGAAGTGGTTTCGGTGCGGGAGGCGGACGAGGAAGAGATCGCGCACGGTCACGCGCACGGAGCGGGCGGGCACGCTCACTGAGGAGATCTGAGATGAGTGAGACGGCAGTGCTGCAGGTGGGAGACCGTCGAGTGGAACTGCCGGTCATTCGTGGAACTGACGGCAGGCTCGCGATCGATATATCACGACTGCGCGCCGAAACCGGCCTGACGACCTATGATCCGGCGCTTGCGAGCACGGCCTTGTGCCGCAGCGCCATCACCTGGGTGGACGGGGAGAGCGGACAGCTCCGCTATCGCGGTATTCCGGTCGAGCAGTTCGAGCAGCAGCCGAACTTCATCGAGGTCGCCTGGCTGCTGATCTTCGGCCGGCTGCCCACTCGCGCCGAACTCGCGGACTTCCGTGAGCGTCTCACCGCCAACGAGCTTCTCCACGAAAGCCTCAAGGATCAGTTTCAGCACATCCCGGCCGATGCGCCGCCGATGGCGATCCTTTCCGCTTCACTCAATAACCTGGCCTGCGTCCACCGCCAGTTCCTCGATGTGGATGAGGATCGCGTGATCGATGCGGCTGCGCGGCTGATCAGCAAGGTGCGGACCATCGCAGCCTTCTCCTACCGCCGTTCGCGCGGACTGCCGTTCATCTACCCCGATCCCGGTCTGCGCTACTGTGCGAATTTTCTGCACATGATGTTTTCCATGCCTTACCGGCAGTACGTTGCGTCGCCGGAGATCGAGGAAGCGCTCAATCTCATTTTCATCCTGCATGCCGACCACGAACAGAACTGCAGCACAACCGCGGTGCGTGTGGTGGGTTCCGCCCGGGCCAATCTGTTTGCATCCTGCGCAGCGGGCGTGTCGGCGCTGTGGGGACCGTTGCACGGTGGCGCCAATGTCGAAGTGATCCGCATGCTGGAGCGCATTCAGGCGGGAGGGATGACCCCGGAGGATTGCATCCGGGCTGCCAAGGACCGCAGCAGCGGGTTTAGGCTCTACGGTTTCGGGCATCGTGTCTATCGCAGTTTCGATCCCCGCGCGCGCGTGCTCAGGAGGCTCTGCGATCGCATTCTCGGCGGCCTCGATCGCCCCGATCCTCTGCTCGATATCGCGCGCCGCCTGGAGGAACTGGCGCTTGCCGATCCGTATTTCGTCGAACGCCAGCTCTACCCCAACGTCGATTTCTACAGCGGCATCCTGCTTCGGGCCATCGGCATTCCGACCAATATGTTTACGGTATGCTTTGCCATCGGTCGTTTGCCGGGCTGGATTGCGCAATGGAAGGAGCAGCATGACGATCCGGGTTCGCGCATCCTCAGACCCCGTCAGGTCTATACGGGGCCGGCAAGCGCCGAGTATCTGCCGCTCGATGAGCGGGAGTCCGCAACCGAGGGAGAGAGCAAGTGACCAATGGACGCATACGCGCAGCTGGCCTGGCTGCGATGATGGCGGCGGCAATTGCCTTGCAGGGCTGCACCTGGGTGCGCCTGTCGCCGGAAGGCGAAAATGTCCGGCTGCTCGATCGCGATCAGGTCGCCGCATGCACGCATCTCGGCACCAGCACCGCGACGCTGAAGGATACGGTGGCCGGCTTCAAGCGCAACGACGAGAAGGTGCGGCGGGAGCTTGCCACGCTGGCGCGCAACGCGGCTACCGAGCTCGGCGGTGACACCATCGTTCCCGCGACCGAGCCGGAGAATGGTCGCCAGACCTTCGATGTCTACCGCTGTATGCCCTGATCTGTAGCCTTCTCGAAGCTTGCCCTGAGGCGCGGTGGGGCGGGTTCAACGGACCCCCCCCACCCCTTTTCGCTAGGAGCGCTCTCAGAGCACGCGCAGAAAGGCTACCAGATCCTTCTTTTCCTCGGCCGTCAGCTGCGATCCCACGACCAGATTGAAGAATTCGACCACGTCCTCCAGGGTCAGCAGGCGTCCATCGTGCAGGTACGGAGGCGAGTCCTTGATCCCGCGCAGCGGGAAGGTCTTTACCGGTCCGCCTGCTACGTCATAGCGGCCGTTGACCATCTTCGGCTCGTAGAAACGCTGCAGCTGAAGGTCATGCATGGTGTTGTCGGTGTAGTGGGGAGTCACGTGGCAGGTTGAGCACTGGGCCTTGCCGAAGAACAGCTCCGCGCCGCGCCGTTCCTGCTCTGTCGCCTTGCTGGGATCGAGCTCGCCTTTCCAGTCGAGCTTCGGCGCAGGGGGGAAGTCGAGAATAGCCTGGAATTCACTCATGAAGTGGACCTGGCTGCCGCGCTCCAGCACGTTGACGCCCTTTTTCGCCGCCATCACGATGTCACCGTCGAAATAGGCGGCGCGCTGCTCGAATTCGGTGAAATCCTCGACCGTTTTCAGTGCGCGCTGCGAGCCGAACAGCCGCTGCACGTTCACGCCTCTTAACGTTGGGGTGTCGATGCGCCGCCGGAATTGCTGCGGACGGATGTCGCCGACCAGATGCGTCGCGGCGTTGGTGTGTCCGTTGGCATGACAGTCGAAGCAGGTGACGCCGTCGCTCGCCTTCAATGAACGGCGATCGTGAGTGGCGTTGAACTGCTGCTGAGGAAATGGTGTGACGAGCAGGCGCAGACCCTCGAGCTGCTTGGGGTTGAGAATGCCGTCGAACAGCTTCGCCATGTTCGCCAGGGTCACCAGTTGACCCTTGGACACGTCTCCGAGTTCCGGTCGCGTGGTTAGAAAGATTGGCGGCGGAAACTCCGGCAGGAAATGATCCGGCACGTCGAAGTCGAGGTCGAAGCGTTCCAGATCCCGCCCTTCCTGTCTGCTGACGGCATCGATGTGAAACTGCGGAAACACCATGCCGCCCTCGTCGTGATTGGGGTGTGGCAGTGGGCGGAAGCCGGCCGGAAACAGATCCCGCTTCTTGATTTCCTCCGGGCTCATCGCTGCCAGCTCCTCCCATGAGGAAACTCCCGGGGGCAACTTCACTCGCACGCCCTCCTGGATTGGTTTGCCCCCGCTCATGGTAACGCCGCTGGCAGGCCGGTCGGCCAGATCATAGCGTTCTTCCAGCAGCTTCCCGGCGCGCTGGGCAAGATCGTCCCGGCTCGCCGACATGCGCTTCACGATGCTCTGAAAATCCTCTTCGATCACGGCGGGGGCGTAGCTGCTTGCGCCACGCATCGGTGGTGGCGTCGCCGCTTCCACGGCGACCATGGTCGTCAGGGTGATTCCGAGCAGCGCGGTGCCAGAGCCGTACCACATGACTTTCCTGTCTTTCATGGATGGATCCTCCTTGCAATACGCAGCGGATGTGCAAAGGGCCGACCAGGCTGTCGGCAAGGGGCGTGTTCAGCGCATGCCTCAGGCCGCTTTCTCGCGCTCCATCTCGGGGTTGTACTCGCCGCGGCTGGCCGCCGAGTTGCAGCGTGCGCGGTGAAGCAGGACGCGGCGCGCAGCGTCGACATTGGCCGGGTTCCCGGCCCATCTCTCGAGCACCTGATTCTGCAGCGCGCGCGCGTAGGAGAAGGTGAGCCGCCATGGCAGGCGCAGGGTGCGGGCAAGTACGTTCATGGCGTTCAGGTGGATCGTTGCCTCTTCGTCGCTCTGGCCTCCGGAGAGAAAGGCGATGCCGGGCACCGAGGCTGGGACGGTATTCTGCAGGCAGCGGATGGTCCATTCGGCGACTTCTTCGGGCGCGATCCGTTTGGGGCATTGCTTGCCGGCGATCACCATGCTCGGCTTGAGCACCATGCCGGGGAAGTGGATGCCTTGCCGGTAGAGCTGTTCAAATACCGTGTGCTGGGTTCCCAGCGTCACTTCATAGCTGCGCTCCAGCGTATGCTCGCCGTCGATGAGCACCTCCGGCTCGACGATCGGCACCATCCCGGCTTCCTGACACAGCGCTGCGTAGCGGGCGAGGGCGTGGGCATTGGTTTCGATACAGGTTCGGCTCGGAATATCTGCGCCGATCGTTATAACCGCGCGCCATTTGCAGAAGCGGGCGCCCATGCTGCGGTATTCCTGCAGGCGTTCCCGCAGACCGTCCAGCCCTTCGGTGATCTTCTCGCCCGGATGGCCGGCGAGCGGCTTGGCGCCCGTATCGACCTTGATGCCTGGAATGATGCCGTTGCGCTCGGCAAGCTGCGGAAATGGTGTGCCGTCGGCTGCCTGCTGGCGAATGGTTTCGTCGTAGAGAATGGCACCGCTGATGTACTCTCCGAGTCCGCTGGTGCCGAGGAGAAGTTCGCGGTAGCTGCGGCGGTTTTCACTGGTGCTTTCCACTCCAACCGCCTTCAGCCGCTTGGTCGCGGTCGGAGTGCTTTCGTCCATTGCCAACAGCCCCCGGCCGTCTGCGACCATGGCCTGGGCTGTCCGTTCCAGTTCTTGCACGTTCATTGCTTGCCTCCTTCAACAAAGAGAGTTGCAGAAAAGTGCAGGTCCAGGGACCGGTACGGAATGGTGCAGCGCAGAAAACCATCTTGGCACCGCCGGCGATCGGTGTAAACGACGTTTGTCAGTTCGCAGCGGACGGCGGCATCAGGAAGCGGCGTTGCCGACGGGGGGGGAGGCCGTATTGTCGTCGCCCGCGAGTCGCGGATCGAGCTCGAGTGCCGCCGGCGAGGTCTGATCCATCGGAATGAAGGTCGAACGTTCCTCGTCTGCTACGGGAGGTTGCGTACGGGCGGCGTGGCCGGCGTAGAGTGTGAACAGACCGAGCACCACCGCGGCGAACAGTGGCAGTCCCGATGGGCCGCCATAATGCATCGCCAAGCCGGCCAGCACCGGGCCGGCGGACGATCCGATACCGAACACCAGCAGGATCCCGCGCGCCGCATCCAGCGCCGCTTCGCTGTGGATGCGATCGTTCAGGTAGGCGACACTGAGACCGTAGAGCGTGAAAATCATGCCGCCCACGGCGGCGCCCGAGATATAGAGCCAGCCGACTCCGAGCCGCCAGGCAAAGGCGGCGAACACGGCGGCAGCAGTGCCGAGCACGGCAACCGCGATCATCACGCGGGCCCGGTCGTGACGGTCGGAGAAGTGGCCTACCGGCCATTGGAGCAGAACACCGCCCGCTACCAGCGCGGCCATGAAAGTAGCAACCTGCGACGCCGGCAGACCGGTGCGGCTCGCGAACACGGCGCCAAGTCCCCAGAAGGCGGCGGTGACCAGTCCGGCAACCAGCGCTGCGGCAAGGCTGAGGGGCGCCCGGCGGCGCAGCTCGGCCAGATGGATCGACGGTGCTTCCACCATGGCCGGTTGTGCGCGGCGGGTCAGCGCGAGCGGAACGATGCCGAGTGAAAAGAAGGAGGCGGCAATCCCGAACGCTGCAATCGTTGCGCCGGGGTCGAGCAGCAGAAGGAACTGACCGAGCGCCTGGGCACCCAGGGTGACCATCATGTAGACGCCGAATATTTTGCCGCGGCTCCGGTTGGGCACCATGCCATTCAGCCAGCCTTCGACCACCATGTAGATTCCGACCAGCGCGATGCCCATGACGCAGCGCAGGGCAGCCCAGGCGAGGGGAAAGACCAGCAGCGCGTGCATGAAGGCGCACACGGATCCGATGGCCGCCAGCGCGGTGTAGGCGCGTATGTGACCGATGCGGCGGACGAGCGGGGGAAGGATGTAACTCCCGATGACGAAGCCGACGAAGTAGCTCGCCATGACCAGACCCATCACGGCGTCGCTGTACTGCTCCTCGACTGCTCGTATGCCAAGCGAAGTGCCGAGCAGCGCCAGCCCCATCAGAACGAGCGCGATACCGCACAGCAGGCTGGAGACGCTGAACAGGGTGCGTATCATTGCAACGTCATCGCTGGTGGCGGCGCGCTGCCGCAGGACTCAGGGTGGAGGCAGGCCGAGTCGGTGTTCGAGCGCGCTGCGCAGGATCGCCGGGTCGCGTATGCCATCGAAGACCGCGATACGGCTGCCCGTTCCATCGAACAGAACCAGCAGGCTGGAGCCGACTCCCTGTGATTGCGCAAAGCTGCGACCCTCCTCGGTCGCGACATCGATCGCCAGGAACTCCAGACGATCTTCGTAGTCACCGCGAATGTCATTGAGCATGGTCATCAGCTCCAAGCTCGCCACGGCTTCCTTGTCATGCGTCAGGACGACAGCCGGCCGCCCCTGGCCGATGCGCGACAGATCGTCACTGAAGCCGCGCGGGAGCAGAGTGGCGGCGAGCGCCAGAGCAAGGACAACGATACCCACGGTGATCAATGTGGAGCGCAGAGCGGAGCCTTTCTGTACTTTGTTCAATGTCATGGATCGGCGAATAGCTGGCGGATGGAGTGATGGCAGATGAGGGCAAAATAGCAGGCATACAGGGGCTTGCAAAGTGCAACAGAATTCTGTTGCTTTCATTTGGAGTTTGTGTATAGTGACTCTGGTTGCAGTGCGTACTCGTGGTAATTCGGTAGCCCTCCTATCTGTTTTGGATGACCCTCCGCAATCACGCCTCGACAAGATGAGCTGCAATCATCGCATTCAATGTTGAGAGAGGTATTCTCCGTGGTAACTGGAACTGTCAAGTGGTTCAACGATAGCAAGGGCTTTGGATTTATCACGCCCGAAGATGGCGGCAAGGACGTATTCGTCCATCATTCGGCCATACAGGGCACCGGCTTCAAGACCCTGGCTGAGGGTCAGAAGGTGCAGTTCGATGTGACGCAGGGCCCGAAGGGTCCGGCTGCCGAGAACGTCAAGCCGCTCTAAGCGGTTCGTTCCAGCATCGAACGAAAGAACCCCGTCCTTGAGGCGGGGTTTTTTTTGCCCGGGCGCCAGCTCGATGGTCATCTTTCCGCCTGAATCGGCGCCGGATCTGGCTGCAGGCCGGGTTGCCGACCCGTTTTCCATTTCCTGTTCTTCCTTCTGGTGATTGACGAACGGCACCGTCTGGCAGCATATTTGCCCGGGTGGGTGGTGTGCCACAGCGTGCCGCAAATACTCAACGGGGTGGAGCGAGCGAGTGAGCGAGGATTTAGGCAAGGAATCTGTGCGCAAGACTCCTGACGCCCTGGCCTTCTTCAAGGGCTTCCTCGACAATCCGGAGCGGGTCGGCTCGGTCGTCCCCAGCTCCCGCTTCCTCGAGAAGCGCATCGTGGAAGCGGCGGACATATCGCGCGCCGGCCTGGTAGTCGAGCTCGGCCCTGGCACGGGGGGTACGACGAGAGCCATCCTCCGAGCCCTGCCGCCGGAGGGGCGCCTGCTCACCATCGAGATCAACCCGGAGTTTTCCGCTCGTCTGGCTGCGATCGATGATCCGCGCCTGATCAATCATGTCGGCAGCGCCGTCGACATCGACGAAATCCTCGCGCAATACGGACTGGGCCAGCCCGACGTGGTCGTCTCCGGCATTCCTTTCTCTACCATGCCGCCAAGCACGGCCCGTGAAATACTGAGTTCGCTGTGGTCCTCTCTCAGCTATGGCGGCCGCTTCGTCGCCTATCAGTTTCGCAGCCACGTCGCGCGCTTTGGTCGCGAGCTGTTTGGCAGTCCCGACGTTACCATGGAGCTGCGCAATGCGCCGCCGATGCGGGTTTACCGCTGGCTCAAGCCAGTCAACGGGCATGCGGGCGTAACCGGTTGAACGTTTCCAGGACCCAGAACATGGCAGTGTTCTGTGACTTCGAGAACGTCGCTCTCGGGGTGCGGGATGCCCGTTATGCGCCCTTTGATATCCGCAAGGTGCTCGAGCGCCTGCTGCTCAAGGGCAATATCGTCGTCAAGAAGGCCTACTGCGATTGGGAGCGCTACAAGGATTTCCGCCGTTCCATGCATGAGGCCGCTTTCGAAATGATCGAAATTCCGCATGTGCGTCAGTCGGGGAAGAACTCGGCCGACATCCGCATGGTCGTGGATGCGCTCGATCTCTGCTACACCAAGTCGCACGTCGATACCTTCGTCATCATCAGCGGCGATTCGGATTTTTCGGCGTTGGTAAGCAAACTGCGCGAGAACAACAAAGTGGTCATCGGCGTTGGGGTCAAGAAATCGGCTTCGGATCTCCTGATCGCCAACTGCGATGAGTTCATCTTCTATGACGATCTGGTGCGCGACACTGAGAAGCAATCGCGCAGCCGTGCAAAGCGCAAGACGCGGACCAAGGCGGCGGTGAACGCGCCCGAGGCGGCGGAAGGGGGTGAGGCCGCCACCGAGCTGTCCGAGGAGGACAAGCGCCAACAGGCTATCGACATGGTCATAGAGACAGTCGAGGATCTGTTCGAGGAGCGGGGAGAAGAGGAGAAGGTCTGGGGCTCGATGGTCAAGCAGGCGCTCAAGCGGCGCAATCCCGGCTTCAATGAAACCTATCACGGCTTTCGCACCTTCGCCCGCCTGCTCGAGGAGGCGCGGGACCGCGGCCTGCTCCAACTGGAGTACGACGAGAAGTCGGGCGGGTATATCATCCGCGGTTTCAGTCACGACTGAACCCCTCCGCCGGTTCGCCGCCGCGATGTCGCGGGCGCTTAGCGGGCGATACGGGGTATAATCGCACTCCCATGCATCCTCCAGCTCCTGGTCTTTTCTCCCGTCGTCCCTACTGGGCATCCCGCTTCGGCGTGGCCCCCATGCTGCCCATGTCGCGCGACGAGATGGAAGCTCTCGGCTGGGATTCCTGCGACATCATACTGGTCAGCGGCGACGCCTATGTGGACCACCCCAGTTTCGGCGCTGCGGTCATTGGACGCGTGCTGGAACGTCAGGGTTTTCGCGTGGGTCTCATCGCGCAGCCCGACTGGCGCGGTACGGCCGACTTTACCGCGCTGGGGCGTCCGAATCTGTTTTTCGGCATCACCGCCGGCAACATGGATTCGATGGTCAACCGCTATACCTCCGATCGCCGCATCCGCAGCAACGATGCCTACACTCCGGGCGGCGCGCCGGACAGGCGTCCCGATCGGGCCGTCATCGTCTATGCGCAGCGCTGCCGCGAAGCGTTCCGCGAGGTTCCGATCGTCGTCGGCGGCATCGAAGCCAGCCTCCGGCGCATCGCGCACTATGACTACTGGTCGGACAAGGTGCGACGCTCGGTGCTCCTCGATTCCCGCGCGGATCTGCTGGTGTACGGAAATGGGGAGCGGCAGATCATCGAGATCGCTCACCGGCTGGCGGCACGCGAGCCGGTCGAATCCCTGACCGATATTCGCGGCACCGCCTTCGTGCGTGACCGCGTCCCTGAGGACTGGATCGAGCTCGATTCCTCTCAGGTGGATGAGCCGGGGCCGGTCGCGCCGCCCGCCGACCCCTATGCCAGCGAACGGAAGTCCTGCGCTGGAAGCGGCGCCGGTGAAACGAAGGCCGGCGACGCTGCGCCTGGTGTGGCGCGCGTCGTGCGTCTGGAACGCCATATCCCGCGCGCGGATCGTGAGCGGACCGTGGTGCGCCTGCCCTCGTACGCGGCGGTGAAGGACGATCCGGTGCTCTACGCCCATGCCTCCCGCGTCATGCATCTGGAAACCAATCCGGGCAATGCGCGGGCGCTGGTCCAGCGTCACGGCGATCGCGAGGTCTGGATCAATCCGCCGCCGATTCCACTGACGACGGAAGAGATGGATGCGGTGTTCGATCTGCCGTTCGCGCGTCGCCCGCATCCGGCCTACGGTGATGCCGCCATCCCGGCCTGGGATATGATCCGCTTCTCGGTCAACATCATGCGCGGCTGCTTCGGTGGCTGTACCTTCTGTTCGATCACTGAGCACGAAGGGCGCATCATCCAGAGCCGCTCCGAGGAGTCGATCCTGCGCGAGATCGAGACCATCCGTGACACAGTGCCGGGTTTCACCGGCGTCATCTCGGATCTCGGCGGGCCGACCGCGAATATGTACCGCCTTGCCTGCCGCAGTCGCGAAATCGAGAGCGCGTGCCGCCGGCTGTCCTGCGTCTGGCCCGATATCTGCTCCAATCTGAACACTGATCATTCCGCGCTCATCGGCCTGTATCGCAAGGCTCGCGCGCTGCCCGGAGTGAAGAAGGTGCTGATCGCTTCGGGGCTTCGCTACGACCTGGCCGTGCGCTCTCCCGAGTATGTGCGCGAACTGGTGACCCACCACGTCGGCGGCTATCTCAAGATCGCGCCGGAGCATACCGAAGACGGTCCGCTGTCAATGATGATGAAGCCGGGCATGGGGGCATACGATCGTTTCAAGGCCCTGTTCGAGCGTTACTCGCGCGAGGCGGGCAAGGAACAGTATCTGATCCCGTATTTCATCGCGGCGCATCCGGGCACGCGTGACGAGGACATGCTGGAGCTCGCGCTCTGGCTCAAACGCAATGGCTTTCGCGCCGACCAGGTGCAGACCTTCCTGCCGTCGCCGATGGCGCTGGCGACCGCCATGTATCACAGCGGGCGCAATCCGCTGCGCAAGGTTGGACGTGCCAGTGAGGCAGTTGCGGTTCCCAAGGGGCTGAAAATGCGCCGGCTGCACAAGGCATTTCTGCGCTACCACGATCCGGAGAACTGGCCGCTGTTGCGTGAGGCGCTCCGACGGATGGGACGCGCGGATCTGATCGGCAACGGCAAGCGCCACCTGATACCCGCCTGGCAGCCGGCGGGTACCGGTGCGACCCACGAGGGCAAGCGCAAGCCGGGGGCACGCACCAGGCCCTTCCTGACCCAGCATACGGGCTTGCCGGCCGTGCCGAAGGCCAGGAAAGGCGAACGCCCTCAACCGCGTGGAAACGCCGGACGCAGGACTCGCCGGACAGGCAGTGTGCGTGGCTGAGCTTCATCCGCGGCTGCGCCAGGATACGTTCGAACTCGGCCGGCTGCCGCTGTGCCGTCTGCTGCTGATGAACGATGCCCATTGGCCCTGGTTCATCCTGGTGCCGGATCGCGCCGGAATCAGCGAGATCCATCAGCTCGACGCAGCCGATCAGTGGCAGCTGATGCGCGAATCATCATTCCTGGCCGAGCAGCTCTCCCGGCGCTTTCGCGCCGACAAGCTCAATATCGCCGCGCTCGGCAACGTCGTGCCGCAGTTGCATCTGCACCACATCGCGCGTCATCGGAACGATCCGGCCTGGCCGGCTCCGGTGTGGGGGAGGCTGGAGCCGCGACCGTACGCGGAAAGCGAACTGAGCGAAATGCGCTCGTTTGCTGCGCAGCTGCTGCAGGACAGCGACAAACTGCTGAGGTGAATGCGACGAGGCGGAGGCGGTCCGGGATGTTTCGTTCGAGGCCCGGATCGGGGTACGTCCGGTTTGCAGAAGACGCCGGGTGAGCGGGGGCGAGGAGACGGTGGATCGTTCTCCCCGCCCTGTGTTCGAGCCCTCCGGCTTCTGATCAGTACCTGCCGCGGATCTTCGACACGTAGTTGACCAGTTCCTGACTTTCCAGGTTCATGCGCATCAGGTTGGTGTGCGTGATCCGGAACAGGGCGCGCATGATCTTGTAGACGATGCGCGGATGCGTCTCGAGCATGGCCTCGAAGGCGTCGGGCTTGAGCGTGTAGACGGTGGTCTTGCCGACGGCACGCAGCGTCGCCTTGCGTGGAGTGCGGTCGACGAAGGCGCGCGTGCCGGCGCATTCGCCCAGCTTCATGGTGTAGACGACCAGCTCCTGGCCCAGCACCGTGCCGGTGACCGCAAGCTTGCCTTCGATGAGCACGAAGAGCGTGTTGTCCGCCTCGCCCTCCTTGACCACCAGCTCACCATCTTCCAGGTGGCGGACGTCCATCGCGGCGGCGATGATGCGGCATTCCTCCTCTTCGAGTTCCACGCCCAGGGAGGACTGGCAGATGGCCTTGTGATCCGGCTTGTCGCTCATTGAAATGTCCCTTTTATTCTTCGCTAGGAGCAGATTCTAAGGCACATTCCGCTCCAAATCTAATCCTCCGCGCGCTGCGGCGAACCGGGACAGGTACTCGCCGTAGCCCTCCCGCTCCATGTCTTCCAGCGGGATGAAGCGCAGGGCGGCGGAGTTGATGCAGTAGCGCAGCCCGGTGGGCTGCGGCCCATCGTCAAAGACATGGCCGAGATGGGAGTCGGCGCCGCGGCTGCGCACTTCGGTTCGCTTCATGCCGTGCCGGAAGTCTTCGCGCTCCACCACGTTCTCCGGCTCCAGCGGGCGCAGGAAGCTCGGCCAGCCACTGCCGGAGTCATACTTGTCCAGGGACGAGAACAGAGGTTCACCGCTGACGACGTCGACATAGATGCCCGGTCGCTTTTCGTCCCAGTAGCTGTTGTCGAAGGGCGGTTCGGTGCCATCCCGTTGCGTGACCTCGTACTGCTGCGGGGTCAGGCGACGCCGGAGCTCGTCCTGTGAAGGGTCGTCTTCACTGTATTTGCTGTAATCCATTTTCATGGGGCACCTCCTGCATGCGGAAATAATCCGTCCTCTAGCATAACCCGCAAGACGGCGGTAGCCGACGGCTGTCCATGACGGGAGTCACGCGAAACCGCTGGCCTGCCCGGTAAGGGTCAGCCCTCGTGGAGATGAGCCGCGGGACTGACGTTGCCGAGCACGGCTGCTGTGATTATGACCAGCACAACGATAAGCGCGTCGATACGAAGCATGGTCTGCAGGCGGCCCAGCGGCGCATCCGCCTCGGCGGCAAGCAGCGGAGGACGCGCCCAGGCCTGAATCAGCGGTACGGCATGGTAGCGGTTGTAGAAGCCGATACCCATCATCACGGCGACGAAGGCAAGCTTGACGGTGAGGATGCGGCCGTACCCGGTCTGCCACATCGCGGGAACCGTGCCGACCAGCATCCAGGCGTTGTACAGGCCGGAAGCCAGGACCAGAGCCAGCGCCAGTCCCGCCAGCGCCGACAGGCGCACGGCCGATTCAGCGACCCATGCCGCTGGTGCCTGCCCATGCCGAAGCCCTGGGGCGATGGCGAAACCATACACCAGCACCGCGCCGCCCCACAGGGTTGCAGCGGTCACGTGCACCACATCCGAGAGGGCAAGCACCGTCAGGATGCCGTCTTCTCCCGCGTGACCGGTGCCCGCTACAGCGGATGCATTGGCCAGCACCACCAGCGGCAGCGCCATCCGCAGCGGCCGGTGCGAGCCTCGCGCTATCACCCACAGCAGGACCAGCGCCAGGAGCGAGGCGACGCGAAGCATCCAGAACCGGCTGTAGTCGCTGCCGAGGAGCACATCGCCGACATGCGGCCACGCGGCCGTCAGCGTGGTTTCATGGAGTGCGGCAGTACGCACCAGCAGGTCTGCCGCCGCACCGGACAGGGAGAGCAGCAGGGCGAGCGCCAGCCATCGTTCCAGTGCGGCGGCGGTCCGGCCCGCGGGTCGCTGCTGCAGCCACAGCCAGCCCGCGGTCACGCCGCTGAGCAGCGCCAGGCCGAGCAGGTCGAGCGTGGCCGCCAGTATCTGCATCGGCGTGTGCTCCCCGGCAGATTACTTCACGTTGAACTTGAAGTCCCCGCGCACGCGATGCCCGTCGCGAGCGACCACATTCCAGTGCACCTTGTATTCGCCGGCCGGCAAATCTTCGGCGAGGTCCACGGTGAGTTCACGCTTGTTGTCACTGGCCGTGGTATTGCGCTGATCCACCTGCGAGCCGTCGGGTGCATAGACCTCGACGCGGCTGAATCGCGGCTCGATCCGGCTGTCGAAGATCAGGTGGACCTGGCCGGGCGCGGCATCCAGCACGGCATCGGCGGCGGGCTCGGATTCCTTCAGATGCGTGTGAGCGCCGGCGGCCAGCGGGAGGACGGACAGCAGCAAGGCCGCCATGGCGATACGGATGCGTTCAATGGACATGCGTTCCCCTCGAGGTTGCTTTGGATTATGGTCCGGCGAACTCACCCCGCGCCGGTCGGGTGGAATCAGCGACCGAACATGACGCCAATGCCGAAGTTGAGACGCGGCTCCGTTTCCGGACGTCCGCTCGGCCACAAGTGTAGGAGTTCGGGCGTCGTTTCGATCACTGGGTAAGTGTAACCCGACTCGCCGACTTTTCCTTCACGCGTGCCGATGACCGGGCCGGCGACGGTGACCATGCGACCTTCGGCATAGTCCGCCGTCTCGAGGTAGCCGTCTACGACAGTCAGGAACCGTCCCTGCGGGGGGCGGCTGGTATCGGGGCGCTGTCGGCCATCGAGGGGGTAGGAAAGGATCTCCAGCTCGCTCGTATTCTCGAGATTCCGCGCGGCAATGACCAAGCCGCCCCACAAGGCCTGGTGACCCCCTGGAGGATGGGGGGAGCGCGCGATGTCGACCGGTGTCAGCGCATCATCATAACGGTCGCGATCGAACAGCGCGCCGGTCGCGCAGCCGGCCAGAACCGCGGTCAGGGTCAGCCACACCCACAGCGAGTGAAGCTGGCCAGGGATCATCGCCGGAGTACTCCCCGTCGCTCCGGCGTCCTGGCGGGGGGCAGCTCGCGATAGCGGGGAAAGGGGTGGTAATACGGACCCCAATACCAGGGATCGTAGTAGTAATAGCTGCGATAGCCGGGGGGGTAGTCGCGCACATCAACCGAACGCCACAGCTGGTACTCGAGCACCCGGACCACCGGATATCGGTATTCCCGCTCACCGATGTGGCCCATGCGCTCGCCCTCGAGCGTCCCGAAGACGGTGACATCACGGCCTTCCATGAAGATTGCCGGATCGAGGAAACCATCGAACAGCGCGATGAACCTACCCGGACTGCTGTCGACGTCCTGCGGCCTGCCGTCCCGGCGCAGCGGGCGCGCGACGATCTCGAGGCGTGACTCTTCCGCTTCGTTGTCGGCCGCAATGATCGTGCCGCCCCAGCGGACGGTCTCACCGACGTGCGCGTCGATATCGGCGCGGGCATCCGCTACGCTGATGTCGATCGCAGGCGCGCGCGCGATGCGCTCGGATACCTGGGTGGCGCATCCGCTCAGCAGCATCCCCAGTACCGCCAAGAATACGATCGTGCCTTGCCGCTTCATGATCTGCATACGGATTTTGACTTTATCCGCGCTCCAAAGTTGCACCCTGCCGTGTGCCCAAGCATATCAGTCGCGCGGGCAGCGCTGAAGCGGTCGCCGGCGGCTGCCGCCGATATTTCTTGTGCGGGGGAGGCGCAATCCGTAGAATAGCCGCCAGTCCCCCCTGCAGTCCGGTCTTCTGCACGGGACTCTCCTTCGTGGTGATCCCGCCCCGATCGATCGATTTTCCCGAATTCCCCGCCTAGACGACCGGTCCGCAACGCGCAGACCTAGGCCAATCAGGAGTAACAAAATTCATGTCTTTCTCCAGCCTCGGTCTGTCGGCCGAACTGTTGCGTGCTGTGTCCGAACTCGGCTATTCCGAGCCTACGCCCATCCAGAGCCAGGCAATCCCGGTTCTGCTCGAAGGGCGCGACATGCTCGCCTGCGCCCAGACCGGTACCGGCAAGACGGCCGGTTTCAC
>CAZOOF010000007.1:0-52425 GCA_964581365.1 uncultured Chromatiales bacterium
CTGCGACACCAGCAGATCCTCGACATTGACGCCAAGCTTCTCGGCATAAGTCGGATCGAGGGCATGCTCGGCATCGATGAAGGCCGCAGTGCCGCCCGCCTTCTGTGCCTCGGCGATGACCTGCAGGGTCAGCGTGGTCTTACCCGAAGATTCCGGACCGTAGATTTCGATGATGCGGCCGCGCGGCAGGCCGCCGATGCCGAGTGCGATATCCAGACCGAGGGAACCGGTGGAAACGATGCTGATATCCCGCGCGACGCTGTCGTCGCCAAGGCGCATCAGCGAACCCTTGCCAAACTGCCGCTCGATCTGGCTCAGGGCTGCCGCAAGTGCCTTACGCTTGTTGTCTTCCATCCGATTCTCCCCGTGATTCCACCTGAATTTTGCACCGTACCGCCTGCCAGCCCGCGCGCACGATTGGCAGCGATTATCCCATGATCGGCACAGCCATCCTAGCCCCGGGGCCGCCGCCCAGACCGACGCTGCTTTCGGCCGGCGGCCGGACCGAAGCTCAGACTTCGCCGCCAAGTGGCCAGCGGCCAAGCACCTCGTAGCCGGAATCCACCGACGCCATCAGCACCCACTCGGAGACCGGCCAGACGAGCGGGGTTTCCAGCGCATGCCGCACCTGTGGCGGGCGCCGCAGACCGCGCATCAGCGTCACATGGGGACGGAATTCCCGCTCGTCCAGCATGATCTCCGAGCAGGCAGCCGCAACTTCGGCGCGCAGCTGCTCGTGCAGCGCCAGCAACGGCGGCGAAGGCTGCGCTCCCAGCCACAGCACGCCGGCATGGCGCCAATAGCCGATTCGTTCGAGTCCGATCGAAAAAGGCTGACCGCCCACCCTCCCGGCCGCCGCCAGAATGCCGGGCAGCAGCGCGTGCGGCACCATGCCCAGAAACAACAGCGTAAGATGCAGGCGGTCCGCGCTCACCAGCCGCCCCCCCGGCAAGGGCGGCAGC
Organism: uncultured Chromatiales bacterium; assembly: GCA_964581365.1. Taxonomy (GTDB): domain Bacteria; phylum Pseudomonadota; class Gammaproteobacteria; order SZUA-140; family SZUA-140; genus JAITWN01. The sequence goes on from CAZOOF010000007.1 coordinate 963, forward strand.
CCCCGGGCGAGACCATGCAGCGCGGTCCTGACATCGGCCGGGGGATCGAGCGCGAAGAACATGCGCCTGACCGGCCGCGTGTCGGACCCTGATTCAGGCTGGGCGTTCAAGGAGGTCCAGTATCCCTTGCAGCGCCTGCGTGACCGCCTGCCAGCGCACGGCAGTGCGGTCTCCGATGAAATGCGCGGTATGCGTGACGACCGTGCGTCCGGCCGCAGCCCACGCGAAGCAGACCGTCCCCACCGGTTTCTGCGCGGTGCCGCCCCCCGGTCCCGCAACACCGCTGATCGCCAGAGTGATCTGCGCGTGACTGCGATTCAAAGCGCCTTCGGCCATTTCCTTCGCCGTCTCCACGCTCACTGCCCCGAACCGCTCCAGCGTTTCGGCGCTGACCCCGAGCATTTCCTGCTTGGAGGCATTGGAATAGGTAACGAAGCCGCGATCGAACCACTGGGAGCTGCCGGGCACCGCGGTAACGACCTGCGCCACCCAGCCTCCGGTGCACGATTCGGCCGTGGCGAGCATCAGCTTCCGCTGCGCCAGCGTCTCGCCGACCCTGCGGGCCAGCAATTTCAATCCGCTTTCCATTTTCCGGTATAATCCGCCAACGTTTTCAGAGGATTACGCCGCGCAGCCTGAAATACACGCGCTTGCCAGCGGACAATCCTCATCCGATCCGCGCATCAGACACCCGCCAGTGAGGTTATCTTGCTTCAGCGCATGTTCAGCTTTCTGAGCACACTCATCCTGCATGTCATACCCCACCGGCCACTGGCGCGCATTGCCTGGCGCATCACCCGGGTGCGACTGGCTCCGGTAAAGAACATGTTAATCCGCTTCTTCGTGTTCCTCTACCGCGTGGACATGAATGAAGCCGCCGAACCGGATCCGCGCGATTATCCGCACTTCAATGCCTTCTTCGTTCGCGCTCTGCGGCCGGGCGCGCGGCCGATATCGGACGCTCCCGGAGATATCCTCTCTCCGGCCGACAGCGTGGTCAGCGCCTGTGGCGCGATCCACGATGGTCGGATGATTCAGGCCAAGGGCATCGACTATACCTCCGCCGCGCTGCTCGGTGACGCCGCGTTGGCCGCGAAGTTCGCCGGCGGCAACTTCGCAACTCTTTACCTCTCCCCGCGCGATTATCATCGAGTGCACATGCCGGTCGATGGGCGCCTGCAGCACATGCGCTACATCCCCGGCGAGCTGTTCAGTGTCAACGATTACTCGACCCGGCACGTACGCGGCCTGTTCGCGCGCAACGAGCGGCTGGTCACCGTCTTCGACACGCCCGCCGGCCCCATGGCGCTGGTCATGGTGGGCGCCATGTTCGTCGCCGCGATGGAGACAGTCTGGAGCGGTCCGGTTGATCGCAAACACCCGTTCGGCCATTGGCAGCCGGATGGTGAGCCCGTCCGTATCGAGCGCGGCGGAGAACTTGGGCGCTTCAATATGGGATCGACCGTGATTCTGCTGTTCCCGCCCGCTCGTGCCGACCTGAGCCTGACCGAAGGCGCCCGCGTTCGCATGGGCGAAACGATCGGCAGGATCAGCCAGCCGGGTTCCTAGGCCCGCTCCACGGTGAAGGCCATCACTCGGGCGATGTCGTCCTCGCCCGCAGCCAGCATCAGCAGACGATCGAACCCCAGCGCAACGCCGGCACACGGCGGCAGACCATGTTCCAGCGCTGCAAGCAGACGCTCGTCCGGCAAGACTTCCGGCAGCCCGGCAGCACGACGCTCAGCATTGTCATGCTCGAACCGACGGCGCTGTTCGGCGGCATCGCCGAGTTCGTGATAACCGTTGGCCAGTTCGATTCCACGGACATAGAGCTCGAAGCGTTCGGCGACCGGCGGCTCGCCATGCAGGCGGGCGAGCGCTGCCTGGCTCGCGGGATAGTCATGCACAAAGAGCGGGCGATCCATGCCCAGCGTCGGCTCGAGCAGATGGGTGAGCAGAAGATCCAGCCATTCGTCCCGGCTCAGCGCGTCCGCGCCGGCCGAGACATCGATAGCGCGCTCCGCCGCGCAGGCGGCGAGTTCGACCGGAGTCGCGGCATGACAGTCGATGCCGAGCCGCTCGCGAAACAGCTCACCATAGCTGATCCGGTCCCAGCATGGCGGCATGCCGAGTACTTCGCACACCAGCTCCCCGACCTCATCCATCAGCCGGTGGTGATCAAAGCCCGGCCGGTACCATTCCAGCAGCGTAAACTCGACATTGTGCCGACGTCCTCGCTCGCCATCGCGGAAGACGCGGGCGGCCTGCCAGATCGGACCGCTGCCCGCGCACAAGAGGCGCTTCATGGCGAATTCAGGAGATGTCTGCAGATACAGCGGCAATCCTGCGGCCGGGGCACCGGGGCCGGTGTAAAGGCTCTGCAGGCTGTACAGGCGCGGATCGGTGACCGCGTGCTGCGACAAAACCGGCGTTTCCACCTCGAGCACGTCACGCGCCGCAAAAAATGCGCGCACGCGGGCGAGGATCTCCGCCCGCAAGCGCAGCGCCCCAATGTCCGCCTGCGGGCGCCAGTCCTGTCCGGGCGCCGCAGGCATCGGGCGTGTTCCGATCCTCAGCCCTTCACCCGCGACACGTAGGCGCCGGTGCGGGTATCGACCTTGATGCGTTCCCCGGTCTCGAGAAACAGCGGAACCCGCACCACGGCGCCGGTCTCGAGCTTCGCGGGCTTGCTGCCGCCGCCCGAGGTATCGCCGCGCAGGCCGGGATCGGTCTCGACGATCTCAAGCTCAACGAAATTTGGCGGCATGACCGCCAGCGGCGCATCGTTCCACAGCGTGACGATGCACATTTCCTGGCCCTTCAGCCACTCGACCGCCTCGCCTATCGTATCGGCGCCAACCTGATACTGCTCGAAGGAGTCGGGTTTCATGAAGTGCCAGAACTCGCCATCGCTGTACAGGTACTGCATGTCGAGGTCGACGACGTCGGCGCCTTCCAGCGTATCACCGGACTTGTAGGTGCGCTCGTTGACGCGGCCGGTCTTCAGGTTGCGGTATTTCACGCGCGTAAAGGCCTGTCCCTTGCCCGGCTTCACGAAGTCGAGATCGACGATGGCGCAGGGATCGCCGTCGATCATCAACTTGAGGCCGTTCTTGAATTCGTTGGTGCTGTATATCGCCATGGACCTTTTCCGGGTTGGTACGTAGGTGCATGGGGAAGCGGCGTGGCGATTGGGAGCCGCGGCCGAATCCCATACAATGTCGAAGCCGCCGGGGAACGGCCGGAATTCGACGAGGGCCTATGATAGCGCGAACTCAATCCCGCTTGCAGCCGGAAGGCTGGCAACGGGAACTGGCGGAGGGATACCGCCTGCCATCCGAACTGCTTGCCGCGCTCGGCCTGGATCCCGGACTGTCTGGTGTGGATCCCGATACCGACAACCCCTTTCCCCTGCGCGTGCCGCTCAGCTATGTGCGCCGCATGCGCTATGGAGATCCCGCCGACCCCCTGCTGCGTCAGGTGCTCCCCCTGCTCGCCGAACGTGAACCGCCCGCCGCCGGGTTTGTGCGCGATCCGGTCGGCGACCTGGCCTCCGAGCGCGCCCCGGGGGTGCTGCACAAGTACCATGGGCGAGCGCTGCTGATCACCACGGGCGCCTGCGCCGTGCATTGCCGGTACTGCTTCCGCCGCCACTATCCCTACAGCGATGCGGCGCGCTCGGAAGACGAGTGGCAAGCGGCGCTCGAAGCGATCGCCCAAGCCGAAGATCTCACCGAGATCATCCTGAGCGGCGGCGATCCGCTCTCGCTCGCCGGCCATCGCCTGATCGCCCTGGTCGAACGCCTGGAAGCGCTGCCGCGGCTGCGGCGCCTGCGTCTGCACACTCGCCTGCCCGTGGTGCTGCCATCACGGGTCGACGAAGCCCTGACCAGTCTGCTCGCCGGCACGCGGCTCAAGCCGGTGGTGGTGATTCACGCCAACCATCCCGCCGAGATTGACGACGAGGTGCGGAATGCTCTGGAACGCCTGGCGGCAAGCGGATCGACTCTCCTCAATCAGAGCGTGCTGCTGCGCGGCGTCAACGACGATGCCCGCGTGCTGGCCGCGCTGAGCGAAGCGCTGTTCGAGGCCGGGGTCACTCCCTATTACCTGCATCTCCTGGACCGGGTAGCCGGCGCCGCGCACTTCGAAGTGGAAACGGAACGGGCGCTCGCCATCCATGGCGAACTGCGAGCAACGCTTCCGGGTTATCTGGTGCCGCGGCTGGTGCGAGAGGAACCGGGAGCGGATGCGAAAACGCCGGTGATATGAGGCGGCGCAAGGCACCGGCCTCGGGCGCCCGGTTTCGGCGCGCAGCCCAATGCGGCAGAATAGCGCCCTCGCGCGGTGAAATCGCCGCCGCCCTATCCCCACAGATACCGTGAGTTGCCATGAGCCGATTCTGGAGCCCGATCGTCCACTCCCTGACTCCCTACGTGCCGGGTGAGCAGCCGAAGATCCTCGATCTGATCAAGCTCAACACCAACGAAAATCCGTATGGCCCTTCCCCGCGCGTCATCGAGGCGCTGCGCGCGGAAGCGGCCGATACCCTGCGCCTGTATCCCGATCCCAACGCCGAGCGCGTGAAGACAGCGGTGGCGGCCTACTACGGCATAGAACCAGGCCAGGTGTTCGTCGGCAACGGCTCTGACGAAGTGCTCGCCCACGCCTTCCAGGGCCTGCTCAAGCATGAACAGCCGGTGCTGTTTCCGGATGTTACCTACAGCTTCTATCCGGTGTACTGCGGCCTGTATGGCATCGCCTGTGAGACCGTGCCTCTCGACGATGCCTTCGCCATCGATCCCGCTGACTACAGGCGTCCCAACGGCGGCATAATCTTTCCTAATCCCAACGCGCCCACTGGGCGGCTGCTTGCCCTGGAAGCCATAGAGCGCCTGCTGGGGGACAACCCCGACTCAGTGGTGGTGGTCGATGAGGCCTACGTGGATTTCGGCGGCGAATCCGCGATTCCGCTGGTGGGACGCTACCCCAACCTGCTGGTGGTGCAGACGCTGTCGAAGTCGCGCTCCCTGGCGGGACTGCGGGTGGGGTTCGCCGTCGGCGACGCCACCCTGATCGAGGGCCTGGAGCGCGTCAAGAACAGCTTCAACTCGTATCCGCTCGATCGCTTTGCCATCGCGGGTGCGGTTGCGGCCATGGAAGACCGCGCGTACTTCGAGCAGACCTGCGCCGCCATCATCCGCTCACGCGCATGGCTGGTCGGCGAGCTCGAGCGCCTGGGCTTCGATGCGCTGCCCTCGGCGGCCAACTTCGTCTTCGCCCGCCATCCGCGTCATGACGCCGCGGCGCTGCAGCACAAGCTGCGCGAACGAGCAATCATCGTGCGCCACTTCCGCCAGCCCCGCATCGAGCAGTTCCTGCGCATCACCATTGGCACCGATGAGCAGTGCGCCGCGCTGGTCGCAGCGCTCGAAGAGCTGATGTAATCGCCCGCATTTCGTAGCGGCGTAAAAACCGCCGAGTCTCGCACATGAAAAAGGGCCGGATCCCTTGCCAGGATCCGGCCCTTTCAGCGATCTCCGATCAGTTCCCGGCGCGCAGCGCGGCGATGCGTTCTTCGAGCGGCGGATGGCTCATGAACAGGCGCTTCAGGCCGTCGCGGGTCATGACGCCGGAAATGCCGAAGGCGGCGAGCTGGTCCGGGAGCGGCTGCGGCGTCTGCTGCTGCAGGCGCTGCAGTGCGGCGACCATCTTCTCGCGGCCGGCCAGCTTCGCCCCGCCCTGGTCGGCGCGGAACTCGCGGTAGCGGCTGAACCACATCACGATGATCGAAGCCAGGATGCCGAGCACGAGTTGGGCGATGATGGCAGTGATCCAGAACGCCGGGCCATGCCCGCGCTCGGTCTTGAACACCACACGATCGACCACATGACCGATCACCCGCGAGAGGAAGATGACGAAGGTGTTCACCACGCCCTGGATGAGCGCCAGCGTCACCATATCACCGTTGGCGACGTGCGCCACTTCGTGACCGAGCACTGCCTCAGCCTCGTCACGCGTCATGGTGCGCAGCAGCCCGGTACTGACGGCGACCAGGGCAGCATTGCGCCTCGCCCCGGTGGCGAAGGCATTCACGTCGGGGGCATCGTAAATCGCCACTTCCGGCATGGCGATGCCCGCAGCCTGTGCCTGGCGGCGCACCGTCTCCACCAGCCACGCCTCAGTGTCGTTCTGCGGACGCTCGATGACGCGCGCGCCGGTGAAGCGCTTGGCGGTCCACTTCGACATTGCCAGCGACATGAACGAACCGCCCATGCCGATGATCAGCGAGAACAGCAGCAGGTTGCCCGTATCGAGGCCCGTGCCCTGTTCGTCAAGAATGCGTTCGACGCCAAACAGGTGCAGAACGACGGAAAGCACCAGCAGAATGGCGAGGTTGGTCGCGATGAACAACAGCACACGCTTCATTTCAGGCCTCGAATCGAATTTACGAAGTAAAACACGTCATGAAGATAGGGGTCAGATCCCGCTTTTCAAGTCCGCGCGCTATCAGGCGAGCTCCAGACGCTCCACCCGGCGGAATCCCTGCGGCAGCTTGAGACCGCGCCGGCCCCGCTCCCCGGCGTAGTGCACGAGATCGCTGGCCTTGATCGTCACGTGACGCTGTCCGGCGATGATCCTGATACCGCGGCCCTGGGGAACGACCACCGCGGCGACCATCCGCTCCGTACCGGCCTTGGCAGCCGGGATGCCGATCATGCGCACCCCCTTGCCGCGTGCCAGCAGCGGCAGGTCACGGGCCGGGAACACCAGCATGTGTCCCTCTCCGGTGACCGCGGCGATCGTCGCATCCTCCAGCCCTTCGACCGGCGCCGGCGGCAGCACCTCGGCGCCGGCGGGCACGTTGAGGACCGCCTTGCCGGCACGGTTGCGCGTATGAAGATCTCCCAGCCGCGCGATGAAGCCATAGCCGGCATCGCTCGCGATCAGGTACATGGCCTCGTCCGGTCCCGCCATCAGACCGGTGAAGCGGGCTCCGTCCGGTGGATTGAGGCGGCCGGTCAGCGGCTCCCCCTGCCCTCTCGCGCCCGGCAAGGTATGGGCCGGCAGCGAATAGACACGCCCATGACTGTCGATGAAGTAAGCGGGCAGATTGCTGCGCGCCGCCACGGCGGCGAGATACTCGTCACCCGCCTTGTAGGACAGCGCCGCGCCATCGATCTCATGGCCCTTGGCGGCGCGCACCCAACCGTTCTTCGACAGAACGATGGTGACGGATTCGGCCGGAAGCAGCGCATTTTCATCCAGCGCCTGCGCGGACTCGCGCTCGACCAGCGGAGATCGGCGCTCATCGCCGTACTTCTCGGCGTCGGCCTCCAGCTCGCTGCGGATCAGCTTCTTCAGGCGCGCGGGCGAACCCAGGGTCTTTTCCAGATCGGCGCGCTCGCTGTCTAGCTTCTTCTGTTCGTCACGGATGCGCACCTCTTCCAGCCTGGCCAGGTGCCGCAGACGCAGGTCGAGGACCGCGTCGGCCTGGATATCGGTGAGTCCGAAGCGCGCCATCAGCTCGGCCTTCGGATCGTCCTCTTCGCGGATGATGCGGATCACTTCATCGATGTTCAGATAGCAGATCAGCAACGCATCGAGGATATGCAGCCGGCGCTGCACGGCTTCCAGGCGATGGCGAAGCCGCCGGGTGACCACATCGGTGCGGAAGCCCAGCCACTCGTCGAGCAGCATCTTCAGGTTCTTGACCTGCGGCCGGCCATTGACGCCGATCACGTTCAGGTTGACGCGGTAGCTGCGTTCCAGATCGGTGGTGGCGAACAGATGCGACATCAACGCATCGAAGTCGATCCGTGACGAGCGCGGCACGATCACCAGGCGGGTCGGATTCTCGTGATCCGACTCATCGCGCAGATCCTCGATCATGGGCAGCTTCTTCGCCATCATCTGCTGGGCGATCTGCTCGAGGATGCGCGCGCCGGAAACGTTGAACGGCAGCGCGGTGATCACGATGCCGTCACGGTCGCGCTCATAACGGGCACGCATGCGCACGGCTCCCGTGCCCGTCTCGTACATGCGCACGATTTCGGCGCGCGGGGTGATGATCTCGGCCTCGGTGGGGAAATCCGGACCGAGGATGTCCTCGCACAGGGTTTCGACCGACGCCGCCGGATCGTCCAACAGCCGCAGGCACGCGCGCACCACTTCGCGCAGATTGTGCGGCGGGATGTCGGTCGCCATGCCGACCGCAATGCCCGTCGCGCCGTTGAGCAACACATGGGGCAGGCGCGCCGGCATGACCGCCGGCTCTTCCAGCGTGCCGTCGAAATTCGGGACCCAGTCGACCGTTCCCTGCTCCAGCTCGGACAGCAGCAGTTCGGCATACCGCGACAGCCTGGCCTCGGTATAACGCATGGCGGCGAAGGACTTGGGATCGTCGGGCGCGCCCCAGTTCCCCTGGCCGTCGATCAGCGGATAGCGGTAGCTGAACGGCTGCGCCATGTGCACCATGGCCTCGTAACAGGCCGAGTCGCCGTGGGGATGGAATTTGCCGATCACGTCACCGACGGTGCGCGCCGACTTCTTGAACTTGGCGGTCGCCGACAGACTCAGCTCGGACATCGCATAGATGATGCGACGCTGCACCGGCTTCAGACCGTCGCCGACGTGAGGCAGGGCGCGGTCGAGAATCACGTACATCGAGTAGTCGAGATAGGCTTTCTCAGTGAATGCCTTCAGCGGGCGCCGCTCCACGCCCTCGAAGCTCATTTCCATCGTCGTGCTCATGGGATTCGGTCCGTATCGTGGTTCAGATCACCGGCTCGGCGAGATCGCCCTTGGTTTCCAGCCAGGTGCGCCGGTCGGCTGCGCGCCGTTTCGCCAGCAACATGTCCATGATCGCTTCGGTATCGTCGCCATCTTCGATGGTGAGCTGAATCAGACGCCGGGTGTCGGGAGCGATCGTGGTTTCGCGCAGCTGCAGCGGGTTCATCTCTCCCAGCCCCTTGAAGCGCTGCACATTGACCTTGCCCTTGCGGTTCTCGGCCTCGATGCGCTCGAGCACGCCGCGCTTCTCGTCTTCGTCGAGGGCGTAGTAGACGTCCTTGCCGATGTCTATGCGATACAGCGGCGGCATGGCTACGTACACGTGACCCGCTTCCACCAACGGCCGAAAATGGCGGATGAACAGCGCGCACAGCAGCGTGGCGATGTGGGCGCCATCGGAGTCGGCATCGGCGAGGATGGCGATCTTGCCGTAACGCAGCGAAGAAAGATCGTTCGAACCGGGATCGACGCCAATGGCGACAGAAATGTCATGGACTTCCTGGGAGCCGAGCACCTCGGAGGGCGAAACCTCCCAGGTATTGAGGATCTTGCCGCGCAGCGGCATGACCGCCTGGAACTGACGGTCGCGCGCCTGCTTGGCCGAACCGCCGGCGGAGTCACCTTCGACCAGGAACAGCTCGGTGAGACGCGGATCCTGCAGCGTGCAATCGGCGAGCTTCCCGGGCAGCGCCGGTCCGCGCGTCACCTGCTTGCGCACCACCTTCCGCGCCGCGCGCATGCGCTGCTCGGCATTGCTGATGGCGAGCTGAGCGATCTTCTCACCGGTTTCCACATGCTGGTTGAGCCACAGCTCGAAGCTGTCCTTGACCACGCCGGACACGAAGGCCGCGGTCTCGCGCGAGGACAGGCGCTCTTTGGTCTGGCCGGCGAACTGCGGCTCCTGGATCTTCACCGAAAGCACATAGCTGCACCGATCCCAGACATCCTCGGGCGCCAGCTTCACCCCGCGCGGCAGCAGATTGCGCAGCTCACAGAAATCGCGCACCGCCTCGGTCAGTCCGGTGCGCAGGCCGTTGACGTGCGTCCCGCCCTGCACCGTCGGCACCAGATTGACGTAGCTCTCGGCCACCGGCTCTCCGCCATCCGGCAGCCAGGCCAGGGCCCAGTCCACCGCCTCGGTCTGGGCCTCCATCGAGCCGGTGAACGGACGCTCGGGCAGTGTATCCACTCCCGCCAGGGTGCCCTGCAGATAGTCGCCGAGGCCGCCTTCGTAATGCCACTCCTCGGTCTCACCGCTGTGCTCATCGCGGAAGCGCACGCGCAGTCCCGGCGCCAGCACCGCCTTGGCGCGGAGCAGGTGCTTCAGCCGTGTCACCGAAAAACGATCGGAGTCGAAGAACTTCGGATCCGGCCAGAAGCGCAGGCGCGTCCCGGTATTGCGGACCCCGACCTTGCCAACGGCTTCGAGCGGCGAAGCCGCCGCGCCATCGGCGAAAACCATCAGATATTCGGTGCCATCGCGGCGGATACGCACCTCGAGGCGGCGGGAAAGGGCGTTCACCACCGAGACGCCGACCCCGTGGAGGCCGCCGGAATAACGGTAGTTCTTGTGGGAGAACTTGCCGCCCGCATGCAGGCGGGTGAGGATCACCTCGACGCCGGGCACCTTTTCCTCGGGATGCAGGTCGACCGGCATGCCGCGCCCGTCATCCTCGACCTCCAGAGAGCCGTCGGCGTACAGCGTCACATCGATAGTGCTCGCGTGCCCGGCCAGCACCTCATCGACACTGTTGTCGATGACCTCCTGGGCCAGATGGTTGGGGCGGGTGGTGTCAGTGTACATGCCGGGACGCTTGCGCACCGGCTCGAGCCCGGTCAGGATTTCGATTGCCGCGGCGTTGTACTCTTTACTGCTCATCGATGCAGCTGCTCCTCATGCCAAAGCCGACCGAGTCTACCACGATTGGTATATAATGGGCCTCCCGGAAGCGCCGCCACGCCGGCGTCCGAACGAATCCAGTTCCCGCAGCAGGCATCAGCGAGATGGCGAAAAGCCCCGGACCAGAATCAGACGAAACACCGCCCGATTTCGAGCGTTCCCTGAAGGAACTGGAGGACATCGTGGCGCGCATGGAGAAGGGCGACCTCTCGCTGGAGGACTCGCTGCGTGAGTTCGAGCGCGGCATCGCCCTGACCCGCATTTGCCAGCAGGCCCTGCAGGCTGCGGAGCAGCGCGTGCAGATCCTGACCGAAGAGAATGGCCGATCCGAACTGCGTCCCTTCAGCGACGACGAATCCGAAGACTGACATGGATCCCGTCCTTGCGGATTTTGCGGCGCGTTCGTGCGCCCGGGTGGAGCATGCGCTAGACCGCTGGCTGCCGCCCGGGGATACATCTCCCGTCGAGCTGCATCGGGCCATGCGTTACGCCACCGTCGCCGGCGGCAAGTACGTGCGCCCCTTGCTGGTGTACGCCTCGGGCGAAGTATTCGGCGCCGACCCGGCGACGCTCGACGGCCCCGCATGCGCGGTGGAGATGATCCACGCCTACTCCCTGATCCATGACGATCTGCCGGCGATGGACAACGATGCCCTTCGTCGCGGCAAGCCGAGCTGTCACATCGCCTTCGGAGAGGCGATGGCGATTCTCGCCGGCGATGCCCTGCAGGCTCTCGCTTTCCACCTGCTGGCGGCCGATCCTGCGATAACCGCCGATCCGGCTCTGCGCCTGCGCATGATCGACACCCTGGCTGTCGCCTCCAGTTCGCTGGGCATGGCCGGCGGACAGGCGATCGACCTGGCCGCGGTGGGCCACAGCCTCACGCTGGAGGACCTGGAGGACATGCACCTGCGCAAGACCGGCGCCCTGATCAGCGCCAGCGTCAGTCTGGGCGCCCTGGCCGCCGGCGCCGGGAGCGATGCGCTGAGGCATCTGCATGCCTATGCCCGCTGCATCGGCCTCGCCTTCCAGATCCGCGACGACATCCTCGACGTAGAGGGCGAAACCGCGGTGATCGGCAAAACCTCCGGCTCCGATATCATGGCCGGCAAGCCCACCTACTGCAGCCTGCTCGGCGTCGATGGCGCCCGCGCCCGCGCCCGGAGCCTGCACGAAGAGGCGATCACCCATCTCGAGCCGTTCGGGGCCGATGCCCGTCTGCTGCGCGAAATCGCCGCCTATATCGTCAATCGCATCCGCTGAACGGCGGGCCGAAACTTGCAACGCCCGGCCAAACGCCGCATGATTTCCAGTTTCCGATAGAGTCCCGCCCCGCCGCCATGGAAGAATCCCGACGCTACCCCCTGCTGCACCAGATCGACAGTCCGGACGATCTGCGCAGGCTGCCAGCGGAGCGGCTGCGCGAGGTGGCCGACGAACTTCGGGCCTTCATCATCGAATCCGTCTCCCGTACCGGCGGGCACCTGTCCGCCAGCCTGGGCACGGTCGAGCTCACGGTCGCCCTGCACTATGTCTTCGCCACCCCGCACGACCACTTGGTGTGGGACGTCGGCCATCAGTCTTACGGGCACAAGATCCTGACCGGGCGCCGCGACGCCATGCCGACCCTGCGCCGCCGCGGCGGGCTCGCCGGCTTCCTCAAGCGGGAAGAGAGCCCCTATGACGTGTTCGGCGCCGGGCATTCCAGCACCTCGATCAGCGCGGCCCTGGGTCTGGCCCTGGCCGCCCAGCACCGCGGCGAACAGCGCAAATCGATCGCCGTGATCGGGGACGGCGCGATGACCGCGGGCATGGCCTTCGAAGCGCTGAACCATGCCGGCAACACCGAGGCCGATCTGCTGGTGGTGCTCAACGACAACGAGATGTCGATTTCCCGCAACGTGGGCGGCATGTCGAACTATCTCGCCCGCCTGCTCTCCAGCCGCTTCTACGCCTCGATGCGCGAAAGCGGCAAACGCATGCTGAGGGCCGTACCGCCCATGCGCGAACTGGCGCGGCGCGCGGAGGAACACGTCAAGGGCATGGTGATCCCCGGCACGCTGTTCGAGGAGCTGGGCTTCAACTATATCGGGCCCATCGACGGCCACGATCTCGACACCCTGGTGGCGACGCTGCGCAACCTGCAGTCCCTGCGCGGGCCGCAGTTTCTTCATGTGGTCACCCGCAAGGGCAAGGGCTACCATCCGGCCGAGGAGAATCCCTGCGCCTACCATGGCGTGGGAACCTTCGACCCGGCGGCGGGGATGCGCCCGGGCTCGCCGGGCGGCCGGCCGAGCTATTCGCAGGTGTTCGGCGACTGGCTGTGCGACATGGCCGCAGCCGATCCGTCACTGGTCGCCATCACCCCGGCAATGTGCGAAGGCTCCGGCATGGTGGAATTCGCGCGCCGTTACCCGGACCGATTCTATGACGTCGGCATCGCCGAGCAGCACGCGGTCACCCTGGCCGGCGGCCTCGCCTGCGGCGGTCTGCGTCCCGTCGTCGCGATCTACTCGACCTTCCTGCAGCGCGGCTACGACCAGCTCATCCACGACGTGGCGCTGCAGAACCTGCCGGTGCTGTTCGCCATCGATCGCGCCGGCCTGACCGGCCCCGACGGCCCCACTCACGCCGGCAGCTTCGATCTCAGTTTGCTCATCATGGCGCCCGCCGACGAGAACGAGTGCTATCGCATGCTCACCACCGGCCTGCAGCATGACGGTCCGAGCGCGGTACGCTATCCGCGAGGGACCGGGCCGGGCTGCGCCATCGAGCGCGGCGCCGAAGCCCTGCCCATCGGGCGCGCCGAGATCCGCCGCCAGGGACACAGGATTGCCATCCTGGCCTTCGGCAGCATGGTCACACCGGCGCTCAGCGCCGGGGAGCAACTGGGCGCCACGGTCGTCAACATGCGCTTCGTCAAACCCCTCGACGAGCAGGTCATCCTCGAACAGGCGGTGGCCAACGAACTCCTAGTGACGATCGAGGAGAACGCGGTGATGGGCGGCACCGGCAGCGCCGTCAACGAATGCCTTGCCGCTCACGGTCTGACGGTTCCGGTGCTCAACCTCGGCCTGCCCGATGACTTCGGAGAGCATGGCGCGCGTGAAGAGCTCCTCGCCCTTTGCGGCCTGGATGCCGCGGGCATCGTCGCCGCCATCGAAAACGCACTCGAAGAGCGCGCTTCTTGCCAAATGCCTGCTCGTGGCGTAACTTCCCACTAAATCACTCAACTTTTACCATGCAGGCACGCTATCGTCTCACCGTATTCGCCGAATTCGCCGCTGCGCACACACTGCGCGACTATCCGGGTGACTGCAGCCGCCTGCACGGACACAACTGGAAAGCGGAAGTAGAGGTCGAAGCCACTGAGCTCGACCAATATGGCATGGGGATCGACTTCAAGGTCATCAGGCAGGCTGCGCGCACCCTGGCTGAGCAGCTGGATCACCGCAACCTGAACGACATCGCTCCCTTCGACCGCATAAACCCGACGGCGGAGAACATCGCGGCTTGGTTCTATCGCGGACTGTCCGAAATGCTCAACACGGCAACCGTGCGCGTGACTGCCGTGACCATCTGGGAAACGGACCGTGCCCGCGTAAAGTACAGCGAGGTTTAAGACCGATGACCACCAGCAAGACCACAGCCATCGCCGACGTTCAGAGCTCGGTCGACACCCGTGAGCTGCCCATAGATCAGGTCGGCATCAAGCACATCCGCCACCCGGTCCGGGTCCGGGATCGCAGCGGCAATGACCAGCACACGGTCGCCACCTTCAATATGTACGTGGACCTGCCCCACAACTTCAAGGGCACCCACATGTCGCGCTTCGTCGAGCTGCTGAACTCGCACGAACGCGAGATCACGGTATCCTCGTTCAAGGACATCCTGCATCGGATGCGGGAAGTGCTGGGCGCCTCCTCGGCCCACCTAGAGATGTGTTTCCCGTGGTTCGTCAGCAAGGCGGCGCCGGTTTCGGGCGTGCGCAGCATGCTCGACTATGAAGTCACCCTGCTCGGCGAAGCCACCGCTTCGGACACGCACATCACCGTCAAGGTGGTGGTACCGGTCACCAGTCTGTGTCCCTGCTCCAAGGAAATCTCCGCCTACGGAGCGCACAACCAGCGTTCCCACGTCACCGTGACCGCGCGCACCCGCGGCTTCGTCTGGATCGAGGACCTGATCGACCTGGTCGAGGAAGAGGCCTCGTGCGAGATCTACGGCCTGCTCAAGCGGCCCGACGAGAAGTACGTCACCGAGAAAGCCTACGACAATCCCAAGTTCGTCGAAGACATGGTCCGCGACGTGGCCGCCCGCCTGAATGCCGATGATCGCATCGATGCCTATGTGATCGAATCCGAGAACTTCGAGTCGATCCACAACCACTCGGCGTACGCCCTGATCCGGAAGAACATGTAAACCGGAAGCGTCCCCGGCGAGGCTGGGGGACGCATGGCAGCCAACCGTTCCTCGCAGTTTTCCGCCGCCCGCTGGTGGGCACGCTCACGCAAAACCGAGAAACCGGCCACAAGCCATTGATTTCCGGCACCGCAATTTTTGAACCTGAAGACGTTTCAGAGGATCAGCCAGGCCGCCGCCTGCAGGCAGACCAGCGCCCACAGGCCAGCGAGCAGGTCGTCGAGCATGATGCCGAAGCCACCGTGGACACGGCGATCGGCCCAGGAGATGGGCCAGGGCTTCCAGATATCGAACAGGCGGAAGGCGAGGAAACCAGCCAGTATCCATTCCCAGCCCTGGGGTGCTGCGGTCATCGCCACCAGAAAGCCGAGGACTTCGTCGATGACGATGGCGCCGTGATCATGCGCGCCGAGCGCCCTGGAGGTACGCCCCGCGACCCAGGCGCCGGCGAAGAACAGCACGAAGAGCACGCCCAGATAGAAGGGGAGCGGCAGGCCCTGCAACAGAAGCCAGAGCGGGATCCCAAGCAGAGTGCCGATAGTGCCGGGCGCCACCGGCGCCAAGCCCGCCCCGCACCCCAGCGACAGGAAATGCGCCGGATCGCGCAACATGCGCGCGGGCACTCGCGCGACCTTGCGCGCCGGATCAGTATCGTCGGCCGCCGTCACGCCTGGCCGACCCCGTCAGAGAAATGCTCGTAGCCGCCACGGCGGGGACGATAAAGCCTGCCATCGGGAAAGCGGCAGCGCAGACCGCTATCGACTTCGACGATGCCGATGCGGGTCCAGGAACAGCCGCAGGCATCGAGCGCGGCTTCCGCTGCCGCCGCCGTGCTCAGCGGCGCGGTGAAACACAGCTCGTAATCGTCGCCGGAACCCAGCGCCAGCCTCGCGCGCAGATCCAGCGGGGCGGCGGCGGACAGCGTTGAGACCTCTCCCCCCTCCTCCAGCGCCGCGACCAGAGCTGCCGCGAGCACCGGGTTCTCCGTGATCGCGCGCAAGGGACGGGACAACGGCAAGGCATCGATATCCACGGTCGCTCCGACCCCGCTCTCGGTGAGAATATGCGAGAGATCAGCCTGCAGGCCATCAGAGACATCGATGCAGGCATGAGCCACGCCCCGCAGCGCAATACCCGCTTCGACCCGCGGCGCTGGCCGATCGAGCCGCTCGAGCACGGCGGCGGCATCGGCGGCATCGACGATCCCGGATTCGCAGCCAAGCCGGCCGCTCGCCAGCAGCAGCGCCAGTCCCGCATCACCCAGCGTGCCGGTGACGTAGATCGCATCTCCCGGACGCGCGGCACCGCGCAGCAGCGCCGCGCCGGTGGGCACGAAACCATGCGCCTGCACCGTGATCGAGCGCGGCCCCCGGGTGGTGTCGCCGCCGACCACATCCACCCCGAAGCGATCTGCCAGCGCATAGAAGCCGGCGCAGAACCCTGCGATCCACTGCTCATCGACTGCCGGCAGAGTCAGGGCCAGCGTGACCCAGGCCGGCTCGGCGCCCATCGCCGCCAGGTCGCTCAGATTGACCGCGAGCGCCTTGTGACCGAGCGCGACCGGATCGGCTTCGGGTAGGAAGTGCACGCCTTCCACTAGCGTATCCACCGTGATCGCGAGCTCCTGGCCGGACGGCGGACGCAGCAGCGCGGCATCATCGCCGACCGCCATCCGCACATCGGAACGCGCGGGCGGCCGGCGAAAATACTTCCGGATCAGATCGAATTCACTGCTCATGCAGGAACCGGCCGAAGAAGCGGACAAAGGGATAGGAAGAAACGGGACGCTGCCGGAGAGACACTACTTGCGGGTCATGATGGCCACCTCTTCCGCCCGCAGCTGCTCGGCCAGACGATCGAGGATGCCATTGACGTATTTGTGACCATGGTGGGCGCCGAACAGCTTGGCAATTTCCACCGATTCATTGATGACCACCCGGAACGGAACCTCGGGATGGAAGCGCAGCTCGCACGCGCCCAGTCTCAGCACCGCGCGCTCCACCGGATCGACCTCGCGCAGCGGCCGATCGAGCAACGGGGTGAGCAGCTCATCGAGCTCATCCACATGGCTGATCACCTCGCGCAGCAGATTGTCGAAATAGCGGCGATCCACCGCCCCTTCGGTCTCGTCGACCAGAAACTGGGCGTCGATAGCTGCCGCGTCGTGATTGGTCAACTGCCACTGATAAAGCGCCTGCACCACGCATCGCCGTGCCAGGCTGCGCGCGCGATGACCGGATTGCCCCTTGGCGTTCATCCGGACTCAGGACTCCAGCTTGCTGAGCAGACTGGCCATTTCGAGCGCGGAAAGCGCCGCCTCGGCCCCCTTGTTGCCGGCCTTGGTGCCGGCGCGCTCGATCGCCTGCTCGATGCTGTCGACGGTGAGCACGCCACACACCACCGGAACACGGCTCTGCAGCGCCACATCCGCCAGACCGCGCACGCAGGCACCGGCGATGTATTCGAAATGCGGCGTGCTGCCGCGAATGACCGCGCCGAGCGCGATCACGGCCTGATAACGGTGGCTCGCAGCCAGCCGCTGGGCAGCGAGCGGCAGTTCGAAAGCGCCCGGCACGCGAACGATTTCGATCGCATCGTTGCTCGCGCCGTGGCGACGCAGCGTATCCAGCGCTCCCTGCACCAGATGCTCGACGATGAAACTGTTGAAGCGGGAAGCCAGCAGCGCAAAGCGCGCTCCGCCGGCCGCCAGCTCGCCCTCTATGGTTCGGATCTGGCTCATGATACCTCCTGACTAAGGAGATCCAGTTTAACTCACGGGGAAATCCCGGGCTATGCCCCGGGAGCGACGTATTCGAGGATCTCGAGACCGAAACCGGACAGTCCGAGCAGCTTGCGTGGCGAGCCGAGCACGCGCATGTGATGCACGCCGAGATCGGCGAGGATCTGCGCGCCGATGCCGTAGCCGCGCAGCTCGGTGGAAGTGCTTACCGAACGCGAGGAGTCAGCGCCCTGCTCCTGCAAGTGCTGCTCCTGCAGACGCCTGATCAGGCCCCGCGCATCCTCGCCTCCACGCACCAGCACCAGTACGCCGCCAGAAGGTTCGGTCGCGATCCGCCTCATGGCAGCGTCCAGACTCCATGTCGTGTCATGCACGCTGGCGCGCAGCGTATCGTACAGGCGATCCTCCATGTGCACGCGCACCAGCACCGGCTCGTCACCCTTCACCTCTCCCTTCACCAGGGCGAAATGAACCTCGCCGCCCGCCCGGTCGTGGTAGGCACGGAAGAGAAAGTCACCGTACTCGGTCGGCAGGCGGTTTTCTGAAACCAGCTCGATGGTCTTCTCGTTGCGCATGCGGTAACGGATCAGATCAGCGATGGTGCCGATCTTCAGACCATGCTGGCGCGCGAAGCGCATCAGCTCCGGACGGCGCGCCATACTGCCGTCTTCGGACAGGATCTCGACGATCACCGCTGCGGGCTCGAAGCCGGCAAGTCGCGCCAGATCGCTGCCCGCCTCCGTATGCCCGGCGCGGGTGAGCACGCCGCCGGGCTGCGCCATGAGCGGAAAGATGTGGCCGGGTTGAGTCAGATCGGCGGGGCTGGCATCGCGCCGCACGGCAGCACGAATCGTGGTCGCCCGATCTGCCGCCGAGATGCCGGTACTGACACCGGTCGCCGCCTCGATCGAAACGGTAAAATTGGTGCTCTGCCGCGCATTGGTATCGCTGACCATCAGCGGCAGACGCAACTGTTCGCAGCGTTCGCGGGTAAGCGTGAGGCAGATCAGGCCGCGCCCGTAGCGAGCCATGAAGTTGATGTCTTCCGGACGCACGCAATTGGCGGCCATCACCAGATCGCCTTCGTTCTCGCGATCTTCATCGTCCATCAGCACCACCATGCGGCCCTGATGGATTTCCTCGATCAGTTCCTCGGTGGTATTGAAGACGCCGTCCGCATCTTCGTCTGTCCTGGTAACGTCCCGCAGATCAGGTTTTCGAGGCATCATCGATGTATCCATGTGCTGAGAGCAGCGTCCGATCGACGCCGGAAGCGGGGCCGTGACCGGCCTCCCCGAGCAGCCGCTCGAGATAACGCGCGACGACATCGATCTCGATGTTCACCGCCGTCCCGGCGCGATGCAGCCCCAGGATCGTACGCTCGAGGGTGTGAGGAATCAGATTGACCTCGAAGGCGGCGCCTTGAACCGAATTCACCGTGAGACTGACGCCATCGACGCACACCGAGCCCTTGGCGGCGATATAACGGGCCAGGGCGGCGGGCACGGTGATACGCATGACCCGGCAATCACCCACCGGACGCACCGCATCGACGCGCCCCACGCCATCGACGTGACCGCTCACCAGGTGTCCGCCGATGCGCGTGGTCGGCAGCAGCGCTTTCTCGAGATCGACAGGCGCGCCCGCAGCGAGCGCGCCGAGCGTGGTGCAGTTCAGGGTCTCGGCCGACACATCGGCGCTGAACCAGGACTCGCCGAGCTCCACGGCGCTCAGACAGACGCCATTGACGCAGATGCTGTCGCCTATCGCCACGTCGCTGAAATCGAGCTCCGGAGCATCGATGGTCAGGCGCATGTCGGCGCCCCGCCTCGCGCAGGATCTCACCCTGCCCATCGTCTCTACGATGCCGGTGAACATTGAATCACTCCGCAGAAGAAAGTCGCGCAACTATGCGCCAGTCGTCACCTACCGCGCGCACGTCCTCGATGGCGGGCATCAGCGCCTGATCCAGGCGTTCGACGCCCGGCAGGGAAAACATTCCGCGCGCGGCGTCACCCAGCAGCTTGGGCGCCACATAGAGCACCAACTCATCGACCAGCCCGGCTTCCAGCATCGCGCCGCAAAGCACGGGCCCGGCTTCCAATAGTACCTCATTGATCTGTCGCGCAGCCAAAAGCGACAGCAGCACTTCGAGATCCACGCGCCCGTCGCTGCCGCAGCGCAGCACTTCGACGTCCGCGCGCGCTTCCAGATCGGGGCGCTGCGGCGCCGATGCCGTGCCTGCGACCAGCGTCGCTCCGGGAGCCTCGAGCACTCGGGCTGCCGCGGGCAGACGCAGGGAGCTGTCGACGATCACCCGCAAGGGCTGGCGTTCGACAGCAGCATCATCGATACGCACGGTCAACGAGGGATCATCGGCGAGCACCGTACCGATCCCGGTCATGATCGCGGAGCTGCGCGCGCGCAGCTGATGAACATCGCGCCGCGCCGCTTCCCCGGTGATCCAGCGACTCTCGCCCGCCGCAGTGGCGGTACGCCCATCCAGCGTCACGCCAAGCTTGCAGCGCACCCAGGGGCGTCCGCGCCGGTGACGCATGATGAAGCCGGGATTGAGCGCTGCGGCCTCCTTCTCCAACAGACCGCAGCTCACTCCCATGCCTGCCGCACTCAGCGCGGACAGGCCGCCGCCCGCCGTGCGCGGATCCGGATCCTTCATCGCGGCGACCACTCTCACCACTCCGGCGCGGATCAGCGCTTCGGTGCATGGCGGAGTCCGCCCCCAATGATTGCAAGGCTCCAGACTGACGTAGGCAGTGGCGCCACGCGCCTCGCCTCCTGCCGCCTGCAATGCCATCTGCTCGGCATGCGGACCGCCGGCGCGCTCGTGCCACCCTTCACCGAGGACGCGTCCATCCCGCACCAGCACGCAGCCGACGCGCGGATTGGGGTCAGTAGTATGGAGGCCGCGGGCGGCAAGCACGATGGCGCGCGCCATGTGCACGCGATCCATGGCCTCGATTGCGGCAGAACTCATGATGCGGGCGTATCCACCGCTGCGCTAGCGCGAGGAAGATCCATCACGCCCCCTCCCCGCCTTTCCCGCGCTTCGGCTCCAGCAGCGAAAGCTGGCGTCTCTCCAGTTCCGAAGCTTCGGGATTGCGCAGCCTATCGATCTCCTCGCGGAACGCATTGACGTCCTGAAAGCGGCGGTACACCGAGGCAAAGCGCACATAGGCGACTTCGTCCAATGCCCGCAGCTCATCCATGACGTACTCGCCGAGTTCCCGCGAACGGATTTCCCGCTCGCCCGACACGTGCAGCCGGTGCTTGATGCGATCGATGGACGACTCGATCACGTCGATATCGACCGGCCGCTTCTCCAGCGCGCGCAGCATTCCACGCCGCATCTTGTCCTCATTGAAGGGTTCGCGGGTGCCGTCGTGCTTGATGATATGGGGATAGACGAGCTCGGCGGTCTCGAACGTGGTGAACCGCTCCGAACAGCTCGCGCATTCGCGCCGGCGCCTGATCGAGGCCCCCTCATTGGCAAGGCGGGAATCGATGACCCGCGTATCTCCGGCGCCGCAGAAAGGACACTTCATGACCGTCTCCGCGGAGCGTCGCTATACCTCGCGTCCGCCGCAAACAGGCGCGTGCGGCGCCAGGCCGTCAGCGGCCATAGACCGGGAAGCGGGCGCAGACGTCCAGCACTTTGCCACGCACCGCTGCGATGACGGCCTCGTCGCTCGGGCGGTCGAGCACATCGCAGATCCAGTCGGCGAGCGCGCGCACTTCGTCTTCGCGGAAACCGCGGGTGGTGACCGCCGGCGTGCCGATGCGAATGCCGGAGGTAACGAATGGCGAACGCGGATCATTGGGCACGCTGTTCTTGTTGACCGTGATATGGGCGGCATCGAGCGCCAGATCCGCATCCTTGCCGGTCACGTCCCTGCCGATCAGATCGACGAGGAACAGGTGGTTATCGGTGCCACCGGAGACGATGCGATAACCGCGCTCCTGCATCTGCGCCGCCATCGCGCGGGCGTTGGCGAGCACCTGACGCTGGTATTCGGTAAAGGCCGGATCGAGCGCCTCGAGGAAGGCCACCGCCTTGGCGGCGATGACATGCATCAAGGGACCACCCTGGGTGCCGGGGAACACCATAGAGTTCAGCTTCTTTTCGATCTCCTCGTTGGCGCGGGCCATGATGATGCCGCCGCGCGGACCGCGCAGGGTCTTGTGCGTGGTGGAGGTCGTGACATCCGCAAAATGCACCGGATTCGGGTAGAGCCCGGCGGCAATCAGTCCGGCGACATGCGCGATATCGACGAACAGCAGCGCCCCAACCTCATCGGCGATGTAGCGGAAGCGCTGCCAGTCGACGACGCGCGAGTAGGCGCTGAAACCGGCAACGATCATTTTCGGCCGATGCTCGCGCGCCAGCGCCTCGACCTGCTCGTAATCGATCTCGCCGGTATCCGGATTGAGACCGTACTGTACGGCGTTGTAGATCTTGCCGGAGAAGTTGACCTTGGCGCCATGAGTCAGATGGCCGCCATGCGCCAGACTCATGCCGAGAATGGTATCGCCCGGCTGCAGCAGCGCCATGTAGACGGCAGCATTGGCCTGCGAACCGGAGTGGGGCTGAACATTGACGTAGTCGGCGCCGAAAAGACGCTTCGCGCGCTCGATGGCGAGGGTTTCCGCGACATCGACATAAGCGCAGCCACCATAGTAGCGCTTGCCGGGATAGCCTTCGGCGTATTTATTGGTGAGCACCGAACCCTGCGCCTCGAGCACCCGCGGGCTGGCGTAATTTTCCGAGGCGATGAGCTCGATGTGCTCTTCCTGGCGCCGGCTCTCTGCACGCATCGCTTCCCAAAGTTCGTCATCGAAACTGGCAATGCGCATATCGGCAGAGAACATCGTGGCCACCTTCCTTCGAGTTGCAAAGCGCCGCTCGCGCGGCAAGAAAGCCGCATAGGATACATGATTTGCGCTCCGACTCATATCCGCGGCGGCAGCCAACCAACCGGCGGCCGGCCGGAAAAACGTACTCTATTGTTTTTTCTTATTTTTTCAACCCTTCCCAGCGATCTCACCCGGACTGCCGTCTATTATTTGACGGTTAGCTGTGTTAGGCTTTTTCCCATCGGGACGCCAGCGCTTCGGGGCAGCCCCTTCCGCCGCCGGACCTTCAGCGGCAGCCAATAAAAATATACCGGGCAGGCAGACAGTTGACCGATTCTGCGCATTCATGTTCCTCCCCCCTCGCCCACCGGGTGTCGCGTCTGCTCGCCGAACTCGACTCTCCGACTGGACGCACCGTCTCCACGCATGTTCATGATGTGCTGGAGGCGTACGAACATGAGCTCATCGCCACCCGCGATTCAGGTCTCGTCCTGGCGCGGGAGCTGATCGCCGCCTGGCTGAATCACGTCGGGGCGGACGATCCCCTCGCCACGCAACTGCGCATGCTGGCGCTGCGGCTCGAAGCGGCACCGGCGGCCAGCGAAACCACCGGTCTGCTGCAGAGAATCCGGGAACTGGCGCCGGACACCGGCAAAGCCGAAGCCTCATTTTCACCCGCAAGCAGTAGCCAGGAATCGACCGAAATCATGCCGTCAGTATCACCCGCAGAGCAGACCAGCCTCGACGATTCGGCATCGGTCGACAGCGCCAAGCAGGGTGATGCCAGCTATCGCCGACATCTCGCCGAAAAGCGCGAACGCATCCAGAAGATCCAGGCGGCGTTGATGCAGCAGATGAACGAGGTGATCCGCCAGAACGAGAAGTTCGGCGTATTGCTCGAAATCGAGGAAGCCTCCCTGCGCGATGCCGACACCATGGACGAACTTCGCGATCTGAAGACCGTACTGGTCGGCGAGGTCGACAGAATGCGCGGCAGCCATCAGGCGCTCACCCAGAAGCTAGACGTCGCCGCCAAGTATCTGCAGATCATCGGCACCGAGGGCAAGCACCTCAATGACGAACTGACCCGCGCCCATATCCTGAGTCTGACCGACGAACTGACCGACCTGCCCAATCGCCGCGCCTTCCTGCGCCGGCTGGAGGACGAAGTCGCGCGTGTCCAGCGCTACGGCTACCCGCTGTCGCTGGCCCTGATCGATATGGACAGCTTCAAGTCGATCAACGACCGGTATGGCCACGGCGCCGGTGATGAAGTGCTGCGCAGCTTTGCGGCAAACATGCTGTCGGTATTCCGCCATCACGACATGGTCGCCCGTTATGGCGGCGAGGAATTTGCGGTACTGCTGCCGAACACCGACCGCAACGGGGCGCTGCGAGCTCTGGAAAAGGTAAAGAAACGGACGAGCGAGAGTTCGTACCGCTTCGATGGCAAGACGATGGCAATGCCGACCTTCTCCGCCGGCATCTCGCTCTACAAGCCGGGCGAGACACCAGGCAGCCTGATCGAGCGCGCCGACAAGGCGCTCTACCAAGCCAAGCGCCTGGGACGCAACCGCATCGAGATCGCCCAGCTCGACGGCGGCATGGAGGCTTCGTCGGCAAGGTGAAACAAGGCGCTCGTCCTTCCTGATCGCAAAAAAAAAGGGAAGCCAACCGGCTTCCCTTTTGCTTTCAGCTTCTCCCGATGCTTACAGCTGCGCCCCCGAAGGCGGCTGCTCCTTCACCACCGGCATCAGATCCTTCTTGCTCACGCCGAGCAACAGGGCGAGCGCGCTGCAGACGAACACCGAGGAATAGGTGCCGACGATGATGCCGAGGATGAGCACCAGCGAAAAATTGCGCAGAATCTCGCCTCCGAACACGTAGAGCGCAATCAGCGCCAGCAGCGTGGTACCGGAGGTGATCAAGGTGCGAGTCAGCGTCTGGTTGACCGAGAGATTGACGATCTCGACCACCTCACCCTTGCGCAGCTTGCGGAAGTTTTCGCGCACGCGATCGTAGATGACGATGGTGTCGTTCAGCGAATAGCCGATGGTCGCGAGCAGGCCCGCCAGCACCGTGAGATCGAAGTCGAGCTGGAACACCGCCCAGACGCCGAGCAGGATGATGACGTCGTGCACCAGGCCGAGGACCGCGCCCGCGGCCAAGCGCTTCTCGAAGCGCAGGCTCACATAGAGCAGAATGCCCAGAAGCGATACGAGCACCGCCAGGCTGCCGTGCTCGGCCAGTTCCTTGCCCACCTGGGGCCCGACGAATTCGACGCGACGCAGCTCGATACCTTCACTCCCCGGGCTCGAGCGCAGCGCTTCCACCACCCGTTCGGCCAGCCTGGATGCATCGGCATCACCGCTCGGGGCCAGGCGGATGAGCACATCCCGCGGCGTGCCGAAATACTGCGCCATCGCCTCCGGATACCCGGCCTGCTGCAGCGCACCGCGCACCCCCGCCAGTTCGATCGGCTGCGGATAGCTGACCTCGACCAGCGTGCCGCCGGTGAAATCCACACCGAAATTGAACCCGCGCATCGCAATAGCGATGATCGCGAAAACCAGGAGCACACCGGAAAGCGCATAGGCGAGCCGGCGCTTGCCCATGAAATCGATATTCGGCTGCCACGCTTTCAGCCGCACGTTGGACTCGGCACTCATATCGACAACCTCTGGACCCTGCGGCCGCCGTAAATCAGATTGATCACCGACCGGGTGCCCACCACCGCCGTAAACATCGAGCTCAGAATGCCGATGCCCAGGGTGACGGCAAAGCCGCGGATCGGCCCCGAGCCGAAGCCATACAGCGCTGCGGCGACGATCAGCGTGGTGAGATTCGAGTCGAGAATCGTCGCCCAGGCCTTGTCATAACCGGCCACGATGCTGGCCTGCGGCGTACTGCCGTTGCGCAATTCCTCACGGATGCGCTCACAGATGAGCACGTTTGCGTCGACCGCCATACCCACGGTGAGCGCGATACCGGCGATGCCGGGCAGCGTCAGGGTCGCCTGCAGTATCGACAGCACCGCCACCAGCAGCACCAGATTGAGCGCCAGGGCGAGATTGGCGACCATGCCGAAGACCCGGTAGCGCCAGGTCATGTAGATCATGATCAGGATGAAACCGACGATCACGGCGCGCATGCCCTGATCGATATTGTCCTGGCCCAGGCTCGGACCGACGGTCCGTTCCTCCACGATCTCGATCGGAGCGGCCAGCGCGCCAGCGCGCAGCAGCAGCGCCAGATTGTGAGCCTCGGTGCTGCTGTCGAGCCCGGTGATCTGGAAGCGCTGACTGAACTGATCGCGGATGGTGGCGACGTTGATCACCTCTTCGATCACCCGGGTGGTGCGCACCAGCTCGCCATCGACCATGCGGGTCTGCGGCTTGCGCTCGATGTAGACCACGGCCATGGGGCGGCCGATGTTCTCCCGGGTCGTCTGCAGCATGCGGCGGGCGCCGGCGCTGTCGAGGGTGACGTACACCGCCGGAGAACCGGACTGCTGGTCGAAGCCGGAAGACGCATCGGTGATCTGATCGCCGGTCACGATGATGCGCCGATCGAGCAGCAGCGGCGATCCATCACGCTCGCGGTAGAGGCGCGATCCTGCGGGAACCCGGCCGGCAAGCGCGGCCTGCACATCACCCGATTGATCGACCATGCGGAACTCCAGCGTGGCCGTCGCACCGAGGATCTCCTTGGCACGAGTGGGATCCTGGACGCCGGGCAGTTGGACCACGATGTTGCGCAGTCCCTGACGCTGGATCACCGGCTCGGCGACGCCGAGTTCGTTGACACGGTTACGCAGCGTGATCACGTTCTGTTCCACCGCAAAGCTGCGCGTCTCGCGCACCGCATCGGGGCTGAGGCGCGCGATCAGCAGCAGATTCTCGCCGCGCACCGTCTCCTCGAAGACGAGCTGGGTGAACTCGCGCTGGAACCGCCGCCGCGCCGCGTCGCGATCCTCGGTGCTGCGGAAAGCCAGCTCGATGTTACCACCCGTGGTCCGCGCCGCGCTCACGTAGCGGATTCGCTCGTCCCGCAGCATGGTGCGCATGTCGTTGACGAAGCGCTCCTCGGCCTGAGCGACAGCGGCATCCAGATCGACTTCCATGAGGAAGTGCACTCCGCCGCGCAGGTCGAGACCGAGATACATGGGCAGCGCATTGATGGCGCGCATCCAGGCCGGCGCATCCGGCACAAGATTCAGAGCGACGATATAGTCATCGCCGAGTTCGGCAGAGAGCAGATCCTGGGCGCGCAGCTGCACATCTGTGCTGGCGAACTTCAGCACCAGGTTGCCATCCCCCTCCTCGCCGCGGGTCGCCGTAATACCGCCCAGCTCGAGCGTCCGCGTCACCCGCTCTTCCAGCGCGGCGTCAACCGGCGCGCCGCGCAGCGGCGAAATCTGCACCACAGGCGCTTCGCCGAAAAGATTCGGCGCAGCGTACAGCAGCCCGAGCAGCACCACGAGCAGGACGAGGAGATTCTTCCACAGCGGATATCGGTTCATGAGGCGGGCGCCGGGCGGATCAGGACTTGGTGTCCCCGTCGGCGTCGTCGGCATCCTTGTCCCTGGCGCCGCGATCCTTCTTGATCGTACCCTTCGGCACCATCGATCCGATCGCCGAGCGCTGAACCCGGACCACTACGCCTTCGGCGAGCTCGAGCGACACGAAATTATCGTCGACCCGGGTTATCCGTCCCAGGAGGCCGCCGGAGGTGACCACTTCATCGCCGCGCGCGAGTGCGTCGACCATCTTCTTGTGCTCCTTGGCCCGCTTGATCTGGGGGCGAAGCAGCAGGAAATAGAAGATCACGAAGATCAGGATCAGCGGCAGCAGGCTGGCGAATCCGCCGGCTGCGGCGGCTCCGTCCTGAGCCCAAGCATCTTCGATGAAAAAGCCCATCGTTCACACTCCTGTCAGGCTGGGGGCGTTTAAAGCGGGGTATTATGACACAAGGAATCTTTCCTGGTCCCGCTTTTCATGGAAACCTCTTACGAACGCCGCCAGGTTGCCGGCCTCGATCGCGGACCGCAGCCCGCTCATCAGCTGCTGGTAGTAATGGAGGTTGTGCAGGGTATTGAGCCTGGCGCCCAGCATCTCGTTGCAGACAGCGAGATGGCGCAGATAGGCGCGGCTGAAATGCCGGCAGGTGTAGCACGCACAGTTCTCATCGAGCGGCCGGGGATCATCACGGTAGCGGCTGTTGCGTATGCGTATTACGCCGGACTCGACGAACAGATGGCCGTTACGGGCATTGCGGGTCGGCATCACGCAGTCGAACATGTCGATACCCCGTTCTACCGCCTCGACGATATCCTCGGGCTTGCCCACCCCCATCAGATAGTGCGGCGCCTCGGCCGGCATGCGCGGCTGAAGATGTTCGAGCACTCGCAATCGCTCCTCCCGCGGCTCCCCGACCGACAGACCGCCGATGGCGTAGCCATCGAAACCGATGTCGAGCAGTCCCGCCAGAGATTCCTCGCGCAGCGGCTCGTACATGCCGCCCTGCACGATGCCGAAGAGCGCCGCCGGATGATCACCGAACGCATTCCGGCTGCGCGCGGCCCAGCGCAGCGACAGCTCCATCGACGTCCGCGCCTGCTCCTCGGTGGCGGGCCAGGGGGTGCATTCGTCGAAGATCATGACGATGTCGCTGCCGAGAGCCTTCTGCACCGCCATGGACTCCTCGGGACCGAGGAATACCGCCGAGCCGTCCACCGGCGAGCGGAAGCGAACGCCTTCTTCCGTGAGCTTACGCATCGCGCCGAGACTGAAAACCTGGAACCCTCCCGAATCGGTGAGAATCGGTCGTTCCCAGCCCATGAAGCGATGCAGTCCGCCAATCTTCTCCATGATCTCGACGCCGGGACGGAGCATCAGATGAAAGGTATTGGAGAGCACGATCTCGGCTCCCGTCTGCCGCAGCGCGTCGGGATCGACGCCCTTCACCGCCCCATAGGTGCCAACCGGCATGAATGCCGGGGTCTCTATGGTGCCGCGCGGCAGCTCGATGCGACCGCGACGGGCAGCGCCGTCGACCTTGAGAACCGTGAACTTCATGGCTCCACCAGCATGGCGTCGCCATAGCTGTAGAAGCGGTATTTCTCCCCGATCGCATGGCGATAGGCATCGAGCACCCGCCCGGTACCACCGAAGGCGCACACCAGCATGAGCAGGGTGGAACAGGGCATGTGAAAGTTTGTAAGCATCATGTCGATAACTCGAAAATGGTATCCCGGCGTTATGAACAGCGAGGTCTCACCCCGGAATGGCTCGAGAACACCGCCAGCGGCGGCGGCCTCGAGTGCGCGCACTACGGTAGTGCCGACGGCGATCACACGACTACCGCGCGCCTTGGCGGCCGCGACCGCAGCGCAGGTCGACGCCGGCACCTCCAGCCACTCCGCATGCATGCGGTGACGACCAAGATCCTCTTCGCGCACCGGCTGGAACGTTCCCGCACCAACATGGAGCGTCACCGCCGCGCGCTCGACGCTGGCGCGGTCGAGGGCTTCGAGCATGGCATTATCGAAGTGCAGACCGGCGGTCGGCGCGGCTACCGCGCCATCGCGGGCTGCAAACACCGTCTGGTATCGTTCCTGGTCGACTGCGCCATCCGGGCGCGTGATATAGGGCGGCAAGGGCACATGACCGCACAGCGCCAGCAGCTCGGGCACGGGTCGCGGATCGAGGAAGCGCAGCCGGAAAAACTCCCCTTCGCGCCCCAGCACTTCGGCATGGATCCCGCCTTCGAGATGCAGTACCGTCGCCTGCCGCGGTGCCTTCGAGGCCCGGACCTGCGCCAGCACGTCCTGAGCACCGAGCAGGCGCTCGACGAAGACCTCGACTTTGCCACCGCTTTCCTTGACGCCGCGGATGCGCGCCGGAATGACCCGTGTGTCGTTGAATACCAGCAGGTCGCCGGGCCGCAACAGGTCCGGAAACCCGCGCACCCAGGCATCGACGACGCCGCTGGAAGTGAGATGGAGCATGCGGGCCCCACTGCGCTCGACCAGCGGATGTTGCGCAATGAGTTCGGGCGGAAGCTCATAGTCGAAATCGGAGCGCCGCAGCGGCCGGACATCCGCTGCCGCCGCCTCCGGCGAGCCGGGAACGATTCTTGTCATGGCCGAGCGGGGACTTGTATACTCAGACGCGGTGACGCCGGGGTGGCGGAACTGGTAGACGCGCCGGACTCAAAATCCGGTGGTTTTGCGACCGTGAGAGTTCGATTCTCTCTCCCGGCACCACCGTTACCCGGATGCCACGTGCGGACACGAATGCCGCACGGCTCCGCTCTCACTGCGGCAGTCGATCCGAAGGGATTTACTGACAGCTCTGATCTTCTTGATCTCACGATTCGATCCGGCGAACGATTTCCTGAGACGGGTTCGCGAAGATTCTCCGACACGCGCACATGCTGCGCATAATCAAAGCAGGTCCCATCCGACATGACTGGAACAAGATTCTTGCTTGAAGTCCGCCCCGTGGTACCGGAGCGTCTGCACCGGCTGGTGGAACTATCCAACGACCTATTATATAGCTGGGACAGTCAGGTCCGCAGTCTTTTCGTACGCCTCGATCCGGAATTGTGGAACGACTGCGGGCACAACCCCACGGTATTTCTGCGCCGTGTCGCCCAGCGACGCCTCGATGCGGCGGCGGCGGACAACGTCTACCTGCAGGACTATGACCGCATCCTGGCGGCATACGATTCCTATCTGGAGCACCGCAATCTCAATCAGGACTGGAGTCGCATCATCGATGCCGACAGCGACCTGATCGCCTACTTCTGCGCCGAATTCGGCCTTCATGAAAGCTTTCCCATCTATTCCGGCGGTCTCGGCATTCTGGCGGGCGACCATTGTAAGGCGGCGAGCGACCTCGGCATACCGTTCGTCGCCGTCGGCCTGCTGTACCGGGAAGGCTACTTCCACCAGACCATCGACGGCGACGGCAATCAGGTGGCGCATTACTTTCAGACCGGCCCCGACGATCTGCCGATTCAGCCGGCATGTGATGCGGACGGCCGCGAGATCGTCGTACACGTGGACATGCCGGGAAGGCGCGTCCAGCTGAAAGTCTGGAAGGCGAAAGCTGGGCATATCGACCTTTACCTCCTCGACAGCGATCTGCCGGACAATGTCGAAGCGGACCGGCGCATCACCTACCAGCTCTATGGCGGCGATCGCACTACGCGCATTCAGCAGGAGATCGTGCTCGGAATCGGCGGCGTGCGGGCGCTGCGCGCCGCAGGACTGCAGCCAACGGTATGGCACATCAACGAAGGCCACGCCGCCTTCCTCATCCTCGAACGCGTCCGCGAGCATATCGAGGCCGGTCTGGATTTCGATACCGCCCTGGAAGTGACGGCCGCCGGAACGGTATTCACCACGCATACCCCGGTACCGGCAGGCCACGATCTCTTCACCCACGAGCTGATTCTCTCGTACTTCGAGGAGCACCTCGGCAAGCTGCGCATCGACCGGGAGCGTTTCCTGGCGCTCGGCGCCTTCCCCGGCAGCGCCTTCGACTTCAACATGACGTCCCTGGCCCTGCGCGGATCCCGTTTCCATAACGGCGTCAGCCGCATCCATGGCGGCGTGGCCTCGCAGATGGAAAGCTATATCTGGCCGCAGATCCCGCCGCACGAAAATCCGATCGACTATGTCACCAACGGCGTCCATGTGCCGACCTTCCTCGCCCAGGAGTGGACCCACGGGTTCGATCTGCACTTCGGCGGCGGCTGGCGCAATGAGCTCCTGAACGAGGAATTCTGGGAGCAGATCGACGACATCGCCGACCATACCTTCTGGAGCATCCGCCAATCGCTGAAAGCGCGGATGTTCCGCGACATCTACCAGCGGATCTGCAGGCAGATGCGGCGCAATGGCGCAAGCCCGACGCAGATCGAACGCGCCACGCGCTTCCTGGTGTCACCGGAACGCGATGTACTGACAGTGGGCTTTGCCCGCCGCTTCGCGACCTACAAGCGCGCCACCCTGCTGTTTTCCGATCCGGAGCGCCTCGCGCGCCTGATCAACGATCAGGATCGTCCGATCCTGTTCATTTTCGCGGGCAAGGCGCATCCCCTCGACCTGCCGGGTCAGGAGCTGCTCAAGGTGATCCACGAGTACTCCCACCGCCCCGAGTTCGAGGGCAAGATCCTGATGGTGGAAGGCTATGATCTGGCGCTGGGTCGCAAACTGGTAACTGGCGTCGACGTCTGGCTCAACAACCCCGCCTATCCGATGGAGGCAAGCGGCACCTCGGGCGAGAAGGCCGGCATCAACGGCGTCATCAATCTCAGCGTGCTCGATGGCTGGTGGGGTGAAGGCTACAACGGTGAGAACGGCTGGGCGATCACGCCGCATGGCGCCAGGTTCGACGAAACCTTCCGCAATCGGGAGGAAGCGAACGAACTGCTGGATCTGCTCGAATCGAAGGTCATTCCGCTGTACTACAAGCGCAACAGCCGCGGCTATTCCCATGACTGGGTGCAGAAGGCGAAGAACTCGATGAAGTCGCTCATGCCGCGCTTCAACTCGCAGCGCATGGTGATGGACTATCTCGAGAAGTTCTACAGCAGCGCCAAACGCCAGCATGCCGCGCTGGCAAGCGAAGGCTATGCCCCGGCCCGGCAGCTGGCCGAGTGGAAGCGGCGAGTGCTAGCCGCCTGGCCCGGCGTATCCATCCGCAGACTGGATCCCGCGCCCACGGTGCTGCGCTTCGGCGAACGGGTGCAGATCGAGGTGGCTGTGGGACTCAACGGTCTTTCGCCCGAGGACGTATTCGTCGAGTGCCTGGTGGGAGCGGAACTGCCGATCAACGAGCAGGTCGAACGCAGCATCTATCGCTTCGAACCCGGCGCGCGGACCGACAGCGGGGAAACGATTTTCACGCTGGAAGTGCAGCCTCCGCTTTCAGGCCTGCAGGAATACCGCATCCGCCTCTACCCGCATCACCGGCTGCTGAGCCGGCGCTTCGAGCTCGGCTGCATGCTCTGGCTGTAAACGATCGAGCTGACGGATGGACCTCGCGGTCCGTCCGTCAGCGCCCGTAGAGGCTGCTCAGTCGCGCGAGACGCGCCCCCAGATCATCCGGAACCTGCGCCCAGTCGAAACGCCAGCGCCAGTTACCCTCGGTCGTTCCCGGCACATTCATGCGATGGGATCCATCGAGCGCGAGGACATCCTGCATCGGCACGATACTCATCGCCGCGGGTGAAGCCATCGCGCAGCGAATGAGCGGCCAGGGCATGGCCTCGGACGGACGCCCGAGATATTCCTCGACATAGTCGCGCGCGCTGGCATCCAGCCCCGCGAACCAGCCCAGCGTGGTGTCATTGTCGTGGGTTCCGGTATAGACGACACAGTTGCGCACATGGTTGTGCGGCAGATAGGGGTTGTCCGGCGTACCGTCGAAGGCAAACTGCAGTATCTTCATTCCCGGCAGACAGTAGCGATCACGCAGCTCGAGAACCTCCTCGGTGATCATGCCGAGGTCTTCGGCGACCAGCGGCAGACTGCCGAAGTGCGCGACCAGCGCATCGAACAGCGCCTCGCGCGGTCCGGCGACCCAGCGCCCGCCGATCGCATCGGAATTGTCCGCCGGAATCTCCCAGAACGACTCGAATCCCCTGAAATGATCGATGCGCAGCAGATCGAACATGGCCAGATGGCTGGCGATTCGATGAATCCACCAGTGATAGCTCTCCTGCGCCATCACGTCCCATAGATAATGCGGATTTCCCCAGCGCTGACCGGTGCTGGAGAAATAATCGGGCGGCACGCCGGCCACCACCAGCGGCTGGCCGCTGGCATCGAGATTGAACAGGCGACGATTCACCCAGACATCCACGCTGTCGTGCGCGACGAAGATCGGCATGTCGCCGAACAGAAGCACACCTCGCGCATTGGCATACGCCTTGAGCGCATGCCACTGACGATGGAAAACGAACTGTTGGAACCGAACCCGTTCGATCTCCTCGCGATGACAGACCTTGGCCTCGGCCAGCGCGCGCTCGTGGCGGTCCCGCAGTTCCTCTGGCCAGCTGGTCCAAGGGGCATGATGGAATTGCTCGCGCAGGGCGACGAAAAGCGCGTAGTCGTCGAGCCAGTCACGGTGGGCATGGTCAAACGCCTCGTATGCCCGCCAGCCGGTCTCGTCGGCGCGTTCGCGGAATCCGGCCAGCAGCCCGGCCCACACCTGCTCATCATCCGCCGCCACGGCGTCCTGAACGAGAGCAGCATCGCTCTCCGGCAGCCAGCCTTCTTCGAGCAGACGCTCCAGGCTGATCAGGCGCGCATTGCCGGCATGAACCGACAGGCACTGATACGGGGATCCGCCGTCATGAGTCGGACCCAGCGGCAGCACCTGCCACACGGCCTGCCCGGCCGCGGCCAGAAAGTCGACGAAGCGATAGGCATCGGCGCCGAGGCTG
This sequence comes from uncultured Chromatiales bacterium, assembly GCA_964581365.1. Lineage (GTDB taxonomy): Bacteria > Pseudomonadota > Gammaproteobacteria > SZUA-140 > SZUA-140 > JAITWN01. The sequence goes on from CAZOOF010000007.1 coordinate 35,150, forward strand.
CCGAAGCCGCGCGGACCCGGCAGCGAACTGGGATGCAGCAGAATCCCCGAGCGCCGGCGGGAAAACGGCTGCGCGATGTCCGGACGATGCCCGTCTGGATTCGTCGCCGCCATGGGATGCCAGTCCGTCATAGCGGATGAGCACGGCTCACAGGGAATGCAGTCCGGTCACTGATCCGGCTGTCGCGGAAACCGGGACGGACGAGGCAAAGGCCGGAGAATACCGATGCAGCACCGGCCAGTCGCTTCGCTCTGCGCTCGAATGGAACGATCAATCTGACCATCTCCCCACGCTTCACGGGCCACCGGCACGAATCGCCGGCGACCGCTCAGATGCTTTCGACCGGCCCTTCCGCCACGCCTCTGCGCATCGTCCCCCCCTGCTCCGCGAATCCGCCGCCGCTGCTGATCACCTGACGCAGATTCTCGGGGGGCTCGAGTCCGAGGAAGCGATGGAGATTGCTGAGGTGGAGCCGGTAGAGACGCTCGAAGTCACCGACCGTACTGGCGGGATTATAATCCCCGAACCACCAGCACCAGTCCGATCCCTCGCACGCGGCGAGCTGCTGCAGCGCAAGCTCACGGTGCCCGGCATCCAGCGTACCCTCCGCCATGACCCGATCCCAGGCCTCCTTGGCCTGGCACAGCAGGTCCCAGCCCCGGTTCTTGTCCTCATCGCCCATCCAGGTGGAGAAAGTGCCGTAAACCCAGCTTCCCGCCACCAGCTGCTCCAGCTCGGCGGGCTGGACACCGCTGTCCAGGCACTCGCTGAAAGTCGTCAGCTCGATCCGCGGGTGGTCGACGAGGCGCTGATACAGTGCCGTGATGAAGTGATACCCGTTTTCCGGATAGGCCTCCCAGGCATTCTCGCCATCGAGCACGATGGACACCACGATCTGATCGTCTCCCGGATGGACAGCGGCGATGTTCTCGAGATGATGGACCAGATTGGCGACAGCGTCGTCTCCATGCCAGTCGTAATAGGTGAAGCCGATGAGATCGGAGAGCCCGTCGTCGCGGAAGAAGCAGGCGATATCGCTGCCGTCAATGCGATAGGGCCGATGCATCGCGCCGCCGTTTTCGTCCTTGCCGCTGCGGACAAGACTATTGCGAAGTACGCTGCCACCGGTCGCCGTCCAGCGGAATCCGGCCTCGGCCAGCAGGGCTGCGGCCTCCGTGCTCAGTCCACCTTCTGCGGGCCAGCAACCACTGGGACGAAATCCGAAATGGCGCTCGAATCCGGCGATCCCCTCCTGTACATGCCAGGCTGCGCGCTCACGCCCGCCAGGATAAGCGGGCGACTCCGGCAGCGGCATGTCCGGGACCGCCTCGCGAGCCGCGCTGAAGTCGATCAGCAGCGGCAGCATGGGATGAGCATACGGCGTCACCGACAGCTCGATCGCGCCGCACTCCGCCAGACGGCGATAGCGCGCGGTGACCGAACTCATGATCTGACCGATGATCGCCAGCAGCAGCCGCCGGTCCTCCATGGTGTAGCCGCTGGCCTTCATCATCAGCTGCCGCACCCGTCCGTCCTCGCGGCGAACGGTTTCACCTAGCCATGCCAGGTGGTACCAGGTAAGGAGATCGGTAAGGAAGCGGTCGCTGTAATAATCGAGTTCGGACGGATCCTGCTCGATGCGGTGCGCCAGATCGGCGAGCCGGCGAAATGCCGGGAAGCGGTCGATGACCCGTCTTTCGTTGGCGCGCAGACAGGCCCGGATCAGCTCCAGGCGCGGCTCGGTCCCGGCGGGTGGCTGCGCAGCGACGAGCGACGCGAGCAGCGGATCGCTGATGGCGGAACGCTCGCGCAGATGTCCATCGATCTGTTTCGCGTAGTCTTCGATCTGGTCGAGCAGGACAGGCACGAAATTGACGACGGCGCGGGCGCCGGGCGTCGCCTCGATGATCGCCGCCATATCCACGTAGTCCTTGATGGCGTGCAGGTATACCCATGGCAGCTGATATGTCCCGTCGGCAAGGCTGCGATACTCCGGCTGGTGCATGTGCCAGCACAGCACCACCTTGAGCCGGGCATCAGTGGACACGGTGATAATCCTGCCCCAGCATCTCCGGCGTCACCACCACGATGCCGTTTTCGCTGACATAAAACCGGCGGGCATCCTGCTCACGGTCATAGCCGATCACCGTGCCGTCCGGAATGCGGCAGCCCTTGTCCACGACGACGCGCCGCAGCTGGCAACGCTCGCCGATCTCGACATCGGGCAGCACCACACAATCTTCCAGCTGAGTGTAGGAACGCACGTGGACATTGGAGAACAGCAGCGAATGCTGGACCATGGCGCCCGAAACGATGCAGCCCCCGGACACCATCGAGTCCACCGCCATGCCACGTCGGCCATCGTCATTGAAGATGAACTTCGCCGGCGGCAGCTGCGACTGATAGGTCCAGATCGGCCAGTCGTTGTCGTACAGATTGAGCTCCGGCGTGACGCCGATCAGCTCCATGTTCGCTTCCCAGAAAGCATCGACGGTACCGACATCGCGCCAGTAGGCCGGCCCTCCGGTCTGCGGATCGCGGAACGGATAGGCGTGCACGCGGTAACGATCGACCGCAGCGGGAATGATGTCCTTGCCGAAATCGTGGCTGGACGTGGATGCGTAGGCGTCCTTGAGCAACTGCTCGAAGAGGAAGTGGGTGTTGAATACGTAGATCCCCATCGACACCAGCGCGGTGTCCTCCGAGCCCGGCATGGGCTGGGGATTCGCCGGCTTCTCCTCGAAGGATTTCACCAGCAGCTGATCATCGACCGACATCACCCCGAACGCGTGCGCCTTGTCGAGCGGCACCTCGATGCAGCCGACCGTCATGTCCGCCTTCGATTCCACGTGCGAGGCCAGCATCGGACCGTAGTCCATCTTGTAGATGTGGTCGCCGGCCAGGATGAGCACGTAGGAGACATCATAGCTGCGGATGATATCGAGGTTCTGAAAGACGGCATCGGCGGTGCCGGTGTACCAGGAAGTCGCAATGCGCTGCTGCGCCGGGACCAGTTCGATGAACTCGCCCAGCTCGGCTCGCAGAAAACTCCAGCCGTGCTGGATGTGCTGGATCAGCGAATGTGACTTGTACTGAGTCAGGATCGCGATCTGCCGGATATCGGAATTGATGCAGTTGGAAAGCGGAAAATCGATGATGCGGAACTTGCCGCCGAATGGCACCGCCGGTTTGGCGCGCCACTGAGTGAGGTTCTTCAGCCGTGAGCCGCGACCACCAGCCAGAATCAGGGCAATGGTGTCGCGCGTGAGGCGGCTGACGAATCGGGTGCTGTGTCCATCTTTTCCAGCTCGTCTCATGATCATCTTCGAATCGAGGAGTGCCGATCCCGGCGCCGGCGCATGCGTCCGGTGCCGCCCTGATAATCCCGGCGACTATGCTATCATCATTGTCCAATGCCAGGCGAGACGACCGATCCGATGCCGACCAGCCACGCCACGGACAATTTTTCGGCAGACGCCAGCCTGATCATAGCCGCCCGCCACCATGACCCCTTCGCTTTTCTCGGACGCCATCACGATGGGTCGCTGGAGATAATCCGCGCCTTCATTCCCGGCGCGCACAGCGTCACCATTGCGGACAGCGATATTGTGCTCGAGCGCATCGATGACGCGGGCCTGTTCGAGTGGCGCGGTCCGGCCGGGCTGGCCCCGCCGAGCTACCGGCTGGTATGGACCATGCCGGACGGCTCCAGTTCGTCGGCCTACGATCCCTACTGCTTTCCGCCGCAGCTGTCCGAGTTCGACATTTTTCTGTTCGGCGAAGGAAATCATCGCCACGCCTACCGTTTCCTGGGCGCGCATCCGCGCGTCGTCGATGAGGTCCACGGAACCGTTTTCTCCGTATGGGCGCCGAACGCCGAGCGTGTCAGCGTCGTTGGCGACTTCAACGGCTGGGACGGCCGCCGGCATCCGATGCGCTCACGCGGCGGCAGTGGCGTCTGGGAGCTCTTTCTGCCTGGGGTCGGCGAGTCCGCGCTCTACAAATTCGAGATCCGGAATCGCGACAGCGACAGCATTTACGTCAAATCCGATCCTTACGGCCAGCGTTTTGAGCTGCGGCCGCAGACGGCTTCCATCGTCACCGGAACCTCGAGCTACGCATGGGGCGACAATGACTGGCTGGCGCGCCGAGCCGGTGACGACTGGCTGCACGCCCCCGTCTCGATCTACGAGGTCCATCTCGGATCCTGGCAGGCCGGAGACGGCGGCTTTCCGAATTACCGCGATCTGGCTCATCGCCTGGTCGATTACGTGCGCGACATGGGTTTCACCCACATCGAGCTGCTCCCCATCACGGAGCATCCCTACGATGCGTCCTGGGGTTACCAGACGACTGGCTATTACGCGCCGACCAGCCGCTATGGCTCGCCGGACGACTTCCGCTACTTCGTGGATCACTGTCACCGCAATGGCATCGGCGTGATCCTCGACTGGGCGCCGGCGCACTTTCCCCGCGACGCCCATGGCCTCGCCCGTTTCGATGGCAGCGCGCTCTATGAGCACGAGGATCCCCGCCGCGGCGAACATCGCGACTGGGGCACCCTGATCTTCAACTATGGCCGCAATGAAGTACGCAACTTCCTGGTCTCGAGCGCGCTCTACTGGCTGGAGGAGTTTCACATCGACGGCCTGCGCGTCGACGCAGTCGCCTCGATGCTCTACCTCGATTACTCCCGGGAACCCGGCGACTGGACTCCGAACATCCACGGCGGCAACGAGAACCTGGAGGCCATCGCGTTCCTGCGCCAGCTGAACCAGCTGACGCACGAGCTGCATCCGGGCACACTGCTGATCGCCGAGGAAAGCACCTCATGGCCCATGGTGTCGCGCCCGGTGTGGCTGGGGGGGCTCGGCTTCAGCATGAAGTGGAACATGGGCTGGATGAACGACACGCTGGCATACATGGCCAAGGATCCGGTTCACCGCCAGTACCACCACGACAGGCTGACCTTCAGCCAGCTCTACGCTTTCAGCGAAAACTTCGTGCTGCCGCTTTCGCACGACGAAGTGGTTCATGGCAAGGGCTCGCTGCTCGGCAAGATGCCGGGCGATGAATGGCAGCGCCACGCCAACCTGCGCCTGCTTTTCACCTACATGTACACGCATCCCGGCAAGAAGCTGCTGTTCATGGGCGGCGAGTTCGGCCAGGGCCGGGAATGGAATGCCGAACGCTCGCTGGACTGGTACGTGCTCGACTACCCCCTGCACCAGGGCATGCAGCGGCTGGTGCGCGACCTGAACCATCTCTATCGCGATTATCCGGCGCTGCACCTGCATGACTTCGAGCAGCAGGGTTTTGAATGGATAGACTGCCACGACTCGAAGCAGTCGGTATTGTGCTATCTGCGCCGCAACGGGGATGACTTCGTCATCGTCGCCCTGAACTTCACCCCGATTCCGCGCTACGGGTACCACATCGGCGTGCCGCGTGGCGGTGACTACGTCGAGGTCCTCAACTCCGACTCCACCTGGTACGGGGGCAGTGATATCGGCAACGCCGGCGCCGTGCGCGCCAGCGAGGAACCATGGATGGACCGCCCCTGGTCCCTGCGTATCACGCTGCCGCCGCTGGGCGGAATCGTGCTCCGCCCTTCAGACCGATAGGGCGGCCTGCATACCGGCAGCGAGGAGAAACAACAGCCCGAGCAGCGCTGGCGGCAGCAGCCACTGCCACGATGGCGGAAAGCGGCCGGGATCGAAGATGATTTCCTCGGATTCACGGCGCTCGGCCCGCTCGATCGTATCTCCGAGCAGACGGGCCGCATGGTCGCCGATATCGCGCAGACCGGCGCGCCGCGCTTCCCGTGGCATGCCTGCCCGCAGATCATCACGGCTCGCATCGATCCCATCCATGACCAGCAGCAGGCGCAGAGCCAGCCGCTCAGGCTGCAGTCCGAACATGCCCAGAGGACGGACCAGCATGTATACGCCACGCAGCAAATCCTCGCGCGTGCTGAGCCGCAGCAACAGGCTGACGGCATAGACGATACAGGCGAGTGCGCACATGCGCTCGATACCCGCAGCGAGGCCCGCGAATTCGGGTAGAAGGGCATGAAGGTAGCCGGTGCGGACCGAATCCGCCGGCATCGAGGTGAACCAGCCGTATACGATCAGCAGAGAGAGGAAGAACCAGCGCAGGCGCCGGAGCATGGTCCACGCCGCAGCCAATGTGCCGGCGGGCGCGGCAAGAGCGGCGAAGGCAAGCAGGAAAACCGCCGCCATCAAGCGCTCCACCCCGGCTGCTGCGAGCCAGCCGGCAAGAATCAGAAAACAGAGAATGCGGATGATCGGGTGCACGCCAGCCTTTCCGGAGAGCTGCCCGGCCGGGCAGCCATGCGACGCCGCGGTACGGCGTCGCACGGAAAGTCTAGCCGATCTGACGCCTCAGGGCACTGGCCTCGCGCTGCTGGTCTTCGGAGCCGTCCTCGGAAACCTCATCGAGGATGCTCAGCGCGCTTTCCTGATCACCCATGTCGATATAGGCCTTGGCCAGGTCGAGCTTGGTGCCTACCTCGTCGGTACCGGAGACCAGGCCCTCATACTCGCTGTCCTCATCGCCGAGGAGATCCACCTCGAACTCGGTGAGATCGTCACCGACCGCGCTGAGCCAGTCGATATCGGTGCTGGATGACGTGGCCGCATCCGTCTCGGCAGCCTCCATCGTCGAAGCCGGGATGCCTGCAAACTCGCTCAGGCTGGCCGGACGGGAAGAATCCGCGACCATGCCGGGTTCTTCACCGACGTCGTCGAGCATGAACCGCCCTTCCCCAGCGGTTTCGGCCAGCGGCGCGGAATCGTTCATCTCCGTCACGGCGGCGCCATCGAACTCGGCGCTCATCGATTGATCGCCAGCCTCGAACGCGGACTCCGCCACCGGCTCGTCAAAGAGCGCGGCCATATCCTCGCCCGCTGACGCCTGGGCGTCGACTGCGGACTCGCTGTCGTCAACCGCGAACGGATTCGCTTCGACTGCAGGCTCGCTGTCGTCGATGGCGAACGGATCCGCCTCGCTCGAGGCGTTCACCGTCTCATCGAAGCTGCTCAGATCGAGACCGTCCAGATCCAGTTCTTCCATGAGCGGCTCCGGACCGGACCCCACATGGTGCGTTTCCGCGGCGAACAGCTGATGATCGGGCGCAACCCGCCGTCCCATCACCACGACCTTGTCCCAGAGGCTGGCATCACTCTCACCGAGAGTCGCCTGCAGCGCTTCGGCCTGAAGCGTGAAGGCTTCGGCGTTTCCGCTGGCGGCATGAACTTCGAGCAGCTTGAGTACCAGATCGTTGCGATGCGGGTCATCCTGAATCGCCGCCTTCAGCAGTTCCTCGGCCTTATCGAAGCGGCGATAGGCAAGATAGACATCGGCCTCGGCGAGAATGTCGATCTCATCCTCGTCGGCCTGCATGATATCCATGCCGGTGCTGACGGTGTCACCTAGCCCGGCCTGCTCCAGCTCTGCTTCCGATTCCAGCTCGGCTGCGGCTGTGGCAGTCGCCACCGCCCCCGCGGCAGCGGCAGCAGCGGCGGCGACGGCATCATCACGCTGACGCGGCGCCGGCTGGGCAGCCAGTTCCTCGATGGCAGCGCGAGCAAGCTGGCGGCGACGGACGATCAGCCAGCCGAGCGTGGCGAACAGCAGCAAGGCGCCGCCGCCGACACCCAGCATCAGAGGATCATTCAGCAGGGCGGTCCAGGGATTCGACTTCGAATCCGAATCCGCAGCCACCGGCTGCCGGACCGGGGCTGCCGCCGGTGCGGCATCGGCATTCGCCTGCATCGCGGTGAGCGCATCGTCCCGCAGCGAAAGCAGCCGCTGCATGGAAGCGATCTGCTCTTCCAGCGCCGCGAGGCGTTCGCGCAGTTCGACGTTTTCTTGACGCGCAGCCTCCGAAACCTCGAGGGCGATGGCGAGTTCCTGACGCAGACGCTGCGCATCGGTGCCCTCGGCTTCGCCCTCATTGGTACCGCCGATCAGGTTAGCCTCATCGATTGCCTCGGGGGCGCTCAGGCGCAGACGGGGACCGGCATCGGCACCCGAGGCCATCGCCGGTGCGGCTTCGCTGGCCGCAGTTCCGGCGCCCATCGGCCGATCGGCGATCCGGCCAGCGACGCCACGCTTGGCATCCATCCACTGTTCAGCCTGACGCCGGTACTCGGCGACGGCTGCGGCGCGGGAGATGGCTCCGACGGTGGCCGGGTCATCGATGCGCAGCACATACCCGGCCTTGAGTTCGTTGACGTTGCCGTTGTAGAACGCTTCGGGGTTGTCCCGCAGCAGCGCCATCATGATCTGTTCCACACTGTAGCCGCCGCCGAGTTCCTGCAGTTCCTGGGCGATCGACCACAGCGTCGCGTCACGCGCCACCGGACCGTAGCTCCACCCGCCGTCCGCAGTAACCTGGGCTCGGGCGCCGGTCATGGGAGCCGAAGAAGCCCGCGTCGAGGCAACAGGAGCCGCGGTGCTCGCCGTCTGGCTTCCGGCACCCGGGCTCGTCGAGCTGGCGGCCACAATGGGTTCCGGCGCCTCGTCCAGCAGCAAAGGCGGATCCAGCAGCAAGGTGTACTCGCGCAGCAGGCGACCACTCGGCCAGTTCAGTTCGACCAGAAAATCGAGAAAGGGCTCGGAGATCGGCTGCGAGGAGGTGACGACGATGGCCGGCCTGCCCTGCTCGTCGGACTCTACGCTGAACTGCAGATCCGACAGGAATGCGGGCCGGTCGAGCCCCACCTGACTGAAGGCATCGCGTGAGGCCAGCGATACCGAAATGTCATGAACCCCGGTCTGACCCAGCGCATTGAGACCGATGCGCGCATCCAAGGGTTCGTTGAGGGCGGAACGGAGCTGAATGTCGCCCAAGCCCAGCGAGGTGGCGTTGAGCGGCGTCAACAGCAACAGAGCGGTCGAGATCCTGGCTAGCCTGCGCAAAATGTAATCCCCCAATTTCGTAACCTTGGCGCCCTTGAAGACACAGCGATCAGATGCAAAAACCCTGCCACAAAACCCCGATCCGCTGCGCGCCCTGGCTGAGGGCTTTCGCTCTACAGGTATTCGCGCACCAGAATCTCGGCGATCTGAACGCTGTTCAGGGCGGCACCCTTGCGAACGTTGTCCGACACCACCCACAGATCCAGCCCGCGCGGATGCGAGATATCCTCGCGGATACGCCCCACATAAACCGGATCGTTCCCTGCCGCTTCTGTGACCGGCGTCGGATATCCGCCTGGCACCGGCTCATCCATCAGCTCGATGCCCGGCGCCTTCGCCAGCAGCTCCCGGGCAGCAGCGACGGTCAGCTTTTTCCGGGTCTCCAGGTGCACCGCCTCCGAGTGTCCGTAGAAAACGGGGACGCGCACCGCGGTCGGGTTTACGAGGATAGCGTCATCCTCGAGGATTTTTTTAGTCTCCCAGACCATCTTCATCTCTTCTTTGGTGTAGCCGTTGTCCTGGAAGACGTCGATCTGGGGCAGGACGTTGAAGGCGATCTGCCGCGGGTAGACCTCCGGCGTCACCGGCTTGCCGTTGAGCAGAGCCGCGGTCTGGCTGGCCAGCTCCTCGACCGCCTCCTTTCCGGTGCCGGACACCGCCTGGTAGGTGCAGACGTTGATGCGCTCGATCCCGACGGCGTCGTGGATCGGCTTGAGCGCCACCACCATCTGGATGGTCGAACAGTTCGGGTTGGCGATGATGTTCCGGGTCTTGTAACGGACAATGGCATGCGGATTGACCTCCGGCACCACCAGCGGGATATCCGGCTCGTAGCGGAACTCGGAGGTGTTGTCGATGACGATGCAACCGGCGGCGCCGGCCCGCGGCGCGTGGACGCGAGACACCGATGCGCCGGCCGAAAACAGCGCGATATCGACGCCATCGAAGTCGAACTCGTCCAGATCCTGTACCATGACCTGCTTGCCGCGGAAGGGGATGCGGGTACCGGCAGAGCGGCTGCTGGCGAGAAGGAAAATCTCCTTCACCGGGAAGGCGCGCTGCTCCAGCACCGAGATCATCGTCTCACCCACCGCGCCGGTCGCCCCGACGACCGCCACGTTCACCTGCTTGCTCATAGCCCTGTCTCCACGAAAGTTTTTGACGGCCTGGGCGGGCCGTCATGCGCGTTCTATGCCTGGCTGGCCGCTTCCGTCAGTGCCTGCGCCACCGCTTCGCCCATCTCGGCGGTGCCAACCCGCTGCATGCCCTCAGTCAGAATATCTCCCGTGCGCAGGCCGCGATCGAGCACCGTCCGCACGGCCGACTCGATCCGTTCGGCCAGGTCCGGCTGGTTCAGGCTGTATCGAAGCATCATCGCCAGCGACAGGATGGTGCCCAGCGGATTGGCAACCCCCCGCCCGGCGATGTCTGGCGCCGAGCCGTGGATCGGCTCGTACATGCCGCGACCCGCCGCATTCAGAGATGCCGAGGGCAGCATGCCGATCGAACCGGTCAGCATGGCGGCACAGTCCGACAGGATGTCGCCAAACATGTTGCCCGTCACCATGACGTCGAACTGCTTGGGCGCCCTGACCAGCTGCATGGCGGCGTTGTCGACGTACATGTGGCTGAGTTCCACGTCGGGATACTCGGCAGCCAGCGCCGTCATCACCTCGCGCCACAGCCGCGTGGCCTCCAGCACGTTGGCCTTGTCGACCGAGCAGACTCGCCGCTGGCGCCGGCGCGCGGCCTCGAAGGCGATGCGTCCGATCCTGAGGATTTCGCTCTCGCTGTACACCATGGTGTTGTAGCCCTGGCGCTCACCATTCTCCAGCGTGCGCACGCCACGCGGTTGACCGAAATAGATGTCCCCGGTCAGTTCGCGCACGATCAGCAGATCGAGATCGCTGACGATCTCCGGGCGCAGGGTCGAGGCCGAGGCGAGCTGGGGATAGAGCAGCGCCGGGCGCAGGTTGGCGAAGAGCTCGAGACCCGAACGCAAGCCGAGCAGCCCTTTCTCCGGCCGCAGTTCCGGCGCGAGCGCGTCCCAGCGCGGACCGCCCACGGCGCCGAGCAGGATGGCATCGGCGGACCGGGCGAGATCCAGGGTCGACTCGGGCAAAGGCTGGCCGCAATCATCGTAGGCGGCTCCACCGACCAGGGCCTGCTCGACTTCGGCGGCAAACCCGAACTCGCTGCGCAGGCGATCGAGCACCGTCAGCGTAGCGGAAACGATTTCCGGACCGATGCCATCACCGGGCAGGACGAGAATCTTGGCGCTCATGCGTTACCTCAGGAATTGAACAGCCAGGGAGCTTCACGGCGGCGGCGCTCCTCGTAGGCCCGGATGGCATCGCGCTGCTTCAGCGTGATGCCGATTTCGTCCAGCCCCTCGAGCAGCCGCTCCTTGCGGAAAGGCTCGATGTCGAAAGCATGTTCGAAGCCGTCCGGCCCGCGCACTTTCTGCGCCGGCAGATCGACCTCCAGCGTATAGCCGGGAGTCGCGGCCACCTCGGCGAACAGGCGATCGACCGTCGCCGCCGGCAGCACCAGCGGCAGCAGCCCGTTCTTGAAGCAGTTGTTGTAGAAGATATCGGCGAAGCTGGGCGCGATGACGACGCGAATGCCGAAGTCATCGAGCGCCCACACCGCATGCTCGCGCGAAGACCCGCAGCCGAAATTGTCGCGCGCGAGCAGGATCGACGCGCCCTGATAGCGCGGCTGATTGAGCACGAAGTCGGGGTTCGGCTTGCGGCTCGCGGGATCCATCCCCGGCTCGCCATGATCCAGATAGCGCCACTCATCGAACAGGTTCGGACCGAAGCCGGTACGGCGGATCGACTTCAGGAACTGCTTGGGGATGATGGCATCCGTATCGACGTTGGCGCGATCGAGCGGGACCACCAGTCCGCGCACCTTCTCAAACCTGCGCATGGGCACCTCCCGCAGCCGCAGCATCCAGCTCTCTCACATCCACGAAATGACCAGCGATAGCCGCAGCCGCGGCCATCGCCGGACTGACCAGATGGGTGCGCCCGCCCGGCCCCTGACGACCCTCGAAATTGCGATTGGACGTGGACGCGCAGCGCTCGCCCGGTTCCAGGCGATCGGCATTCATGGCCAGACACATCGAACATCCCGGCTCGCGCCATTCGAATCCGGCTTCGCGGAAGATGCGGTCCAGTCCCTCCTCCTCCGCCTGGCGCTTGACCAGCCCCGAACCCGGCACCACCATGGCGAGCTGGACGGAACCAGCGACCCGGCGCCCGACGACCACCGCCGCCGCCGCGCGCAGATCCTCGATGCGCGAGTTGGTGCAGGATCCGATGAATACCTTGTCCACCGGGATATCGCGCACCGCCATGCCCGGCTCCAGCCCCATGTAGGCCAGGGCGCGCTCGGTGTCGGCGCGGCGCACCGGATCGGCGATCTCCGCCGGCACCGGCACATTCCCGTCCACCGCCACGACCATTTCGGGAGAAGTACCCCAGGTCACCTGCGGCGCGATGGTGGCGGCATCGATCTCCACCACGGAATCGAAATGGGCGCCCGGATCGCTGCACAGCTCGCGCCAGGCCTGAACCGCCTGATCCCAGAGTTCGCCAGCCGGCGCCCACGGCCGTCCGCGCAGGTATTCGATGGTGACGTCGTCGACCGCGACCATCCCGGCCCGCGCACCCGCCTCGATGGCCATATTGCACAGCGTCATGCGGCCTTCCATCGACAGCGCCGAGATCGCCTCGCCGGCGTACTCGATCGCATAGCCGGTGCCGCCGGCGGTGCCGATGCGGCCGATGATTGCCAGGGCGAGGTCCTTGGCGGTGACGCCGTCCGGCAGCCGGCCGTTCACCCGGATCTGCATGTTCTTCGACTTCTTCTGCACCAGGCACTGGGTGGCCAGCACGTGCTCCACCTCCGAGGTGCCAATGCCGAAAGCGAGCGCGCCGAAGGCGCCGTGAGTCGAGGTGTGGGAATCACCGCAGACCACGGTCATGCCGGGCAGCGTCGCTCCCGTCTCGGGACCGATGACGTGGACGATGCCCTGCCGGGGATCTCCCATGCGGAACTCGGTGATGCCGTACTCGCGGCAGTTCTCGTCCAGGGTCGCGATCTGCTCGCGCGCCACCGGATCGTCGATGCCGCGCTCGCGGCCGGTCGTGGGGACATTGTGATCCGGCACCGCCAGGATCGAATCCACGCGCCACAGCGGACGCCCGGCCAGGCGCAGGCCCTCGAAGGCCTGCGGCGAGGTCACCTCGTGCACCAGATGGCGGTCGATATAGAGGAGGCAGGTGCCATCCTCGTTCTCACGCACCACATGGGCGTCCCACAACTTGTCGTAAAGCGTTCTGGCCATGTCCGAACCCGGCAATCCTCAAAAACCTCGTATAGTCACGTATCTTAACGTATCTGACTCGCACCTAGCATCAGCACCGGTCTGAAACGGCGCTCCTGTGATATCATTCCCGCCCTGATTAAGAAGGAGGCATTCGGCTCGTGGACACCGGAATCGTGGATGCAAGGCGCGGCGGCGCACAACTCGAGAGAGGTCGCCGATGAGCGCCCGGATCCTCGATGGGAAGCGGATCGCCGCTGAACTGCGCGCCAGCATCCGGGCTGAGATCGATGCGCGTCTGGCACGCGGCGCACGCGCCCCCGGTCTGGCGGTGATCCTGATCGGCAACAACCCCGCCTCCGAAGTCTACGTCGCCAACAAGCGCAAGGCCTGCGACGACACCGGCATCCGCTCGGTCGCCTACGATCTGCCGGAAACCGTCAGCCAGGCCGAGCTGCTCGATCTCATCGACCGGCTCAATACCGATGAGGAGATCGACGGCATCCTGGTCCAGCTGCCCCTGCCGGCGCATATCGACGCCGAAACGGTGATCGAACGCATCCGCCCTGACAAGGACGTGGATGGCTTCCACCCCTACAACATCGGCCGCCTGGCCGTGCGTCTGCCCCAGTTGCGCCCCTGCACCCCGCGCGGCGTGATGACGCTGCTGCACAGCACCGGCGTCGATCTGTACGGCAAGGAAGCGGTAGTGGTCGGCGCATCGAACATCGTCGGCCGCCCGATGGCACTGGAACTGCTGCTCGCAGGCTGCACGGTCACCAGCTGCCACCGCTTCACCCGCGACCTGCCGAGCCATGTCGGCCGCGCCGAGGTGCTGGTGGTTGCGGTGGGCAAGCAGGGCCTGGTGCAGGGCGAATGGGTGCGTCCCGGGGCCATCGTCGTCGATGTCGGCATCCACCGCGGCGCCGATGGCCGCCTCAGCGGCGATGTCGGCTTCGAGGCCGCAGCCTCGCGCGCCGGCTGGATCACCCCGGTGCCGGGCGGAGTCGGCCCGATGACCGTCGCCACTCTCCTGCAGAACACCCTGCAGGCGCTGCAGATGCACGAGCGCGGCTGATTTCCGCTTTTCGATTCGCCCGCCTGCGGCGGATCGTCACTTGCGGCGCCAGCTCGTCCCCTGCGGACCGTCCTCCAGCACGATACCCCGAGCATCGAGTTCGTCCCGGATACGATCCGACTCCGCCCAGTCACGATTGCGCCGCGCCTCAACCCGGCGCGCGATCATGTCTTCGATCCAGGCCGTTTCCGTGTCGTCGTCCTGGTCTCCGCGCAGATAGCTTTGAGGATCCTGCTGCAGGATGCCGAGGAGCCCGCCGAGCTCGCGCAGCACGGCCGCCAACCGGGCAGCCCGCGCCTCATCCGAGGTCCGGGCGCGATTGATCTCTCCCGCCAGCTCGAACAGCACGGCGATCGCGCCCGGCGTATTGAAATCGTCGTCCATCGCCGCGGCGAAGCGGGCACGGAAACCTTCGCCTTCATCACCCGGCGCCGCATCGCCCGCCAGCCCGCGCAGCGTCAGGTAAAGCCGTTCGACGGCGGTGCGAGCCTGATCGAGATTGACCTCGGAATAGGCGAGCTGACTGCGGTAATGACTGGACAGAATGAAGAAGCGGACCGCTTCGCCGGGATAGTGGGCCAGCACTTCGCGCACGGTGAAGAAGTTGCCCAGCGACTTCGACATCTTCTGGTCATCGATCTGCACGAAGCCGTTGTGCATCCACACCTCGACGAAGGGCTTGCCGGTAGCCGCCTCGCTCTGCGCGATCTCGTTCTCGTGATGCGGGAACATCAGATCCATGCCGCCGCCGTGGATGTCGAAATGTTCGCCCAGGCAGGAGGTCGCCATGGCGGAACATTCGATATGCCAGCCGGGCCGGCCCGCACCCCAGGGCGAATCCCACGAGGGCTCGCCCGGCTTCGCCGCTTTCCACAACACGAAATCGAGCGGATCCTCCTTCGCCGCGCTGGGCTCCACGCGCTCGCCGGCGCGCAGCTCCTCAATGCGCTTGCCCGACAGACGGCCGTAAGAGGCGAAGCGCGCGACGCGGTAGTAGACATCGCCATTGGCCGCCCGGTAGGCATAGCCCTTTTCCTCCAGCGCGGCAATCATCGCGATGATCTCGCCGATGGAAGCCGTCGCTCGCGGCTCCTCGTCCGGCGGCAGGACACCGAGGCTGGCCGCATCCTCGTGCATGGCGTCGATGAACCGGGCGGTGAGCGCCTCGATCGGTTCACCGCGCTCGGCCGCCCGGCGGATGATCTTGTCGTCGATGTCGGTGATGTTGCGCACGTACCTCAGTTCATAGCCGCTGGCGCGCAGCCAGCGAGCGACGATATCGAACACCACCATCACCCGGGCGTGGCCGATATGACAATAGTCATAGACCGTCATTCCGCACACGTACATGCGCACCTTGCCCGGCACCAGGGGTTGGAACGGCGCCTTGCGCCGCGTCAGGCTGTTGTAGATCTGTAGCATGTGAAATCCGCGACTGGAGAAGATCCGGCGTGGGCCGGGCACGCAGCATGGTAACGGAAACCAGATGCGGCGACAAAACGGCGCGGCTTTCACGCCCGGAACAAAGCCGATATCATGAGGGCCCGGAAGGCCGTCCGGCCGCAGTCCACATCCAGCACAGGTATATACGCCATGTTCACCAGACTCGCCACTCCCGCACTGCTGTTCGCTCTGGCAACGAGCGCTACCGGCGCCACCGCCGGGGATGCCCTGCCCCGCGTCCTCATCAGCACCAGCGAGGGCGACATCGTCGTCGAACTGGATCGGGAGAAGGCGCCGGCGACGGTGGAAAACTTTCTCTCCTACGTGGACCAGCAGTTCTACGATGGCACCATCTTCCATCGCGTCATTCAGAAGTTCATGATCCAGGGCGGCGGCTTCACCGAGGACTTCAGGCAGAAGTCGACTGGTAAGCCGATCCGCAATGAGGCCGATAACGGCCTGCGCAATCTGCGCGGAACCATCGCCATGGCGCGCACCCCGGACCCGCACTCGGCCACCGCGCAGTTCTTCATCAACACCGTCGACAACGGCTTCCTCGATCACAGCTCGCCGACCCCGAATGGCTGGGGATACGCCGTATTCGGCCGCGTGGTCGAAGGCATGGACGTGGTCGATCGCATAGAAGCCGTACCGACCGGACGCGGCGGCCCGCTGCCGCGCGACGTGCCGCGCACCACCATCCTGATCGAGAAGGTCACGCGCCTGCCGGCCAACGACACCGCCGGCTGATCATGGCGACGCTGTTCATTTCCGACCTCCACCTGTCGGCAGGACGCACCGGCCTCGCGGAACTGTTTGACGCCTTCCTCGAGCGCCGCGTCCGTCCCGAGGATACGCTCTACATCCTCGGCGATCTGTTCGAGGTATGGCTGGGCGACGACGCGGCCAGCGAGGACCAGCGCCAGACGATGGCGGCGCTGCGCGCTCGCGCCGACAGCGGCACCAGCATCTTTTTCATCCACGGCAACCGCGACTTCCTCGCCGGCAAGGGTTTCGAGGAAGCGAGTGGATGCCGCATCCTGCCCGACGGCAGCATCATCCGGCTCGGCGATGAACCCGTGCTGATCATGCACGGCGACAGCCTGTGCACCGATGACGTCGAATACCAGGCCTTCAAGACCAAGGTCCGCAACTCCGCCTTCCAGGCGCAGTTCCTCGCCATGCCCGTCGAACAGCGTCACGCGATCGCGCAGAGCTACCGCGCCGAGAGCGCGAAGAGCACCCGCCGCAAGCCCATGGAAATCATGGACGTCAACGCCCAGGCAGTCGCCGAAACCATGCGCGCGCAAGGCGTGACCCGCCTGATCCACGGCCACACCCATCGCCAGGCGATACATGACTTCACTCTGGATGGCTCACCGGCACAGCGCATCGTGCTCGGCGACTGGGACGAAACGGGCTGCGTGCTGACGCACGATGAGAAGGGGTACCGGATGGAAAACTTTGGACTGG
>CAZOOF010000008.1:0-50142 GCA_964581365.1 uncultured Chromatiales bacterium
GTGGCGACGCCGACCGGACAGGTGTTGAGATGGCACTTGCGCATCATGATGCAGCCCTCGACGATCAGCGGCGCGGTAGCGAAACCGAATTCATCGGCTCCCAGCAAGGCGCCAATGACCACATCACGTCCGGTGCGCAAGCCGCCATCGACCTGTACAGCAATGCGTCCCCGCAGTCTGTTCAGCACCAGTGTCTGATGAGTTTCCGCCAGGCCGATTTCCCAGGGCAGGCCGGCGTGCTTGATCGAAGTCAACGGGCTGGCGCCGGTGCCGCCGTCATGGCCCGCGATGGTGACATGATCGGCATGCGCCTTCGATACGCCTGCGGCCACCGTGCCGACCCCGACTTCCGACACCAGCTTGACGCTGATGCGCGCTTTCGGATTGACGTTCTTCAGATCGTGGATGAGCTGCGCCAGATCCTCGATCGAATAGATATCATGATGCGGCGGCGGCGAGATCAGACCGACGCCCGGCGTCGAGTGACGCACTCTGGCGATCACCTCGTCCACCTTGTGGCCAGGCAGCTGCCCGCCTTCACCAGGCTTGGCGCCCTGAGCCATCTTGATCTGGATGTCGTCGGCATTGACCAGATACTCAGTCGTCACGCCGAAGCGACCCGAGGCCACCTGCTTGATTGCCGAACGCATCGAATCACCGCTCGGTAGCGGACGGAAGCGCTCCGGCTCCTCTCCGCCCTCACCGGTGTTGGACTTGCCGCCGATGCGATTCATGGCTATGGCGAGCGTGGTGTGCGCCTCGCGCGATATCGAACCAAAGGACATGGCGCCGGTGGCGAAACGCTTGACGATCTCCTTGGCTGGCTCGACCTCGTCCAGCGGCACTGGCGTACGCTCATCGAAGCGGAACTCGAACAGTCCGCGGAGCGTCAGCAGCCGCTGATCCTGTTCATTGATCAGCCGCGCGAACTCCTGGTAGGTCCGGTAATCGTTGCTGCGCGTTGCATGCTGCAGGCGCGCGATGCTGTCCGGAGTCCAGACATGGTCTTCTCCGCGCACGCGGTACGCGTAATCGCCGCCGACATCGAGCGCATTCCGGTAGATCGGAGCGGCGCCGAACGCGTCCTGATGCCAGCGCATCGCCTCCTCGGCGACCTCGCGCAACCCGATGCCTTCGACCGCAGTCGCCGTGCCGGTGAAATAGCGCTCGACGAACGCGCTGGACAGACCGACGGCATCGAAAATCTGCGCGCCGCAATAGGACTGGTAGGTCGAGATACCCATCTTCGACATGACCTTGAGCAGCCCCTTGCCGACCGCCTTGATATAGCGCTTGCCGGCCTCGACCGGATCGACATCGCCGGGCAGCTCGCGACACAGCCGGCTCAGGGTCTCGAAGGCGAGATAAGGATTGATCGCCTCGGCCCCGTACCCGGCGAGCACCGCAAAGTGATGCACCTCGCGCGCCGCGCCGGTCTCGACCACCAGCCCGCACTCGGTACGCAGACCGGCACCAACCAGATGATGGTGCACTGCCGCCGTTGCCAGCAGCGCCGGCACCGCGACATGCTCGCGATCCACTGCGCGGTCGGAAAGAATCAGGATGTTGTAACCCTCGCGCACCGCTTCTTCCGCGGCGGAACGCAGCCGGTCGAGCGCGGGCTCCATGCCGTCGATGCCCTGAGCGACCGGATAGCAGATATCCAGGGTGCAGGTGCGGAACGCGCCGCCTGTATGTTCGTGGATTCCGCGGATGCGCTCCACATCCTCATTGGTGAGAATCGGCTGATCGACTTCGAGCCGCATGTGCGTATCGCCCTGATCGAGTCCGAGCAGGTTGGGGCGCGGACCGATGAGCGACACCAGTGACATCACCAGCTCTTCCCGGATCGGATCGATCGGGGGGTTGGTGACCTGAGCGAAATTCTGCTTGAAATAATTGAACAGCGGCTTGGGCTTGCGCGACAGCACCGCGACCGGATTGTCGGCGCCCATGGAGCCGACCGCTTCCTGGCCGGTGGCCGCCATTGGCAGCAGCAGCAGGCGCACATCCTCCTGGGTGTAGCCGAACGCTTGTTGCAGATCGATCAGCTCGTCATCTGCGCGCGCCGCCGCAGGCTGCTTCGTCGCCGGCAGGCTGCCGAGACGGATCTGAGTCTGCTCCAGCCACTGACGATAGGGGTGGGCGTTGGCAAGTCCCGCCTTCAGCTCCTCATCGTCGATGATGCGCCCCTGCTCCATATCGATGAGGAACATGCGGCCAGGCTGCAGGCGCCACTTCTTGACGATACGTTCCTCGGGAATATCGAGCACGCCCATTTCCGAGGCCATGACCACCAGGTCGTCGTCGGTGATCAGATAGCGGGCCGGCCGCAGGCCATTGCGATCCAGTGTCGCGCCGATCTGGCGACCATCGGTGAACGCCACCGCCGCTGGACCATCCCAGGGTTCCATGAGCGCTGCATGGTATTCATAGAATGCGCGGCGCGACTCCGACATCAGCGGATTTCCGTGCCAGGCCTCTGGAATCAGCATCATCATCGCGTGGGCCAGCGAATAGCCGCCTGCGACCAGCAGTTCCAGCGTGCTGTCGAAGCAGGCCGAATCCGACTGACCCTCGAAGAGCAGCGGCCACAGCTTCTCCAGATCTTCACCGAGCAGTTCGGAACGCATCGAATGACGGCGCGCCGCCATCCAGTTGAAGTTACCGCGCAGCGTGTTGATCTCGCCGTTGTGCGCAATCATCCGGAACGGATGCGCGAGATCCCAGCGGGGAAAGGTGTTGGTCGAAAAGCGCTGATGCACGAGCGCCAGCGCTGAAACCATGCGCTCGTCCTTCAGATCCGGGTAATAGGCGTCGACCTGGTTGGCAAGGAGCATCCCCTTGTAGACCAGGGTGCGCGAGGACATGGACGGAATGTAGAAGGCATCCCGGCTGGGCCAGTCGCTGGCGCGAACGGCATTCTCGACGAGCTTGCGGATGACGAACAGCTTGCGCTCGAAATCGGCAGCCGCGCAATCTTCAGCACGGGCGATGAACACCTGCTTTACCAGCGGTTCCACCGCCTTTACGCTTTCACCAATGCAGGCATTGCTGGTCGGCACATCGCGCCAGCCGACAAAGCGTTGCCCTTCATCAGCTATGACCTGTTCGACCAGCGCTTCGCAACGAGCGCGGGTCGCGGAATCGCGCGGCAGAAAAATCATGCCGACGCCGTATTCTCCGCGCGGCGGCAGCTCGATGCCGCGCTCGGCACAGACCCCGCGCAGAAATTCGTCCGGCACCTGGATCAGTATTCCGGCGCCATCGCCAGCGAGCGGATCAGCGCCAACCGCGCCGCGGTGAGAGAGGTTCTCCAGGATTCCGAGTCCCTGGCGAACTATGGCGTGACTGGCACGCCCCTTGATGTGAGCAATGAACCCTACGCCGCAAGCGTCATGTTCATTGCGTGGATCATAGAGACCTTGCAGGGCAGAAGGTCGTCCGCTCTCAACACTGTCATCATTCATCGTGATTGCATCCTAGATCGGAGTGATTGTTGCCGTACAACGGAACAATCACTCCGATCAGGCGGACGCGCTCGGGTGTATCGATCAGGTGTCAATGGGAAAATGGCCATGCGATCGGGCTGGTGTGCCCCCTCCGATCCGGCGACTTCGCTGCGGCACTGAGGGTTACCCGTCCTGGCGCGTACGGGGTTCCTGCGCGGGCACGAGAGACGCAAGGGGTAGAAAGTATACTCGCCCACTCGGAGGCTATCAAATCCGGTAGGCCGTTAAATTTCTGAGCAAAGGGCGGCGGATGCGGGGCAGGGGGCTAGCGCCCGCCGCCCTGGGCCTTGATGACAGCCTGGATGTCCCCCAGAGACCGTACCCAGGGTTTGATCCCGGGGATACGGGCCAGGTCACCCTCGATGGCCTGACTGGCATCGGCACGGCTGGGGAAGATTTCCCAGACCAGCGCGTACAGCGGCGGATCGCCCTCTCGCGCCTTGAATACCGCCGCGCCGGATCCAAGTCCGTGCTCCTCGATCAATGCAAGCAGGCGCTCTTCCCGGCTGGCAAAGAGCTGCACGGTCCACGTATCCGGAGCCTGGGTGAGCAGCCAGTCCTCACGCCGGGGCACGGGCGGGAGCTCGTCCACAGCCGGTGGGCCGGCCACCCCGGATGGCTCTTCCTCCACCGACGCGGGCTCGCTTGCCACCGTCCCGGAATCCGCGGGCAAGGCGGGAGCAGCGATGGCCGCCACCGGAGCTTCCTCTCCCTGTCTCTCGGTCGTCGCCAGCTCCGCGTCGACAAGGGCAATTGGATCCTCCACTCCCGGCATACTCCCATCATCCGGCGGAGCCCCGCGGTCTTCGGCTATCGCTCCGGGATCGGGCGCGTCGAGGGCGCCGGAAAATGTCTCTTCATTATCAACGGGTTCCCAATCCAAAAGGAGGCCTGATGGCGACTCGGCCGCCCCCTCCGCCGCACCGGCAGCGGCGGCATCCGACTCAATGGAAATTTCCGTGGCACGGTCGCCCACGAGCGAGGGCAACTCATCGCGATAGATGAATGCAAGGCCCGCCAGCGCCACCACCAGTGCAGCGAGCCCATAGCGCAGGAGGATGCCGGCATCGCTGCCGGCGCCGGCGTCGACCGCATCGTGTCCGGTCTTGCGTGACTTGCGCTGTTTCTCTTCCAGTACGACCCGCGCAAACTCGTTGATGCGACCAGGCAGGCCGCGCGACGCGGTATGAATGAAACGGATCACTGCCGGGGTGAAAGCGTCGCTCGCCTGCATGCCAGCCAGGCCCAGTCGGTGCCTTATATAAGCGTCGGTACCGGCTTCACCCAGCGGCTGCAACTGGAATACGTGAGCGACGCGCGCCTGCAGCCGTTCGCCCGCTCCCTCGATGCGCGCTGCCAACGCCTCGCCTTCGCCTGCGAGCAGTACTGCGATCGGCTTTTCGCCGTCCTCGCGCGGCTCGGTCAGTTCGACGAGGAAATCGAAGGCGGGAGGCGGCAGCAGGTGCGCATCATCCACGACCAGGATCGGAAGCAGGGCACCACGACGCAGCACGAACAGGCTGCGGCGCAGGCGCCGCAGGCGCTCCGCCCGGTCGGCATCCCCTTCAGTGCGGACCGAGAGCTCCTGGTCCAGCGCCTCGAGCAGGGCGATATCGTCGAGCGCCAGACCACCCGGCAGACAGAGGATGCGCCAGGCGTCGCCCGCCTCTGCCAGAAATTTCTTTATGAAGAGCGACTTGCCACTCCCGCTCGCGCCGGTGACGAGAAGCAGATCGCTGTAGGGCGCGAGGTGCAGCAGCAGTTTCAGGCTGTTTTCGCGGGCCGGATCGGGATACCAGGCGTTCTCGTCGCACCAGGGCTGAAAGGGATCACCTGCCAGGCGATACGGGAGCGCGGCCCTGCCACCATCCGCACTGGCGGAAGCAGAAGTCATTCGTACGCTTGCTCTCCTTCGAAGAACACCACGCGATATCCACGTCGAAGCTGTTCATCACGGATGCGCATCATGGCCGTCATTGCGGCATCGCGATCCGGGTGATGATCGCGAAGTGTGCGGCCCCCGCTGCCCTGCGTGCCCCACTCACGAATCAGGGACCAACCACCGAGCAGATCCCGCTGCAGGATCAGGTGATAGAAACGCGGCGGCCGGTCATCGCCGGGAGGTGTCTGCATGTAGATGTGCATTGCACTGCGCCTGACACCAGCGACTCAGGTCAGTCCGGCCGGATCGAACAGTCTTTCGAATTCACCGATCGCGTAGCGATCGGTCATGCCCGCGATGTAGTCTGCCACCACCCGCGCCCGCGCCGCAACATCCTGCACTCCGCCCGCTAGGCGGCGGATCTTTGCCTGGTAATCCGGCGGCAACAGCAGCTCATCGCCCATGAATGCCTCGAACAGCGAGCTGACGATGCGATCCGCCTTGGCTGTCATGCGGCGCACCCGGTAATGGCGATAGAGATGCTCACGCAGGAAACGCTTGAGCTCCAGATTGCGCCTGGCCATCGCTTCGCTGAAGCCGATCAGCGGCGCCGGCGCGGCGCGCACATCCTCGATGCCGCTCGGAGCCGCAGCGGCAATCGCGGCGCGACTGGACTCCACCAGATCGGTAACCTGGGAATCGATCATCCGGCGCACGATCTCATGCAATAAGCGCCGTTGCGACACGCCGGGCCAGATATTGATCACATGCCGGTACTGCACGGCAAAGAGATCGATGTCGCAGAGCTGCTCGACCGTGATCAGTCCGGCGCGCAGCCCATCGTCGACATCGTGATTGTTGTAGGCGATCTCGTCGGCGAGATTGGCCAGTTGCGCCTCCAGACTCGGCTGGCGACCGCTCAGAAAGCGCTCCCCCAGATCGCCGAGCCGCCGCGCGTTGACTGGCGAGCAGTGCTTGAGAATGCCTTCGCGCGTCTCCCAGGTCAGGTTCAGACCATCGAACTCCGCGTAGCGCTCCTCGAGTTCGTCCACCACCCGCAGCGACTGCAGGTTGTGCTCGAACCCGCCGTAGTCCTTCATGCATTGATTGAGCGTATCCTGGCCGGCGTGACCGAACGGCGTGTGACCGAGGTCATGCGCCAGCGCGATAGCTTCGGTCAGATCCTCGTTGAGACCGAGCGCGCGCGCTGCCGAGCGGGCAATCTGAGCCACTTCGATCGAATGCGTCAGGCGGGTGCGGAACATGTCGCCCACGTGATTGACGAACACCTGGGTCTTGTACTCAAGGCGGCGGAAGGCGCCGGAATGAACGATGCGATCGCGGTCGCGCTGGTACTCGCTGCGCAGCTTCGGCGGCGGTTCGGGATGACGCCGTCCGCGCGAAGTTTCGTCTCGCGCCGCCCAGGGCGCAAGCCCACCGGTCACGCCACCTCCTCCCGGCAAGCAACGATGGTTTCGCGCAGTGCCTGCGGATCGAAGTTTGCGGTAACCAGGGACGAACCGATGCCATCGAGCAACACCAGTCGCAGCTGACCCGCCTCCACCTTCTTGTCCACCGCCATCAATCCGACGAAGCGATCGGGATCGATTTCGGCCGGCAGACCGACGGGCAGGCCGGCGCGGGCGATCAGGGTGCGGGCGCGTTCGCAACCCTCCGTGGAAATCCAGCCCATGCGGGCCGACAGATCCGCTGCCGCGCACATCCCCGCGGCCACCGCCTCGCCATGCAGCCAGGCGCCATAGCCCATGCCGGTCTCTATGGCATGACCGAAGGTATGACCGAGATTGAGCAACGCGCGGCGCCCGCTCTCCCGCTCGTCCGCGGCCACCACCTCGGCCTTGTTGCGACAGGAGCGCTCGATGACATGCATCAGCGCTTCGGGGCGCCGCGACAACACCTCCTCCACGTGATCCTCCAGCCAGGCAAAGAAATCAGCGTCGCAGATCAGGCCATATTTTATGACCTCGGCCACCCCGGCCCGCAGTTCCCGATCAGGCAGCGTGTCGAGCACGCTGGTGTCGGCGATCACGGCGCGCGGCTGGTGAAAAGCACCGATCATGTTCTTTCCCAGCGGGTGGTTGATCCCGGTCTTGCCGCCGACCGAGGAATCCACCTGCGCCAGCAGCGTGGTCGGAATCTGGACGAAGGGTACGCCGCGCTGGTAGCAGGCGGCGGCGAAGCCGGCCATGTCCCCGACCACCCCCCCGCCGAGAGCCAGGATGGTGGTCGTGCGGCTGAACCGGGCGCCGAGCAGCGCATCATAGATACGCATCAACGTTTCCGCGTCCTTGTAACGTTCGCCATCCGGCAGAACGACCGCCTCACAGCGCAGTCCGGCGCAGGCAGCCCGCACCCGCTCCAGATACAGCGGCGCCACCGTGTCATTGGTCACGATCATGACCTCACTGCCCGCGATGGCATCGCGAAGCAGCTCCGGGCGGGCGAGCAGCCCCGGTCCAATATGGATCGGATAGCTGCGATCGCCGAGATCGACGGTCAGGGTTCGCATCATGATCCGGCGCTCCGCATCTCCAGCGAACCGGCGCTCCCCCTGCTGCCGGTCGCCTGCTCGTTCAGAAAGGCGACGATGAGCGCGGTTGCGCTCTTTACCCCACGCCGCTCCGTATCGACGATGACATCGGCGATTTCACGATAAAGCGGATCGCGCTCGGCGATCAGTTCGGCGATCCGCGCGCGAGGATCGGCGGTACGAAGCAGGGGGCGGTGCGTGCTGCGGCGAGTGCGCGCATAAATCCGGTCCGGCGAAGCACTGAGATAGACCACCACGCCACTGCGCTTCATGTCGTCGCGGTTGCGCGGATCGATCACCGCCCCGCCCCCGGTGGCGATCACCAGGGAGCGGCGCGTACACAGTTCCTCGATGACCGCCCGTTCACGCCGGCGGAAACCTTCCTCGCCCTCGATATCGAAGATCCAGGGAATATTGGCCCCGGTGCGCCGCTCGATCTCGTGGTCGCTGTCGACGAAGTCGCGGCCCAAAGCCCGCGCGAGCTGACGACCCACCGTGGTCTTCCCGACTCCCATCGGACCGATCAGCCAGACGTTCTGCTCTGTTTCCATGCCGCTAATGTTAGGCACAGCGGCGGGGGTTCACAACCGGAAAGTCACCCTGGCGGGCAAACTGATGTAGTGATACAGAGGACAACCGGCTCCGATGGTCGGATGAACTATTGGATCGATGCTGCCGGCGAAGCTTGCTGTCAGCTACAAAGCGAAAAGCCCGGGTGGTCACGACCACCCGGGCCTCTCATTCTCCAACCCCGCCCTTCTTCAGGGACAGAGGCCCTCACCGAAGGGACTGATGACGCCCGGCGGCGGAACATCCGCATCTTCCACATCGCTAGCAGCAACCGGCAGCCAGAAGTCCTGGAAGTCCAGCGATTCAGTGCCATCGACCGTCGCAGTCGCAGTCAAGCGCACATGCACCCAGTTGGCATACTGCTGCGGGTAGGTGATGCCGAACTGGAATGCGCCGTTGGCGTCGGTAACCACGTTGACCGGCACAGAAGCCACATTACCCGGAGTGAGCTTGCCATCGAGGTTGGTATCCTCGCCCGCGTCCAGGATGCCGTTCAGGTTCAGATCCTCGTTCTGACACACGTCATCGTGATCTACCACCCACACGCCGTTGTCGAGGACGTACCTGCCCTTCGCATAAGCGGGATTGGGGCCGTTAGGGTCGCTGGGATTGACGGAAAGGATCAGCGGAACCCCCGCAGCGGCATTGCCGTTCGCATCGGTAACCATGACGGTATAAGGCATGCGATAGGTCGTCAGATCCGGCTCTTCGATCTGGTTGCCGGTTCCGAGCCGCACGAACAGCGCGCTGCGGGCGACCGTGAGGGCGACCGTCGAGCTGATCGAGGGATCCTCGTCCACCTCGGCACGGATGATCACCCCATCCTTGGCGGTGGTCGCCGAGGATGAGATATAGGTCGTGGAGGCGCGACCCTGCAGGTTGGTCGTCGCAGTCGCGCTGGACAGGGTACCGCCGCTGTTATCTGTGACGATGGTAAAGCGGACCAGCTTGCCCGATACCAGATTGTTGTTGGCATCGCGCACCGTTACCGTAATGGTAGACTCCTGTTGAACGGTCTGATCGCCATCGTTCGGTCCAATCGTGGACGGGCTGGCCTGCGCATTGATGGAGTCCGCCTCCGTAGCCACGAAGTTCACGATGCGAGCGGTGGACGGACCATCGGCGGCCGCCACGCTCAGGGTCGCCGGGCCGGCATTGACTGACGAGATCCACAGGCTCGCCTCGCCGTCATCGTCGGTGATCGCGTTGTTCGCCGGTACCGTGCACACCGCATCCGAGAACAGTGTCCCGCGGGTGGACGAGAAATTCAGTGCCTCACCGATGACCGGACTGCCGCCCTGCAGCCAGGATGCGGTTACCTCCTCGCAGCTGTTGATTTCGATGGCCGCTCCGGTGTCGGGCGTCAACAGGGAGAACTCGTCACCCGAGACATTGAGCGCATGGCTCGCGCTTGCGCCCTGGGCAGACACGGTAATGGTATCCGAACCGGCCTGGTCAGCAATGACGGTGACCTGGACCTGGCCGCCAGTATTGGTAGTGAGCGATGGTGCGGTCAGCCTGTTGCCACGACTCGAAGTGACATCCACGGTGCGACCGGCGATCGGATTGTTATCGGAATCGCGCAGGAGAATGGTCAGCGTCACCAGGTCTCGCAGGGTCGCTGAAGTCTCTCCCGCGATGCTGAGCGTGGTGCCGGTAACCGCGATCGCGACCGAATCGCTGAGATTGCCGGCGGTCGCCGTTACCGTGATGGTCCGATTGCTGTAATCACCGCCCGGGGTAAGAACGGCTTCCACCCGGCCCGCACCGTCAGTTGCCGCGCCGAGGGGAACCTCGAGCGAACCGGATGATGCGGAAAACGTCACAGGCACGTCGGCCAGCAGATTATTGCGCTGGTCCTTGACGATCGCCGAGATGATGGAGTCGGCATTTCCGCTCGATCCCAGCTGGGGAGAGCTCGCCAGCAGTGTCAGCGAGGTTGCGGAAACCGTAACCCCGGTTGCCGGATCGCCGCCGCCTCCAGTACCGCTGACGAAGCCGTCGTCCCCGCCCCCGCAGCCTGCGATCAGTAGCGCGGTCAGTAGTGCCGTCGTTTTACGTAAGTTTCCCCACATCACCCTGTTGCCTCCGGTTCAGCACCACGCTATCCCGTGCGGGACGCGACGGCACACTTGTTCTGAATCTGTCCCTTTCAATCGTGCCCGCACCGCCGTGCGGACCCCCCTCACCGCATCGTGAGCGATTCCTTGAGGATCTTCGGTGTCACGAAGATCAGCAGTTCGTTCTTGCTGTCGATCTTGGCGGTCTGCCGGAACAGAGCGCCAAGTAAGGGCAGATCACCAAGCAGCGGCACCTTGGAAACTCCCTCGGAGCGCTCCTGTTCGTAGATGCCGCCGAGCACCACGGTTTCTCCGTTATTGACCAGCACCTGGGTAGTTACGGCGCGCTTGTCCACACTGGGAACGCCCTGGAACACCTGACCCACGCTATCCTTGCTCACGGTCAGATCGAGAATGATCCGGTCATCCGGCGTGATCTGCGGCTTGACCGTCAGACCGAGCACGGCTTCCTTGAACTGCACCGTGGTGGCCCCGCTGGACGCGGCCGTCAGATAGGGGATCTCCACACCCTGCTTGATCATCGCTTCGTTCTGGTTGGAGGTGATGACGCGCGGGGTGGAAACCACTTCACCGCGGCCTTCCGCCTGCATCGCCGACAGCTCGAGATCGATCAGGTAATCCGAACCCAGCACTGCCAAGGCGAATGAAGCCGGCGTTCCCGAGGTATTGGCTGCCGGCAGGTTCACCGCCAGGCGATCTCCGAGTGACGGCATGGATACCGGCAACGGAGCAGTTCCGACCATGGTGTCGGTTCCGGACAACGTTCCACCAACCGCAATCGCCCCGCGCGAACCGTTGCTGCGCACGCCGGCGCCGCCGACGCGCACACCGAGATCACGGCTGAAATCGTCGCTGGCCACCACCACTCGCGACTCGATCAGCACCTGCTTCACGGGAATGTCCAGTTTGGCCACCAGATTGCGGATGTCCTGCAGCTTGTCGGCCGTGTCGCGGATCAGCAGCGTATTGGTACGCTGGTCGACGGTGACATTACCACGCTCGGACAGCATCGAGTTTTCTCTGGCCTTGAGCAGTGAAGCGATGTCCTCGGCCTTGGCGTAGTTGATCTGCACCATGTCCGAGGTCAGCGGCGCGAGCTCCTCGATCTGTTTCTGAGACTCGAATTCGGACTTCTCGCGGGCGGCGATCTCTTCTGCCGGCGCGATCATGATCACGTTGCCAGCCTGGCGCATCGCCAGACCCTTGCTCTTGAGCACGATGTCGAGCGCCTGATCCCAGGGCACGTTCTGCAGCCGCAGCGTGACGTTGCCGGTCACCGCATCCGAAGTCACCATGTTCATGCCGGTGAAGTCGGCGATGATCTGCAGGACAGCGCGCACTTCGATGTCCTGGAAGTTGAGCGACAGACGCTCGCCGGAGTACTCCTGACGGGCGCGTGCCTCACGCGCCTCCTTGGTCACCGGCTTGACCTCCAGGGTCAGCCTGGTATCCGCCTGGTAGGCCAGATGCTCGAACTCACCGTCGGTCTCCACCACCAGGCGCACGGCGCCGTTCTGGGAGAAACTGTCGATGGTGGTCACCGGAGTGGCGAAATCGACCACGTCCATACGCCGACGCAGATCTTCGGGCAGGCGAGCGTTGAGGAAGTCGAGCAGGATCCTGCCGCCGCTGCGATCAATGTTGACGGGAATACCGGGCTCGGAGAGGCCAATGGTAATGCGGGCCTCGCCCGCCTTGCCGCGGCTGAAATCGATTCCGGTGATGCTGTTGACGACTGCTCCAGGCGGAGGGGCCGGCCGATCTGCGGCGCCCATCGAGAGCGGTGAAGACTGGGTCGGCGCGGCCTGCAGCCCGGAGGACCCCTCGAGCACGATGTATACGGTGCCGTCTTCGACCCGGGTTTCGTACGGTACCATCCGATCGAGATTGATCACCACCCGGGTGCGCCCCTGAGACTCGACCGCATTTATGCTGCGCACCACACCGGACCCGATTTCCTTGCGACGCGGCAGCTCGCTGGTGGCATCCGGAAAGTCCAGGGCAATGCGCGCCGGATTGTCGGTGCTGAAGCTCAGGAGATTGGGCGCGTCGTCCGCGGCCACATCGAGCTTAATCTGTACCTTGTTTCCAGGCAGGGTCACCACGTCCCAGTTCTGGAGACGCTGTGCGGACAGCGCGGGGTCAGCGCACATGGCTGCCGCCAGCAGGGTCATTCCGGCACAGACGCTGCGCAACGGGCGCATCTTGTGGCATGCGCGTAGACGATTCGATTCCCGGGTTACCATAACTTCACGTCCTCCGTTGCGTGCTCATTGCTCGTTCATGGCCAGGGATGCTTCGCGCTCCTCCCAGCCACCGAGACCATCAGGGACGATTTCGGTCAGCAGCAGCCGCTGCTCCTGTATCGTCTTGATCTTGCCGTAGTTCTGCCCCATGTAACTGCCCGTGCGTACGCGATGGACCACTCCGTCCGGCGCCTTGACCAGGCCCCAGGTCGCATTCTGGAATTCCAACGTTCCCAGCATGCTGAGCGAATCCAGTGGATAGGACTCCAGCACTTCCTTCCGTCGCCGGATATCGGGAGCCACACCATTGCTACTCCGCGCTGCCGCCTCGGCCACCATCTCCCGGGTGTCCGACGTGAAGGGATCACGCAGACCCACGGCGGCGTAGACATAGGTCTGCACCGGAGCAAACTCGGGCAGCGGCTCGACCTTGCCTTTGCGCTGCTTCGCATCGGCGACGAACTCGCGCAGATCGGACGTGCCGCCATCGCTGCAGGCGGTCAGAAGCAGCGCCAGCACCGGCGCCAGCGCTTTGGCGAAGGTTCGGGCGACCGGCCGCTGCAGCGCGCCGCTCGGACTCGTCCTTTCGTCATCGGCGATCATTCTTCCTCCTGCAGAAGTTCTTCATCTTCCAGGTAGCGGTAGGTCCGCGCGGTTACTTCCATCACCAGCGGATCATCGACGCTCCGGGCGGTCTTCGAGTCCCTGCCCGAACCGGCCTGACGCAGACCGACGGTGAAGTCCTGCAGCGTCACGATTCGGGACAGTGCCGCAATGTCGCTGACGAAGCGCCCGAACTCGTGATAGCTGCCGGTAACCTTCATCCTTATCGGCAGCTCCGCGTAGAAGTCTGCGGGTCTTTCGGCTTCAGGCTTGAACAGCTCGAATTCCAGGCCACTCTGCAGTCCGGTCTGGGACACATCGACCAGCAGTTCGGCGACCTCGGTGCGGCTTGGCAGCTGCCGCAGCATGGTTCCGAACGAGCGCCGCATCTCTTCCATCTGCGCCTTGTAGGCATCCAGATTCGCCGCCTTGGCCTGCTTGACCAGGAATTCCTCCTTGAGAGTCTTCTCCTGCTGGCGTGTCTTCTCCAGCGTCTCGAACTGCTTCTTCGTATCCAGCCACAGACCGGCTCCGAGCACCGCCACACTGAGCAGCACGATCGCTGCGGCCTTGACCGGCCGAGGCCAGCGCGCGACATCGTTGAAATCGATATCGCGCAACTGCGAAAGATCGAAGTTCAGATTCATATGCTGCCCTCCGGACCGCTGCCCTCACGCTGGCCGCCCTGGCGGACAGTGAGCTTGAACACGCTGCTGCGGGTTGCAGCCTTGGCATCGGCTTCGATCACATCCAGTCGCGGAGAGACAAACCAGTCCGATCCGTCCAGATTGCGCATGAAGGCCGATACGCGGGCATTCGATTCGGCAACTCCCTCGATCACAATGCTCCCGGCCTGCTGGGATATTCTGGTGAGGTGCAGACCGGCGGGAACCGCGCGGACCAGTTCATCGAAGATGTGAACTATCTCGGGCCGACGCGTCTGCAGCTCCTGGATGATGTTCATTCGCGCGAGCAGCTGCTGCTTCGTGGTTTCGAGCGCCCTGATCTCTGTGATCTTGGCGTCGACCGCAGCGATTTCATCGCGCATGTACTTGTTCCGCTGCTCCTGCGCGGCAATCAGCCCACCGATGTGGATGTGGACATAGAGCACGATGACGCCCATCAGAATGCTGGCGCCGGCAGCGATCGAGAAGAACTGCCGCCGCTCCTCCTTGCGCCGCATTTCGCGCCATGGCAATAGATTGATGCGAGTCATCGGTCTGAGAACCTCCTCATGGCGAGCCCGCAGGCGATCATCAGAGATGACGCGTCTGACCGTATGCCCTCGGGGTTGATGCGCGAGGTCAGCGACATATTGGCAAAGGGATTTGCCACTGACGTGGTGATACCCACCTTGTCCTCGATCATCGCATCGACGCCGGGTATGGCGGCGCAGCCACCGGCAAGAACGATGTGATCGACCGTGTTGTGCTGGCTGGATGAGAAGAAGAACTGCAGCGATCGACTGACCTGCTGAGCCATCGCTTCCTTGAACGGCTGCAGGACTTCGGTTTCATAGTTATCCGGCAGACCGCCGTGCCTCTTCGCCTGCCCCGCCTCATCGTATGACAGGCCGTAACGACGCATGATCTCCTCGGTGAGCTGACGCCCGCCAAAGACCTGCTCGCGGGTGTAGATGACCTTGAAATCATGAGACACACTGAGCGTGGTCATGGTAGCGCCGACGTCGATGACGGCTATGGTCTTGTCGACGCCGTTATCGGGCAGCTGGTTGTGGAGCAGTGTGAATGCCGTCTCCATGGCGAAGGCCTCGACATC
Organism: uncultured Chromatiales bacterium; assembly: GCA_964581365.1. Lineage (GTDB taxonomy): Bacteria > Pseudomonadota > Gammaproteobacteria > SZUA-140 > SZUA-140 > JAITWN01. The sequence goes on from CAZOOF010000008.1 coordinate 15,225, forward strand.
CACGATACGGGCGCTGAGACCGCCGAGCTCCAGCGCGGCGACACGCACGTCCACGTTCTCGCTTCGTGAAGCGGCGAGCAGAACGTCCACCATTCCTTCCTGCTTCTCGGAGGATCCCAAGACCTCGAAATCGAGGTTGACCTCCTCCAGCGGATACGGAATGTACTGGTCTGCTTCGAGCCGGATCTGATCGGCCATGTCGTCGTCATTCAACGACGCCGGCATCGAAATGATCTTGGTGATGACCGCGGAGCCGGCGACCGCGACCGCAGCATTGCGGGTGCGCGTTCCAGCGCGGCTTACGGCCCGCTTGATCGCGGCGCCCACCGCATCGACATCGGCGATATTCTTTTCCTCCACCGCATTCTGCGGCAGGGGAACCACGGCGTAGCTTTCCACGCGATAGCGTCCGCCACTCTGGCCGAGTTCGAGCAGCTTCACCGAGGTGGAGCTGATGTCGAGCCCGATCAGGGCGGGCGGAGCCCTGTTGATCATCTGAAGCATGCTGATGTGGGCCTCGTTTCAGGCGGACAGAGTTCTGGAACCGGCTCGGGACGCGGGAAATCCCCCGTTGCCCCTCGCCACCGTATTTCCTTTATTCAACGGACGTTATCGTCCGTGGTCTGAAAAAGTTTTATACTCAGCGGCGGAAATTTGTTAACTGGTCGCCATTCCCGCCACCGCCACAGGTCCGAGCCCCATGCGCAAACTCGTTCTCGCCGGTATCCTCGGCATTGCCGGCATGGCCGTCATCGGCGCCATCGCGATCGGAGCCGCCTGGCTCGTGGTCGCGCCGAGCCTGCCTTCCATCGAAGCTCTGCGCGACATCCGCCTGCAGGTGCCGATGCGCGTTTACAGCCGGGACGGCATGCTCCTCGCCGAGTTCGGAGAGGTGCGCCGCATGCCGGTCCGCTATGAGGACACACCGGATCTGATGATCAAGGCGGTGCTGGCGGCCGAAGACGACCGCTTCTTCCAGCATCCGGGCGTCGATTACCAGGGCATTCTGCGCGCGGTCGTCAATCTCATTCGCACCGGCGAGAAGAGCCAGGGCGGCAGCACCATCACCATGCAGGTCGCGCGCAACTTCTTTCTGAGCAGCGAGAAGACCTATATGCGCAAGGTGAGCGAGATTTTCCTGGCACTGCGCATCGAGCACGAGCTCGACAAGGAGGAAATCCTCGAGCTGTACCTGAACAAGATTTATCTCGGCAACCGCGCCTACGGCGTCGCTTCAGCCGCCCAGACCTATTACGGCGCCGCGCTGCAGGACTTGACTCTGGAACAGATGGCGATGATCGCGGGCCTGCCGAAGGCGCCCTCCAGGTCGAACCCCATCGCTGATCCCGAAAGAGCGGTGATCCGCCGCAACTACGTGCTGCGGCGCATGCACGATCTGGGCTTCATCAGTGGCGAAGAGCGTGATGCGGCCATGCAGGCTCCCGATGTCGCCCGGCTGCACAGCCTGTCAGCCGAGGTGGAGGCGGACCATATGGCAGAGATGGTTCGCCTGTACGTCGTCGGTCGTTATGGTGAGGAAGCGGCGTACACCTCAGGATTCAAGGTCTACACCACGCTGGACTCGCAGCTGCAGCAGTCCGCCATGAGGGCGCTGCGAGAGACCCTGCTGGAGTACGATCGCCGGCACGGCTACCGGGGCGCGGAATCGCGCCTCGATCCGGCGATCATTGAGGATGCGGAAGCGCTTGGCGCGGCTCTGGCGAAAATCCCGGCGAGCGGGCTTCTGATCCCGGCCGCGGTCACCGCCATCGAGGAGCGCGAGGCGGAGATCGCCTTTGCCGACGGCTCCCGCGCCCGGATCGCCTGGGATGGCCTCAGTTGGGCACGGCGCCAGCTGGACAGTGACCGACGCGGTCCACCACCGCGCACCGCTGCCGATATATTGCACGTGGGCGATCTGATTCGCGTCGTCCCGGGAGCCGACGGCTGGCGCCTGGCCCAACGGCCCGAGGCGGATGGCGCGCTGGTCGCCATCGACCCCGAGACCGGCGCCATCACTGCGCTTGCCGGCGGATTCGACTTCCAGCGCAGTCACTTCAATCGCGTCACCCAGGCTCAGCGGCAATCCGGTTCAGTATTCAAACCTTTCATATACTCAGCAGCGCTCGAAAAGGGATATACGCCGGCCTCGCTGATCAACGATGCCCCCGTCGTGTTCGATGATCCGGCGCTCGAGGACACCTGGCGGCCCGGCAACTACAGCGGTGAGTTCTTCGGCCCGACCCGGCTGCGCGTCGCGCTGGTGAATTCGCGCAATCTGGTATCGATCCGGCTTCTCAGCGCCATTGGTATCCGGCAAGCCATCACCCATGCCGGGCGCTTCGGCTTCGACAGCTCCGCCCTGCCCCGTGATCTTTCATTGGCACTCGGCAGTGGAGCGGCGACGCCCTTGCAGATCGCTACCGGCTATGCGGTCTTCGCCAATGGCGGCTTTCTGGTGGCGCCTTACTTCATCGAGGAGATCCGCGACGGCAGCGATGCAGCGGTTTACAGAGCGGCCCCGGATATCATCTGTCGCGAGTGTGAAGCCGATCCGTCGATCGCTGTCGCTTTCGATGCCAGCGTGGAGGCGGCAAGATCCTACGCTCAAGCCCAGGACACCGATCAGCCGCAGCTGCCACGGCTGGCGCGCAGGGCGATAAGCCCGCAGAACGCCTACCTCATGACCTCGATGATGCAGGATGTAATCACGCGGGGAACCGGCGTGCGCGCGCGGCAGCTGGGACGGAGCGACCTGGCGGGCAAGACCGGCACGACTAACGACCTTCACGATGCCTGGTTCGCAGGCTACAACTCCAGTCTCGTCGCCGTGACCTGGCTGGGCTTCGACCAGCCCCGCTCACTCGGCAACGGCGAAACCGGCAGCCGCGCGGCGCTGCCCATGTGGATAAATTTCATGCGTGACGCCCTGCGCGGCGTCGCAGAAAAGCCCCTGGTACGCCCACCCGGCCTGGTCACCGTGCGCATAGACCCGGAAACCGGCCTGCTCGCAGGCAGCGCTCAGGAAGACGGGATCTTCGAGACCTTCCAGGCGGAGATGGTACCGCAGCGACACGCCGAGATCAGGAGCGTCGGAACCGGAGCGAATACCGGCGGCATGAGTACCGAACCGTTATTCTGAGGCGCTGCCTCCGCGCCTCTGGGTCATGGGCACATAGTCGCGCTGTTTGTGGCCTGAATAGATCTGCCGCGGGCGGCCGATGCGCTGATCAGGCTCCCCGATCATCTCCATCCATTGAGCGACCCAGCCCACGGTACGGGCAATGGCGAACATCACCGTGAACATATTGCTCGGAATGCCCAGCGCCCGGTAGATGATTCCGGAATAGAAGTCCACGTTGGGATACAGCTGCCGCTCGATGAAGTATTCATCCTGCAGCGCGATCTCTTCCAGCCTCAGGGCAAGTTCAAAAAACGGATCATTGGCGTCACCGAACTTGCTCAGCACCTCGTGGCACATCTTGCGGATGATCTTGGCACGGGGATCGTAGTTCTTGTAGACGCGGTGACCAAATCCCATCAGCCGGAAGGGATCATTGCGATCCTTCGCCTTATCGATATAGCGGGCGATATTGCCGACATGACCGATCTCCTCGAGCATGTGCAGCACCGCCTCGTTGGCGCCGCCGTGGGCAGGTCCCCACAGCGCAGTGATTCCCGATGAGATGCAGGCGAACGGATTGGCACCAGAGCTTCCCGACAGGCGCACGGTGGCCGTGCTGGCATTCTGCTCATGATCCGCATGCAGAATGAAGATCATATCGAGCGCGCGCTCCGCGATCGGATCGATCTCGAATTCCTCGCTCGGCAGCGAGAACATCATGTGCAGCAGATTGCCACAGTAGCTCAGGCTGTTCTTCGGATAGATGAAGGGCTCACCGATCGAGTACTTGTAGCAGCCAGCCGCGATCGTCGGCATCTTGGCGATCATGCGATGGGCCGCGAGTTCGCGGTGGGCCGGATCGTAGATATCGGTCGAATCGTGATAGAACGCCGACAGGGAGCCGACCACCCCGACCATGCTCGCCATCGGGTGGGCGTCATGATAGAAGCCCTGGTAGAAACTGCGCAGGCTCTCCTTGATCATGGTATGGCGGCTGATGGTGCGCTCGAAGCGAGTCAGGTCTTCGCGGTCCGGCAGCTCGCCGTATAGCAGCAGGTAGGCGACTTCCAGAAACGAGCTGTGCTCCGCCAACTGCTCGATGGGATAACCACGATAGAGCAGGACGCCTTCGTCACCATCGATGAAGGTGATGCCGCTGCGACAGCTGGCAGTCGACTGGAATCCCGGATCGTAGGTCAGATAGCCGAACTCCCGGTACAGTCGCGTAATGTCGATTGCCGCGGGTCCGATCGACCCGTGGCGAACCGGCAGTTCGATTGACTTGCCTGTGGCATTGTCGGTGAGCGTCACGGTTTGATTCTTCATTGACGTACCGCCTCCTTTGCTCCCTGTTCGTTCATAGGGTCGCCATGTCTTCGCGCAACTGGGCGACCGACGCCGCGAAGGCGCGCCGCTCGTCCTCGAGCAGCGGCAGTTCGATCACCCTTTCGGCGCCGGCTCTGCCGATCACCAGCGGCACACCGATGGCAATGTCCCGCTCACCATATTCTCCGTCCAGCACCCCGACGCATGGCAGGATACGCCGACGGTTACTGCATACCGCATCGATCATCACTGCAATCGCCGCAGCTGGCGAATCATTGGCACTGCTGGTCTTTTTCAGAGCCAGGATTTCAGCTCCGCCGCCGCGGGTGCGTTGCACGATCGCCGCCATACGGTCAGCTGCGATGAAGTGATCGACCGGAATGCCGTTGATCGTGGTATAGCGCGGCATCGGCACCATTGCATCCCCGTGCCCGCCAAGTACCAGCGCCGTGATATCCCTGGTCGAGAACCCGGTCTCCAGCGCTATGAAGCTCGCCATGCGCGCCGCGTCGAGCACCCCTGACAGCCCGAAGACACGCCTGCGCTCCCAGCCGGTCTGTTTCCACGCCGCGTAGGTGAGCACATCGACCGGATTGGTCACCATGATCAGGATCGCGTCGGGGGCATGGCGCATCACATCACCGACGACCTTGCGGGTTACCCGCAGGTTGGCGTCCAGCACATCGCTGCGCGACATTCCCGGCTTGCGCGGCAGCCCCGCCGTGATGACCACGATATCCGAACCGCTCATGGCCGCCGGATCATCATCACCGGTAACCAGCGTGTCGAACCCGAACAGCTGCGCCGATTCCTGGATGTCCAGCGCAGTGCCCCGCGCCACTCCTTCGCGGATATCGGTAAGTACCACTTCGGCGAAACATTCCTGACGAGCCAGGATCTGCGCCGTGGACTCACCCACACGACCCGCGCCGACTATGGTGATCTTTTTCATGGCCGCTCCTTGCCTGAGTTCAGTTGACTGAACCGCGGCCGGCAGGCGCGCCATCGACAAGGCCGCCGGCGCGACACACCGCCGGGCCGGACCAGGAACTTATTGAATCATCCTTCCAGCGCCGTTGCACGCTCCGCACCGCCGGCATCGATGAGCCCGATTCGCGGATAAGAGGCGGGATAAGGACGCCGCGCTATGCCGGATTCGACTGCCGCCGCCGCCACCGCCGGCGGCACGCGATCGATCAGCCGCGGATCCAGCGGCTTGGGGATGATGTACGAAGGTCCAAACTCCAGCTCTTCCAGACGATATGCCGCAAGCACTTCCTGGGGCACCGGCTCACGCGCAAGCGCCGCCAGCGCGCGCACGGCAGCGACCAGCATTTCGTTGTTGATGGTCGATGCGCGAACGTCCAGCGCGCCACGGAAGATGAACGGAAATCCGAGCACGTTGTTTACCTGATTCGGATAATCCGAGCGGCCGGTCGCCATGATGAGGTCGGAACGGGCGGCAAGTGCGACCGCCGGATCGATTTCCGGATCGGGATTGGAAAGCGCAAACACGATCGGCCGCGGAGCCATGCGCCCCACCTGCTCCGCACTGAGGATATTGGGGCCCGAGAGACCGATGAACACATCGGCGCGGGTGATGACCTCATCGAGCGTGCGCTCGTTGGTATGCGCCGCGAACTCACGCTTGTACTCGTTCAGATCCGCTCGCCCGTCATGAATGACACCGGAACGATCGAGCAGACGGATGTTCTCGCGGCGCGCGCCGAGCGCGACGAGCAGGCGCATCGAAGCGATACCGGCAGCGCCGGCGCCGACACAGACGATGCGCGCATCGGCTATGGTCTTGCCCTGCAGTTCGAGGGCGTTGAGCAGGCCGGCACCAGTGATCACCGCGGTCCCGTGCTGATCGTCGTGGAAGACCGGAATGTCGAGCCGCTCGCGCAGCGCCTTTTCGATTTCGAAGCAGCGCGGCGCGGTGATGTCCTCGAGATTGATCCCGCCGAAAGTCGGGGCGATATGGACGACCGTTTCGATGAAGGCTTCAGGCGTCGGCGCGTCGACCTCGATATCGAACACGTCGATGTCGGCAAAGCGCTTGAACAGCACCGCCTTGCCTTCCATCACCGGCTTACCCGCCAGCGCGCCGACCGCGCCCAGTCCGAGGACCGCGGTGCCATCGGTGATGACCGCAACCAGGTTGCCCTTGGCAGTGTAGCGATACGCTTCCTCGGGATCCCGGGCGATGGCTCGCACAGGCTCGGCGACGCCGGGCGTATAGGCGAGTCCGAGCTCGCGCTGCGTGGCGCAGGGCTTAGTGATCGCGATTCCGATCTTACCCGGCGTGGGTCCGGCGTGGTAATCCAGGGCGGCCTGCTTGTTGTCTGTGCTCATCGCTCGTTGCCGAAAAGGTCCAAAAAAGACAGTCAATTATCCGGGATCGCACGGTGCTCTGCAAATGGACGGCCCGCGTGCGACGCGGTGCCAGCGCCGACCGGCGGGTCTCCCGCGAAGGCCGGCAGCAGTTCTATCGCCGCCGGATGACGCAAATTCATGATGCTGCCGGGCCTGCCGCCACGGCGGGGAGCCAGCCAGCCCCTGGCCTCGATTCGCTGTCCCGCGAGGCTCGAAAGCTGATAATCCCGAAAATTGAGCATATCGGTCTTGAGGATGCGCAGCGAAATATCACCTTCGAGATCGAGCCACCAGGAGCCGCGCGTTTCCGCCACCCGCTCCACACGCCCCTGAATCAGCCGGAAGCCGGAGCGGCCCGGTTCGAGCCGGCCGGTATCCACCGGCTCGTAATCGGGCAGAGCCCATAATCCGGCCTTGCGCGCGCGGGCGCGGCGCTCGGCATGAAGGTAGCATTCGGTCAGGCCGGTGTTGGGCGGGATCACGATGGCGACCGCATGCCCCTGTTCCAGCAGAATCTGTTGGACGTTGCGCCGGTCGCCCTGCACCAGAAAGAGATGCGCCAGCAGGCGCCCGTAGCGATCCTCGCGATCCGCTTCGAAGTCCAGATCGACCTCGCTGCCAGGAGGCAGCAAGCGTCCCAGAACCTCTCGGGCATGGCCAGCATGGGCCTCGGCAGGTGAGCTGCCGTCGCGGCGCGCGAGTTCGGGGGCGTTGATGCCGATGAGGCGGACCGCCCGTCCATCGCGCAGCCGCAGCGTATCGCCGTCATGCACCCGCTCGACGAGCGCCCGTTCGTCGATACCCGCGGGCCCGCAATCCGGCTCCGGCGCGCCGGCGGCAGCCATTCCAGCGCCGAGGACAAATAACAGCGCTGGGACCTGAACCCTGAAAAACGAAAAGGCGCGCCATTGGCGCGCCCTTCTGTGATCGTTCATTCGCAAACCTATGCGGCGCGAAAGATCACTTCCTCATGCCGTACTTCTGCCGGAACTTGTCGACGCGTCCCGCGGTGTCGACCAGCTTCTGCTTGCCCGTATAGAAAGGATGGCACTGGGAGCACACATCGAGATGCAGATCCTTTGCCGCCGTCGACCGGGTCTTGAAGCTGCTGCCGCAACCGCAGGTGACGGTAATTTCGACGTAGTTGGGATGTATGTCGGGCTTCATCTGAAATTCCTCATGACTCCCGGCGGATACCGCCGGGCCGAAAGACCGGCTATTGTAGAGCAGAACAGGCGCGCCCCACAAGCGGGCAGACGCCTCAGTCCTGAAGGTTGACCGAAAGGGTCCGAGGCACGCCGCCGCGCTGGATCTCGACGGTGACCTCACTACGCCCCCGCAGGCTGCGCAAAACCCCCAGCGCCCGGGCGGGCGTATCCAGCGATACGCCGTTCACGGAGGTGACCACATCCCCCGGCATCAGCCCGACCCGGTTGAGCAATCCCGGATCGCGCCCGGGCTGCACCTCATAGCCCACGAAGCGCCCGCCTTCATTGCGCGGCGCCACCTGCACCACATCGGCGAGCTGGGCCGGGTTCTGCAGGGCGATGTCGCGATATTGACGCAGACTCAACTCGGGTTCCGGGACCTGGGGCTCGTCGACCGGCTGAGCCCGCTGCCCGGCCGGCGGCGGCCCTGCATCCAGACTCTCGCGCGGCAGACGCAGGGTTTCCCGTTGCCCGGAGCGCTCCAGGACCACCCGGTCGCTGTACACCTCACGGAGGACCGCGCCGCCAGGCAGGCGGGCATCTATCGCATAGAACGATTCAACGCCGTTCGGCGTGCCGATGATTGCACCGCCGTTCTCCCCCGCCACCACACCCCGCAGGGCCAGATTCAGCCGGGTTTCCGGCAGCGTTTCGACCGGTGCGGCGGCTGCTCCAGCGGCCGGCGCCTCGCCGAAAAGGTGCCAGCGGGCAAGATTCCAACTGCCGGCTGCCGGCTGCGACTGGGCGGCTCGTTGCGGCACCGGCGGCGCGATGCTGTCCCCCGGATCGAGCAGCCGCCAGGTCAGGCTGGCGAGCGTAATGGCCAGCAAGGCGAGAAGTACCAGCCGGACGGCCAGAGCGAGCCGCTCCTGCGCTCGCTCGGCGAGCAGCAGATTGGCGGTTCGTTTCCAGTCGAGGGCGAGATTCATGGGCAGGAGGCGTCAATGGACACGTTCGGATGCTCGCAAGATTATATCATGCGCTCCGCTGCGCCCTGCTGCCCCGGCTACCAGCGGAACAGCGTCCAGTTCGGAATGAGCAGATCCTCGGTGAGCTCATTGCGGCGGGTTTCGAGGTTGCCGTCACCATCCGTGTCGACGAGATAATAAGGCACGCCGCGGCGAGGAATGACGCGGATCATGTACAGCCGCCCCTGGATGCGATACTCCTCGATGACATCGCCGCCGCGGGGAACGATGGTGATCTCCGGTTCTTCTTCGAGCAGTTCCGGGCCCGCTCCGGGAGCTGAATCCGGCGCCGGAGCGCTTGCCCAGGAAACCTGGACCGGGGTCGCGCTCAGAACGGCAACGGCCAACAGCGCACTGGAGAGTCGGATTGTCTGCATGGCGGCTTCCTCAAAGATCGAGCAGTATTTCACGCTCTTCGGCCGAAGGCTCGAAGCCGCGGTGTTCATAGAAGGCGAAGATGCGGTCAACCACTTCCTGCGGCTCGTCAACCACCTCGAACAGCCCCAGATCGGTGTCGTCGATCGCGCCCTGTTCCTTCAGCGAGTGACGGAACCAGTCGACCAGACCGCGCCAGAAGTCGCTGCCCACCAGGATGATCGGGATTCGTCTTGTCCTCCCGGTCTGCACCAGGGTAAGGATTTCAGCCAGCTCATCCAGCGTGCCGTAGCCGCCCGGCAGAATCACATAAGCCGAAGCATACTTCACGAACATCACCTTGCGCGCAAAGAAATGACGGAAGGTGAGGGCGATGTCCTGATAGGGATTGGCCACCTGCTCGCGCGGGAGCTGTATGTTGAGGCCTACGGTGGGCGTCTTGCCGGCAAAGGCTCCTTTGTTCGCCGCCTCCATCAGCCCCGGCCCGCCTCCGGTCACAACGCAGAACCCCGCCTCCGACAGCAGCCGCCCGATATCCTCGGTCAAACGGTACCAGGGACTGTCCACCGGCGTGCGCGCGGAGCCGAAGATGCTGACCGATGGCCTGATGTGGGCCAGGCGCTCGAAACCTTCCACGAACTCGGCCATGATCTGGAAAATCTTCCATGATTCGCGCACCAGCATTTCGTCACTGGCATGTCTGCGGCCGCGCCGCGCCGTTTCGTGAGTTTCTTTCATGCTTCCGGATCCCCTGCCCGCCCCGATCGGCAGTCCCATAGTATAATCCATGCAGATGAACGCCCCCGCGCAGACACTCGTCCTCGTCGACGGATCATCCTACCTGTACCGTGCATACCACGCCCTGCCGCCACTGACCAATTCCCGCGGCGAGGCCACCGGCGCGATATTCGGCGTCACCAATATGCTGCGCACGCTGCTGCGCGAGTACAGCCCGGAACATATCGCTGTGGTCTTCGACGCCCCGGGAAAAACCTTTCGGGACGAGCTTTATGAAGAGTACAAGAGCCATCGTCCGCCGATGCCCGACGATCTGCGCAGCCAGATCCCTCCGCTGCACGCCATTGTCGAGGGCATGGGACTGCCCTGTCTAGTGATCGACGGCGTCGAAGCCGACGATGTCATCGGCACCCTGGCCAAGCGCGCGAGCGATGCCGGGATGCGGGTCATCATCTCCACCGGCGACAAGGACATGGCCCAGCTGGTCTCGCCGCAGATCACCCTGATCAATACGATGACCAGGCAAACCCTGGACCCTGCAGGCGTCGAACAGAAGTTCGGCGTGCCACCCGAACGCATGGTCGATTATCTGGCTCTCGTCGGCGACGCTTCTGACAACATCCCCGGCATTCCGGGCGTCGGCCCGAAGACGGCGGCCACGCTGTTGCGCGAATACGGATCCATCGAAGGCATTCTTGCCGCCGCCGGGAACATCAAGGGCAAGGTCGGCGAACGCCTGCGCGAGCATGGCGACCTGCTACCGCTCGGACAGCAGCTGGCCACCATCCGCTGCGACGTTCCGCTCGATGTCGATCTCGATCTGCGCCCCCGCACTCCCGACTTTGCGGCGCTCAAGGAGCTTTATCAGCGGCTCGAGTTCAATCGTCTGCTGGAAGAAGTGCTGACCGAGGAGCGCAAAGCAGGCTCCGAAGCCGAAGCCCCCGAGCCGGCGCCGGTGCGCTACCAAATGATCGTCACTCGCGCAGCGCTGTCAGCGTGGCTGCAGCGGCTGCGCGCTGCCGGCACTTTCGCGTTCGATACCGAAACCACCAGCCTGAACATCATCGATGCCGAGCTGGTCGGAGTCTCGTTTTCGACCGAACCCAATGTCGCCGCCTATGTGCCCTTGGCGCATACCGGTCTGGAAGCGCCGCCTCAGCTTCCCCGCGATGAAGTGCTGGAACAGCTGCGCCCCTTGCTGGAAGACCCGGACCTGGAGAAAGTCGGTCACAACCTGAAATACGATATTTGCGTGCTGAACCGGTATGGGATGCGCTGCCTGGGACACCTCACCGACACCATGCTCGAGTCCTATGTGCTCAACAGCACTGCGACACGCCACGACATGGATTCGCTGGCGCTGAAGTATCTCGGACACAAGACGACCAGCTACGAAGAAGTGGCGGGCAAGGGCGCAAAGCAGAAAACGTTCGATGCCATAGATGTCGAAACCGCCACCCGCTACGCGGCCGAGGACGCGGATGTCACCCTGCGGCTGCATCAGCACCTTTCGCCTTCACTGATGGCGGAACCCGGGCTGCGGCGGGTGTTCGAAGAGATCGAAATGCCGCTGGTGCCAGTGCTTGCGCGCATGGAATGTTACGGCGTGCTGCTCGATGCACGCCTGCTGACCGCTCTGAGCGACGAACTCGGCACCCGCCTCACTGCGCTGGAAGCCGAGGTCCACGCGCTCGCCGGAGAAGAGTTCAATCTCGGATCCCCGCTGCAGATCCAGCGCATTCTGTTCGACAAGCTGCAGCTTCCCTGCTCGCGCCGCACACCCGGCGGACAGCCCTCCACCGCTGAAGCGGTGCTTCAGGAGCTGGCGCTGGACTATCCGCTGCCGCGCCTGATTCTCGAGCACCGCGCGCTCGCCAAGCTCAAGTCGACCTATACCGATCGCCTGCCCGAACAGATTCACCCGCGCACCGGACGCATCCATACCTCCTATCACCAGGCGGTTGCCGCCACCGGTCGCCTGTCGTCCAGCAATCCGAATCTGCAGAACATTCCTGTTCGCAGTGAATACGGACGGCGCATACGTCAGGCATTCATCGCCCCGCCGGGCCAGCGCCTCCTCGCCGCGGATTACTCCCAGATCGAGCTGCGAATCCTGGCTCATTTCTCCGGCGACGAACGGCTCATTGCCGCCTTCCGCGCCGGCATGGACATCCATCGCGCCACTGCCGCCGAAATCTTCGGCGTGGCGCCCGATCAGGTGGATTCTGCACAACGGCGCAGCGCTAAGGCGATCAACTTCGGCCTCATCTATGGCATGTCTGCTTTCGGGCTGTCGCGCCAGCTCGGCGTTCCTCGCGATGCCGCCCAGAATTACATGGATCGGTACTTTGCCCGCTACCCCGGAGTAAGAGAATTCATGGACCGGACCCGCGCGGAAGCATCCGAACGCGGTCATGTAGAAACCCTGTTCGGGCGCCGCCTGTATCTGCCCGAGATCACTTCCCGCAACCGTCAGCGGCGGGAATATGCGGAACGCGCGGCGATCAATGCGCCGATGCAGGGCACCGCCGCCGACATCATCAAGCGCGCGATGCTGCGCATCGATGCCTGGCTGAGAGAAACCAGCGGCATCCACATGATCATGCAGGTTCACGACGAACTGGTGTTCGAGGTTCCAGAAGACCGCCTGGAGGAAGCGAAGCAGCGCATCGCTACGGAGATGTCCGCCGCCGCCGAGCTCGCGGTGCCGCTGGAGGTCGATGTGGGAGTGGGCATGAACTGGGATGAAGCGCACTGAGCACCACCGAGCGAGCGCCGGCGCTGCAGCCGAATTGGAACTTTCCCCGAGCTTTACTGTCTTCTTATTCAGACAGTGCGTTTCAAGAGCCACCCTTCCCCGTCCAGGGGAGTGGGAGTCCGGCAATCCCCAAGCCGGACACGTTCGCCCCAGTTTGCCTTCCCTCCCTCTCTCTACACTGGGGCATTTTTTTGCCCGAAATCCAGCCAGCCGGCCAGTTTCGCCCGCGCCTCCTCGACACCCTGGCGGGAAAGAGCCGAAAACAGCTGCACGGAGACCAGATCATCGGCGCCGAGAAATTCGCGCCAGCGCCGCAAGGCCTGCGCGGCCGCGTTCCTGCTGAGCTTATCCGCCTTGGTCAGCAGAACATGCAGAGGAAGCTCCGCGTGGCGGCACCAGTCGATCAGCATGACGTCGAGTTCCCCCGGCTCACGGCGGCAATCGACGGTGAGGATGAGGCCGGCGAGCGAGCGCCTGCCATTCAGATAGTTCTCGATCAAGGGCTGCCAGTCCCGGCGCAGCGATGCCGAGACTTTGGCGTATCCGTAGCCCGGCAGATCGACCAGGCGACGGTCGTCATCCAGGGCAAAGAAGTTGATCTGTTGCGTGCGTCCCGGCGTACGGCTGGTACGCGCGAGCGCCCGCCTGCCGGTGATGGCATTGATGGAACTGGACTTTCCCGAGTTCGATCGACCCGCGAATGCGACCTCGCGACCGCTGTCGGGGGGCAGACGGCCGCCTCTCGCAGCACCATGCACGAAACACGCGTTTTGATAGGGACGAGCGGTATCGACAGTTTCGTTCACAGGGTGCCTCCGGCCGCGGTGCTGCGCATCTTAACGTATAATTCTGCCCTTGCGTGTGCGCTGTCATCCGCTCTGGCGGAACTCTGGCGGCGGGCGTCGGTCCCAAGAGTAACAAATGAGAGGAAAGAAATGAGAATGCTGCGCCACTTCGCCCTGTTCGGTCTGCTGCTGCTGCCCCTTCTCGCTACCGCCGCCGGTCCGATCAAGTACCAGGAAGGTCAGGCCTATCAGAAGATCCTGCCGGCACAGCCGACCGCCAATCCGGAAAAGGTCGAGGTCGTCGAGGTGTTCTGGTATGGCTGTCCGCATTGCCACCGCTTTCAGCCCTACGTTGAACGCTGGCTGCTCGGTGAGCCGGCCAATGTCGAATTCGTGCGTCTGCCGGCGATCCTGAGCGAACGCTGGGCAATCCACGCCCGCGCCTACTACGCCGCCGAAGCCCTGGGCGTGCTGGAACAGATTCATGGCAGGCTTTTCGACGCGATCCACGTCGGCAAGGAGCGTCTCGATACCGAGCAGAGTCTCGCCGATTTCTTCGCTCGCCAGGGCGTGGACCGGGCCGAGTTCCTGGAAGCTTTCAATTCCTTCGCCGTCAACAGCAAGGTTTCGCGCGCGCGTGAACTGACGCGTCGCTACGGCATCGACGGCACCCCAGCGGTGGTCATCAACGGCAAGTACCGCACCAGTCCCGCCTCGGCCGGCTCGTTCGAGACCCTGATCGACATCATGGATCACTTGGTTGCCCGCGAAGCCGCTACGCTCAACTGAGCGCATGAATCCCGAACGGATCCGTACGCGGCTCCTGCAAGAGGAGGCGAACGAACCTCGATGAAGGCAGCCGAACTGTTCGTCCGGTGCCTGGAGAATGAGGGCGTCGAATACATCTTCGGCATCCCGGGCGAGGAAAACCTCGCCCTGATGGATGCCCTGCACGATTCCCAAATCCGCTTCGTTACCGTTCGCCATGAGCAGGGCGCCGGATTCATGGCAGACGTCTACGGCCGCCTCACCGGCCGTGCAGGCGTCTGCCTGTCCACGCTGGGGCCCGGCGCGACCAATCTGATCACCGCGGTGGCCGACGCCAATATGGATTACGCACCGCTGATCGCCATCGCCGGTCAGGCCGGCACCAACCGGCTTCACAAGGAATCCCATCAGGTGCTGGATCTGGAGAGCATCTTCCAGCACATCACCAAGTATTCTTCGCGCCTGCTGACGCCGAGAATCATTCCCGAGGTCGTGCGCAAAGCGTTCAAGCTGGCGCAGATGGAACGCACCGGCGCCGCGTTCATCGAGTTTCCCGAGAACATCGCCGCCATGGAGGTGGACGATGCGCCCTTGCGGGTATCCCATCCGCTCGCACCCGAACCGGCCGCGGAGAGCATACTGCGCGCGGCCCAGATCATCAGCGAGGCCCAGCGGCCGATGATCCTCGCCGGCAACGGCGTGATCCGCGCCCGCGCCTGCGAGCAGCTGAGGGATTTTGCCGATCGCCTGAACATTCCGGTGGCCAACACTTTCATGGCGAAGGGGGTCATTCCGTTCAGCCATCCGCTGGCGCTCGGGACGGCGGGTCTGCAGTCGCGTGATTACGTCAATGTCGGCTTCGATCATGCGGACGTAATCATCTGCATCGGCTACGATCTGGTGGAGTACCACCCTCATCTGTGGCATCCGACTCGTGACCGGAAGATCATCCACATCGCCTCGGCAGCAGCCGAAGTCGATGCCAGCTACGAAGTGGCAGCCGGCGTCGTCGGCGACATCAGGCATGGGCTGACCCGGGTAGCGGCCGCAGCGAAACCTCACCCAGGGCATCTGCTGCGCCCGCTCCGCGACGCTCTGATCGAGGACATGAACCGGCATGGCCGTGACGAATGCTGTCCGCTCAAGCCGCAGAAGATCATCTGGGATCTGCGCACCGCGCTGGGCATGGAAGACATCGTGATCTGCGATGTGGGCGCCCACAAGATGTGGATGGCCCGCATGTTCCGCTGCGAGCATCCAAATACGTGCCTGATTTCCAACGGTTTCGCCAGCATGGGCATTGCGGTGCCAGGAGCCATCGCAGCCAAGCTGGCACGCCCGGAGCGGGCGGTCGTCGCTGTCACCGGGGACGCTGGCTTTCTGATGAACTCCCAGGAGATCGAGACCGCCATGCGGCTGGGACTCGCTTTCGTGATCCTGGTCTGGAATGACAACGGCTACGGTTTGATAGAATGGAAGCAGATGCAAGGATATGGGCGCAGCGGTAACGTGCGCTTTACCAATCCCGACTTCGTCCGCTATGCCGAGGCCTTCGGCGCCAGGGGGTACCGCATCGAACGCGCCGAAGACCTGCTTCCTGTGCTCCGCCGGGCCCTGGCCGATAATACCGTCAGCATCATCGACTGCCCCGTGGATTACAGCGAGAATCTGAAACTTACCGCCAAATTGGGTGAAATGGTCGCTCCGATATGAATGTGCCGTTGCAAAGCCTCGTCTCCGAACCGCCCTCGACCGGGATTACGGCAGATGGCGGCCGCCGGCTGCGCCTGATCAGCTACAACATCCAGGTCGGTATCGCCTGCAGGCGCTACCACCACTACCTGACGCAAAGCTGGAAGCATGTGCTCCCTCATGCCGAAAGCCTCAGCAACCTCGATCGCATTGCCCGTCTGGTCAATGAGTTCGACGTGGTCGCCCTGCAGGAAGCGGATGCGGGCAGTTTCCGCAGTTCATTCGTCAACCAGGTCGAATTCCTGGCCCGCCGCGGCGGCTTTCCTCACTGGTACTACCAGACCAATCGCAACCTGGGGAAGATCGCCCAGCACAGCAATGGCCTGCTCAGCCGTCATGCGCCGGTCGAAATCTTCGAGCATCGGCTTCCGGGTCTCATTCCCGGTCGCGGCCTGATCGAGGTCCATTACGGCAGCGGCGACCAACCTCTGGTCCTGCTCATGGTCCACCTCGGCCTGAGCAAGCGTGCCCGCATGCGCCAGATTCTCTACATCGCGCGCCTGGTCAATCGCCATCGGCACGTGGTGGTCATGGGCGATTTCAACTGCCACGCCCGCAGCGAGGAAATGTCGGTGCTTACCGACTGCACCAGGCTGCGCCTGCCCGAGAGCGAGCTTCCCACCTTCCCGAGCTGGCGCCCCAATCGCAGCATCGATCATGTCCTGGTTTCGTCCAGTATCACTCTGAACGACATGCAGGTGCTGCCACATCCGGTTTCCGACCATCTGCCCATCGGCGTCGACATTTCCCTGCCGGATGATATTTCGATCGAGGCCGCGGCACCCCTGGCCCGCGTGGCCGGCTAGCACGTATCCCCGCGCAGCCCGCGCCCCGCACCTCACGGGTTTTCGTTCGCGGACAGCTGACTCAGCCGGGGAAGAAATCGATCGGATAGGTGGTCGTGGTCACAGCGACTTCGCGAGCACCGAAATCGAACTGACGCACTCGCGCCACCAGGCGACGCTCGAGCTCGGCATCACCCAGCTCGCTGGACACGATCTCGCACTCGGCAACCACGCCCGAAGGCAGAATCGTCAGCCTGAGCACAACGGTCCCACGCAGGCCCGGCTCATTACGCAGCGCCCGCCGGTAGAGCGTATTCAGGGCGGCGCGGTTCTCGTCGAACACCCGCTGAATCTCTTCGCTGGAGCGTCCGGGCAACACTGGCCCGGAGCCTTCCGCCAGATCCGTGTCCCGCACCACCCGCGGCGCCTCCACTCGCGTCACGTCATGTTCGGCGAGACGGGTGGCCTCCCCCTGCACCGACGGGGCGTTCACTCCGCCGCTTGCCGTGCCTGCCCGTGAGGCAATGACCGCCTGGACGTCCTGTGGTTCAGAAACCGATTCGGCGGCGCGCAGCTCCTGGTTCTCGAGTGAACGAAGCGGGCTGTCGCTGCGCAGTTGCGCAATTTCCTGGCTGAGAGCGAGCAGACCGCTGCGCGCGGCACGCTCACGCGCTGCCGACACAGGGGCCGGCGGCTCTACCGGTGGCGGGGCAACCGGCGCGGGTTCGGGCGCAACGGGTTCGGACGCCAGGGGCGGCTCAGGAGCGGCTTCCTTTGGGACCTCTTCGGGCGGAGGCGGCAAGGGCGGCGGCTGCGGTCGATCCTGCAGCAGCTGCGCAAAGCGCGGTGAAACCTCGTCGATGAGACGCACCACCGGCGCTGGCATGTCGATGAGCGGCACGATGAGTCCGAATACCAGGATAATGGTGACGACCGTCGCAGCAATGATGCGGAACCGGCGCTCGTCGGCGCCCTCGTCCCAGTACAGCGCCGGCGATCGTGCAAGCGCGCTCATCCCTCCGCTCCCGCCCGCTGCAGTACCGCAAACGAAACCTGTCCATATCCGGCTTCGGCACACGACAGCATGACGCGACGAATGACACTGTAGGGCAAGGTCCTGGCTGCCATGACCGTGGCTTCCGGCCCGGCCTCGCCTGCGGCATCGGACGAGCTGCCACGCGCCGCGAGGATTTCGAGGGCCCGGGTCAGCGGCGCGATATCGGTTTCACCGTCGGCCAGCGCTGCCTGCAGATCGGCGACCCGCTCCCCCTGCACCAGGATGTCCGTATCGGTGACCATGACCACCACCGTCTCGCGCGGCCGCTCCTCGGCAACCGATTCAGGCAATTCGATGGAGCGCGTGCTGGGCAGCAACTCGACTTCGCTCGAATTGACCAGCAGAAAGAACACGAGGATGGTGAAAATGTCCATCAGCGACACGAGATTGAGCCCGGTGGCCGCCCGGTGGCGACGATGGTGGCGCTCCATGCGCAATGCCCGACGCGACATCTTCATCCCAGACTCCGCTCAGGCATCTCCGGGACGCGGCGCTGCGTCACCGATAGATATCCCGGGAAACAGATCGACCCGCGTCACCGTGCCCGGCTGGACCACCGTGCCGATGCGCGTCGTGTCCATCACCCGCACCAGCACCTCATAGGGAACCTCGGGCTCCAGCAGTATGGTGGCGTCATTCAGCGCCGGATGTTCGGCCTTGATTGCCTTCAGCACATCACCGAGCCTCTCGTAATCATGATCGGCGCCTCGGCGCGGTAGCAGCAGCGGTTCCCCGCCGAGATTGGCAACCTCGAGACGGTCATCACGCACCGTTATCTCCAGGCGCAACGGCACTTCTCCGGCCGCGACTTCCCCTGAGGACGGCAGCCCGAGCTCGATGATCGCGATTCGCGAAAACACGGCGGTGACCAGCAGGAACGGCACCAGAATCACCATCAGATTCATGAATGCCGTGATGTCCAGCTCGCCCGGCTGCTGCCGATGGCGACGCCAGCGGCGCAGCTTCATGCGGCGCCGGCTTCGCGCTTCGGCGCGGGAGCGGTGATCAGGTTCAGAAACTTGACCGACGCCATCTCCAGGCCATCGATCAGCTCAGTCGTCTTGGTCTGCAACAGCGTATGCAGCAGCAGCAGCGGAATGGCCACCATGAGTCCGAATGCGGTGGTGTTCATGGCGACGGAGATGCTCGCCGAAAGCATGTCCGCCTTTTCCGCAGGGTTCGCCGAAGCCACCGCGGTGAAAGCCTGAATCAGACCGATGATGGTGCCGAGCAGCCCGAGCAGCGTGGAGACATTGGCCAGCGTCCCTAGGTAATGGGTGCGCTTCTCCAGCCGCGGCAGCACTTCGATCAGCCCCTCTTCCATCGCCGTCTCGATGTCGTCACGACGTCCGCTCGACTGCGAGCGCTCCAGACCGTAGGTGAAGATGCGGCTCATGGTAGCGTCGGAATCACGGGTATAGGCTAGTGCTTTGGAAAAATCGCGTCGGACCAGCAAGTCCGACAGATCCTGCCAGACCTTGCGGTTGGCGCGCCGCACACCGCCAAGATAAACGAAGCGCTCGATAGCGATAGCGGCACCGAGTGCAAGTACGACGGCGATGGGATACATGAACAGACCGCCTTCTTGGAAAAAGCGGATCGTCGTAGCGTAGATATCCATTCAGGTCTCCTAGGGCATTCGAGTTCCGGACGGCGAGGGGTTTCGAACCGCAGCTGCCGCCGCGCGGTGACGCATTTCACGCAGAAATATTTCCCGATCCAGCGGCTTCAGCGTCGCCGCATCGTCCACGGACATGCGCGGCGGATCGAGCTGCGGTCCCTGCTCGCTGTCCTTCCAGGGCACTACATATAGCACCTCGGGCATATCCTGCGGCGATTGCAAGGACGGCGCCGGCGTCTGAGCGGCCGCTCCGGCGGCAGAAATCACCAAGCAAACTGTCATTGCGCACCTCGCCGGACTGATCATCGCCCCTCACTCCCTTCAGCCGGTGCGCGCTCGGCGGCAAGACGCTGCCTCAGATCCGCCAGCCAGCGCTCGAGGACGAGGTCATCATCGCCGTAATGACGACTGAGTTCATAATGCGCCAGCGCCTTGCGCGGCTCCTGCAGATACAGCTCGTACAGAATGCCGAGATTGTAATGGGTATCGGCGTGCGCAGGGTCGATTGCCAGAGCCCGCTCATAGGCGGCTTTCGCCTCGGCGAATCGTCCAGCTTCGCGATACAGCACACCAAGCATGTTGGCAGCCAGAACGTTGTCCGGATCGCGCTCCAGCGCCTGGAGCAGCGCATTCGCCGCCTCATCGGCACGACCCGCCCGAGCGCGGATGAGCGCCAGATTCAGCAGCGGCGCGGTGAATTCCGGATAGGCGCGCGTCATGGCAAAAAATGCTGTGGCCGCGTCCTCCTCCAGGCCGCGCTGCATGAGGCCGAGCGCCGCCTCGAAATGCAATTGCGCCGCCGATGACGGCGCAGCCGGCGTGGATGGCTGCTCTGCAACCGCCCGGTCTATCCCCGGGTCGGATACGGGAGGCGGCGCGCTGGGCGTTCCGGCGCAGCCGCCGAGAAGCAGCGCGAGGCCGAACGCTCCCGCCAGCGCTTCATTGCAGCGTTTCAACGATCTCCACCCTCTTTTCCATCTTGCCGTAGCGTACCGGCATCAGGGTCGCCAGCTGTTCCATGCTTGATCGCACCCAACGATCGTAGAAGCCTTGAGGAATGCGGCGGAAATTCACCTCATGAATCCTGATGGCCTCCTCCTCGAACGGATAAGCCTGCTCCTCGAGCAGCACCTCATACTCTTCCAGCTCGTCCTCGGACAAATCGGCCGGCCGCTCCGACTCGAGCAGGGAACGGCCGAAGCCGTGATAGATCTCGCCGATGTAGTAGGTGGCTGCGGTGGCTACTTCGGGAATGCCGAAGCGCGCTGCCCGCCCGTAAGCCTCCAGCGCTGCCTCCATCGCTGCGCGCTTCTGACGCAGACTGCGCTCGAGCGGCGCCACCAGTTTAAGCCGCTCGAACTGTTCGCGCGCCGGAGCAGCGAGTTCCAGCGCTGCCTGCGCAGCAGCCTGGCGACTGAAGTCGCTGCTTCCGCTCCCGCCACCACTTTCGAACGCGGATACGATCTCCCCCAGCCACTGGCGGCGACTGTCCGCATCTCCTCGCAACTGAAAGGCCTCCGCGATGCGCAGGCGTGCTTCGATCGCGCGATCCACCGGTTCGGGATAGAGCGTGATATAGCGTTGCCAGGCGAGCGATGCCCGCGTCATATCCTCGATCTGATGGTAAAGCTCGGCCGAACGCCACAGTGCGGCGCGCGCCTCCTGCTCATCATCGACGATCGCAGCGAGACGACCGAACTCCTCCGCCGCGTGCGCGTGCTCGCCGAGTTCGAGGTATACCAATGCCAGCTCGCGCGTCACGTCCTGATAGAAGCGGCTTTCCGGCCAGCTCCTGCGGAAGCTCTCGAGCTGATCCCTGGCCGCCGGCCAGTCCCTCAGCGCAAGCGTCATCGCCACAGCATCGTACTCCGCCGTTTCGGCGACGGCGCTGCGCGGCGCTGTCGCCGCTGCGCGCAGAAAATGCTGCCGCGCCTCACCCCGGCTGCCGAGCTCACGAGCGGCCTCACCCTGACGGTAGATCGCAACCGCCAGCCGCTCACGCAACTGCGTATCATCGGCAATCTCCAGCGCCGAGGCGTACGATGTCTCGGCCAGCCCGTATTCGGCGCGCTCGAACTGCACATCGCCGGCAACGATCCAGGCGGCTCTCCGCAGCTCAGGCGCCGCGGCCGAACCGCTGCCGGTGATGCGCAGCGCCATGGTCAGGGCACGCGCATGCTGACCAGCCGCGAAAAGGTGTTGCGCGGCCCGCGTCATGACGGTGGCCACCTCGGGGTGGCGCGGAAACTGACCGGTGAATCGAACTGCGGCGTCGATCGATCGGGCAAGCAGCAATTGACGCGCCTCACCCTCGGCCGTGTCCTCGAGCATGCGCTGGTACGAGACCAGCGCCGCGTACCCCGCGTCGGCTGCTTTCGGATGAGGTGAATAGCGATAGGCGCTTTGTTCGTAGTATTCGACCGCCTCCGCGTAGCGACCGCTTTCGAACAGCAGCTCACCGAGGAGGAAAGAGTACTCCGGCGCCTGTCCGTCGTCGGGGAAAAACGCCAGATAATCCCGATACCAACGCGCTGCCGCGAGGTAATCGGCCGGCAGCCGGCTGCCCTGCGCATCGGCGTGAGAGCGCTGGGCCTGGGCCAGAAACTCCTCCCGCAACCTCTGCGACACCAGTGGCATGCGCGCCAGGTCACGCTGCTGCCAATAGGCGCTCTCCCGTCCGTAGCCGGTGATGAATTCGTCGCGGGCGGCATCGGCCCGCGCGTCCTCGCCGGCGCGATCGTAGATTTCGGCAACACGAATCTGGAACAGTGGCGCCTGCTCATGCTGCGGATGACGCGCGACGAACGCGCGCAATGCCGCCGCCGCCTGCTCGTACTCCCGCTCGGCCAGATAATGTTCGGCAAGCCTCGAATAGACCAGCGGCTCGAACGGCGCGCCGCCATGACGCTCGAACCAGGCGGATACCGCTGGCGCACCGCCCTGACGGGCAAAGCTCAGGCTGATCACTCTCAAGGTATCTTCCACCAGCTCACGCTGGGTGCGCGGCAGGGATTCCAGCGCGAGATGCGTGCGGAACTCGCTGCCGGACACCAGGCTGCGCGCCAATACCGTCATGAAATCGGAGAGAGCCTCGGCCGACGCGCCGCGCAGATAAAACGACCAGCCTCGCTTGTAGCGGGCCTGATCCTGAAACGTCTCGCTGTGCCTCGCCGCAATCACCGCAGTATAGGCGGTCTGCGCGGCGGCATAGTCGCGGCGGGTAAACAGCAGTTCGCCGCGGCGAAACTGGCTCTCGGCATAAAGCAGCGAATCAGGATAGCGGTTGGTAAGCAGCGTCAGGGCGGCCAGCGAACGCTCCTCATCGCCCGCCCCATCCCAGGCATGGGCGATCTGATAATGCACCTCGTCGGCACGGGCGTAGTCCGGATACTGGCGCAGCAGTTCCTGGTACGCGGCCACCGCATCCGCGAACGCCTGGCGGTGGGGCCGGCCCGCAGCCAGCGCTTCCTCGCCGATCGCCAGTTGCAGATCAGCGACGCGACGCAGGGCATATTCATGCCGTACCCGATCCGACGTGATGGCCGCATAGGCGCGATAACTGTCCCGGGCAAGCTGCAGATTGCTGGCGGCAACCTCCCGCAACACCACCGTCGGCTGTTCATCCAGACTCTTGAGGGTTAGTTCGGCCTGCCGGTTCGCCGCCGGGGGGGCGGCGCACGCAGCCACCAGGATCGAAACGCCGGCCAGCGCGACCGCGCGAGGCAGGACGCGGCTCATGGTTCGCTCCGCTGGGCTGCGACATCATCCAGCAGGCGCGCCAGCTCGAAATGCGCGCGGGCACGCTGCGCATCCACGCGCTGGCGCTCGGTTTCCAGCACGGCGATCATCTGATCCCGCAACCAGACGCGATGATCCGCATTCGCCCTGGCGATGCTCGAACGCACCGCCGGCGCCAAGGATGACGCCCGCGCCTCGATAGCCTGCAGGTAGCGCCAGGTATCGATAGCAGCATGCAGTGTTCCGTCGAGCAGAATCCCCCCCAGCCGCGGCGGCACCGCCCTGAGCAGTTCATCGACCAGCGCTCCCCCCCGAAGTCCGGTCAGCATGCGGTCCACGGCAAGGAGGTCCTCCTCGAGTATGGCGATGGCGCTGCGGTAGGAACTCACTGCGTCGCGGTGAGCCCCCACCTGCCACTGCACATAGGGCAGCACCAGCAGGACTTCACGCACAGCGGGATCGGCAGCATCGCGCTGCCTCAGCTCGGACCAGGGAATCAGGGCGCGGGTCAGATTGCCACGCTCGAACTCCACCCAGCCCATGCCGAGCAAGGCTCCCGAGGAAAACGGGCTGTCCAGACGCACTCGCTCGAAGGCCGTGCGCGCCGCGGCATGATCGCGGCGCTCGAGCTGCCGGAAGCCGAGGGCGATGTTGGCCCGATCGCGCAAGGCTGCCACCTCCGCGTCCTGGGTGGCGATCTGCCCCAGGCTGTTCAGCATCTGCAAAGCGGCTTCCTGCTGCCCCGAACCCTCGAGCGCCACCGCGCGGTGAAAGTCGGCATAGGCAGCCCACGGTTGCGGCAGACGACCGGCCTGTTCGAGCATGGTCAGAGCGGCAGTATGGCGCCCGGCCGACAACAGCAGATGGACCCGCAGCGCGATGCGTTCGGGCTGAGAACCCGGTGTCGCCAGCAGCGATTCGGCCTCCGAGCGGCGGCCGCGATACATCCACTCCCTGGCCAGCCAGGCCAGCGGGTCGGTCGCCGATGGGACCCGCGCAGCAATCGATGCCGGATCCGGCCGTGCCGGATCGGCGGTCAGAATGAGCGCCACGGGAGATTCTGCGGGGACCCCGCCGGCCTCGCCGTACAAGCGCTGAGCCATGCGCGCCGCTTCATCCAACGGCCGGTAGCCGACCGGATCGGCAGCATGGGCAGACGTGGCCGGCAGCTGCGCCAGCGACAGGGAGACCGCAAGCAGGAAAGCCGCTCTGATCATTGGATGAAGAGGTATTGCTGCGTCCGATCCATCGATCGCCCGGTCATTGCTCGGCGCCGGGCACCGGACGGCATGTGCGCGAGCACTGAAGATGATCTTTCGGTGCGTGATTCACGGTATTTGCGGTCAGCGAGTATAGCGCATCCGTTGCGATTCCGGCACGAATCATGCGTGCCGCCCCAGAAAAATGTTTCCGTCGTCCAGCAACTTGCGGCTGTTCGCCCGCCCGGCGCACGACAGATGATACGGACTCATGAATAGACGGACTGGCTTGCCGCCCGGTTCCGGGAATCTGCCAGCCGGCGTTGGGCAGTATCGGGAAATTGCGGGCACACCGGGAAGGCGGCATCCGCAGGGGGAAATGGCGCGCCCTAGAGGATTCGAACCTCTGACCTTTGGAATCGGAATCCAACGCTCTATCCAGCTGAGCTAAGGGCGCAATGAGGACCCCCCATGGGCTGGCGCAGGACGGCTGCCCGCCCACCGGAGCGAAGGGGCCAAGCATATGACACAGCGGCCGATGAATCAACCGGCGCGCTCAGCGCACCCCGATCTGGCGAGCCAGCGGCCGAAACTGCAGGGCATAGAACATTTCGAGATAGCGCTGGGTTTCACTGCGCTCCAGATTGGTTACATATTTCCAGAAACCATAGACCCGGGACAGGGTCATCATCCGCTCAGCGTAAAGAGCCCAGGTATAACGCGAACGCACCCGCTCGAGGGTTCGCGCCGACATCTGCTGCCAATGGTCCGGATCCTCGGCCGTCCGCTCGAGGAACTCCGCGATCCGATTCGCAGCCTCCTCGCCGTGATTGGGGTCGATATGGAACCCCGATATCCCGTCCTCGATGATCTCCAGCGGGCCACCATACCGGGTAGCGAAGGTCGGCAGTCCCGAGCTCATGGCTTCGACCACGGTCAGGCCAAAGGCCTCGAACAGCGCCGGCTGCACGAAGGCTCCCCGCGTGTCCGCGACATAGCGATACAACTCCCCCGCCATGTTCTTGTCGAGCAGCACTCCGAGCCAGCGCAGCTGTCCATCCAGTCCGTAGCGGTCCATCAGTTCATGCATGTGGGCGATCTGCGCCTGCTCCTCGCGGTCGCCGGAGCGGGCCTGATCGATGTGTCCGGCGACGATCAGCAGATTGGCCTGGGCTCTCAGGCGCTCACTCGCCCCAAACCATTCGACCAGTCCGGTGATGTTCTTGATCCGGTCGAGCCGCGCCATGGAGAACAGCAAGGGCCGATCCCGGTCCGTCAGCACTCCGCGGGCATCGTCCCGCGGACTGGTGCCGTAGATCAGCTCCTCGAGTTCGGGATGCAGTGCCGTAAGGCGCCGCTCCCGCTCCGAGTACGGGAAGTAAATCTCCGCATCGGCTCCCGGCGAAACGATATTGAACTTGGGATCGAACATATCTATGCCGTTGACCACGCGATACAGGCCCGGCAGCGTATAGCTTGTATAGCTCTCGTACTGGCCGACGCTGTCACCGTTGCCGGCGATCTCCTGGTAGGTGCTGGTGATGATGAAGTCGGCGGCATTCATGGCGATCAGGTCCGCCGTGAACTGGCAGGCGAAGTGATACTGCTCATCGTTTGCCCGCCAGTACAGATCCGACATCAGGTATTTAGACTTCTCCAGCGCGTGAGCGATATTGCACTGAGTCACGCCGAGGCTCTGCGACAGCAGCGTGGCCACCAGGTTGCCATCGGAGTAATTGCCCACGATCAGATCAGGACGCGCCGTGAGTTCGGCCAGCACCTCGGTTTCGACATCGGCGGCGAAGCGTTCCAGATAAGGCCAGACCTCGAAGCGCGAAATCCAGTGCGGAACGATATCACCCTCGGGATTGCGGAACGGGACGCGCAAGATACGGACATGGCGCGTGCCGCTGACCTCTTCGATGCGCTGATCGCAGGTCGTCCCCCTCGCCTCCGGAATCAGGCGGGTGACGATGAGAATCTGCGGATCGATATCCAGTCCCTGCTCGTAGATGCGGGCGCGCATTTCCTGCTCGAGTGCCCGCACCTGGTCGAGAATGTAGACCACCTGACCACCCGTATCCGGCAGGCCGAGCACGTTTGCCTGAGCGAAGTAACCATGCGGCGACAAGATCACCAGGTTGAAGATCATGGGCACCCTGCTCAGAAACCGCTCCAGGCGATCCGGATCCGGTGCCTCCAGGATGTCGGTCAGAAGAGAGAAGGTTTCGCGCATGCGCGCCACCGTGCGCCCCCAACCCGGCTCGAAGCCCATGTTCTGCAGAACGTGCGCGGTTTCTTCCCAGCTCGCGTCAGCGGGTTGACCAGCCAGATAGTCGCCGGCCCGACGCAGCTGACGACGCAGCTCCACCACGCTATGGATGCGATCATTGACCATCAGCTGACGACCGCGCACCTGATGAACCGACAGGAAGTCAAGCACCCGCTGATCACCGGCGGTAATGTCCTGGAACAACTGGCTGGAGAGGCGGCGATTGAGAAACTCCATGCCGCGGCCGATGGAGCGTGACTCGCGCATGCGGGGGAATCCACGCTGGAAGGGACCGATATCGAATTCCAGCACCCGCTCGTCCATCGATGAAGCGCCATTGATGAGACGCTCCTTGACCGCGAGATACTCGGAAATACTGATCTCCGTGCCGGACAGGGATTCGGCATGAACGCGATAGTACGTCCAGCGGGCGATCGAAGGTCGCGCCGCGAAGTGAATCCAGGGCGACTCTACCGTGGCATCCTGGATCGAAAGCACCAGCCGATAGAGCGGCGAATCCTCCACGTGCAGCTCGGGATTTTCCTCGCAGAACCGCTGGCACTCGTCGACGACTTCTGAGCGCAGGAGGAACGGCTTTCCGAGCGCGATATAGCGGCGCAGCAACGCATAACAGGCGTCACGGTTATCCTGCAGGTACTCTTCCAGACTCGCTTGCATGGCGTTCTCCACTGGTGTCCCGTGAGATCTCGGCTGGCTTCGGCGCATTGTCGGCGCCACCGTATTCGCGATTGAAGAATCGGTAGTGCGCTATGCCTTCAAGAATGCCGCAAGCATGGCTGGCGCGAGCGAAATGGATGCGCTCGCGTCCGCGCAGCTTCTCAAGCTCCGGGCTGTGATTTGCCACCACGACGCCCATCGTTTCGCCGGTGAGCATTTCCTCGTCGCTGCCCGAATCACCGGCAGCCAGCACCCGGTCGATCGGAATACCCCATTTGTCGGCCACCCAGCGCAGCGCCGCCCCCTTGGATGCGCGCACCGGCAACAGATCGAGAAAGGCATCGTAGGACATGACTGCATTGACATGAACATCACTGCGGCGCAATTGCCGCACGATGTCACGCAGCGGCGGCGCCCGATCCGGGTCGATGAAATAGCTGATCTTGAACCGTCGCTGCTCGCTGGCCGGCTGCAGGCGCAGACCGCGGATTCCCCGCATCGCCGCCATTGCCCGCTCAGGATCCCAGCGATAATCGACATGCCGCTTCCAGCTTTCGTCCTCCACCAGCTTCGGTCCATAGTGAATCTCAGTCCCGGCCGCGGAAATGACGAAATCGGGCACCGGCACACGCCACTGCCGCAGCAAATCGAGCGCGCTCTGCAGCGTGCGGCCGGTGGCGACGCCGAAGCCGACCTGGCACGGAGCCTGTCTCATCGCATCCAGCAGCCGGCCCAGACCCGGCGCATCACCGACCAGCGTGTTGTCGATATCGCACACCAGCATGCGATCCGCGGTCGGCAGCCGGCTGCGCGGAACGGTTGCAGCCGATTGGCGTCTCGCCTGGGACGAGACTACCCGCTGGACTTCGCGCAGGTAGGTTCGTACATGCCCCGCCCAGGAAAAATGGCGCTGCGCGCCAGCGATACCGGCACGTGCCCAGCGCTGCCATCGACCCCGATCGGTCAGCGCCTCATACAGCGCATCGGCCAGTGAATCCATATCGAGCGGATCGATGAGCAGGCCGTTACGGCAATAGCGAACGATGTCACGCGGGCCGCCGTCACGCGTCGCAATGATCGGCAGACCGCTTGCCGCCGCCTCGAGCAGAGTCAATCCGAACGGCTCGGTGAGCGCCGGATTGACGAACACTCCCCGGCTTTGGGCCGCAAGCCGATACAGATCGGGCACCTCGTCGGGATGATGATGCTTCGGATAGGCGATATGGCCGTAAAGATCATAGCGATCTATGAGCTGCATCAGCTCGGTGAACACCCGTCGCGGCCCCTTCTCCATCGTCGCCACATCGTCTCGGTTGCCGAGAATCAGCACCAGATTGGCGAGCTCACGCAGTTCCGGGCGGCTTGCGTAGGCATGGAGCAGCATCGCCAGATTCTTCCTCGGATCCGGGCGAGCAAGGGCCAGGATCATCGGCTTGTCGGGTTCGGCGAGGAAACGCCGCAAGGTCGCGTATATCGGAGACCGGGGCACCCCGCGGCGGGGAGGATGAAAGCGCTGCAGGTCGACTCCCGGCGGAATCACCACGGTACGCTTCGGCTGATAGTCATACAGCCCGTACTGATCTTCGACTTCCTGTTCGGTGCTCGCGACCACGAAGGCCGCGCTGTCGAGCGTCATGTTTTCCGCTTCGATGCGCTGGCTGAGGTGGTATTGGCTCTCCATTACCTGCGGAGAAACGCCCTTTTCAAGCAGGCGCATCCTTTTGACATGCCCGAGTGAATGGCCGGTAAATGCCAGTGGAACCTCAAGCAGGGAGCACAGACGCACTCCGACGTAGCCGGCATCGGCGTAGTGAGCGTGAACGATATCCGGCACCCGACCGACGCTACGGACGTGCTTCAGCGCCTGATCCGCGAAGCTGTCCAGATGCGGCCACAGCACCTCCTTGCGGAGATAACGGCGCGGCCCGCACGGCAGCCTGATGATGCGAGCTCCGGGAGCAACCTCCTCTTCCGGCACGCCATAATCCGCATGCACTCGCGGATCGGTCACGCGCCGCGTGAGCAGGTCGACACGATCGACCGCCGGATGCTGGGCCAGCGTGCGCAGCAGTTCGAGCACATACAGCACCTGTCCACCGGTATCGGCGTCACGGCCGAGCTCCAGTTCGTGTCCCCTGATCAGTCCGTGGACACTGATGAGTACGATGTACAGGCCCTGATCTCGTGTCACACCGGCTCCACCTCCCATGAATGCATGAATCGATGATAGTGTTCAGGCGCGTCGACGACCGCGCCGCGCAGCGTGCAGATCCATGAGGCAAACTCCAGGGCTCGGCGCAGGGTGACGCCCGCCTCCCAGCGATGCATCAGTCCGATCAATGCAACCGCCGCGAACGCGTCACCGGCGCCGACCGTATCGACGATCTCGCCGACCTTGGCCGCATCGCCCTCGACCACGCCATTGTCATCCACGATCAGCGCCCCTTTCGCGCCACGCGTGACGATCAGAGTGCCTATCCCGTAACTGCGGCGCAGTTTAGGCGCACTTTCATCGACCGCGCTTGCGCGCATGGTCTCGTCCCCGACGAGCATCAGTTCCTCGTCATTGAGCTTTACCCAGTCTGCGCCATCGATCAGCGATTTCACCTCGGACATGCCCCACCAGGGAGAACGCAGATTGATGTCTATGCAACGAGGAACCCGCAGCTGCTGACACAGCGTGAACAGCGAGCTGCGCGAGACGTTTGAGCGCAGCGCCAGCGTACCGTGATAGATCAGCTCGATGGCGTGAGCGCCGCCCGCGCGCATCACGGTGGCCGCATCGATATAGTCGTAGGCGCAATCCGGAAGGATCGTGAATTCATGTCCGCCGTCGTCCTTCAGCGCGACCTGCACTTCACCCGTAGGGTGGCCCGTATCGATCTGCACGCAGGAAATATCCATTCCCCACGAACGCATGATCGTCAGCGCGCGTTCGCCGGCCGGGTCGTCGCCGACGCGACTGACGAACAGCGGATTGAGTCCGAAGCCGTGCAAATGCCAGGCAACGTTGAAGGGGGCGCCGCCGATGACCGTCGCGTCCGGGAAGACGTCGAACAGCACCTCGCCGAAGATCATCGGCCGCATAATCTGTTGAAATCGGTCGTCCACGGTCGTCGAATTTCCCGGGTCCCGGTGTTCCATTGGTGAAACTACCGGATGGTTCTGCACGACGTGTCGCGCCGGCACTCAATCGGTGCCGTCAGAGATACAGGCTCCCGCTCGTGGCGGGCAGGGCGGATCACATGGTCAAGCCAGTGATCCGAAGATCAGGCTGACCATTATAGGACAAGGGGCGCTTCGCGGCCAGCCGACGCGACTGGCCACTGAACAGCGATCACTCCACGGTGACCGACTTCGCCAGGTTCCTCGGTTGATCGACGTCAGTGCCCTTGAGCACGGCGACGTGATAGGCGAGCAGCTGCAGGGGAATCGTGTATATGATCGGCGCGACGGTGTCGTCGGTGGGGGCGACATCCACGATATCGATGCCATCTCCCGCGCGCATGCCGGCATCCACATCGGTAAACACGATGAGATGTCCGCCCCGGGCCCGCACCTCCTGGAGATTTGATTTCACCTTCTCCAGCAGCTCGTTGCTGGGAGCAACAGCAATGACGGGCATCTCTGAATCGACCAGAGCGAGCGGTCCGTGCTTGAGCTCACCCGCGGGATAGGCTTCGGCATGGATATAAGAGATCTCCTTGAGCTTGAGCGCGCCCTCCATCGCCACCGGATACTGGGTGCCTCGTCCCAGGAACAACGCATGGTGCTTGTCGGCGAACATCTGCGACAGCTGCTCGATCTGTTCGTTGAGACCGAGCACGTTCTCGATACGCCCCGGCAGCTGAACGAGCTGATCGACGATACTCCGCTCGGTCTGCTCGCTCATGCCGTGGCGACGACCGAGAACGACCACCAGCAGCAGCAGCGCGGCAAGCTGGGTGGTGAATGCCTTGGTGGATGCGACGCCGATCTCCGGGCCGGCGCGCGTCATCAGCACCAGATCGGATTCCCGCACCAGGGAACTCTCGGGCACGTTGCAGATGGCGAGTGATCCGGTGCAGCCGATCTGCTTGGCTTCGCGCAATGCAGCGAGCGTATCGGCGGTTTCACCGGATTGCGAGATCGTCACCACCAGCGTATTCGGCCTGATCACCGGCCGTCGATAGCGGAACTCGCTGGCGACCTCGGTCGTGCAGGGAATCCGCGCGATGGATTCGAGCCAGTAGCGCGCTATCATGCCGGCATGATAGCTGGTGCCGCAGGCAATGATGTGGACCTGCTCGACGCGATCGAAGATTTCCTTCGCCTTTGGTCCGAAGGCCGCCTCCAGCACGTGATGATTGCCGATACGCCCCTCGAGCGTCTCGGCAACGGCGCGAACCTGCTCGTGGATTTCCTTGAGCATGTAGTGGCGATATTCGCCGCGCTCCACCGCGCTCGCGGTGAGCTCGCTGGTATAGACGGGGCGTTCGACCACGTTGCCTCCGTGGTCGTAAATCACGTGGCTGTCACGGGTGAGCGATGCAACATCGCCCTCTTCCAGCATGATGAACTGCTGCGTCACCGGCAGCAGCGCGTTCACGTCGGAAGCGACGAAGCGTTCGCCGATGCCGATTCCGATGATGAGCGGGCTGCCGCGGCGCGCCACGATCAGTCTTCCCGGTTCGGTGACACTGATGACGCCCAACGCATAAGCGCCCTGGAGTTCGCTGACCGTCTGCTGTACCGCCTCGAGCAGGCCCATGCCCGCTGCGATGTGGCTGTGCACCTGATGCACGATCACTTCGGTATCCGTATCCGAGGTGATCTCGTAACCCATCTTCAGTTGCCGGTCGCGTAACTCGTCATGATTCTCGATGATGCCGTTGTGAACCACTGCGACCATGTCGCGGCTGATGTGCGGATGGGCATTCGACTCCTTGGGCGCGCCGTGGGTAGCCCAGCGCGTATGACCGATGCCGGTGGTGCCGTGGAGAGGCTGCTGCTGCAATGCCGCCTCGAGCGCGCTGATCTTGCCGACCGCGCGCACGCGCATGAGCCTGTTGTCGCGATCGAGGACTACCGTACCGGCGGAGTCGTATCCGCGATACTCCAGCCGCTTGAGTCCTTCGATCATGATCGGCACGACATCGCGTTCCGCAACTGCCCCCACGATTCCGCACATGTCTCTCGTCCTTTCCTGGCTTGCTGGCGGCCTCAGCCGTCTTTGCGTTGTTTCTTGACCGGTCGTTTCCATCCCGGCCGGGTCTGCTGCGGCACACGGCTCAGGGTAAGCTCGCCGGGCGGAGCGTCCCTGGTGATGGTCGAGCCCGCACCGATGGTCGCACCCGCGCCAACCGTCACCGGCGCTACCAGCTGGCTGTCGGAACCGATGAAGGCGCCGTCGCCGATGCGGGTCAGATGCTTGTTGGCGCCATCATAGTTGCAGGTGATGGTACCCGCGCCGATATTCACATCGCTGCCGACTTCGGCATCGCCGATGTAACTGAGGTGATTGACCTTGCTGCCGCGGCCGATCGACGCCTTCTTCACCTCGACAAAGTTACCGATCTTCGCCTCCGCGGCGATGTGAGTGTCGGGACGCAGCCGGGCGTAAGGCCCGATGTGGCAGCGCTCACCGATCTCGGCGTTCTCAATTACTGTTGACGCTTCGATCCGCGATCCGGATCCAATCCGGGCGTAGCGGATCACGCAGTTCGGCCCGATGTAGACATCGTCGCCCACCTCGACGCGGCCCTCGAAGACGACGTTGACGTCGATGATGACGTCGCGTCCCGTGGTGAGTTCACCGCGCAGATCGAAACGGGCCGGATCGAGCAGCGTGACTCCGCGCTTCAGCTGTTCCTCGGCCTGCATGCGCTGGAAGTGACGCTCCAGGGCGGCAAGCTGCATGCGATCGTTCACCCCGAGCACTTCCTCGATCCGTCCGGCGCTCACGGCAACCGGCGGGCTGCCGGCCGCAGCCGCCATGGCGATGACATCGGTCAGATAGTATTCGCCCTGAGCATTGTCGTTATGGAGCCGATTCAGGAACGGCAGAAGCAGGCTGGCGCGCGCGGCAAGAATGCCGGTGTTGATTTCGCGAATTGCCTTTTGGGCCTCGTTTGCGTCACGTTCCTCGACGATGCCGGTGATACCGCCTTGGGAATCGCGCAGGATGCGGCCATACCCCCGCGGATCCTCGACTTCGGCGGTGACCAGCGCGATGCCGCTTTCCGCGGTTCGCGCCAGCAGGCTGCGCAGGGTTTCGGCGTTGATCAGCGGCACGTCTCCGTAGAGCACGAGGACGCTGGTATCGGGAGACAGAAACGGTGCGACCTGGCTGACAGCATGTCCGGTCCCAAGACGCTCCTTCTGTTCGACCCAGTTCACGGCCTCATTGGCCAGACGGGTACGAAGCGTCTCGCCGCCGTGACCGTAGACGACGTGTATGCGCGCGGGATCGAGCGTCCTGGCGGTTACCAGTACGTGGGCGATGAGGGGGCGTCCAGCCAGCGGATGCAGGACCTTCGGCAGCGCCGAACGCATGCGCTTGCCCTCGCCCGCCGCCAGAACAATGACATCCAGAGACATAGGCCAATTGTACGCAGTTGATGAAGGAACACCAGCGGCAGGATTATCGGCAGAACCGGAACGGTCTGCAGGAGGGCAGACCGGCGCAGACCCGAAAGTCTGCGCCGGACACGATCAGCGCTTGGCCTGCTCGCGCAGCTTCTGGATGGCGCGCAGCTGAGCTACCGCCTCTGCCAGCTGGGCCTGCGCCTTGGCGTACTCGAACTCCGACACCTTGTTCTTGAGATCCAGCTCGGCCCGCTCCTTGGCGGCAAGAGCGGCTGCCTCGTCCAGATCCTTGGCGCGAACCGCCGTATCAGCCAGCACCGTCACCACGTGGGGCTGCACTTCCAGCATGCCGCCGGAAATGTAGTAGAACAGTTCCTCGCCTTCCGGCGTACGGATCCGTACTTCCCCCGGCCGCAGCTTGGTGAGCAGCGGGGTATGGCGCGGAAGGATGCCGAGCTCGCCCATCACGCCCGAAGCGAAGACCATTTCCGCTGCTCCGGAAAAGATCTCCTCCTCTGCGCTCACGATGTCGACGTGCATGGTCATGGCCATCTGTATTTCTCCGCTTGAACCGGAAGCGCCGCCTTACTGCAGCTTCTTCGCCTTCTCGACGGCTTCCTCGATGGAACCGACCATGTAGAAAGCCTGCTCCGGCAGATGATCGTACTCGCCGTCCACGATTTTGCGGAAGCCCGAGATCGTATCCTTCAGCGACACGTACTTGCCGGGGGCACCGGTGAACACTTCGGCGACGAAGAAGGGCTGCGACAGGAAGCGCTGAATCTTTCGCGCCCGGGCCACCGTCAGCTTGTCCGACTCGGAA
>CAZOOF010000009.1:0-48988 GCA_964581365.1 uncultured Chromatiales bacterium
TAAGGATGGATCTCAGGCAATGAAGCTTTACTACACTCCAGGCGCGTGTTCGCTGTTTCCTCACATCATCATCCGGGAGCTCGAGCTCTCCGCCGAGCTGGTCAGGGTCGACCTGAAGAAGCGAGTTCTCGAGGATGGATCGGATTACCGAACGATCAACCCGTTCGGCTACATTCCCGCCCTCGAACTGGATAACGGAGCCGTTCTGCTCGAAGGGCCGGCCATCGCGCAGTATCTGGCGGATCAGAAACCGGAAAAGGGCGTCGCGCCGTCGAATGGAACTCTGGAGCGGTATCAGCTGCAGCAGTGGCTGAACTTCCTGGCTACGGAAGTGCACAAGGGGTTCTCGCCGCTGTTCTATTCGCAAGTGGCTGGCAAGTACGCGGAGATCGCCTCGCAAAAGCTCCGCGCTCGCTTCGAATGGATCGATGAGCAGCTGGCCAAGAACAGCTATCTCATGGGCGACAGCTTCACCGCCGCGGACGCCTATCTGTTCGTGATGACCGGCTGGTGCAGCGCGTCCTGGATCACGACCTACTTCAATACCGGCTTCGATCTCAACGGACTTCCGCATCTGGAGGCGTGGTACGGGCGCATGCGGGAGCGGGCGGCGGTACAGCAGGCGCTGCAGGAAGAAGGTCTGGCCTGAGGCTTGTGCCGGCCTGCTGGTCGAGAGCGGACCAGCAGGCCGGGTTCCCTCCCGGAAGCGGAGACGGCTACGCTCCTCAGGCGGTCCTGGGGAGCGCGAGCTGCTTCAGCTTTGCCTCGATCGAGTCACGGGCGGCCCGCCACAGCCCGGCATCTCCGCCGCGCAACATTTCCAGCTGCTCCCGCTTCTCCGGCAGCCAGACCGCCGCAAAGGACGGGTCCCAAACTGCAATCGCGCGCGCATTATCGATGACATCGGCGATCTTGATGGTCTTGGCCGCGGGACTCGCGAGCGACAGATGGACGAGGTCAATCGCCCTGCGCTTTGCTTTGCTGCCGTCTTCCGGACGGCTGACATCGGTCACCATCTCGACCAGGCTCGCAACCTCTTCACCGAAGAAATGACGGATGTCGTCCACCGTGGTGGGCGTGTGCTCGACGGTATCGTGCAGCCACGCGGCGGCTAGCATCTCCGCGGTGTGTGGCACCGAGCGCACGATGTCGACGACCGCGGCCGGATGCACGATGTAGTGCTCGCGCGTGCATTTGCGCCGCTGATTGAAGTGGCAGTTGGTAGCGTAGAGCCTGGCCCGATATTCCAGTGAGTTCATGACACCTGAATTGGAAAGTTGATCATCGGTCGGGGAGAAGGGATTCGAACCCGCATGCCTGGTCAGGCAGCTGCGCTGCCGGTCCAAGATTCACCCCCCGGGGAGTCTTCGAAAAAATTGGTGGAGCCAGTCGGGATCGAACCGACGACCTCCTGCTTGCAAAGCAGGCGCTCTCCCATCTGAGCTATGGCCCCGAGTATTGCAGGCGTCAGGAATCGTTGATTCGGCGGGGCCTGAAGCATTGCCCCTTCCGCTGGACCTGCATGCGTGCTCGGCCGACCCGTGTCCGGTAGAAGGCCAATCACACAGACTCGGCAGGGGTTATCGGTAACTTGCCGCCGAACGTTAACGCGGGATTGCAGGAACGAGATGACAGTCCTGGTCTGGCGAGACCGCCGCCGTGTCGAGTGGGTGGATTCCGGTGTTCAGTCCGCCTCGCGCACCTGCAGGCGCTGCGCCTTCCATATCGAGTAGAGCGACATGGTGGCGAGCGCCACGCCGATGATGAGCATGCCGACCATCTCG
Organism: uncultured Chromatiales bacterium; assembly: GCA_964581365.1. Lineage (GTDB taxonomy): Bacteria > Pseudomonadota > Gammaproteobacteria > SZUA-140 > SZUA-140 > JAITWN01. The sequence goes on from CAZOOF010000009.1 coordinate 1,785, forward strand.
AGGCTCTGCGGACGCTCTCCGAACTGGATCCAGGACGCGATCGCGGCCAGCACCGGGATCACCAGCGAGGTCAGGCTCAGAGTGCTGGCCGGTATGCGTTGCAGCAGATACATCCACATCAGCCAGCCGAGGCCTGAGCACAGCGCCCCGGAGAAAAGCAGGATCACCAGGAACTCCAGGTTCCATGTGACCGGAGGCTCATGCGCCACCCAGGCGATTGCCGCCGGCGGCATGATGCTGAAGACAAGCTGCCAGAGCGTCACCGACAGCATGCTCACCTCGTGCTTCGCATAGAGGCGATTGGCGATGATGACGCTTCCCGCCCAGCTGAGACCTGCCGCGGTTGCGAGCAGCTTGCTGACCGCCGTGCTGTCCGGAGACCACGGTTGCACCACCAGCATCAGGCCCGCGGCGGCGAGAAGCGTCAAACCAATGGGACATCGAGAACGCGACCGCTCCAGCGTCACCACCCCTCTCCGAAGCAGACCGAGCTGACGCCGAGTGGTTTCTTGCAGAGATGAGATGCTTTTGATATTTCCCACTCTGGGTATCGATGCCTTTGAGGCTGCAGAAGAACAGACTCATGCGTCTTCTCAGGCTAAAGAAGACGGGGATCTTCCGCTGCTATTCCTGAACGAACGTGGTTGCCAAGGCTCAAGGACGGGAAGTCTCTGACGGCTTTGTAGTGCTGAAGGGATCACGGGCGCGAGCATCCGAAGTTGAATCGATCCATGAGTTCATGCGTGATCTCAGGAGGCAGCTCATTCAGCGCGGAGTCATGACTTCTGAAGGTGATGGGTATGTGTTTACTCAGGACTTTCGATTCGGATCGCCCTCTACCGCGGCAGGAGTGCTGGTCGGGGCATCTGCCAATGGACGAGTGGCGTGGAAGGATAAGAGAGGTGTTACGCTCAAGGAACTGCAGCAGTGCAGGGTGGATGAAACACCGAGACTATGATTGCCTTGACAGGACAGCTTGATTGCTCTGTTGAACAGCAAGCACAACCAGGCACTACATCTGCAGCGAATTCATACGTCATATGTAAGGCCGGCGGAAAGACTGATATCCCTTACACTGCTGCCAGACTGCGCAGAGGGATCTGAATGCTAGGCGGGGTCGTAACACCTTGATTTATTGGCTCCCCGGGCCGGACTCGAACCAGCGACCCGGTGATTAACAGTCACCTGCTCTACCTGCTGAGCTACCGGGGAATCGGTAAGGCGTTTACGGGCGCTAATGGTACTGGCATGACCGTATTCGGTCAATAGATACCGGTTTCATTTGGTCCAATCCGTTTCCTCACTTACGATTGATCCTTTGGCGCGATGTGAAGCTGTCCAGGGATGAGAGGGATGGAGGACGAGGACGAGATCGGGTTGTTCCGGCGCAGCGTGGGCAAGGTCAAGCCGCTGCGGGCTAGCGGGCGCGTGGAGCCCTGGCGACGCCGTCCGCGGCCGGTGCCGCGGCAGCGGCTGGCCGATGAGGCCCGGGTCCGGGTGGAGATGCTGGCCGAGGACCCCGATTTCGCCGACGAGGTCGAGACCGGAGATGAATTGCTCTACGCCCGGCCGGGGGTGCAGCAGAGCGTGATGCGCAAGCTGCGGCGCGGGCAGTTTGCGGTCGAAGCCGAGCTCGATCTGCACGGCATGATCGTGACCGAGGCGCGCGCCGCGCTCTCGGATTTTCTCTCCGACTGCCTGAGCAGCGGCGATCGCTGCGTGCGCATCATCCACGGCAAGGGGCTCAGTTCACCCTCCGGGAAGGCGGTGCTCAAGACGCGGGTGAACGGCTGGCTGCAGCGCTGTGACGAGGTGCTGGCCTTCTGTTCGGCGCGGCCAGTCGATGGCGGTACCGGTGCGGTGTACGTGCTGTTGCGCAACCGGCGCCCGGGCTCCTGAGCGGCTGGGCGGTCGATCTGGCAAGGCTTGCCGGATACGCGCATACTGGATCGCGTGATTTTTGGTCGGGCGCCGCGTAGCCGGCGTCAGGGAGCAACCCAGGGCGGCCTTTCCGGTTTTCCACGCCGTCATCCGCCGCCCGCTGCTTAAGGAGCATGAGCGATGAAGGTGAGCAGTTCCAAGGCCAAGAGCATCAAAGCCCGCCAGATCGCGCCGCTGGTCACTCCGACCGATCTGAAGGCGGCTGGCACCCGGGATATTTCCGGCGCCATGAACCTGATCCTGGCGGATGTCTACGCTCTTTACTTCAAGACCAAGAATTTCCACTGGCATATGTCCGGGCCGCACTTCCGCGACTATCACCTGCTGCTCGACGAGCATGCCGATCAGCTCTTCGCCATGACCGATCCGATCGCCGAACGCATCCGCAAGATCGGCGGGACGACGCTGCGTTCGATCGGCCACATCAGCCGGTTGCAGCGGATCCTCGACAATGATGCTGATTACGTCGAACCCCAGACCATGCTGGCCGAGCTTTGCGACGACAACAAGACGCTTACCGCCAAGCTGCGCGAGGCGCATGAGATCTGCGCCGAGTACGCTGACATCGCCACCGCCAGCCTGATCGAGAACTGGATCGACGAGACCGAGGAGCGTACCTGGTTCCTGTTCGAAGCCAGTCGCCGGTAACGACGGCGGGTTTCGTGCCGCCAGGGATGGCGGCGCCCAGCTGCCTGCCGACGCAGCCCTCACTAGCCCGCGCTGCACGCCAGCGCGGCGGGTCTTTCTGCCTTCTCTAAAGTTCCTCGCGGTTCCGCCGATAGTGACGCCGTGCCCGCGCGGCCATTCGCACTCCGATCTTTCGCACCATGTTCAGTCACTACCAGCAGCATCAAGCGTCACCATCACCGGCAAGGGGAAACGGTGTGCCCGTGGATCTGGAAGAGATCAGAGAGCAGGGGCGGCAGCTCGGCATCAACCGCTTCGTCCTGCAGGGGTCGAAAAAGACCGTCATCCAGGCGATCCAGCAGGCGCGTGGTGAGCCGGCCTGTTTTCTCGATGACCGGCGCTTTTCCTGTGAGCGTCTCGACTGCGCCTGGCGCAGCGAATGTCTCAAGCTGACCGCCGCCTGGCGGCGCTGACCGGGGTCTGAACCTCAAAGCCAACCCGCATTGACAGTCCTCGCCGTGAGGACTAGCGTGGGGCCTTTCCTTTCCTGTGTGGTGCCGGAGCCAAGGAGGGTTTCCATGCACGTTCACGAGATCATCGCCACTCATCCCGATGTCCATGGCAGCGTCAATCACGCGCTGCTGGACTGCATAGAGCACTGCTTCGACTGCGAGCAGGCCTGCATCGTCTGCGCGGACGCCTGTCTGGCCGAAGACGACGTGGATATGCTGAGGCAGTGCATCCGTCTCTGTGTCGACTGTGCCGATGTCTGTCGCGCCACCGGCTCGATGGCCTCACGCCGCACCGGCTCGAACGAGCGTCTGCTGCGGCAGATGCTGGAAGTCTGCCGGAGCGCCTGTGAGCTGTGCGAACAGGAGTGCCGACGCCATGCATCGGCGCACGCGCACTGCCGTGTCTGCGCCGATGCCTGTGCCGAGTGTCGCGATTCCTGCGAGCAGGCCGCGCTGAGCGTTGCCCCGTCCTGACGGAGGTTCAGGCGCCGAGGCAGGCGGCGATGCGCTCGAGGCCTTGGCGCAGATTGTCCATGCTGGTGGCGAAGGAGAGGCGCATGTAGCCGGGCGCACCGAAGGCCGAGCCCGGCACCAGCGCCACCCCGTGCTCGATCAGATGCTCGCCGAGCGCGAGATCGCTCTCCAGCCCCAGCCGGTCGATCGCTTCCTGCATCCAAGGGAAGGCGTAAAACGCGCCGTTGCTGTGCAGGCAGCGGACGCCGGGGATGGCGTTCAGCGACGCCACGACGAACTCGTGGCGCTCGCGGAAGGCGCGATTCATGTGCTCGATGAAGGACTGGTCGCCTTCGAGCGCGGCCTGGGCCGCGACCTGCGCGATCGAGGTCGGGTTGGAGGTGCTCTGCGACTGAATGTTTTCCATCGCGGTGATCAGCGGCTTCGGACCGGCCGCATAGCCGATACGCCACCCGGTCATGGAATAGGCCTTGGAGACGCCGTTGAGCACGATGCCGCGCTCGCGCAGTTCCGGGCAGGCCATGAGGATGTTGCAGAACGGCTGGCCGTCGAGGTTCACGTGCTCGTAGATATCGTCGGATGCGACCACGATCTGCGGATGGCGCAGCAGCACCTCGCCCAGGGCGCGGAGTTCCTCCCGGCTATAGGAAACGCCGGTCGGGTTGGACGGGCTGTTGATCACTACCAGGCGAGTGCGCGGGGTGATCGCGGCTTCCAGCGCCTCGGGCGAGATCTTGAAGCCCTGGTCGATGGTGCTCGGGACGATGACCGGGGTTGCGTCGGCGAGGAGCACCATGTCCGGATACGAAACCCAGTAGGGTCCGGGGATGATGACTTCGTCGCCTTCGTCGAGCAGCGCCTGGGCCAGGTTGTAGAAGCTCTGCTTGCCACCCACCGAAACCAGGATCTGGCTCGGGTTGTAGTCGAGGCCGTTGTCGCGGCGGAACTTCTCGGCGATCGCCTGGCGCAGGGGCGCGATGCCGGCCACCGCCGTGTAGCGGGTGAAGCCGGATTCGATCGCTTCGATGGCCGCCTGCCTGATGTGCGGCGGCGTGTCGAAATCGGGCTCGCCGGCGCCAAAGCCGATGATGTCCTTGCCTTCGGCACGCAATTGTGCGGCCCGCGCGGTGATCGCCAGGGTCGGCGACGGCTTGATCCGCTGCACCCGTTGAGAAAGTTTCACGCAACCGTCCTGTCAGGAAAGTAAAGAAACGGGGCTAAGTGTAATATACTTGTCAGCCACTCCCAAGACTCTCATGGAAAGACAATTTCGCCTCCGTTCATCCTATTCGCCGGCGGGTGATCAGCCGCGTGCGATCGAAGCGCTGGTCGCCGGTCTGCGCGATGGCCTGAGGGCCCAGACGCTGCTCGGCGTCACCGGCTCGGGCAAGACCTACACCATGGCCAACGTCATCGCCGCCGTGCAGCGGCCGGCGCTGGTGCTCGCCCCGAACAAGACGCTCGCCGCCCAGCTCTACGGGGAGATGCGTGACTTCTTTCCCGAGAACGCGGTCGAATATTTCGTCTCCTATTACGATTACTACCAGCCGGAAGCCTACGTTCCGAGCACCGACACCTACATCGAGAAGGACGCCTCGATCAACGAACAGATCGAGCAGATGCGCCTGTCGGCTACCAAGGCGGTGCTCGAGCGGCGGGACACGATCATCGTCGCTTCGGTCTCATGCATCTATGGTCTGGGCGATCCGCGCTCGTACCTGCAGATGGTGCTGCATCTGCGTCGAGGTGCGATCACCGACCAGCGTGACATCCTGCGTCACCTTGCCGACCTGCAGTACAGCCGCAACGACGCCGAGCTGACCCGCGGTACCTACCGGGTGCGAGGGGAGGTTATCGATGTCTTCCCGGCCGAGTCGGAGAAGGAGGCGGTCCGGATCGAGCTGTTCGACGACGAGATCGAGGAGCTGAGCTACTTCGATCCGCTGACCGGCGAGGTACTGCGGCGCGTACCCCGGCTGACGATCTATCCCAAGACGCACTACGTCACGCCGCGCGAGACCCTGCTGCAGGCCATCGACCAGATCCGCGAGGATCTGCGCGTGCGCCTCGAGGAGCTGCGTTCGGCGAACAAGCTGGTCGAGGCGCAGCGGCTCGAACAGCGGACGCGCTTCGACATGGAGATGATGCAGGAGAACTACTCCCGCTATCTGTCGGGACGAAAGCCGGGCGAGCCGCCGCCGACACTGCTCGATTACCTGCCGGAAGACGCGCTCGTGGTCATCGACGAAAGCCATGTCACGGTGCCGCAGCTTGGCGCCATGTACCGCGGGGACCAGTCGCGCAAGACGACTCTGGTCGAGCATGGGTTCCGTCTGCCTTCGGCCCTGGATAATCGTCCGCTTGCTTTCCCCGAGTTCGAGCGTATCGCTCCGCAGACGGTCTATGTCTCGGCGACGCCGGGCAACTATGAATTGGAACGCTCCGATGCGATCGTCGAGCAGGTGGTGCGGCCGACCGGCCTGGTCGATCCGCAGATCGAAATCCGGCCGGTCGCATCCCAGGTCGATGATCTGCTGTCGGAGGTGCGGCTGCGCGTCGAGCGCAATGAGCGCGTGCTGGTCACCACCCTCACCAAGCGCATGGCCGAGAATCTGACCGAGTACCTCGCCGAGCATGACGTCAAGGTGCGGTACCTGCACTCGGACATCGAAACTGTGGAGCGCGTCGAGATCATCCGCGATTTGCGCCTAGGGGCGTTCGATGTGCTGGTCGGCATCAACCTGCTGCGCGAGGGACTGGACCTGCCGGAGGTTTCTCTGGTCGCCATCCTCGATGCCGACAAGGAGGGCTTCCTGCGCTCGGATCGCTCGCTGATCCAGACTATCGGCCGGGCCGCCCGCAACGCGGAGGGGCGGGTCATCATGTACGCCGACACCGTGACCGGCTCGATGCGGCGCGCCATCGACGAGACCGAGCGGCGGCGCCTCCGCCAGATCGCCTACAACGAGCAGCACGGCATCACGCCGCGCACCATTCGCAAGGCGGTGGTTGATCTGATCGAGGGTGAAGCACCCGAGGTCGCGCTCAGTCCGCGCGAGTATCAGCAGGTCGCCGAGGGTCTGATCGAGTACGGCGGGATGTCGCCGGAGGAGCTGCGGCGCGAACTCGAATCCCTCGAGAAGAAGATGCTCCAGCATGCGCGGGATCTCGAGTTCGAGGCTGCGGCAAAGCTGCGCGATCGCATTCATATGATCCGCGAAAAGCATCTCGGTATCGTCTGAGTTCCGGGGCCGGAGAGGGCGAGGCGCGGACTTTGCGGAGCCCTCATGGGGCGGTAGGTGGCGTTCAGGATCGTGTTTTCTCGTCGATACCCTTGCAAATCGATCGGCCGATCGGGTATCTTGTGCCGGCTACAGGCGCGTAGCTCAGTTGGTTAGAGCACCACCTTGACATGGTGGGGGTCGTTGGTTCGAGTCCAATCGCGCCTACCAATTCACAACGAGCACTGTCCCAGCAGTGCTTTTTTGTTTCAGCGGTCCTGCCATGCCTACAGTAACCCTGCCGGACAACAGCGAACGCAGCTTCGACGGGCCGGTCACGGTTGCACAGGTCGCGGCGGCGATCGGTCCCGGTCTCGCCAAGGCGACCCTTGCCGGTTGTGTCGACGGCAGGCTGGTCGATACCTCGCACGTCATCGATCGCGACGTTTCGCTGCGCCTGATCACCGAGCGGGATGAGGAAGGCATCGAGATCATCCGCCATTCCTGCGCCCATCTGCTCGCCCAGGCGGTGAAGCGTCTGTTTCCCGATGCTCAGGTGACCATCGGTCCGGTGATCGAGAACGGCTTCTATTACGACTTTGCCTACAAGCGCGCGTTCACGCCGGAGGATGTGGCGGCGATCGAAGCGAAGATGGAAGAGATCGTCGCGGAAAACCTGACGGTTGAGCGCAGCCTGATGCCGCGCGACGATGCGGTCGCGATGTTCCGCGCCATGGGTGAGGAGTACAAGGCGGAGATCATCGCCAGCATTCCATCCGATGAGCCGATTTCACTCTATCAGCAGGGTGAATTCGTCGACCTGTGCCGCGGCCCGCACGTGCCGGCTACCGGACGGCTGAAGGCGTTCAAGCTGACCAAGGTTGCCGGCGCCTACTGGCGCGGGGATTCGCGCAACGAGATGCTGCAGCGCATCTACGGCACGGCCTGGGCCGGCAAGAAGGAACTCAAGGAATACCTGCATCGCCTGGAAGAGGCCGAGAAGCGCGATCATCGTCGCATCGGTCGCCAGCTCGATCTGTTCCATACCCAGGAAGAAGCGCCGGGGATGGTGTTCTGGCATCCGCGCGGCTGGACCGTCTATCGCATCGTCGAGGACTACATCCGTTCGCTGCTGCGCGAGCAGGATTACCAGGAGATCCGCACCCCACAGGTGCTCGATCGCACGCTGTGGGAAAAATCGGGTCACTGGGACAAGTTCGCGGCCGGCATGTTCACCACCCATGTGGAGAACCGCGATTACGCCGTGAAGCCGATGAACTGCCCCGGACACGTCCAGGTGTTCAACCAGGGCCTCAAGAGCTATCGTGATCTGCCGCTGCGATTCGCCGAATTCGGTTCGTGTCATCGCAACGAGCCTTCGGGCACGCTGCACGGGCTGATGCGTCTGCGCGGTTTCGTCCAGGACGATGCGCACATCTTCTGCACCGAGGAGCAGATCCAGGGCGAGGTTGCCCGCTTCATGGACCTGCTGTTCCGCGTCTACGCCGATTTCGGTTTCGACGAAGTGCTGATCAAGCTGTCCACCCGTCCCGAAAATCGCGTCGGCGACGATGCCACCTGGGACAAGGCCGAGCAGGCGCTGGCTCAGGCGCTCGATGCCCGCGGTCTGCCCTGGGAGCTGCAGCCGGGCGAGGGGGCGTTCTACGGACCGAAGATCGAATTTTCGCTCAAGGACAGCCTGGGCCGTGTATGGCAGTGCGGGACCATCCAGGTGGATTTTTCCATGCCTGGCCGCCTGGGCGCTTCCTACATCGCCGAAGACAGCAGCCGCAAGGTGCCGGTGATGCTGCACCGGGCGGTGCTCGGCTCGCTCGAGCGCTTCATTGCCATCCTTATAGAAGAGTACGCCGGCGCGCTGCCGGTCTGGCTGGCGCCGGTCCAGGCGGTGGTAATGAACATCACCGATCGCCAGGCTGACTACGTCACCGAGGCCGCCCGGCGTCTGTCCGAACGCGGCCTACGCGTCGTGCCGGACTTGAGAAATGAAAAAATCGGCTTTAAAATCCGCGAGCATACGCTGCAACGAGTGCCGTATCTGCTGGTCGTTGGAGACCGGGAGACGGCGGAAGGTACTGTGGCCGTGCGCGCGCGCGATGGCAGCGATCTCGGAAGCATGTCAGTCGACGCTTTCGCAGATCGTCTGATCGCTGAATCGGCGTGCCGCGGCCGCACTGTTTTGGAGGATCGGAAATAGCCGCTGACAAAGAATTACGCCTGAACGATGCCATCACTGCGCCCCAGGTCCGCCTGGTCGGTGTGGATGGTGAACCCATTGGCATCGTCAGCCTGGCCGAGGCGAAGGCGGCCGCGGAAGAGCTGGAACTCGATCTGGTCGAGGTCGCTCCGCAGGCAAGTCCCCCCGTATGTCGAATCATGGACTACGGGAAGTACGTCTTCGAGGAAAGCAAGAAGCGGCATGCGGCAAGGAAGAAGCAGAAGCAGATCCAGGTCAAGGAGGTGAAGTTCCGTCCAGGAACGGACGAAGGGGACTATCAGGTCAAGCTGCGCAACCTGATGCGCTTCCTCAGCAGCGGCGACAAGGCAAAGATCACGCTGCGCTTCCGTGGACGCGAAATGGTGCATCAGCGGCTCGGTTTCCAGCTGCTGAAGCGCATCGAAAAGGATCTCGAAGAATATGGGGTAGTTGAACAATTCCCCAAGCTCGAGGGGAGGCAAATGATCATGGTTCTCGCCCCCTCCACGAGCAAGAAGAAGGCCGGCAGCAGTGGTGGCCGGACAGACGAAGCAGAACCGAGGAATAACGATGCCCAAGCTTAAGACACATCGCGGCGCGGACAAGCGGTTTGCACGCACCGCCTCCGGCCGGTTCAAGAACCGGCGGGGATACCGCAATCACATCCTGACCAAGAAGAGCACCAAGCGGAAGCGCCAGCTTCGCAGCGATGGCGGAATGGTCCATGCTTCAGATACGGCTGCCGTCAGCCGCATGCTGCCTTACAGCTGAGGTTGATACGTCATGCCTAGAGTCAAGAGAGGAGTTACCGCCCGCGCCCGTCACAAGAAAGTGCTGGCGCAGGCCAAGGGATATCGTGGCCGTCGCAAGAACGTCTATCGCGTCGCTACCCAGGCCGTCACCAAGGCCGGTCAGTATGCGTATCGCGATCGTCGGCAGAAGAAGCGCGATTTCCGCGCGCTGTGGATCGTGCGCATCAACGCGGCGGCGCGTGAGTGCGGACTGTCCTACAGCCGCCTGATGAACGGGCTGCGCAAGGCCGCCATCGAGATCGACCGCAAGGTGCTGGCCGATCTGGCGGTGTTCGACAAGCCGGCATTTGCCGCGCTCGCCGAGAAGGCCAAGGCCGCCGTCTGAAGTCTGCCGTAAGCGGGTGCCGCCCACGGGTGGCGGCATCCGCGACGGATTTCGAAAGGGAAGGCGGCCGCCTTTCCTTTTTTGTTTTTGGGCACCGCTGCGGCGGCGCTCCGGGGAGGCAGAGTGAACGGGACTAGCCTGGAATCCATCGTTGCAGCAGCCATCGAACGCATCGAACAGGCCGCCGACGAGCCATCGCTCGACCGGGTGCGGGTCGAATATCTCGGACGCAATGGGGTCGTCACTGAATACCTCAAGGGTCTGAAGTCGCTGCCCGAAGCGGAGCGTCCGCTGGCCGGACAGCGCGTCAACCAGGCCAAGCAGACCCTGCAGAGTGCGATCGAAGCCCGTGGCAGCCTGCTGCGTGAGCAGGCGCTCGCCGCCCGTCTGGCGAGTGAACGGGTCGATGTGACGCTGCCGGGTCGGGGACAGAGCGGTGGCGGCCTGCATCCGGTCGGACAGGTCCTCGACCGCATCACCGATCTGTTCGCCGCGGCCGGCTACGAGGTCGCCCGCGGTCCCGAGATCGAAGACGACTTCCATAACTTCGAAGCGCTCAACATCCCGGCCGATCACCCGGCGCGCGCGATGCATGACACCTTCTATTTCGACTCGCACCGGCTGCTGCGCACCCATACCTCGCCGGTGCAGATCCGCGTGATGCGCGAGCGCACGCCGCCGCTGCGGGTCATCGCGCCCGGGCGGGTCTATCGCTGCGACTCCGACGTCACTCACACGCCGATGTTCCATCAGGTCGAAGGGTTCATGGTCGACGAACAGGTGAGCTTCGCCGAGCTCAAGGGCACGGTCACCGATTTCCTGCGTGCCTTCTTCGAGCGCGACTGCGCGGTGCGCTTCCGGGCTTCATACTTTCCGTTCACCGAACCCTCGGCCGAAGTCGACATCGGCTGCGTCATCTGCGGCGGCTCGGGGTGCAGGGTATGCAAGCAGACCGGTTGGCTGGAGGTGATGGGCTGCGGCATGATCCACCCCCAGGTCTTCGCCAAGGTCGGCGTGGACAGTGAACGCTACACCGGCTTCGCCTTCGGTCTCGGCGTCGAGCGTATGGCGATGTTGTATTACGGTGTCAATGACTTGCGGCTGTTTTTTGAGAACGATGCTCGCTTCCTGCGGCAGTTTTCCTGAGCACCGGAGATCGATATGAAGTTCAGCGAGAAGTGGCTCAGGACCTGGGTTAATCCCAATATCGAAACGGACGGGCTGTCCGGCCGGCTGACCATGGCTGGCCTGGAAGTGGATGCGGTCGAAGCGGTCGCGCCGCCGTTTCACGGCGTGGTAGTGGGGCGCGTGCTCAGCGCCGAACCGCATCCCGATGCCGATCGCCTCAGGGTCTGCAGCGTCGACGATGGCAGCGGTGAGGTCCTCCAGATCGTCTGCGGCGCGCCGAACGTCGCGGCGGGAATGCGGGTTCCGCTGGCGCGCATCGGCGCTGAACTGCCGGGCGGCCTCAAGATCAAGCGCGCCAAGCTGCGCGGCGTCGAATCGCAGGGCATGCTGTGCTCGGCGGCCGAGCTCGGATTGGGCGAAGCGGGAGGCGGACTGCTCGCGCTTCCCGATGATGCGGTGCCCGGCACCGATGTCCGCGAGCTGCTGGAGCTCGATGACGTATCCATCGAACTCGGTCTCACGCCCAACCGCGGCGACTGCCTGGGCATCGCCGGTATCGCGCGCGAACTCGGCGTCCTGACGCGCTCCGATGTCGTCGGCCCCGAGGTGTCCGCGGTCACGCCGGGCTGCGACGATCGTCTGGAAATTACCCTCGATGCCCCACAGGCCTGTCCGGTCTATCTCGGTCGCGTCATTCGCGATATCGATCCGCGCGCGGAGACGCCGCTATGGATGCGGGAGCGACTGCGCCGCAGCGGCGTGCGCAGTCTGGGGCCGCTGATCGATGTGACCAATTACGTGCTGCTCGAGTTCGGCCATCCGCTGCATGCCTTCGATCTGTCCCGGATCAAGGGCGGCATCCACGTGCGGCTGGCGCGCTCGCAGGAGACGCTGACGCTGCTCGATGGCAAGACGGTTACGCTCGATCCCGACATGCTGGTCATCGCGGATGCCGAACGGGCGCTGGCGCTCGCCGGGATCATGGGGGGAGAGGAGAGCGCCGTCTCGGACGAGACCACGTCCATTCTGCTCGAAAGTGCGTGGTTCGCCCCTGCCGCGCTCGCCGGCCGGGCGCGGCGTCTGGGGCTGCATACCGATGCCTCGCACCGCTATGAGCGGGGCGTCGATCCCGCGCTGCAGCGCCGGGCCATGGAGCGGGCGACGCAGCTCATCCTCGACATCGCCGGCGGTGTCCCCGGACCGGTGATCGAAGCGCGCGACGAGTCCGGGCTGCCGCAGCGTCATGCGGTGGTGCTGCGGCGCGAGCGCCTGCGCCGTGTGCTCGGCTACGAGGTGCCGGCGGCGGAGGTCAGCGATATCCTCACCCGGCTCGGGATGCGGCTCACGCGCGATGACAGCGCGGGTTGGGAGGTGGTGCCACCCCCGTTCCGTTTCGATATCGCCATCGAAGCCGATCTCATCGAGGAAGTGGCGCGGATCCACGGCTACGACGCCATCCCCTCGGCGCCGCCGCGAGGGGAACTGCGCGTGCGCAGCATCGAGGGTCGACGTGAGCGCCGCCTGCGCGAGCTGCTCGCCGCGCGCGGCTACAACGAAGCCATTACCTACAGCTTTATCGGCGCCGGGCTGCAGGCGCGCTTCGAGCCGGAGCGCTCGGCATTGCAGCTGGCCAATCCGATTTCAACCGACACCGCCGTGATGCGGACTTCATTGTGGCCGGGTCTGGTTCAGGCGGCAGACTACAACGTCAAGCGTCAGCAGGACCGCCTGCGGATCTTCGAGCTGGGTGCCAAGTATCTCGTCGAAGGCTCTGAAATAAAAGAGAAGTTGACGGTGGCCGGTCTGGCGCTCGGGGACGCGTGGCCGGAGCAGTGGGGTATGGAGGCGCGGGCCGTCGACTTCCACGATGTGAAAGCGGATGTGGAGGCGTTGCTCGCCTTGCTGGGCGTGCGCGACGCGGGTTTCCATGCCGATGCCAACATCATGCTGCATCCGGGGCAGAGTGCGCGGATTACCGCGCCTGGAGGCGAAACCATCGGCTGGCTGGGCAGGCTGCACCCGCGCATTGCCGAGGAGCTGGGTCTGGATCAGCATCCGCTGCTGTTCGAGATCGATCTCGAAGCCGTCGGAGTCGCCCCGCGGCCGGCATTCCAGCCCTTGTCGCGATTCCCGGCGGTGCGGCGCGATCTGGCGTTGGTCGTCGATCAGAACGTGTCGGCGGGCGATATCGCCGCCTGCATCAGCGCCGCTGCCGGCGCCAGTCTGCAGAGCTTGAGCCTGTTTGACATCTATCAGGGTAAAGGCATTGATTCAGGGAAGAAAAGCCTTGCGCTAGGCTTGACCTTCCAGGATTTTTCACGCACTCTTACCGATGCTGAAACAGACTCACTGATTCAGAAAGTGCTGCAGGAATTGCGGATAGGATTCGGGGCGACACTGAGAGAGTAGGCATGGCACTGACAAAGGCTGACATGGCTGAGCGCCTGTTCGAGGAATTCGGACTTAACAAGCGCGAAGCAAAAGATCTGGTGGAAATGTTCTTCGAGGAAATCCGCAATGCGCTCGAGTCCGGACAGCAGGTCAAGCTGTCAGGCTTCGGGAACTTCAATCTGCGGCATAAAAACGAACGTCCCGGACGAAACCCCAAGACCGGCGAGGAGATTCCCATTACCGCGCGGCGAGTGGTTTCGTTTCACCCGGGCCAGAAGCTGAAGGCGCGAGTGGAGGCTTATGCTGGAAGCCAGCGGGAATAGCGATCTGCCGGCCATCCCCGGCAAGCGATATTTCACCATCGGAGAAGTGAGCGATCTGTGCGGTGTGAAGCCGCACGTTCTGCGTTACTGGGAGCAGGAGTTTCCGCAGCTCGCGCCGGTGAAGCGCGCCGGAAACCGGCGCTACTATCAGCGTCAGGATGTGATGCTGGTGCGCCAGATTCGCGATCTGCTCTATCAGCAGGGTTTCACCATCGGTGGCGCACGCCAGAAGTTGTCCGGCAAGGAAGGACGCACCGACGTCAACCGCAGCCGGCAGATCGTGCGTCAGCTGCGGGTGGAGCTCGAAGATCTGCTGAAGTCGATCAAGTAGCAGCGGAACGGGAAAAGAGAAAGATGAAAGAGCAGTGCTCTTTCACGGCCTCTCCATGAAACTCTTCTTTCGCTGTGGTCTGGACGGCCGGACGTTCAGCGTTTATCATCCCCGCCTTCACGCAGTGTTTCATCCGTCGTATTCGGGGCGTAGCGCAGCCTGGTAGCGCACCGCAATGGGGTTGCGGTGGTCGGAGGTTCAAATCCTCTCGCCCCGACCAATCGGAAGTATCCGCGGACAAGAAGACGAAGAACCGATCCCGGTCACCGTTCGTGCATTACGACGGTCAGGAGGGGCGCATCTGCCAGCGGCGGATGCGAATGGCAATCCGGTTCGGAGATATCTCTTGTTCACGCCCAAGACCTTCGCCATCGCCGTGATCGGCGTGCTGGCTCTCGCTCATCTCACGCAGTCCGTTTTCCCCCTGCCTTATGCCGTGGTCAAGTCGGTGGACAATGCGGCGCTCGCCGTTCTGCACACCATGCATCCGCCTGGCCCGGATTCATGCGCGACCACTGCATCGGGAGAGTGTTGATCCAGGCGGATGCTATCCACAGCTTCTGTGGATAAGCCTGTTGAAAAGGAATCAGTTCGGCTCGGAAACTATTTGTTTCACTGAGGTTCTTTCATTCTGATCGGTTTTCATCCAGCGCGGCGCAAGAGGCGCGCGGGAGGGGATGATGAGACCGTAACGGACCCCGCCGCCGGATCGGGGCGCTGGCAGTACCGTAATCCTGTCACCCGGCCAGCGTCAGCTGGCGTTCAGCATGCTCAGTACGAGGAAGCCGGTGGGTATACAGGTGAGTATGAGGGCGATGACAACATCAATCGGTTCGATCATGGTCGTTCCTCCTGATGAGTACGCACATCCGACATGGTCAGATCTGGAATTAGGTGAAATACACCTCCTAATGGCAACACGCTATTGGGCAAACTACGTACGTGATTGCTGGGCAGAGAGACACCATATGTCCCTTCTGCTTCAGAATTCGCGCCCGTGTCCGATCATATATCGGTTGTATGCATTCGCTGATCCGCTCAGCGATGCCGGCCACCCCTTAACAACAAAGAATACTAAGAATGGCTTCAGGTTCTGTCATAGCTGCGCTCGAAGGCGAGATGACGCCCGACAGGCGCCTGCTGATAAGGCTGCTGCAATGTGCGAATCTGCCGAGTCCGGTGGGCGTCGTCATGCGCATCCTGGAATTGGGCGAAGATCCCGATGCCGGGGTAAGCGATGTCTGCCAGGTGCTGACCGCGGATCCGGCGCTCAGCGCCAAACTGATCCGCATGGCGAACTCGCCGCTCTATGCCCGCCAGCGCCGGACCAGCAATCTGCGCCAGGCGATCAAGCTGTTCGGCGTCGAAGGCACGATTACGCTGGCGCTCAGTTTCTCCCTGGTTACCACTCTGCGCACTCATGAGCAGGGCGCATTCGACTACCGCCTCTTCTGGCGCCGTTCCTTTGCGGCGGCGGTATGCGCTCAGGTCGCGGCCGATCGATTCGGACTGCGCAACCGCGAAGAGCTGTTCCTCGCCGCCCTGTTGCAGGACATCGGCATGCTGACTCTGGCGCATGCCGAACCCGAGCTGTACTCGGGGCTCGCAGTGGGACACTTGAACCACCGGCACGTGCTGGAGCGCGAGCAGGAGATGCTGGGCACAGATCACGCCGTACTCGGCGCTCTCCTGCTGCGGCAGTGGAACTTTCCGTCGAAGTTGCAGCGGCTGGTCGGCGCCAGTCATGACCCCGATGACGCGGCAACGCTGCGGGAGCGCGATGCGGCGATCGTGGCGGTGTCCTCCGACATGGCGGAGGTCTGGTCCGGTGCAAACGGACAGGCTGTGCTGCGCCGGGCAATGAGCCGGGCCGAGCAGCTCCTCGAGCTGGACGGCGAGGACTTCGTCGAGGTGCTCAGGACGGCCGGGCAAGCGATCTCCGAGGTCTGGCATCTGTTCGATATCGAAATCCAGGATTCAGTGATGCTCGAGACCATCGTCAGCCGCGCCCAGGAGCTGACGATGCTGCGCCACATCCGCATCATGCAGCATGCCACGGTCCTCGAAGACCGGACACGCCGGCTCGAGGAGGAAAACCGCCGCGACTCCCTCACCGGCACATTCAACCGCGGTTACCTGCAGGCGTGCTTGCAGCGGGAAATGGAAAGCGCCGTTGAGAACGGCTGGCCGGTGGCGCTGGTTTTCGTTGATCTCGACCGTTTCAAGGCGGTCAACGACCGCTATGGTCATCTGGCGGGAGACGGGGTGCTGTGCCGGGTGGCGGATGTGCTGCGCTCGGCAGTGCGCAAGGACGATATCGTTGCCCGTTACGGCGGCGAGGAATTCGTTCTGATGATGCCGGGCTGTGGCGAGTACGCTGTCAGGGCGACCTGCAGCCGGCTGCTCGAGGCCTTGCGCCGGCTTCGGCATGATGTCGGCGAAGCGCAGGAAATCGTCGTCACCGCGTCGATGGGAGTGGCGGTGCACAATGAAGGCCGGCATTTCCATGATGTCGACGATCTGATCGGTGCCGCTGATGCGGCCCTGTATGTGGCCAAGACCCAGGGCCGAGACCGCTGCGTCTTCCACAGCGAACTGCCATAGCCGCGGTTGTCACCAGCGCCCGCGACCGGCATGATGTGATCCAGAACAATATCCACTGCCGAGGCGAGCCTCGGCCACCACACGCCGGACCAGTTCAATGGACTTTCTGAGCACGGCCATCGGCCGGGTAAATGCCCTGGTATGGGGACCGCCGATGCTCGTCGCCATTCTCGGTACCGGCTTCTTCCTCATGCTGGGTCTGCGCCTGATGCCGCTGCGCCGTATCGGCACCGGGTTTCGTCTGCTGTGGGCAGGCCGCCGACCCGACGGGGATGGCGATATCAGTTCCTTTCAGGCGCTGATGACCGCGTTGTCGGCGACCGTCGGCACCGGCAACATCGCGGGTGTTGCAACCGCGATCTTCCTCGGGGGGCCGGGCGCCCTCTTCTGGATGTGGTGCACCGCACTGGTCGGCATGGCGACCAAGTACGCCGAGTCGGTATGCGCCATCCGCTATCGCGAGCGCGACGCCAATGGCAACTACGTCGGCGGACCGATGTACTACATTCGCAACGGTCTTGGTCCGCGCTGGCGCTGGCTGGCAGTGATGTTCGCGGTGTTCGGCGCGCTGGCCGGTTTCGGCATCGGCAATACCGTGCAGGCCAATTCGGTCGCTCAGGTCATGAACGTGGACTTCGGCATTCCGCGCCATGTCACCGGTCTGATTCTGGCATCGCTGACCCTGGCGGTCCTGATCGGCGGCATACGCCGCATCGGGTTGGTAGCGGCTCAGCTCGTACCGTTCATGGCGGCCGTGTATGTCGGGGCGGGACTGATCGTGCTGACGCTCAACATGGAGGCTATCCCGGAGGCTCTGGGGCTGATCTTTACCGGGGCGTTCACGCCGACGGCGGCTCAGGGCGGCTTCGCCGGTGCGGCGGTGTGGGCCGCGATCCAGTTCGGCGTCGCGCGCGGCATTTTTTCCAACGAGGCGGGGATGGGCAGCGCGCCCATCGCCCATGCGGCCGCCACCAGCCGCGGGCCGGTCCAGCAGGGTCTGATCGGTATGCTGGGCACCTTCATCGACACCATCATCGTCTGTTCGATCACCGGACTGGTCATCATCACCAGCGGGGCATGGACCAGCGGCGAGACGGGCGGGGCGCTGTCGTCTCTCGCCTTCTCTTCGGCGCTGCCCGGATTCGGCGGCGCCCTGATCGCAATCAGCCTGGCGCTGTTCGCCTACAGTACGCTGCTTGGCTGGAGCTATTACGGGGAACGCTGTGTCGCCTTCCTGTTCGGCACCCGCTCGATCACGCCTTTTCGCGTTTGCTGGGTGCTCGCGATCCCGGTAGGCGCGCTGGTCGAACTGGAAACCATCTGGCTGCTGGCGGATACGCTGAACGCGCTCATGGCGCTGCCTAATCTCATTGCGCTGCTGCTGCTCAGTCCGGTCGTGTTCCAGGTCACTCGTGAGTACTTTGAGGCCAGGCAATGAAGCGTCGCGGCCCGGACGGCAGTCTGTCGCGGCGCCTGTGCCGGGCGCTGGTGACCTTGCTGGCGCTCGGACCATGGGGCGCGGCTTCGGCGTGGATGTTCGCGCCGCCCGCCGACGGCAGGGTTGCCGCCGATCTTCATCTGGTTCGTGAAGAAGCCCGATTGGAGAAAGCGCGGGGCGATGGCGCGGATGCCGGTGAGTCGCGCGTCTCCCGCATTGGAATCCGCTACGCCGAAGGCTTTGGAGAGAGCGTGATCCTTGCGCTGTCGGGCGGCTACGCCGCGGCCACGCGCAGCGAGGATCAGCTCGCTGCGGGCATGCGCTTCACTGGCTCATATGCCGCGCTCGACTTTCGCGGCGAGCGCCGTCTGAGTCCGCGGCTGCGGCTGGTTCTCGATCTGCATCTGTCCGGAGCGTGGCTGCGTGACGAGCGCGAGGGAAGCAAGGTTCGCCATGACCGGGTGCAGGGGGAGGCCAGCGCCGGCGTACTGCTGTGGTTGCGGCCCCATCTCCTGATCTATGGCGGGCCTTCCCTCACCGCGCTGCGCATCGATGAGCAGTGGCGCGGCGAGGTCAACGCTGCGCCCGAATTCGATAGCCGCAAATCAGCCGGCTGGCGCGCCGGCGCGGCATTCGAGCTCGACGAGGGCGGATGGATTGCGCTGGAAGCCCGAGACGGTGCTGTCCGGGGCTTCCAGCTCTCGCTTCTGCGCAGATTCCAGGGGATATGAGGACCACTCCTCGCGCGGACCAACATCTGCGCTACTGAAGCTGCGTCCGCCTCGCACAGGCTCCGCGCTTCAGCCCGCGGCGTGGCGTTCGGCCTGCCGTTCCCAGAACAGCGCGACCTGCTGATTGCGCGGCAGACCGAACCAGCCATGCTCATAGGCGGCGACGAGGAATTCCTGCGCCTCGACGACGCCGTTGCGGGCCGCCATGTGGTAGAGCATGACGGCCCGCGCTTCGTCGTACTCCACGTGCAGACCGGCATGGTACATCAGTGCGAGCTGGAACTGCGCGCGACCATCCTCGGTTCCGACCAGCGTCTCCAGGTTCCGATACGCCTTGCGGTAATCCTGGGCGCGCAGGGCTTCGACGCTCTCGTCGTAGAGTGAGTTCGCGGCAGCAGTGCTCGCGGCGACTCCGCACAGCGACAGTGCGAGTGCGATGCGTCGCGCAGCGCGAATGGCAAAACGGGCAGTGGGGAATTTCATGAGGACTCTCCTTGTACGAGCGATATGGCCTGGCGTCTCGAGGCCGGCCCAACCACATATCGTAAAGACGAATGGATGCAAGCCTGGGTTCCCGCCGCATGGTTCATGAGACGAATTTATCGCCGCCACTGCAGGAGAGCCGTGAACGGGATATCACTTCGTGCTACCGTGATGCGCAGGAAAGGCGACCCTGCTCACACTTTGCGCTGCGCACAGCGCGCGCGGCGCAATCCTCACCCAGACACAGCCGCTGCAGTCGCCGATCAACGACAGTGGAGAAGCGCGCATGAATCCGGAGGCGGTCGGAATATTTCTCGACAGTGATACGCTCGGCGGAGATGTCGATCTCTCGGCCCTGCGGGACACGCTTGCGCGCTGGCATTTCCTCCAAGTTGCCGACGCTGCGGCAGCGCTGGACCTCAGCGATGCCGCCACCGTCATCGTCACCAACAAGGTGCCGGTGAAGGAAGACGTCATGCGTCGTTCGCCACGCCTTCGTTTGATCTGCGCCGCCGCGACCGGTACCGATCACATCGATGTCGCCGCAGCGCGCAGCCTGGGAATCGCGGTCTGCAATGTGCGCGGTTATGCCACGCCCTCGCTCGTGCAGCATGTCTTTGCGACGATGCTGGCACTCGCTACCCGTCTTCCTGATTACCATGCCGCGGTGCGCGCCGGACGCTGGCAGCGAGCAAGCCGTTTCAGCTTTCTGGATTATCCCATTCTCGAACTCGCCGGCCGCAAGCTGGGCATCGTCGGCCACGGCGAGCTGGGCAAGGCAGTGGCGCAGGCTGCGCGCTGTTTCGGCATGGAGGTCATGATCGCAGCAAGGCGCGGGGCCGCGCCTGAACGCGGACGGTTCGCCTTTGAGGAAGTGCTGCGCAAGGCTGATGTGATCAGCCTGCATTGTCCGCTCACGGAGGAGACGCGTGGCCTGATCGGCGCCCGCGAGCTGGGGATGGTGCGGCGCGGCGCCATGCTCATCAACACGGCGCGCGGTGGGCTGGTCGACGAGTTCGCGCTGGCCGAAGCCTTGCGCCAGGGGCGCCTCGCTGGCGCGGCCGTCGATGTCCTTTCCACCGAGCCGCCGCGCGAAGACAATCCCCTGCTCGCGAGCGATATCCCGGGACTGATCGTGACGCCGCACGTCGCCTGGGCCAGCCGCGAGGCGCGGCAGCGGCTGATTCAGGAATTGCGGCTCAATGTGGAAGCATGGAACCGCGGCGAGCACCGCAATCGCATCGACTGAGAGATGGCGGAGCGGCTGCGGGGAGATACATTGCTCACAGGTGTTCGATGAGCCAGTCCGGGGTCATGCGCAGGAACAGGGCGTTCATGGTGGCGAACTGGCCGGTGGCAAGCAGGATGCCGATGAGGATCAGGAATACGCCGCTGACGCGCTGAACCACCAAGGCATGCCGGTTGAGCCGGCGCAGCAGATCGACGGCGCGAGTGAGCAGCAGGGCGGTCAGGAGGAACGGCAGAGCGAGGCCCATCGCGTATATGAAGGTAAAGAGCATGCCGCTGGTCGGCTGGGTGAGCGACATCGTGATCACGCTGCCGAGCAGCGGACCGATGCACGGCGTCCAGCCGGCGGCGAAGGTTACTCCGATCAGTGCCGAACGCAGATAGCCGGGCGTCGCGCTGTGCTGCATGCTCATCTGCTTTGTCACATTGAGAAAGGGAATGTTGAGCAGGCCGAGCGTGTGCAGTCCGAACAGGATGACGAGCACGCCGCCGACGCGGGAAATGGGGTCCGCGTACTGCGCGAACGCCGAGCCGAGCAGGGTGGCGGGCAGCCCGAACAGCAGGATGAAGACCAGGGTGAAGCCGGCAACGAACAGCAGCGCGTGGGTGAATACCTGCGCCCGGCGGGCGGATTCGCCGTCATGCACCGTATTTCCGGACAGATAGGTCAGATAGACCGGAACGAGCGGCAGTACGCATGGCGACAGAAACGAAAGTGCGCCGGCGAGAAAGGCGAGTGGGACGGTGACGGAGTTCGGGTCCATGAGCGGTCCGGAAATTGAGCGAATTTAAGGAATTATAGGCCAATCGCGGGCGCGGCGTCAGGGCGGCGCAAATCCCTTCGCAGCAGCATGAAAGCGAGATCGTCCGGCTTGCTGGGCGCCGCCGCCGGCGGTGAGTGCATGCGGGCCTCACAGGCGGCGGCAAGGCGCGCCATCGCCTGCTCCAGGGGGCCGCGGCGCACGATTTCGGCGATTTCCTCCACATAGAGATTGTCGAACAGCCCGTCGCTCGCCAGCACCACAGTATCGAGGGGCGCCAGCCTGATGCCTGGTCCGATCTCGATTCTCATGTCGGGGAAACCGACCATGTTGGACACCACGTTGCGTTCGTCGTGGTGCAGGGCGTCATCGCGATCGAGCAGCCCGGCTTCCACCGCGTAGCCAACGGGAGAGTGCGATACCGTTTCCAGCTTGATGCGGCCGCGTTTGCCCACCACCAGGATCATCGAGTCGCCGACGTGACAGCTGCGCAGCACGTGGTCGCAGATCTCTACTGCCGCCAGCGTGGAGCCGGCGCCGACGCCGAGCGCCTTGATTTTTTCGCTGGCCTCGTCGATGGCGTCGATGAGCCGATCGCGCAGGCTGCGGCGGTCTCTGCCGGCCATGCTCCTTCTGACGCTGTCCACCAGCAGGGCCGAAGCCTGGGCGCCCAGGGGCATGCCTCCCATGCCGTCCGCTACCATGCCGAGCAGGCTGCCGTCGGCCAGCGAGAACACGGCGGCGGCATCTTCGTTGTGCGTATTCTCCAGCACCGGCGCGGCGTAGACCGCGATCCGGTAGCCGGCGAGCGTGTGGATGGCGCCCCCGCCCCGCATGTCTTCCCCGACATGCAGCCGGAAATCGCGCAGAAAGGGCAGCGTTGCCGGGGAAATGGCCATCAGCGGATCTTCAGCTCCATTGCATGGTCTCGAGATACTCGCGGAGCTGGCCAGCGGAGCGAAACTTTTTCAGGATCAGGGTGCGCTTGAGTCCGCAGCAGATGGCCTTGATTTCGGGTGGATTGCGGGCGTAGTGCTTCTGGCCGCCGAGCGCGTCGTAGAGGATGCGCACGAGATCGACCACGTCGTCATGAATGGTTTCCTTGCGCGCCGGTCCCCAGTGGAACATGTCGATGAGCTTGAGGTTGTAGCCGAGACCGAAGCGGCGGACGACGACGTTGTCGGTGTGCAGATCGCCGTGATACTCGCGCATGTGATGAATGCTCTCGATGCCCGAGGCGAGGGCGTGCAGCAGATGCAGGCCCTGGAATGGAGTAAGCCGGCCACCGGGCTGGCGGGCGAGGAACTCGCTCAGCAGCTCGCCCTCCACGTATTCGGAGACCAGGAACGAGATCGGCGTGCCTCGCCAGCGGACTGTTTCCTGGGTGTGGTACTGGATGACGATGGGGGAGTGGCGAAGCTTGTGCAGCTTCTTGGCGTAGAAGGTGGCGGTACGATTGCGCGGGTTGCGCTCCGGGAAGAAGAACTTGGCCGCCCTTTCAATCCCGGTCGCGACTTCACGCACGAGATAAACCTCGCCTTCCCAGCCGGCGCCGAGCTTCTTGATGATCTCGTATTTGTTGGCCAGTATGCGACCGGCCTGCAGATCGAACGTATCCAGCGTCCACCCCCATACCGCCCGGCGGCGCCGGACGGCAGGAAGATTATAAGCCCAAAGCGAGGGCGCGGGTCGCGGTCAGGCGCCGCGAAGGCGGATCAGAGATGCAGGCCGCACTCGGTTTTGGGGCTGTTGTTCCAGCGGCCGCTGCGATCCTTGCCGGGAGCAGTGCAGTGCGTGCAGCCGATGGATGAATAGCCGACCGCGACCAGCGGGTGGAAAGGCAACTCGTGCTCCTTGATGTAGGCATCGCGCTCTTCGCGCGTGATGTCGATCAGCGGGTAGAACTTGATGATGCCGTTGCGCACCTCGAAGATGTCGAGCGTGGCGCGATGCTCGGTCTGCCAGCGCATGAGGCCGGAAGCCCATACATCGAAATTCTGCTTGATCGCATACAGCGGCTCGACCTTGTTGATCGAGCAGCAGAAGTCGGGATCCTTCTTCCAGGTTTCGTCCTTGCGCGTGAACTCGTGCTTCCAGTCCTCGGCACGGATGTCGATCACGTTCAGGCCGTAAAGATCGATCAGCTTCTGCTTGTACTCCAGCGTCTGAGGAAAGTGATAGCCTGTATCGATGAAGAATACCGGCTGCTGCGGCCGGACCCGCGAAAAGACGTGGAGCAGGAAGGCTGAGGTAGCGGCGAACGAGGAGGTGAGCATCACCCGGGACGGATCGAAGTCCAGGTAAAGCTGTTGGATGCGTTCAGATGGCGTCAGCCCGCTGTAACGTTCATTGAGTTCACGGATTCGGTCCTGATCGAACTCCCTCTCGGTGGACTGCGCTTCGACTCCGGTATCCCGTGGAGAGGCTTGGATCGGACTCATCGTAGGACTCCTCGAGCAAATAACGTTCGCTTATATGGTTAATACCAAGTCTTATAACTGAACGGTATAGTTGCACCGATCTTAATACAATCCAGTTATCAAGTAAACGAAAGAAATGGGCGAATCACGATGAAATACACCCTGGAAATGCCTGACCGGGACCATGCCTTGCCCGGGCGCAGCGAAGCCCTGGTTCCGGAGCACCCGCACCGGGTCAATGGCCGGGCGCTGTCGCCTCCCTATCCGGCCGGCACCCGCGAGGTGCTGTTCGGCATGGGCTGTTTCTGGGGTGCGGAGCGCCTCTTCTGGAGCATGCCGGGCGTCTGGGTTACTGCGGTCGGTTATGCTGGCGGATATACGCCAAATCCTCAGTACGATGAGGTCTGCAGCGGTCGCACCGGGCATGCCGAAGTGGTGCGGGTCGTTTACGAGCCGGCGCGGATCGGCTTCGCCGAGCTGCTGCGCGCCTTCTGGGAGGGGCACGATCCCACCCAGGGCATGCGCCAGGGCAATGACATCGGCACCCAGTACCGTTCGGCGATCTATGTGACGGGCGCCGACCAGCTGGCGGAAGCGCTGTGCAGCCGCGATGTCTATGCGCAGGCCCTGCAGGCAGCCGGGTACGGAGAGATCACCACCGAGATCCGCGAAGGCGTCGGCTTCTGGTTCGCCGAGGACGCGCACCAGCAGTATCTCGCCCGCGTGCCCGGTGGCTACTGCGGCCTCGGCGGCATCGGTGTCCGCTATCCGCTCGAGGCGCAGACATGAGCATGCGCACCCTGAGAGTCGGCTTTCCCAATCGGCGCGGGAACGAGCTCGCGGGCAGTCTGGATCTGCCGGTCGCGGATGTGCCCCGTGCTTACGCCATCTTCGCCCATTGCTTCACCTGCAACCGCAACTACAAGTTCATCCGTTACATTTCCCGCATCCTGGCAGGCGAGGGGATCGCGGTACTGCGGCTCGACTTCACCGGGCTCGGCGACAGTATGGGGCGTTTCGATGAGACCAATTTCAGCACCACGGTCGATGATCTGGTCGCGGCCGCCGGCTTTCTCGCCGCAGAGCATGAGGCGCCGCGGCTCCTGATCGGGCATTCCCTGGGCGGAACCGCCGTGCTGGCGGCGGCGCCCCGGCTGGGCAGCGTCGATGCGGTGGTCACCATCAACGCTCCTGCGCAGCCGGATCACGTCCTGGAACGGCTCGGCGTGGAAAGCGAGGTCGTCCGCGCCGGACAGACCTCGGTGCAGATCGGCGGTTCGGACTGGAACATCACCCGGCAGCTGGTCGACGATCTGCGCCAGGCGCGCACTGAGCCCGAGCGGCTCGATGCCGCCCTGCTGGTGCTGCACGCAACGCGGGACGGCACGGCCGGGCTCGAGCATGCCGAACAGATCTTCTCGGCGGCGGCGCAGCCGAAGAGCCTGGTCGTGCTGCCGGAAGCCGATCACCTGTTGTCGCGGGAGGCCGACGCTCTCTATGCAGCACGGCTCATTCTCACCTGGTCTTCACCCTACCTCGGGGGAGATGCCGGGTGAAGATCTATCGCGGCAGCATAGTCAGCCTGGATGTCAAAACGGTGGTGCTGCCGAACGGGGTCCCCATGCGCATGGAGCTGGTGAGTCATCCGGGCGGCGCCGCGGTGGTTGCGCTCGACGCCCGCTGGCGAGTGTGCCTGCTGCGGCATCATCGACCGGCGGTCGACGCCTGGTTGTGGGAGTTGCCGGCCGGCAAGATCGATCACCGCGAGCCCTCGCTGGTTACCGCCCAGCGTGAACTGCGCGAGGAGGCGGGTCTGAGCGCCGCGCGCTGGGATTCTCTGGGCGCGATCTGGAGTTCACCAGGGGTATTCACCGAGCGCATCGATCTCTATCTGGCGCGTGGACTCAGTGAAGGGGTTGCCAGCGTCCATGCGGACGAGGTTTTCGAGGTCCACTGGCTTCCGCTGGATGAGGCCCACGACATGGCGCTCACCGGTGACATCGTCGACGGAAAAACACTGGCGGGGCTGGCCAGAGCGGTGAGGAAGCTGAAGAGCGGCTGAACGCGGGAGGCGGGCTGCTGCGCCTCTGTGCAACGGAGCCGCTCGAGCTCACTGGCTTTTGAGGTCCGGTTCTCCGCAGCGATCGAGAATTTCCGCCCGCGCGCGATCGCGCAGTTCCACGGCGGCGAGCCAGTTGTCGCGGCGTTTGCCGTTGCCGCTCGCCGGCTGCAGCGGCGGTGCAACCGCGAAATCCACCCGGCCGGGGCGCGGACGCCAGCTTCCCGAGCGCAGCAGCGCACGCGTGCCCCTGAGCGCTGTCGGCACCAGCGGAGCTCCGGCTTCGGCGGCGGCGATGAAGGCGCCCATGCGGAACGCCCGCAGACCGGGTTCGCGGGTGAAGGTGCCTTCCGGAAAGTAGAGCAGTGTCTCACCGGTGCTCAGGAGCTCGGTCAGCCGGCGGGCATCGGCCGCGCCCCGCCGGGCGTCGAAGCGATCGACGAACTGGGTGCCGAGCCGGCGCAAGAAGAAGCGCAGGAGCGGATTGGCAGCAAGCTCGGCCTTGGCGACGAAGGACACCGGCTCGCGCAGCGCCAGAATGAGCAGCGGGGCATCGAGATAGCTGGCGTGGTTGCACACGATCACGGCGCCCTGCGCAGTCGCGGGGAGTTGCTCTGCGCCGCTCACGCGCAAGCGTATGCCGGTGACCGTCGCAAGTCCGCCGATCAGCAGGCGCAGCGCGGTCCATCGCAGCTTCAGTCCCGGCAGCAGCACCGCCAGCGTCGCCAGCGGCGCTCCGATTCCCCAGAACAGAAAGTGGGCCCAGGCGGCGTAGAGACCGCTCCCCAGGGTCCGCAGCAGGCGTCTGGCGCGCCCGGGCAGGCTGCTCAGGTAGAGATGAGCGAACTGGCGCCAGACAGACAGCGGTGCGCGACGGATGGCGCCGCGCTCGTACAGTTCGCGCATGGCGCTGCGCCGCACTTTGCCGCTGGGCGTCTTGAGGATTGTGCCAGGCGTGGCGAGCAGGACATCATCGGGAGGCCCCGCGCCCAGCGCAGCGACTTCGGCCGCAATGCGCTGCTCCAGGCGGGCGCGACCTGCGGCGTCCTGCTCCCGGGTTTCGGCGATGAGCACCAGTCGTTCGCGATCCTCGCGGGCATCGCGGGCGGCAAAGGCGGCGACCCGGCCGGCGCGAACGCCAGGCAGCCGACCCACCGCTTCCTCGATTTCCTGCGGATAGAGGTTGCGGCCGGCGCGGATGATCAGATCCTTGCTCCGCCCGGTGACATGGATTTCGCCGGCGGCGACATAGGCCAGATCGCCGGAATTCAGCCATTCACCCTGGACCAGGCTGCGGGTGGCCGCTTCGTTCCGGTAATAGCCGCTCGTCGCCGAGGGACCGCGGAACTGCAGATGACCTGTCTGCCGCTCGGGCAGCTCATTGCCTGCATCGTCGACCACGCGGATCTCGTGTCCCGGCAGCGGATGGCCACAGCTGACGAATTCGATCGCATCGGGTCCGTTGTCAGGCTGGGCATGTCCGCTGCGCAGGAAGACATCGCGGGCGATGCGGTCGACGCGGGGGCCGCGACCGGGCGGGGGGAAGGCGAGTCCAACCGAACACTCGGCCAGACCGTATACCGGCATGAGCGCGCCGGCAGCGAGACCGCGGGCGGCGAAGCGCTCGGCGAAACGCTGCAGCGTGCGCGCGCTGACCGGCTCCGCGCCGTTGAAGGCGCAGCGCCAGCTGCTCAGGTCGAGACCCTCGAGGGCGCTGTCATCCAGCCGCTCCACACACAGCTCATAGCCGAAGTTGGGCGAGGCGGAGAGCGTTCCGCGATGGCGATGAATTGCGCGCAGCCAGCGCTCCGGGCGGGCGATGAAGGCGAGCGGCGACATGATGACCAGCTCGGCGGCGCAGTACAGGCTGCCGAACCAGGCGCCGATCAGCCCCATGTCGTGGTAGAGCGGCAGCCAGCTCACGAACACATCGTCGGGTCCGGCGTCGATATGCGCGGCCATGGCGCGGATGTTGGCGAGCAGATTGGCGTGACTGAGCATCACGCCCTTGGGAGCGCCGGTACTGCCGGAGGTGTACTGCAGCAGGGCGAGATCGGGGCCGGCGATCGAGGGAGGGGGAGGCGTCGGTGTGATGGGGCGGCGGAGACGACCGGGCGTGATGACGTGCCTCAGGGTGTCGACGCGATCGCGCAGCAGCCCGGCGACGGACTGTGCGGCCTCCATCGTCACCAGCACGCGGGCGCCGCAGTTGTTCAGGACGCCTGCCTGGCGCTGGACATGATCCTCGAACTGCGCCGCGCTCGTCGGCGGATAGAGCGGCACCGGCGCGGCGCCGGCGAACAGGATGCCGAAGAAACAGTAAAAATAGTCCTCGCCGGTCTGCAGCATCAGTGCCGCGGTGTCTCCGGGGCCGACATCGAGCGCCCGGAGCTGAGCGGCCACCGTACGCGCGCCCTCGAGCAGCCGGCGATAGGTGATGGTGGCGCCCTCACCATCATCCTCGTAAAAGCGGATGTGCACGCGCTCGGGAACGCGCGCGGCATGCCATTCGAGCACTTGAAGCAGTGTTTGCGCATCGAGCGGCAGCGCGATCTGCGCGCTGTCTTCCCGCCCCGGGGCGGCAGCCTTTTCCGTACCGAGCGTCGCCACACCTGACTGCGCGCGGCTGCGTGCCTGTGCCAACAGTTCCAGCAGGCGTGCCGGCGTCTCGGCCTCGATAAAGCCCTCTTCGGGAATGACGACGCCGAATTCACGCTCCATGCGCGCCAGCAGCTCGACCCGAGCGAGGCTGTCGAGTCCAACTTCGTGTTCGAGCCGGGATTCGAGCGTCACATGGATGGACGGGCGGCGGTGGACTTCACACGCCAGGGCTTCGATCAGGGCGAGCAGGCGATCCACATCCGACGGCGTCCGGCGTTCTGTCATGCTGTTCCTTGCTCAGGTGTGAAATTCATTCATGGACTGGGAGCCGTCCGCCCGATTATAGCGGCCCGGGCCCGGTGCGGCGCTACTCAAGCCGGCAGGCGTACGGTATGATTGGGCCTCCTTCAATATCCCTTTTCGGCCCGCCGCGCAATGTACCGATTCGAAGATGCTGCACAGGCCCTGATCGAAGCTGGGCGTCACGCCGATCGCCACCACTGGGTTCCCGCGACCAGCGGCAATTTCTCCGCACGCCTGGACGATGGCACCTTTGCGATCACGGTGTCCGGCGCGCACAAGGGCCGGCTCCAGCGTGATCAGATCATGCGGCTCGGCGCTGACGGACGGCCGCTCGATGGGAAAAGGCCCTCCGCTGAGACGCTGCTGCATCTGCAGCTTTATCGCCGCGACGCGGGTATCAACTGCGTGCTGCATACTCACTCGGTGGACGCGACCGTGCTGTCGCGGATCGCGGGCGACGATCTGATCATCGACGGGATGGAAGTGCTCAAGGCCTTTCCCGGCATCGATACCCATCTCACCCGGGTGCGTGTGCCGGTATTCCCCAATGACCAGGACATGGATCGCCTGAGCAAGGTGGTCGTCGCCAGGCTCGACGAAGGAATCGATGTGCCGGCGTATCTCATCGCCGGGCACGGACTTTACGCCTGGGGCGACTCCGTGGAAGCGGCCCTGCGGCACGTTGAAGCACTGGAATTCCTGTTCCGGTGCGAGCTCGAAACGAGGAGGATCAGGGCATGAGCATGCTTCGCATCTACGACGAGACCGCGCGCGAGATCGAGACGATCAGCGACTACGGGGCGATCGCGGAAGCGCTCGCGGGCATCGATGTCGCCTACGAGCGTTGGAAGGCTGACCGGGTACTGGCAGCCGATGCTTCCCAGGACGAAGTACTCGCCGCCTACGCGTCGCAGACCGAACGCCTGAACCAGCGCTTCGGTTTCGAGAGCGTCGATGTGGTCGCGCTCTATCCCGATCACCCGCAGGCGGCCGCGATGCGCGGCAAGTTCCTCGACGAGCATACGCACGACGACTTTGAGATCCGCTTCTTCGTCGAAGGCAGCGGCGTGTTCTATCTGCATGTCGGCGAACGCGTCTACGCGATGCTGTGCACCCAGGGCGACCTGATCAGCGTGCCCGCCGGCACCAAGCACTGGTTCGACATGGGCGCCGCGCCGCACTTCAAGTGCATCCGCTTCTTCACCACGCCCGAGGGCTGGGTCGGTAACTTCACCGGCAGTGACATCGCGCGGAAGTTTCCGGACTTCGATGCGCTGAAAGCCGTGGCATGAGTGATCAGACCCCCGCCGCCATCCTGACAGACATCGAAGGCACGACGTCTTCGCTGTCGTTCGTCAAGGACACGCTGTTTCCCTATGCCAGACGCCATCTCGGCGCCTATGTGCGTGAGCGTGCCGCCGAGCCGGAAGTGGCGGTATGCCTGGACGAATGCCGCGAGATCATGGGGGAACCCAGCGCGGATCTCGCTCGCATCATCGCTCAGCTCGAGCGCTGGATCGATGAAGACCGCAAGGTCACGCCGCTCAAGACGCTGCAGGGGCTGGTGTGGGAGCACGGCTATCACGCCGGCCACTTCACCGGTCACATCTTCGATGACGCGCTCGCCGCGCTGCGTGACTGGCATGCGCGCGGGATCCGGCTGTATGTCTATTCCTCGGGTTCGGTATACGCCCAGAAGCTGCTGTTCGGCCATACGGCGGCAGGCGACCTGACGCCGCTGTTCAGCGGCTACTACGACACCCGCATCGGCGGCAAGATGGAGGCGGAATCCTATCGCCGCATCGCCGCAGACATCGGTCTGCCCGTCGGGAAAATCCTGTTCCTGTCCGACATGGCGCCCGAACTGGATGCCGCCAGGAAAGCCGGAATGAGCACCTGCCAGCTGGTGCGCGACGAGGGCACCACGCCCGCCGAAGGGCACCGCCAGGTGCGGGATTTTACGGAGATCAGCCTGTGATCGGCGTCGCGCTCGCACTGCATTTGCTGGCCGCCACTATCTGGGTGGGCGGCATGTTCTTCGCCTGGGTGGTGCTGCGGCCCGCCGCGCTGCAGCTCGATCCGCCGCAGCGTCTGCGCCTGTGGGCCGAGTCGTTTCAGCGCTTTTTCCCCTGGGTGTGGGCGATCGTGATCCTGCTTCCGCTCACCGGACTGTGGCTCATCTTCCGCAAATTCGGCGGCATGGGCGGCAGTGCGCTGTATGTACATGTCATGCTCGCGCTGGGAATCGCCATGACGGCGGTCTTCCTGCACGTCTGGTTCGCGCCGTATCGGCGGCTGCGTGTGGCCGTGGACGGCGAGAACTGGCAGGCGGGCGCTGCTGCGCTGGCATCCATTCGCCGGCTGATCGGTCTCAATCTCATTCTCGGGCTGGCAACCCTGGCCATCGTCGGCGTGGGTCAGGGCGGCGGCTTCTGAGCCTGTTCCGCCGCGGCGGCGCCGGCTGCATGACCAGCACACCGGAGTACGACGCATGGATGCGCCGGCGATAGAAGTCCGAGGGCTGCGTAAGCATTTCGATGGTGTCGTCGCCGTGGACGGCGTCGATTTCACCGTGCCCGCGGGGCGCATATGCGCTCTGCTCGGCGGCAACGGCGCTGGCAAGACCACCACCATCTCGATGCTGCTTGGCCTGCTGCTGCCGAGCAGCGGGGAGATACGCATCCTCGGCATGGACATGCGTCGGGAGCGCTATCGGGTGCTGCCGCGCATGAACTTCAGTTCTCCCTACGCGGATCTCCCGCGCCGGCTCACGGTCAGACAGAACCTGTCGGTCTATGCCCGTCTCTACGGCATCCCCGAACGGGAGCGGCGTATCGCGCGGCTCGCCGGAGATCTCGATATCGATGCCTTTCTGGACCGGCCCTACGGCTCGCTGTCCGCCGGGCAGCGCACGCGGGTCAGTCTGGCCAAATCGCTGCTCAACCGCCCGCAAGTATTGCTCATGGACGAGCCGACCGCCTCGCTCGATCCGGATACGGCCGATCGCGTGCGCGCTCAGCTCGACGCTTATCGCCGCGACAGCGGCGCAACGATTCTGCTGGCCTCGCACAATATGCAGGAAGTCGAGCGGCTGTGCGAAGAGGTGCTGATCATGAAGGGCGGCCGCATCGTCGATCGCGGCGCGCCGGGCGCGTTGCGCGAGCGCTACGGACTGGCGGACCTCGAACAGGTTTTTCTCGATATCGCGCGTTCGGACCAGTCATGAATGCGCTGATCGCCACCGGCGGACGCATCTACGCCATGCTCCTGCGCTACCTCTATCTCATGCGCAGTTCCTGGCCGCGCGTGCTCGAGATGGTGTACTGGCCCACCATGCAGATGATCCTGTGGGCCTTCACCAACCAGTTTCTGGCCGACCACAGTGAGTGGGTGGCGCAGGCCGCGGGCATCTTCATCGGCGCGATCCTGCTGTGGGACGTGCTCTTCCGTTCGCAGCTAGGCGTCTCGGTGGTGTTCTTCGAGGAGATGTATTCGCGCAACCTCGGCCATCTTTTCGTCAGCCCGCTGCGCCCCTGGGAGCTGGTGGCGACGTTGTTGTCGATCAGTCTGCTGCGCACCCTGATCGGGGTGGGAACGGCGGCGCTGCTGGCGCTGGTCCTGTATCACTATTCGATATTCTCACTCGGGTTCGCGCTGGTCGCATTCTTCTTCTGCCTGGCGGTCATGGGCTGGGCGATCGGACTCATGGTGGTGGCGATGGTGCTCCGTTATGGGCTTGGCGCCGAGAGTCTGGCCTGGGCGGTCATTTTCGCCATCATGCCGCTGTGCGGCGTCTTCTATCCGATCGATGTGCTGCCGCAGTGGCTGCAGCCGGTTGCCGCGGCGCTGCCGGCCTCGCACGTCTTCGAGGGGATGCGCGCGGTGATGATCGACGGCGAGTTCAGGTTCGATCTGCTGCAGCGGGCCGTGGGACTGGATATCGCCTATCTCGCCGTGGGTGCGGGAGTGCTCATGCTGGCGTTCCGCAGCGCCCGGCGGCGCAATCTGCTGCTGCATGTGGGAGAATAAGCGGGCAGGGGGCGGGGCGGAGCCGGACCGGCTCCGGTTGGTACCAGCGATGCATCCGGCGACTTTCGTCTTCGTCATCCCGCTCGCTCCGTCTCGACCGAGGAATAGCCATGCTGCCGCTAAAGTCCGTGCATGTGGGTCTATTGACCATTGAGCTGATGATCCCCTGGTCCGATTCACTCAAGAGCAAGCGCCGGGTGATAAAGAGCATCAAGGACAGGCTGGCTGCACGCTTCAACGTTTCCGTGGCAGAGATCGGTTTCCTCGAAGAGTGGCAGCGGGCGGCCATCGGCGTGGTGATGATCGGCAATGACCGCCAGCACCTCGAGAGCTGTCTGAGCGCGGCAAATCGCCTGGTCGAAGAGGTGGCGGATATCCATCTGCTGAATGTCGTTCTGGAATGGCGTTGAGAGCAACATGAGAGGGAAGGCGAAGGGCAGGGCGCGGCCACCGATACCGGAAGTCGAGGCGACCATCGATGCCCTGGCGGACGACGGACGCGGCGTGGCCCGTGTCGATGGCAAGGTGACTTTCGTCGCGGGCGGTCTACCCGGCGAACGGGTACGTATCGCATTCGAGCGCAGCAGGCGGCAGTTCGATCATGCGCGCGTGATCGAGGTGCTGTCGCCATCGCCGGAGCGGGTGGATCCGCCCTGTCCGCACTACGGCGTCTGCGGCGGTTGCAGCCTGCAGCATCTGGAGCCCGACGGCCAGCTCAGGGCCAAGGGTGCGCTGCTGCTGGAAAAGCTGCAGCGTTTCGGCGGGATCGAACCGGGACGCTGGCTGGAGCCGGTGCGCGGCGAAGTGCGGCACTATCGCCGGAGTGCGCGCCTGGGCGTGCGTGATGTGCCGGCGAAAGGCGGCATCATCATCGGTTTTCGCGAGCGTCGCAGTCACTTCCTCACCCCGCTGACGGAGTGCCTGGTGCTCGACCGGCGGGCATCGGTGCTGCTGCCGGCGCTGCGGGAGCTGATCTCGACGCTGTCCTGCCGCGAGCGTCTCCCGCAGGTCGAGGTGGCCTGCGGTGACGAGGAGTGGGCGCTGGTATTTCGGCATCTGGTGCCGCTCACGAGCGCCGACGTGGAGCGCCTGTGCGCTTTCGGCCGGGAGCATGGGGTCAGGATCTATGGCCAGGCCGCAGGCCCGGACACGGTGACTTCGCTGTGGCCCGAGGATCCGGGTCCGCTCTTTTACGCGATGCCGGACTACGACCTGCGGATGGCGTTTCTGCCGACCGATTTCATTCAGGTCAATGCCGGACTCAATCGCATCATGGTCCGGCAGGCCGTCGAACTGCTCGGTCCGCGCGATGGCGAGCTGGTGCTCGACCTGTTCTGCGGTCTCGGCAATTTTACGCTGCCGCTGGCAAGGGCCGCGGCGGCCACCGTCATCGGCGTGGAGTCCGATGATCGCCTGGTTGCCGCGGCGGCGGCGAATGCCGAGCGGAACGGCATCGGCAACGTCTCATTTCGCCGCGCCGATCTCTACGAGGAGGCGGCAGTCCGGGAGCTGTGGAGCGGACTCAGACCGCAACGCCTGCTGCTCGACCCGCCCCGCACCGGCGCCATCGAAGTGCTCAAGCTCATGCCGGAAAAGGACGCTCCGGCGCGCATCGTCTATGTGTCCTGCAATCCGGCGACGCTCGCCCGCGATGCCGAGTATCTGGTGAATGCGCGGCGATACCGGCTGGAGGCTGCGGGCGTGCTCGATATGTTCCCGCACACCAGTCACGTTGAATCGATTGCTGTCTTTGAACGAGGGAGATAGGAATGAGTGGTCTGCCACCTTGCCCGCAGTGCGGGTCGACTTACACCTGGGAAAACGCCGGCATCTGCAACTGCCCGGAATGCGGACACGAGTGGAGCGCGGGGGAGGAGGCCACTGCGGAGGCAGGGACCGGGCTCGTCGTGTGCGATGCCTACGGAACGCCGCTCGCCGATGGAGACACCGTGACCGTGATCAAGGATCTCAAGGTGAAGGGTTCGTCCTCGGTGGTGAAGATGGGCACCCGGGTCAAGAACATCCGTCTGGTCGAGGGCGATCATGACATTGCCTGCCGCATCGACGGCATAGGCTCCATGGGCCTGAAATCGGAGTTCGTCAAAAAGGCCTGAGCAGGGGGCTCATTCAGGTTCCATTCAGGATGCCGGCGATATGCTTGTTTCCGAAGCGGTCGCAGGGGCGATCCGCAAGGGAGGAATGGACATGAGAGCTCGAATCCTTGCGTGCGGAACCTTGGCTATGGCTCTGCTCGGCGGATCGGCCGCCTGGGCTGCGGATATGCCGGCAGGCGCCAAGCAGCACGGCTGCATCGCATGTCATGCGATTGACAGCAAAATGATGGGACCGGCGTGGAAGGACGTGTCGGCGCGCTACCGCGGCGATGAAGGTGCGCGGGAGATGCTGATCGCGAAGGTGAAGGCGGGTGGCGCCGGCAACTGGAACGATGTGACCGGAGGCATCCCCATGCCGCCCAACAGTCCGCGCGTCCCGGATGACGCCATTGCCGGTTTGGTCGATTTCATCCTGAGCCTCGAATGAACGCTCGGTAATCGGGGGGCAGCTGCCGGCAGCACAGCGGATGCTGCCGGTGCTGGCCCCCGCATCCGGCGGAGTGAAGATGTTGCGGATGCCATGCGGATATTGGTGATCGAGGACGAAAGCGAACTGCGCCAGCAGTTGCGTGATCGTCTGTCGGCCAATGGCTGGATCGTTGTCGCGGCCAGCGATGGCGAGGAGGGCTACTATCTGGCGGGCGAGCAGGAGTTCGACGTCGCTGTCATCGATCTCGGTCTGCCCGGCATGTCCGGCATGGACGTCATCCGGCGGATACGCGCCGACGGTCGATCGCTCCCCATCCTCATACTTACTGCGCGCAACCGCTGGCAGGACAAGGTCGATGGGCTGGAGGCTGGCGCCGACGACTACCTGGTAAAGCCATTTCACGTCGAAGAACTCATCGCCCGGGTGCGTGCCCTCGCGCGGCGCAGCGCCGGATGGACTTCGGCGGTGATCCAGTGCGGTCCCTACGAGCTCGACACCCGCTCGCAGAAGCTCAGTATCGAAGGGCGGGAAACGGACCTCACCGGCTACGAATACCGGCTGCTGGAGCTGCTCATGCTGCACACCGGACAGGTGGTGGCGCGGGACACCATTGCCGAGCATCTCTATGATGAGGAGATCGAGCGTGACAGCAATGTCATCGAGGTGCTGGTGGCGCGACTGCGTCGCAAGCTCGATCCCGGGAACATGCTGCTTCCGATCGAAACCGTGCGCGGACAGGGTTACCGGTTCACGCTGGGGCAGCCGGGCTGATGCGATCGCTCAGCGCCCGCATGCTGGCGGTGGCCAGCCTGGTGATGGTGGCCTTCTTCGGCATCACCGGGCTGGTCCTGGACAGGGCGTGGCGAATCGAAGTCGAGGACGAGCAGCATGAGCGTCTGCGGCTGCTCGCCTATACGCTGATCGCCGCCATCGAGCCCGCTGCCGATGGTGGGATACATCTCGCTCATCCCATTCCGGAGCTGCGCCTGTTCGTGCCCGGTTCGGGCGTCTATGCCAGCATTCACCGCAACGATGGTCGGCCAGGCTGGATTTCCCCCTCCGCCGACGGTCTCGATTTTTCCGCGCCATCGGGACTCGAGCGCATGGAGCAGCGCTTCGACCGGCTGGAAGCGGGTGACGGTGTGGCGCTGGAAGCCTTCAGCATCGGGATGACCTGGGTTCCCGACATGGCGCGGGCGCGCACATTCACGGTGACGGTCGCTGAGGATGTGGCGGCCCGGCAGGCCGCTATCGCCGACTTCCGTCGCATCCTGTGGGGCTGGCTGGCGGTGCTGGCGCTCATTCTGCTCGCCGCGCAGTGGTGGGTGCTCCACCAGGGGCTTTCCCCGCTGAGGCGGGTCGCGGCCGATCTGCGCCGCATCGAAGCGGGCGAACGCGATCGGCTGGATGGTCGTTATCCATCCGAGATCCAGCGACTGGTGGATAACCTCAATGCACTGCTGGGGCATGAGCGCGTGCGGCGCGAGCGTTATCGTCACGCGCTCGGCGATCTGGCGCACAGTCTCAAGACTCCGCTGGCAATCCTGCGCGGCGCCGTCGAAGCGGAGCCGGGCGAGCCCGTCCGTCAGACGGTCGGACAGCAGGTCGATCGGATGGCGCAGATCGTCGATCATCAGCTGCGCCGCGCCGCTGCCGAAGGCCGCAGCGTGTTCGGCCCCTCAGTCGAAGCCGCGCCGCTGGCGAGAAAGGTGACCGATGCACTGCGCAAGGTTTACCGCGAGCGCGCCCTCGAGTTCACCGTCGACGCCGCTGCCGATGCCCGCTTCAACGGTGACGCCGATGATCTGATGGAAGTGCTCGGCAATCTGCTCGACAACGCCGGCAAATGGGCTGAACGCTCGGTGCGGATCGAGCTGCGTCAGGAGGGAGACGCGCGCCTGCGCGTCGTGGTGGAGGATGATGGTCCGGGCATACCGGAATCGATCGCGCGCAGTCCGCAACGCGGGCAGCGGGCCGACAGCGGACCGCCCGGTCACGGCATCGGCCTGGCGATGGTACGCGACATCGTCGAACTTTACGGAGGCGAGATCACCTTTGGCCGCAGCCCCGCGGGCGGCGCGCGCGTGACGGTGGTGATGTAAGATCGACGGGAACGTCCCCGGCACAGGCTTGTTTCAAGGCGCGCGCCGCTGCGCGCGAATGAGCAGATCCTTGGCCTGATTGATGCGCGCGGCGACCCAAGCGCTGCCGCCGCGATCGGGATGTACCTTCTGCATCAGGCGGCGATGCGCATTGATGATGTCTTCTTCGCTCGCGCCCGGTTCCAGGCCCAGCACCTGCAGCGCTTCCTCGACGGTCATGTCACTGGCGCCACCCGGCGAGGATGAGCTGCGCGCTTCCTGCCATCCCTCGTGGTGACGATCGAGCCAGGCTTCGAGCAGGCGCGCCGACTCCTCGTCTTCCAGCCGGCACTCGCGGAGCAATTCGAGCAACTGATCGAGCGCGAGCTCTGCGAGCCGCGCGCCCCGAAACGCGCCGTCGAGCACGATGCCTTCGACCTCGCCGCTGTCATGATTCATCGTCATGCGCACGAAGCGTGACTCGACGGCGGATGTCTGCGCTCCGCCGCTGGAGGATGGGCGCCTGGCGGCGCGGTGAGCCTGATAACGACGCAGCAGACCGCCGAGCAGGGGTACGTACCAGATCAGGCGGGGCAGCGCCGCCACCAGCGCGCCGATACCGGCGTAGAGCCAGTGCAGCCGTCCAGTGGCCGCCAGCGCCAGCAGCGCGGCGATGAGACCCCAGAGCAGCGCGCGCTTGAGTACGCGTCGGGCCGCCGGGGTCGGAAGGCGCGCGAACCAGCGCAGGACGAGCACTGTGATGAGCAGCGCCGCGAGGATCGCGGCCACCCTGAGCAGCATCTATTTCTTTCCGTCTTCGAGCTGGTGAGTGAGCTGACGGACGATCCCGCTGCGCCGGGTGCTGTAGTCTGCCAGCGCGGCCTGGCCCCCGGCAGCGTATACGGCGACCGCTGCGAGCAGGTCGCGCAGCTGCTGCGGACTGTGGGTGTCGAAGGCGCAATAAGCGCCGCCGCTCAAACGGGCGATGTCGCGGAAGGCATGGGCTGCGACCGGATCGTTGCCCTCGTGGAAGACGAAAGCCGGCACCCCGAGCAGCTTCAGGCGCGCAGCCTGATGCGACAGCCGGTCGGGATCCTCTTCCACGCTGTCACCGATATAGATCAGCGCATCGACCTTGCGGGCGCCGGCTTCACGCGCCGCGTGTTGCAGCACCCTTTCTATCTGCGTATTGCCAGCCAGGCACATCACGCCGGTCATGATTCGACGCAGGCCTGCCGCATCGGAGGTCCAGGCCGAGGCATCGAATTCGTGATACCCGCGGAAATGACAGAGCTGGATCTCGAGCCCGCCGAGACGGGCTGCCTCGTCGAACATTTCCGCCTGCAGGTTGACCGCCCTGTCCCAGGTGGGTTGGCGGCTGGCGGTGGCATCCATGGCGAATATGATCCGTCCCCGCCGCTGGGGGTCCGCGCGGCGCGGCAGCGTGTTCATCTGACGCACAAAGGCGTCGATATCGCTGCGCGAGGATTTGCGGGTCAGCGCGCGGTCATCATCAGCCATCGATGCCTCCGTCAGCGGCAAAGACGGCAGCCCGAAGTGCCGACTGCCTCTCCGTCGATAGGATCGCGATTGCACAGGTTCTGAAGATCTGGTCGATCATGCCAGCAATCCCCGTTCCCTTGCCCTTTTCTTCCACAGACATATATTCTAGCCCAATGCCGTGCGCCGAACTGCCGGCCAAGGAGCCGCCCATGCCGTCCCTCGACGAATTCGAGCCAGAACCGCAGTACCAGGAACGACTTCTCGTCGTCGAAGGGGATATCATTCGGCTGCGCGTCGATGCGATCGTCAATGCGGCGAATGAAACGCTGCTCGGCGGCGGAGGCGTCGATGGCGCCATACACCGCGCCGCCGGTCCTGAGCTCCTCGAGGAGTGCCGCGCGCTCGGTGGGTGCCCGACGGGCGAGGCGCGGATTACGCGCGGTTACCGTCTGCCCGCGGCTCATGTGATACATACCGTCGGGCCGGTATGGCGCGGCGGCAGCTACGGTGAGGCGGAACTGCTGGCCGCCTGCTATCGGAATTCGCTGTCGCTGGCCGCGGATCACGGCTTGCGCAGCGTCGCCTTTCCCGCCATCAGCTGCGGCATTTACGGATACCCGCCGCAGGAGGCAGCCAGGATCGCCATCAGCGAATCGGTGCGCTTCCTCGGCGGTATTCGCGGCGCCAGTCTCGAGCAGGTGCTCCTGGTGTGCTATGGCGGCGATATGTTCGATATCTATCAACGGATCTGGAACGAAGTCGTCGGAGCAATGGAATGAACGACGAGGACGCGCCGCGCAGACCGTCGAAGCTGTTCATCATCGCCATGGTGGCGCTGGTCGCCGCGGCAGCCTGGCTTTATCTCCGCGATCCTGCACCGGTCCCGCAGGCGTTTCCGCCGGCAGCGTCGCCGGCGCCGGAAATGGAGCCCGAGCCGCTGGTGCGTCATCCCGTACCGGCGCCGTCGGCCATCGAGGAGGAGGCGGACGAAGCGGACATGTCGCCGCTCGGCGAATACCTGGTCGAGGAGCTGCCCGCGTTGGATGAGAGCGATTCGGCGATCATTGCGCTGGCGCGCTACCTGGTATCGAAACCTGAACTGGCCGAGCTGCTGGTGACCACCGATACCATCCGCCGCTTCGTCTCCACGGTGGACAGCCTGACCGGCGACGCTCTGCCGCTGGCCCATCTGCCGGCCAGCGCGCCCGGCGGCCGTTTCCTGGCGCTGGAGCGCGGAGATCAGCTGTTCCTCGATGAACGCAACTTCGCCCGCTACGAGACCCACGTGGCGCTGCTTGGCAGCCTGGATGTCACCGAGCTGGCGCAGGCTTATGCGCATTTCTATCCCCTGTTCCAGGAGGCCTGGCAGGATCTCGGCAAGGGCGGTTACTTCAACGACCGCCTGATCGAGGTTATCGATCATCTGCTGGAAGCGCCCGAAGCGAGTCTGCCGCTGCGTCTGGAACAGCCCTCGGTCGCTTATGTCTACGCCGATCCGGCGCTCGAAAGCCAGTCGGCGGGCCGGAAACTGCTGCTGCGGGTGGGGCCGGAGAACGCCGCCGCGGTCAGGCAGCGGCTGCGGGAACTGCGCGCAGCGCTGGTCAGATAAAAGCCGCGCCGCCGGTCTGCCGATCGCATTCATCGGCGAGGTCCCGCAGCGCGGGTGATATCAGCACCGGATACGTTTCGGCGGGCTCCAGCGTTTTCAGGGCGAGCGGCAGACTGGCGATATTCGCGGCTGCCCGCTCGCGGATGATGGTCAGTGATTCCGCCGGTGAAAGCCGCTTTCCTCCCTGCATCCACGGGCGCAGCAGCGCATCGCCCGGCAGATGTTCCGTTTCCAGGGCCAGCGTATCTCCGCACATCATGCCGCTCTCGTCGTGACGCCGGTAGACCTGTTTGCGCCCAGGCCAGGTTTCCTTCCCCAGAGAGCGCTTGCGTCGGGGGATGCCGGCATATTCCTGCAGCTTGTAGGCACAATCCAGATAGGGCGCATCCGCTGATGTGTCGAGCGCGGTGCCGACGCCGAAGCCATCGATGGGAGCGCCAGCGTCGACCAGCGCCTGCAGAATGTTCTCGTCCAGTCCGCCGCTGGCGAAGATGCGGGTGGTGTTCATCCCGCCTTCATCGAGGATGCGGCGCGTACGCAATGAGAGTTCGAGCAGATCGCCGCTGTCGAGGCGCACCGCATCGACGGTGATGCCCTCGGCGCGCAGTTGTGGCGCCAGCCGGACCACCTTGCGGACCGCTGCTTCGGTGTCATAGGTATCCACCAGCAATACCACGCCCTTGCGGCGCGAGCGAGCGAAGTGGATGAACGCTTCGGTTTCACCGTCATGCGCCTGAATGAAAGAATGCGCCATGGTGCCGCTCGCCGGAATGTTCCACAGCGTCTCGGCCAGCACGGTGGCGGTGCCGTCGAAGCCGGCGATCCACGCGGCGCGCGCGGCGTACAGCGCCGCCTCGGCGCCATGGGCGCGTCGCATACCGAAATCGATCAGCGTCCTGCCCGGCGCGGCAAGCACGCTGCGCGCTGCCTTGCTCGCCGCCAGGGTCTGGAAATGGATGAGATTGATCAGCCGGCTTTCCACCAGTTGCGCTTCCGGCAGCGGCGCGACGATGCGCAGCAGCGGTTCATTGGGAAAGACGATAGTGCCTTCCGGGACGGCGTAGACGTCTCCGGTGAAGCGCAGGTCCGCGAGCCGCTCACAGCAGCGCTGGGAAAAGCCCCTTCGTTCCAGCCAGTCGATTTCGGCACGGGTGAAATGCAGGTTCTCGAGATATTCCAGCACCTGCTCCAGTCCCGCGGCCAGCAGAAAACCGCGGCGCGCCGGGAGACGCCGAACGAAGAACTCGAACACCGCGGTCTGCTCCATACCGCTCTCGATGTAGGCCTGGAGCATGGTGAGCTGGTAGAGATCGAGCAGCAGGGGACTGGTGGATGGATCGGTCCTCGGCGCATCGGCCATGATGGCTCCTCAGGAAGGGACGGCCGGCGGGGACAGCAGTCCGGCGAAGTCGGTGGCTTCGGCGCCGAGCCGTGTCATTTCCTCTTCAGCGGTTGCGCCGTCGTTTGGATCTATGGCCCGACACGCGTCGGTCAGAATCACGACCTCGAAGCCTTCTGCCCGCCCATCGCGCACCGTGTTGAGCACACAGTATTCGGTAGCCAGTCCGCCGATGAACAGCCGGCGTACGCCGGATTGACGCAGCTGCTTCGCCAGATCAGTGCCCTGAAAGGCGGAATACGCATCCTCGTCGGCCTGGTCGGCCTTGCTGATGACCATCGTTCCAGGCGGCAGGCGCAGACCGGGTGCAAAGGAGGCGCCGAGCGTGCCGGCGACGCAGTGCGGAGGCCAGGGACCGCCCCGGTCCCGGAAGGACACATGATTGGGCGGATGCCAGTCACGGGTGGCATAGATCGGCAGGGCGCGTTCGTGGAAGAGCCGCAGGTAACGGCCCAGCACCGGCACGACTTCGTCGCCGTGCGGGACCGCCAGGGCGCCGCCGGGCAGGAAATCGTTCTGGACATCGACGACGATCAGTGCGTCGCCGGCGACCGGTCCGAGGGGAGGGGCAGCGGGCATCCGTTAACCTCCGGAGGAACGAACCAGGGCACAACTGCATCCATCATAGCAGATCCCTCGCTGTACCCAATGCGCCAGCTGCAGCGCGCCGGACGCATCAGCTCTTGGGCTTGAATGCCGTCACCTTGCTGTCGCCGGTCCGCGCGACCAGGCGGGGAACCAGGAAGCGTCGCTCGAATTCCTCCGCGGGCAGCGGCTCGCTGAGATGGAAGCCCTGGATGTAGTCACAGCCCCGCTCACGCAGGAAAGCGAACTGATCCTGACTTTCCACGCCTTCGGCGACCACCTTGAGTCCGAGTCCGCGCGCCATTGCGATGACACCGGTGACGATGGCGACATCTTCGTTGTCTCCCGGCACGCCGCGGACGAAGGAGCGGTCGATTTTGATCGTATCCACCGGGAAGCGCTTGAGATAGGCGAGAGAAGAATATCCGGTGCCGAAATCATCGATCGCGATCTGCAGGTCCATGTCCTTGAAGCGGCGGAACACTTCGATCATGTCCTCGGCGTGCTCCATGATCACGCTCTCGGTGATCTCCAGCTCGAGATGACTGGACGGTATCTGGCTGGCGATCAGTGCATCGGAAACCGTGTTTATGATTTCGCGCTTCTCGAGCTGCCGGCCGGAGATGTTTACCGCCAGTCGCAACGGGCCGTAGCCGCGATCGAGCCAGCTCCGCAGCTGGCGGCAGGAACTGCGCAGCACGATTTCCCCGATGGCGTCGATGAGGCCGATCTCTTCGGCCAGAGGAATGAAGTCGAGCGGTGAAACCAGCCCGCGGC
Source organism: uncultured Chromatiales bacterium (assembly GCA_964581365.1). Taxonomy (GTDB): domain Bacteria; phylum Pseudomonadota; class Gammaproteobacteria; order SZUA-140; family SZUA-140; genus JAITWN01. The sequence goes on from CAZOOF010000009.1 coordinate 45,260, forward strand.
GGGGGTGACGCCAGCGGACCAGCGCTTCCATGCCGACGATGTCACCGCTGGCGGCATACGCCTGCGGCTGATAGTAGACCACCAGTTCATTGCGCTCGATGGCCCGGCGCAGGTCGTTCTCGAGTTCCAGGCGGCGCGAGACATCGGCAGCCATGTCGCTTTCGAAGAAGCGGAAGTCGTTGCGATAGCGCTTGGCATGGAACATCGCCGTGTCGGCGTGCTTCATCAGACTGGCGAGGTCCGAAGCATCGTGGGGGAACACAGAGATGCCGATGCTCAGCGTGATGAAGATTTCGCGGTCGAGGAACGAGACTGGTCGGCTGAAGGCCTGGCAGATCTTGCGGGCGATCATCGCCAGGACTTCGCGGGAGTCGACGTTGTCGATAATGATGGTGAATTCGTCTCCGCCCAGGCGGGCGACGAGATCGTTCTCGCGCACGGCTCCGGAAACCCGCTCGGCGACGATCTTGAGCAGCATGTCGCCGGCATCGTGTCCGAGGGTATCGTTAATCAGCTTGAAACGATCGACGTCGATGAACATGACCGCGACCGATTCACCCCGTTCGCGTCGCAGTTTCAGCAGCCGGTTCAACTGATTGGTGAAATAGACGCGGTTGGGCAGCCCGGTGAGCGCATCGTTGTAGGCGAGCCGTCTCATGGTGTGCTCGGCGCGGCTGGCGTTCAGCAGATGGGCGATGCGGCGACGGAGCACGGAGAAGTTCAGCGGCTTGGACACATAGTCGGTCGCCCCGACGGCGAAGGCGCGCTCGATCGAATCATCATCCTCGAGGCCGGTGATGATAAGCACCGGAATGTGCGCGTACGCCTCGTGCTCCTTGATGAACTGGCAGGCCGAAAATCCGTCGATGATCGGCATTCTTGCGTCCATCAGAATCAGGTCGGGAGTCCGCTCGCGGCAGCGCTCGATCGCATTGGAGCCATCATGCGCCTCGATGACCACGTAGCCTTCCTCCTCGAGCACGTTGCGCAGTGCGAAGCGGGTAGAACGGTCATCGTCCGCCACCAGGATGCAGGCCGGCTGCGAACTGATGTCTCGCTCTGCGCCCTGCGGCTCGCCCACAGCCTGATGCTCGAGCAGGCGGATCAGTTCCGCTCCCTCGGCCGCAGCGAGGGGATAGAGCTCGCTGGCCGTATCGAGATCGCCGTGATTGGCGGCGGCCTCGATGCGCTTGCACACCTCCGAAAGACGCAGAGCGCCGATGTTCGCAGCGCTGCCCTTGATGGTGTGGGCGACGTTGACCACGCGCTCGGCGGACTGCGTCTCCAGCCCCTGCTGCAGCGCTTCGAGATACGTAGGCAGATCTTCGCGGAATACCGCCAGCATGCGGCAGAAGGAGGAGCCCAGGGTTGCGCGCAGATCATCCAGGAAGGCCTCGTCGAGACGTGGCGGATTTGCCGGGGTCGTTGCTGCCGTCGGCGTTGCGCTGCTCTGACCTTCGCCGCTGCGACGGTCGATCCAGCCGCTCACCTTGTCACGCAGGGCCGAGAGCTTCAGCGGTTTGGGTAGATAGTCATCCATGCCGGCGGCAAGGCAGCGCTCGGCATCGCCTTCCTGCACGTTGGCTGTCATGGCGATGATCGGGGTACGGCTTGCCGGATTGCCACTCATACCGCGAATGGCGGCGGTGGTCTGGAAACCGTCCATGTCCGGCATATTGCAATCCATGAGAATCAGGTCGAAATCCCGCTCCTTGAGCAGTTCGATTGCTTCCTGACCACTCGATGCCAGTTCCGGCTCCAGTCCCAGCCGCTCGAGCATACCGGCGACCACGATCTGGTTGGCGCGGTTGTCCTCCACCACGAGGACCGCTGCCTGGGCGGGAAGAGTGCGGTCTTTCTCCGCCTCGCTAGCGTGGGCGACGCTGCGCTGCAGCGCTTCCAGCAGGCGCTTGTGCAGCAGCGCGCTGCGGACCGGCTTGTCGACGGAACCGATGACCGGTAACGGTTCCGGCGGCGGGGCAGTCGCCTGATCACTGAGCAGGACGATCGGTGCACCGGTAAGACCGCTGATGCTCCGAACGATGGCTTCGATCGACAGCCCGGCGTCGTTTGCCAGATCTTCATCGATGAGAATCAGATCGATGTTTGCCAGACTGCCTGCGCGGAGCTGATCGATCAGCTGCTGCGCGTCGGCGACGGCGGTTACCTGCAGACCCCAATGCGCGCATGTCTGGATGATCTGCTCACGGGAGACACCATCCGCTTTTGCGACGACAAGATGTCTGCCCTGCAGCAAGGGTTCGGCGGAAACCAGCGGCGTCACCGGCTGCAGGGCCGGCCCCAGCGGCAGGGTGAACCAGAAGGTGCTGCCTTCACCTTCGACACTGCGGACGCCGATGCGACCGCCGGACAATTCGACCAGCTGGCGGCAGATCGCAAGGCCCAGTCCCGAGCCGCCGTAGCGGCGGGTGGTCGAGCCATCGAGCTGACGGAATGGCTCGAAAATGTGTTCCTGCCCGCTGGGGGGAATACCGATCCCGGTGTCCGTCACCTCGAAATGCAGGAGTCCATCGTCCTCGGCAGTCTTGCTTACCGAGATTCGCACCTCTCCCGATTCGGTGAACTTGACCGCGTTGCCAACCAGGTTCAGCAGTACCTGACGCAGACGGCGAAGGTCGCCATGGACCGTCTCGGACACATCATCCGCGATGGTGAACCCGAGCTCGATGCCTTTGCGCCTGGCTTCGCTGCCGGTGAGGCCGATGGTCTCGTCGAGAATCGCGCGGAGTTCGAAATCCTCGGTGACGGTCTCGGTGCCGCCGGAGTCATTGCGAGAAAAATCGAGAATGTCATTGATCAGAGCGAGGAGAGTCTCACCAGATGAACGAGCAACTTCGACATACTCGGCCTGCTTCTCATTGAGGCCCATATCCTTGAGCAGCTCAAGCATGCCGAGCACGCCATTGAGAGGGGTGCGCAGTTCATGGCTCACCGTAGCGGCAAACTCGCCCTTGATCCGGGCAGATTCGAGCGCGGCGTCGCGTGCACGCTTCAGCTTGGTTTCGCCGGCGTTCAGCACCTCCATCATGGAATTGAATGCCTGCTGCATCTCCGTGACATCACTCGGTCCGGCAATCGCGGCGCGGATGTGCCGTTCGCCGGAAGTGGCGCGGCGCATGGTTTCGGCAAGCAGCCTGATCGGACGAGTAACACGGCCGGTGATGATCAGCAGACCCGCGAGCAGACCGGCAGCCAGCGTGCTGGAGATCAGCAGGTTGGTAGTCATGATGTCGCCGGAGATCTCGCGCAGAGTGTCCTTGCCCATGACGACTACCGCGTATCCGAGCAACTCGGGGGGGGCGGGGTTGATGGCGAAGGGTGAATCGCTGCCGAGTTCCGCTACCGGATTGGTATAGACCGGGGCGGCAAACAGCCAGGCGTTGGTGCGTTCGATGTTGACGGTGTCTCGAACCTCGCCAAGGTCGGTGTCCAACGCCTCGGTGGCGCTTCCGAGCGTAAGCAGGGAATTGCCGGAAAGATCGACGATGGCGACGCCGCTGACATCCGGAGCGCGCAGAACCATCTCCGCGTCGTCCACAGCGTTATCCGGACTATGGTAGAGGAGCGCCAAGGTGCTTTGCGCTGCCAGCGTCTCGACCGCACGATAACCCTCGTCGACGAAGCGATCGCGGAAAGTCTGTGCGGTAAGAATGGTGATGATCGTCGACGAGGTAAGCGCCGCGAGGACGATGCCGGAACAAAAGACCA
>CAZOOF010000010.1:0-47619 GCA_964581365.1 uncultured Chromatiales bacterium
CACCTACGTCGCCTACGGACCGCTGGCGCTCGGCGGCACGGTCGTGATCTACGAAGGCGCGCCGACCGTGCCCGACGCCGGCCGCTTCTGGGACATCTGCGCCAGACACGGAGTCACCATCTTCTATACCGCCCCCACCGCCATCCGCGCGCTGATGAAGTTCGGGGACGAAATCCCGGGCCGCTACGATCTGTCGCGCCTGCGCCTGCTGGGCACCGTCGGCGAGCCGATCAATCCCGAAGCCTGGATGTGGTATCACCGCGTCATCGGCAAGGAACGCTGCCCGATCGTCGACACCTGGTGGCAGACGGAAACCGGATGCAACATGATCGCGCCGGTGCCCGGGGTGGTGGCGACCAAGCCCGGATCCTGCACCCGCCCCCTGCCCGGCATCGACGCCGCCGTGGTCGATGAACGAGGCGAGCCGATCCAGACGGCTGACAAGGGCGGCCATCTGGTCATCCGCAAGCCCTGGCCATCGATGCTGCGCACCGTCTGGGGTGATGACGAACGCTACGTCGACACCTACTGGGCGAAGTTCGACAACCGGTTCTACGTCGCCGGCGATAGCGCGCGCTGTGATGAGGACGGCTACTTCTGGATCATGGGCCGGGTCGACGACGTGCTCAACGTAGCCGGTCACCGCCTCGGCACGATGGAGATCGAGTCCGCCCTGGTCGCGCACGCGCGGGTAGCCGAGGCCGCGGTCGTCGGCCGGCCGGATGAAGTGAAGGGAGAAGCGGTCTTCGCCTATGTCGTGCTGCGCGGCGAACGTCCGGCCAACGGCGACTCCAAGGCCTTGATCGACGAGCTGCGGGCCTGGGTCTCATCCGAGATCGGCGCCATCGCCCGCCCCGATGAAATCCGTTTTTCCGACAACCTGCCCAAGACGCGCTCCGGCAAGATCATGCGGCGTCTGCTCCGGGCCATCGCCCGCGGTGAAGAGATCACCCAGGATACTTCCACCCTGGAGAACGAAGCCATCGTGCGGCAGTTGCAGGGGAAGGAGTAGAGCAAAGAAAAGATGAACGAGGAAAGGTGAAGAGAAAGAGAAATACTCCGGCTATCCAGCCTTTTCTCTCCACTCTTTCCTCTAAAGCGGCGGCTCATCCATCGCCGCGATCTGTTCGCGCAGTTCGAGGATGCGATCCTGCCAGTAGCGCTGGCTGCCGAACCAGGGAAAGGCCGCCGGGAACGCCGCATCGTCCCAGCGCCGTGCGATCCAGGCGGAGTAATGAATCAGGCGCAAGGTACGCAGGGCTTCGATCAGCTGCAGCTCCCGGCGGTCGAAAGGATGGAAGTCCTCATATCCGGACAAAATCCATCCAAGCTGTCGTTCCATCTCGTCGCGTTCGCCGGACATCAGCATCCATAGATCCTGCACCGCGGGACCCATGCGGCTATCGTCGAAATCGACGAAGTGTGGTCCATCCTCGGCCCACAGCACATTGCCCACATGGCAGTCGCCATGCAGTCGAATCTGCTTCACCCGTCCGGCCCGCTCGAAACACCGGGCAACCCCCTCCAGCGCCTGAGCTGATACGCCCGCCCACACTTCGCGCAGTTCCGCCGGAATGAATTCCCCCGCCAGCAGGAATTCGCGGGGCTCGCGGCCGAAGGTGTCGATGTCGAGCGCAGGTCGCTCGCGGTAGGATTCGATCGCTCCCACGGCGTGGATCCGGCCGAGGAAGCGCCCCATCCACTCCAAAGTACGGCGTTCGAGCAGTTCGGGCGCGCGACCGCTCTGGCGCGGGTAGAGCGCAACGCGGTGACCGTCGGCATGCAGCAGCGTCGCGCCTCCGATCTCGAGCGGCGCGACCACCGGGATCTCTCTTTCGGCCAGCGCGGCCACGAAGCGATGCTCTTCCAGAATGGCGGCGTCGCTCCACCGACCGGGACGATAGAACTTGGCGATCAGCGGCGGGGCGTCGAGGACGCCGATCTGATAGACCCGGTTCTCATAGCTGTTGAGGGTCAGAACACGGCCGTCGCCCTGCACGCCGAAGCTCTCGACGATATCCAGGATGCGATCGGGCGTCAGTCCATGATACGGCGTTGCTTGATCGTTCATGCACTTATGCTAACCCGGATTGGATCCTGTCACGAGCCGCATCGCTCCCGGTGAAATTCCAGCCTTTTTCATGCGGGGAAGCCTGCCTTCTTGGTCGCGCCCCCCCATCGTGCTACGCTCGAAACTCCCCTCGAACCACAGTAAACGGAGAATCGCGACATGGCACTGCACATTGGTGACACTGCCCCCGACTTCACCGCTGAAACCACCGAAGGCACCATCCGCTTTCACGAGTGGATCGGCGACGGTTGGGTCATCCTCTTCTCACATCCCAAGGATTTCACCCCGGTCTGCACCACCGAGCTGGGCTACATGGCGGGCCTCAAGCCCGAGTTTGATCGGCGCAATTGCAAGATCATCGGACTCAGCGTGGATCCGGTCAGCGACCACCAGCGCTGGGTCAAGGACATCGAGGAAACTCAGGGCCACGCGGTCAATTATCCGCTGATCGGCGATCACGATCTGAAGGTTGCCAAGCTCTATGACATGATTCATCCCAATGCGAGCGGCAAGGCATCGGAACGCAGCGCCGCCGATAACGCGACGGTCCGCTCGGTGTTCATCATCGGTCCGGACAAACTGATCAAAGCCATTCTGACCTACCCCATGAGCTCCGGCCGCAACTTCCAGGAAGTGCTGCGTCTGCTCGACTCGATTCAGCTCACCGCGCGTCACAAGGTGGCGACTCCGGTGAACTGGAACCCGGGCGAGGACGTCATCATTCCGCCTTCGATTCCCGACGAGGAAGCGAAGAAGACCTTCCCGGACGGCTGGCGGGCGCTCAAGCCGTACCTCAGGATCGTGCCGCAGCCGAAGTAGCGACAACCCCGCGACCCGCAGAAGAAGGCGCTTCAGGCGCCTTCTTTTTTTCCGTGAGAGCCAAACGACGGCACCATCGATGACCGCCCCCCCTTGAACGCGGGGTTGTGGCCCCTCTCCCGCTAGCCGATGCTTTCCGGCTGTTTCAAAGAAAAACCATAAGGGAGCACCCGTGACGACAAGAGCACTTCTGCCCGGGGCAGCATGCATCGGTATTGCGATCATTGTTTCCGGCTGCGCATCGACCGGGTCCGCACCGGTGCCGTTCGACCCGGACCAATCGACATCCGCGCAGGCGCACGCGTTCATCGGTACGAGACATGAGCAGTACATGAGTGGCGTGGACAAGGTTGGCATCACCGCCTGTAACGTCATGTTCGCCATCCAGGCCAGCGCCCACGCAGGCACCTCTCCAGGCCTCTTTGCCACCGCCGGCGGTGGCGGGCGCGGCGAGGCGCGTGTCAGCACCATCTTTACGCTGAAGGGGCTTGAAGAAGCCGACATGCAACGCACGGCCGACGCCGTGTGCGCGGATGCGGAGCGGAAGCTGGTCGATGCCGGCTACCAGGTGGTCCCGCACAGCGAGCTGAAAAACAACGAGGACTTCCAGCAGCTGCAGGCCGCCGGCAAGGAAAGCCCCTTCCAGTACAAGTCCGGCGATTCCCGTTACCTGGTATTCGCGCGCAGCGGTGACAGTGTCTTCGACGAACGCTACATCGGCACCGCCAGCGGCCTCGGTCAGGCGTTCAAGGCCGCGGCAGGTGGCGCAGCCTGGCAGCGCGAAGCCGTGGCGCTCGAAAGCCTGGGCATCACCGGCATCAATCTGAACATTCTGATCGACTTTGCCCAGATGTCATCCGACGGCGACAGTGGCTTGCTGGGAGGACTGGCCAGCAAGGACACCGCACAGGTGAGCGGCGAGGTGCTGCTGAGCGCAACCGGCGGCATCACGGTCAAGCCACATGCCCGGCTCAATTGCTGGGATCGCTTCGGCAAGCACGAGTGCATGGTCGACGCCAACAAGCAGCCGATCTTCGAGACCTCCCGATCGATCAGCCTGCAGGAGCCCTTCTACACCGGCGTCGAGGAAACAACCACCAAGGGCGACAAGATTGCCGCAGGCGTAACGGCCGCGCTGTCCCTCTTGGGCGGCACCAAGTCTTCGGTGACCCGTCATGAAGTCACCGTGACGCCTCAGACCTATGCGAAGGTCCAGCAGAGGATCACCGACGGCCTGCTGGACATGGCGATCAGCCGCGCCACCGAATATCGTTGATATGGCTGGTTGCGGCGTCGTAACCCCCTTACGGCGCTGATTCAGCCGGGCGATGCCCGCTCGGGTATCGCCCGGCTTCCCTTTTTTCCCGATAGGCTGGCACCTGCCTGATTCTCTTCTCGCCTGGGCATTTCCCCCGCTGGCGCGCCGCTTGACCCGGTGCGGGATCGGGATACTCCGCGCGAAACTTCGATGAGCGCCAATCCCGCGCGCCATCCCGGCGGGATCCTCTGATTTTTCAGGCTTTCTCAGCGCTCACACCCGTCTTCGGCGCCTTGGCATCGGCATTGCACCGGATGCTCTCATACACTGCATGGAGGACATGCCATGCCCGCCAGATCGCGATCGCAGCAGAAGGCCGCCGGCGCGGCGCTGTCCGCCAAGCGCGGTGAAACCTCAAAGGCGTCCCTGCGCGGCGCTTCCCGGGAAATGTACGAGTCGATGTCGGAGGAGAAGCTGCGGGAAATGGCGCACACGCCGCGTAAGGGCAAGCCGGAAAGGAAGCGCTGAGCCGTGGCCGCTCCGCGCGCATACTGGAAGGGATATCTGCGCCTGTCGCTGGTATCGATCGCGGTCGAGATGTTCCCGGCCCTGGAAAGCGGCAGCCGGCCTGCCCTGCATCAGATCCATCGTCCGAGCGGGCGTCGCATCCGTTATGAGAAAACCGTACCGGGGCTCGGTCCGGTGGAGAAGGCCGATATCGCCCGCGGGGTGGAAGTCGACGATGATACCTACGTGATCGTCGAGCCGGAGGAACTGGAAGCGATCCGCCTCGAGAGCAGGCATACGCTCGATCTGGTGCAGTTCATCGATGAGGCGGAACTCGATCCCCGTTACTTCGAGCGTCCCTACTATCTGACACCCGGCAGCGAAGTGTCGATGGAAGGGTTCGCGGTAATGCGAGCGGCCCTTCGCAGCGAACGGAAGGTCGGACTCGGGCAGATCACCATGCGCGGCCAGGAGTATCTGGTCGCAGTGCGTCCCTGCGGCGCAGGGCTACTGGTCGAGACACTGCGCTACCAGAACGAAGTGCGCTCGCCATCGAAACTGTTTGCGGACATTCCCGGCGATGGCGACATCGACGGCGAGATGGTCGAACTGGCGCGCCGCCTGATCTCCGACAAGACTGCTCCTCTGGACCTGTCTGCCTTCCATGACACCTATGCCGATGCTCTGCACAAGCTGGTCAGCGACAAGCGCAGTCATCGCCACCTGGTTCATGCGCCCGCGGATACCGGCCGCAGATCCGCCGAAGTGGTGGATCTGATGGAAGCGCTGAAGAAGAGCGTGGCCGGCAAACCGAAATCCGGCAGCGCGCCCAAGAAGAGGCGCCAGGCCGCCCGATCGGGCAGCCGGCCTTCGACCGTCAAGCGCCGACGCAGCAGTTGAGATGATGAGGTCTGCCTCGGTCCGCAACAGGCTGACCCCGTATCGCAAACGGCGTGACTTCCGCTTTACTCCCGAACCGAGTGGCGACAGCGATCTCCCTCGCTCACCGGGAGGAAGCTTCGTGATCCAGAAGCACGCGGCACGGCGCCTGCATTTCGACTTTCGCCTCGAGCTCGACGGCGTATTGAAAAGCTGGGCGATCACGCGGGGTCCGAGCCTCGACCCTGCCGACAAGCGTCTCGCGGTTCGCACCGAGGATCATCCGCTCGAATACGGCGATTTCGAAGGCACCATACCCGCCGGCCAGTACGGTGGCGGGACCGTCATGCTGTGGGACCGAGGTCGCTGGGAACCGCGCGGCGATCCGCATCGGGGTCTCGCGAGTGGCATGCTGAAATTCACTCTTCACGGTGAGCGGCTGCAGGGCGGCTTCGCGCTGATACGTTTGAAGGAGTCATCTGCACACGCCAGACCAGGCCGCGAAAACTGGCTGCTGGTGAAGGAAAAGGATGCCTGGTCCGAGCGCGGCACCGACCCGGTGCGACGCTGGAGCCGGAGCGTCGCCAGCGGGCGGGCGATGAATGATATCGCCGCGCGGGCGCCGTCGCCGCGCGTTTACCGACGGCCCCCTGCGTTCGTGCGTCCGCAGCTCGCCTCGCTCGAGAGCTCGCCTCCGGCCGGAACAGCATGGCTACACGAACTGAAGTTCGACGGCTATCGGGCCCTGCTCGCGATTGGTGGCGGCCAGCATCGGATTTACACACGCTCCGGCCTCGACTGGAGCGCGAAGTTTCCATCCCTGCGCGCTGCCGCCGGCGGCCTGAATGTCGATGAGGCGCTGATCGACGGGGAACTGGTGGTGATGGATGCCGATGGAGTCAGCCGTTTCGGCCTGCTGCAGCAGGCGATTCGCCGGCATCCGGACGACATCGTGATGATGGCCTTCGATCTGCTTCGCGTCGACGGCCGTGATCTTCGCGCCCTGCCTCTCACCGAGCGCAAGCGTCTATTGCGCAGGCTGCTCGGCCACCAGCACGAACTGCGCTACAGCGATCACCAGCGCGGCAATGGCGCCGAGGTGCTTGCCGCGGCATGCCGGCTCGGACTCGAAGGCATCGTGTCGAAACGAGCCGATCTGCCTTATCGATCCGGCCGCACCCATGGCTGGATCAAGACCAAGTGCAGTGGGCGCACCGAACTGGTGATTGCGGGCTATCGCCCCTCGACGGCACGAGGCCGCCCGTTCTCGTCCCTGCTGCTCGGCGCGTACAGTGACGGCAGACTGCTGTACCGGGGACGCGTGGCCTCCGGCCTGGATCAGGAAACGCTGACCCTCCTCGCCCGCCGGTTTCGCCGTCTCGCCCGCCGCACCAGCCCGTTTCACGAAGTTCCCCCCATAGTCGCCCGCGATGCGCGCTGGCTGAGTCCCCGTCTGGTGGCCGAAGTCGCCTACACGGAAATCACGGCGGACGGTATCCTGCGCCACCCGCGCTTCCTTGGGCTGCGCCAGGACAAGGAGGCGCGCGATGTCCGCGCCTGAAATTCACGATCCACCGATAACGCTGTCCGGCGTGAGGATCACGCATCCGGGGAAAATCATCTATCCACTTCAGGGCGTGACGAAGGGCGAGATCGCGGCTTATCTCGAGCGCGTTGCGGACCGCATGCTGCCTCATGTGGCCGGCCGACCGCTGTCACTCGTGCGCTGTCCGCGCGGGCGACAGCATCACTGCTTCTTCCAGCGTCATCTCGCCCCGGGCATGCCCTCCGGTCTGCATGGGGTGAGCATTCCTGGCAAGGATCGCAAACCCTATCTCTATATCGAAGATCGCGCGGGACTCCTCGGCGCCGCGCAGACCGGCGCCCTCGAGCTGCATCTGTGGGGAGCTCGGATCGACGACATCGAACATCCCGATCGCATGATCTTCGATCTCGATCCGGATCCCGGCGTGCCGTTCGCGTCGGTGCGCGACACCGCCGTCCTCCTGCGCCGGATTCTGCGCAGCGCCGGGCTGGAGAGCTTCGTCATGCTCACGGGCGGCAAGGGAGTGCACGTGCTGGTGCCGCTGCGGGGGACCAGTACCTGGGCTCAGGTGCGGGACTTCTCCCGCGGGATTGCCGCAGCCATCGCCGCCGACGAGCCCGAACGTTACACCATCAAGGCAGCGAAGGCCGGACGGCGCAACCGGATCTTCATCGACTGGATGCGTAATCTGCGGAGCGGAACCGCAGTCGCGCCCTACTCCACGCGCGCCCGTCCGAACTGCCCGATCGCCGTGCCACTGCGCTGGGACGAACTGCCGCGAATCACGAGCGCAGCGCGCTACGATATCAGCAACATCGATCGTCGCCTGGCGGCGCTGCGCGAGGATCCATGGTCGGAACTGTTCGAGCTCGCCCAGGATCTTCCCTCCGGGGTCGAGGCCATGATCGCGCGCCTGAACCGCTCCTGAGCGGGAAAATACGTATGCTCCCGGATTCACCACCGGCAGGCAGCGAGCATAATCCCCAGGATCCGGAGCTGCGGGACAGGCGCGCCTGCTGTCGCTGCCACATTGCCCGGGATCGGCCGGGGATGATCCGTTCCGGCCTCCATGCTGTTGCGGTTCCGGAGCACGGGTCTGCTTGAATCAAACTGTCGATGCTATGGACGGTTCTTCTCCAGCCACCGACCGCCTGATCGAACGCTACCTCGCCACCCGTGCGGAGACGGCGCGAATATGCGCCCCGCTGGAAATCGAAGACCACGTGGTGCAGCCATGCCCCGAGGTCAGCCCGCCGAAGTGGCACCTTGGACATACCAACTGGTTCTTCGAGCATTTCGTCCTTGGACCCCGACCGGATTACCAGCCCTCTGATCCGCTCTGGGATCTGCTCTTCAACTCGTATTACAAATCCGCCGGACCACACTGGACACAGAGGGAGCGCGGCCATCTGTCCAGGCCCACGGTGCGCGAAATCGTCCTCTGGCGTTCGCGAGTGGACGAAGCCATGTGTTCACTGCTCGAACATGGTCAGGATCCCGGAATCTCTGCGCTGGTCGAGGCGGGCATCCATCACGAACAGCAGCATCAGGAGCTGCTGATGATGGACATCAAGTACATCCTGGCCGCCAATCCGGCGCGGCCGGCCTATGCCGGAGACAGCGCACCGCCCCTCGATGCCAGCACTGCAGGATGGGAGCGCCTGACTTCCGGCCTCCGTATGATCGGCGCGCCGGCCGAAGGATTCGCCTATGACAACGAGCGTCCCCGTCATCGGGTGTGGCTGGATGAGTGCGAAATCTCACGCGCCATGGTACGCAATGACGAGTATCTGGAATTCATGCGCGATGGCGGCTACGCCAATCCGCTGCTATGGCAAAGCCTGGGATGGAACTGGGTTCAGACCCACGGCATCCATGCGCCGTTGTACTGGTTCGAGCGCGATGGCGCCTGGCATGAGTACCAGCTGAGCGGCGTCGCGCCACTGCGTCCTGACGCTCCTGTGATGCACGTGAGCTGGTTCGAAGCCGATGCATTCGCCCGCTGGCGCGGCTGCCGGCTTCCCCGCGAGGAGGAATATGAGGCTTATCTCGAGACCCGGCCGGCCGCTTGCACACATGCCCTCTGGTGCTGGACAGCCAGCTCCTATCGCCCCTATCCCGGCTACACCCCGTTTGCGCCGCCACTTGGCGAGTACAACGGCAAGTTCATGTGCAACCAGTTCGTGTTGCGCGGCGGCTGTTTCGCCACGCCAAGCGGACATCTGCGCGTGAGCTACCGGAATTTTTTCGAACCCCAGCAGCGCTGGATGTTCTCCGGGATACGCCTGGCCCGCGACTGAAAGGAGCCTGCCATATGGATATCGTCGATCTCAGGGATACCGAAGCCGGCGCCCTCTCCGATACCAGGGAAGGGTTTGCACTCGACGTACTCATGGGGCTGTGTTCCACGCCCAAGCGTCTCGCTCCCAAGTATTTCTACGATGAGCGCGGCAGCCAGCTCTTCCTGCGCATCACCCGCCAGCGGGAATACTATCTGACCGCGACCGAAGCCGGGATCCTGCGCGCCCAATCGGCGGAACTGGCTCGTCAGATCGATGGAGATCCGATAACCATCGTCGAGCTCGGGCCGGGCGATGGCAGCAAATCCCGCCTGGTGATCGAGGCTTTCCTGCAAGACGGAAGAACCGTCGATTATCACGGTGTCGACATCTCTCCGCGCGCGCTGGATCAGTTATCCGGCAATCTGCCCCATCATCCGCGCCTGCGATTGCACGGAGTGGTCGCTGAATACTTCACCGGGCTGCGCCATGTGAGCGCGGATCCGGAGCGTCATCTGCTGGTGCTGTTTCTGGGTTCCAATATCGGCAACCTCGACCGCCAGCAGAATCAGGTCTTCCTTCGCCGGCTATGGCAGCATCTGAATCATGAAGACCGGATCCTAATCGGTTTCGATCTCAAGAAGGACGTCTCCCTGCTGACGCGGGCCTACAACGATGAAGCAGGCTACACCCGCGCGTTCAATCTCAACGTCCTCGACCGCATCAACCGCGAGCTGGGCGGGAATTTCGATCTCGGCGGATTCCAGCACCTCGGCATCTACAATCCCGTGCTGGGTGCGATGGAAAGCTATCTGCTCTCAAACCGCGCGCAGGATGTCTACATCGCTGCCCTGCAGCGCCATTTCCACTTTTCCGCCTATGAGCCGCTGCACCTGGAGTACTCGTTCAAGTTCGAGGAGGACGATATCGCCTTTCTGGGCGAACAGATCGGGTTCCGCGTCGAGAAGAACTTTACCGACGAACGCCGCTGGTTCATCGACTCGCTATGGACCGTGCTCAAGGACGAGAAAGGCGATGGGTTACGGTTCTCCGGTCGCTCGTGAGCGACGACACTTCCGCGTCTAGCCGAAGAAATTCCCGCCTCCCACACCGAATATCTCGCCGGTGATATAGGAGGAATCCTCACAGGCGAGGAACACATAGACCGGAGCCAGCTCGGCCGGCTGAGCGGGACGCCCCATCGGCGCCGACTTCCCGAACTGCTGGATGCTCTCCGCCGGCATGGTCGATGGAATGAGCGGCGTCCACACCGGTCCGGGCGCGACCGCATTCACCCGTATACCGCGTTCGATCGCTTCCATGGCGAGCGCTTTGGAAAAGGTCACGATGGCACCCTTGGTGGCCGCGTAGCCCAGCAGCGACGGTTTGGGCTGGTAGGCCTGGATGGATGCGGTGTTGATGATGACTGAGCCGGGCTTCATCAGCGGCAGCGCCGCCTTGCACAGATAGAACATGGCGAACACATTGGTGCGAAAAGTACGCTCGAACTCCTCTGCGCCGATGTCCTCGATACGCGCGCTGGTGGACTGGAAGGCTGCGTTATTGATCAGAATGTCGATTCCGCCCAGTTCGTCGACGCAGCGGCTTACCAGATCCGAACAATGCGCTTCACTCCCGATATCTCCCGGCGCCAGCACGGCGCGGCGCCCTGCAGCCTCTACCAGACGCGCAGATTCCCGGGCATCTTCGTCTTCGCTCAGATACGAGATCAGCACGTCGGCGCCTTCGCGCGCGCAGGCCAGTGCCACCGCGCGTCCGATGCCGCTATCGCCGCCAGTAATCATCACGACGCGATCACGCAGCCGATTATGACCGACATAACTCTGCTCGCCGTGATCGGCCGACGGCCGCATGTCAGCCTCACGACCCGGCGGATGCTGCTGCTGCGCCGGATACGGGGGTCTCGACTGAATATCCCGTGGATCCTGCGCATCCCTGCCGCTGCTTCCCGCCATCGCCATCTCCTGCATGATTCAGGCTGCCGAAGTGAGCCAGCGCTCCCCCTGTCACCGATCAGTGGGGCCGCTGGCCCTGGTGGTGCCCTTCGGCAAACTCCTCGATCATCTTGCGGTTGAATGAAGGCAGATCATCGGGATTGCGACTCGTCACCAGCCCCTGGTCGACCACCACTTCCCGATCGACCCATTCAGCGCCGGCATTGGCAAGATCGTTGCTGAGCGAGGGATAGGAAGTCATCTTCCTGCCCTTCACCACGCCAGCATCGATCAGCGTCCAGGGACCATGACAGATCGAAGCGACCGGCTTGCCGGCTTCGAAGAACTGACGCACGAACTCGAGCGCGCGGCTGTTCGTGCGCAAGCGATCGGGATTCATCACGCCGCCCGGCAGCAGCAGCGCATCGTAATCACGGGCCGACGCCTGATCGAGATTCACGTCAGACTCAAAGTCATCGCCCCAGTCACTCCTGTTCCAGGCCCGTACTTTATTGTGCGGCGACACGATTTCGGTCTTTGCCCCGCTCTGCTCCAGCGCCTTGCGGGGTTCGGTCAGCTCGACCTGCTCGAAGCCATTGTCGACCAGTATCGCCACCTTGCATCCCTGCAGTTCGGTTGCCATATGCGCTCCTGTTTACCGCTTGCGGACAATGAATGCCGGCCGCCGGCTCACGGACCAGGCCCCATTCTTTTGGGACGGATCGCGCTGACGATGGTTCCGTCGATTCTTCAGCCGCCCCGGCAGCCTGCTCCACGGATCGGCCAGCATCCGGGCAGCCTGCCGGCGACTCTCTCATGGCGCGCTTGATGCATCTCTCAGCCCAGGAGCACATGAAGGGCCACAGAAACGAACCGTGAGCGGGATAGGAACCGATGCGGTCGTGATTAAACCCGCGGGTCGTGATTGAACCCGAAGAATCAGGAGGATCGGGAAATGATGGATTTTCTAGCCGAATACATGCTGCTGGCGTTCACCATGGGCGCAATCCTGGGGAGCGCGATCACCGGCCACATCGTCGTGCTGCGCACGCGGCATACCACGGCGGCGATGCCGAATCGCCATGGCGCACCCGCGCCGATCAGCGGAAACCGGGCGCACGGGGACTGAGGTCCCCGTGACTCCCCGGGACCAGAGCGCCGCGCGCGCCGTTGTACCGGGCCTTGCAAGCGTGGCCGCGATCGCGCGCCGCGCTCGTTCCGGCTCAGCTGATCGCGACCGTGCGTCCGGCGTGGCTCCAGATCAGCTGCCAGCCTTCTGCATGCGCCTCGGCGCGGCAGCCCTCGGCGATACACAGACCGGCGACCGCGAGCAGGCCGGATTGTCCGTCCTCCGCAGCCACCCCATCGTCATCGGCGCGATAAATGAGCGGCACATGTCCACGCAGCCAGGGCGGCACACCCGCCTCCTGCAGCAATCCCTTGAGTGAATGAGCGTGCCTGCCCCGCCCTGCAGGCCGGCATTCCTCGCCGCCCCTGCGGAAGCGCACGATCAGTGGCGCGAGGTCCTGCCGTAAGCCCTCTCCTCGCACCGGCCGCGCGCTCAGAACCGCGCCTCCCGGCAGTGCGAGCGCCTGGCGCGGGTCCTCCCAGCGCAGCTCGCACCCGGCATGATCCGCAGCCAGTGGCGCCATCGCATACAGCCAGTCGCGGTAGCGGCGGATCTCGCCGCCGGGCCAGCCGATCAGCGGCATCGCATCGCTGGGCGCCGGCAGCATTTCGGTGTGCACCCGCTCGAGCTGCGTGGTGCTGGGCAATGGCAGCGACAGACTGTGCAGCCAGTAACGCAGGACATTGTCCGCGCGCGGGCGCGAGAGCGCTCTGATTCCGGTCACCGACAGCATGTCCGGATGCGGTCCCTGAAGATCCCGCAGGTCCTCCGCTGCCCGCTCATCGAGCAGAGCGGCAGCCGCCGCTGCATGTCGCGCGCTGCGGGCAAGGGTGCGGGAAGCGGCGGGCCAGTAGCGCCGCAGCCGCGGCATGATGTCATGACGCAGATAGTTTCGCCGCAGCCGGGTATCGCTATTGCTCGGATCGTCGATCCAGTCGAGTGCCGCGGCCTGGGCGTATTCGACCAGCGCGTCACGCTCCAGACCGAGGAAGGGCCGCGCATGCGTGCCGGCAGCAAACGCATCGATCGGCGCCATCGCCGCCAGTCCGCGCGGTCCGCAGCCCCGCAGTAACTGCAACAGAACCGTTTCGGCCTGATCGTCCAGGTGATGGGCGGTCAGAAGACAGTCGCCGCTGCGCAGCAAGCCGGCGAAAGCCGCGTAGCGGGCCTTGCGCGCCGCCGCCTCGAGACCGTCTCCCTGCTGGAGATCGACCTTTACCGCCACACTGAGGAACTCGATGCCCAGCGCCGCGCAGAAGCGCTGGCAATGCGCCGTCCACGATGCGGATACGGCCTGCAGGCCATGATCGATATGGACCGCGCGCAGCGGTGCGAGCTCGCGGCGCAATCCGGCCGCGGCATGCAACAGTACGGTTGAATCTAGTCCGCCGCTGTAAGCGATCAGATAGCTCGCCGGCTGCAGTCCGGCGAGCGAGTTGGCGAGATGATCCCTGACCCGGACGAGCGCCGTCTCAGGACGACTTGTAGACACCGAACCTCATGAGCCGCGCGTACCGGGAGCGAACCAGGTCCTCGGGCGTCATGCCGTCGAGCCGATCCAGCGCCGCCTCGATGGAGCGTCCGATCGCTTTTGCGGTGGTGTCCGGATCGCGGTGCGCGCCGCCCAGCGGCTCCGGCACGATCTCGTCGATCAGCTTGAGCTCCTTCAGGCGCCGCGATGTGATGCCCATCGCTTCGGCGGCTTCGGACGCCTTTTCGGCGCTCTTCCACAGGATGGAGGCGCAGCCTTCCGGCGAGATCACCGAGTAGGTGCTGTATTCCAGCATCATGACATGGTCGCCGACGCCGATCGCAAGCGCACCGCCGGAGCCGCCCTCGCCGATGACCGTGCACACCACCGGCACACGCAGCGCCGAGAGCACCAGCAGATTACGGGCGATGGCCTCGCTCTGTCCGCGCTCTTCCGCACCGACGCCCGGATAGGCGCCAGGGGTATCGATAAATGTGATCACCGGCATGCGGAAGCGCTCGGCCAGGCCCATCAGGCGCAGCGCCTTGCGATAGCCTTCCGGTCTCGGCATGCCGAAGTTCCGGCGGATCTTCTCGGCGGTGTCGCGCCCCTTCTGATGAGCGATGATCATCACCGGACGCCCGCCCAGGCGACCCACGCCGCCGACGATGGCGGGATCATCGCTGTAGCGGCGGTCACCGTGCAATTCCTCGAATCCAGTCACCATGCGTTCGATGTAATCGAGCGCGTACGGCCGCTGCGGATGACGCGCAAGCTGAGCGATCTGCCACGCATTCAGTGAGGAAAAGATGGATTCGGTAAGGGTACGCGCCTTCGCCTCCAGGCGGGCGATCTCCTCACCGATATTGATGTCCTTGTCGTTGCCGACATAGCGCAGCTCCTCGATCTTCTCTTCCAGCTCCGCGATGGGCAGTTCGAAGTCGAGATAGCCATTCCGGAATTTGTTGTTCATGGGTGCAAGTCTAAGGTTTAAAGTCGAAAGTGGAAAGCCTGCGCATCAATAGAGCACGCGCACGCCGTTGGCACCCGCCAGCGCCCCCAGACGTCCGAGGAGTTCATCGGTGGGCCGGACCCGCCATTCCTGGCCCAGCCTCATGCGCGCCGCCGCGCCGGCCCCCCGGTAATTGATCCACACCGGGCATTCCCCGCTGCGAAACGGAGCCAGCGCCTCGGCGAGGCCGCGACTGACGCTGCCATTGCCGCCCCGCTGCAGATCGATCTCGATACCGCGGGCGTAGGTGGCGCGCGCCTCATCGATGCTGAGGATGCGCTCGGCGCTCATGCGGCAGCCGCCGCTGTACTCGTCCAGACTGACCGTTCCCTCGACCACCAGCACGCGGTCCTTCACCAGCTGGTCGCGATAACGCTGATAGGCCTCGGCGAACACGGCCACCTCGATGCGCGCGCTGCGGTCATCGAGGACGATGAAGGCGATGCGGTCGCCGCGCTTGCTGTTCATGGTGCGAATGCCGATCATCAGACCGGCGACGATCACGGTCTTGTCCCCCTGCGGACGGAGCTCGCCGATGGTGGAGCTGACGAACCGGGACAGCTCGTCGAGATACCGCGCGATCGGGTGACCGGTGAGGTAGAGTCCCAGCGTCTCCTTCTCGCCCTGCAGACGCACCTCCTCACTCCATTCCGGCACCTCTGCGCCCAACGCATCCAGATGCGTGTCGTCGGCGGGGCTGACCGCTCCCCCACCCCCGCCGAACAGATCGTCCTGACCGACCGCGGCGTCGCGCAGGCTCCGTTCCGCATACTGGATCGCCTCGCCGAGCAGGCTCATCGAACGGGCGCGGTTCGCATCCAGCGAATCCAGGGCTCCCGAGCGGATCAGCGCCTCCAGCACCCGGCGATTGGCCCGCCGCAGATCGATGCGCCGGCACAGATCGAACAGGTCCGTGTACGGTCCGTTGGCCTCGCGCTCCTCCACGATGGATTCGATGGCCGAGGCGCCGACGCCCTTGATTGCGCCCAGCCCATAGAGAATGGTCTGCTCGTCATGCACGGCGAAAGCATGATCACAGCGGTTGACATCCGGCGGCATCACCGCGAGCCCCATGGCGCGGCATTCTTCCATCAGGGTGACAACCTTGTCGGTATTGTCCATGTCCGCCGACATCACCGAGGCCATGAAAGCCGCGGGGAAATGGGCCTTCAGCCAGGCGGTCTGGTAGGACAACAGCGCATAGGCAGCCGAATGCGACTTGTTGAAGCCGTAGCCGGCGAACTTCTCCATCAGGTCGAAGATGTAACGCGCGACCTCCGCATCGACACCGCGCTTGGCCGCGCCCGCCATGAACACCGCGCGCTGCTCGGCCATTTCCTCGGGCTTCTTCTTTCCCATCGCGCGGCGCAGCAGATCGGCCTGACCGAGAGAATAGCCGGCCAGCACCTGCGCGATCTGCATCACCTGCTCCTGATAGAGGATGACGCCGTAGGTCGGTTTGAGAATCGGCGCCAGATCCTCGTGCGGATACTCGACGACTGCCTGTCCATGCTTGCGCGCGATGAAGTCATCGACCATGCCCGACTGCAGCGGACCCGGACGAAACAGCGCGACCAGGGCGGTGATGTCGTCGAAGCAATCGGGCTGCAGGCGCTTGATCAGATCCTTCATGCCGCGCGATTCGAGCTGGAATATCGCGGTGGTGGCGCAGCGCTTGAGCAGATCGAAGGTCGCCGGATCGTCCATGGGTATGGCGCCGATGTCGACCGATTCGCCACGCGCGTTGACGGTCTTCACCGTGCGATCGATGATGGTCAGCGTGCGCAGGCCGAGAAAGTCGAACTTGACCAGTCCGACTGCCTCCACATCGTCCTTATCGAACTGGGTGACCGGAGCGTCGGAGCCCTGTTCACAGTAAAGCGGCGTATAGTCGGTTAGCGCCGAGGGCGCGATGACCACGCCACCGGCGTGCTTGCCAGCGTTGCGCACCAGGCCTTCGAGCCGGCTGGCGAGATCGACCAGGATCCGGGTTTCCTCGTCCTCGACATAGCGCTCGTAGAACGGTCCCTTTGCCTTGAGTTCCTTGCTCAGGGTGATGCCGAGTTCGAACGGAATCAGCTTGGCGATCTTGTCGACGAAGCCGTAGGGATGTCCGAGGACACGGCCAACGTCGCGCACCACCGCCTTGGCCGCCATGCTGCCATAGGTGATGATCTGGGACACACGCTCGCGCCCGTAGCGCGAAGCCACGTAGTCGATGACGCGGTCGCGGCCTTCCATGCAGAAGTCGACATCGAAGTCGGGCAGCGACACACGCTCTGGATTGAGGAAGCGCTCGAACAGAAGGTCATGCTCGATCGGATCGAGATCGGTGATCTTCAACGCATAGGCGACCAGCGAGCCGGCACCGGAGCCGCGCCCCGGTCCCACCGGCACATCGTTGTCCTTTGCCCAGCGGATGAAGTCGGCGACGATGAGAAAGTAGCCGGGGAAGCCCATCTGAGTGATGACCCCGACCTCGGTCTTCAGGCGCTCGTAGTAGACGCGGCAGCGCTCCGGATCTGCGGCGATGCCCAGCTGCTGCAGCCGCTGCTCCAGCCCTTCCCGCGCCTCCCGGGCGAAGAACGAGGCGGTAGTCATGCCCTCCGGCACCGGGAAGTCGGGCAGCACGTTCTTGCCCAGGGTCAGTTCGAGATTGCAGCGCCGGGCGATTTCCAGCGTATTCTCGATCGCCTCGGGAATGTCGCTGAACAGCTCGCACATTTCCTCCGGGCTGCGCAGGTACTGTTCCTCGCTGTAGTTGCGGGGACGGCGGGAATCGTCGAGGGTGCGTCCGTCGTGAATGCACACCCGCGCCTCGTGAGCCTCGAAATCGGCCCGGGTCAGAAAGCACACATCATTGGTCGCCACCACCGGCACTGCGTGCTGATGCGCCAGGTCGACCGCGCGGTGCAGGTAATCCTCTTCCTGGGGACGTCCGGTGCGCTGCAGCTCCAGGTAGAAGCGGCCCGGAAACAGCTTCATCCAGTCGGCGAGCAGGAGTTCGGCGTCGGCGACGCGATCGGCGAGCAAGGCCTGCCCGATGTCGCCCTGTCGGCCACCGGACAGGGCGATGAGCCCGTCGCTGGCGCCCTCCATCCAGGCGCGCTCGACCATCGGTACGCCATGACGCTGCCCTTCCATGTACGAGCGCGAGATGAGGCGAGTCAGGTTGAGATAGCCGGTGCGGTTCTGGCAGAGCAGCACCAGGCGCGAAGGCGGGCTGCGGTCATCGCGCCACAGCCAGGTATCCACGCCCACGATGGGCTTGATGCCGGCCGCGATCGCCGCCCGGTAGAACTTCACCAGGGCAAAGAGATTGCTTTGATCGGTCACCGCAACCGCCGGCATTCCGGCCGCGGCCACCGCTTCGGCGAGGCCGGGTACCCGCTCTTCCCGGAACGGGGGGTCCGCGCCCTCCTCCCAGCTCAGGCGCGTGCGCGGCGCAATATCGATGGTCCCATCGACCAGCGAATAATCGGTATGCAGACGGAGATGAACGAATGTGGACGACATGGCGAGGCTATTTTAACAGGCTGGCGCGCAGCGCGCCGAGGCTGGCAACAGCGCGCCGGAAAGAGTCTGTGGCGAGACGATATGCGCGAAAAAACCACTGGCTCTGCATGCCGATCCGGCGCCGTCCCGCTCACTGCAGTGCCGGACTGGCACCCGCCGGGGTTCAGCCGGCGAACAGATCCCGCACCGGCGCGAAACCACGGCGATGGACCGGACTCGGGCCGAGCAGACGCAGGGCCTGTCGATGTTCGGCCGTGGCGTAGCCCTTGTGCCGGGAGAAGCCGTAGCCCGGATAGCGCTCGTCGAGCGCAACCATCTCGCGATCACGCGCCACTTTGGCAAGAATCGAAGCGGCAGCGATGGCTACTACCCGCGCATCGCCGTCGACGACCGCATGGGCCGGATAATCGAACTCCGGACACCGGTTACCGTCGACCAGCACCCGGCTGGGCGGCAATGGCAGCGCGGCCACCGCGCGCTGCATGGCCAGCATGGTCGCATGGAGGATGTTGAGACGATCGATCTCCTCCACATCGGCATGCGCGACCGCCCAGGCCAGCGCCCGCTCCTTGATCAGCAGCTCGAGCGACTCACGCCCGGAGGCGGTCAGCGCCTTCGAGTCTCCGATCCCCGGCACCGGATGCGCAGGATCCAGAATGACCGCTGCGGCATATACCGGACCGGCCAGCGGGCCGCGTCCCGCCTCGTCGACGCCGGCAGCCATCGGATCGGCGATTTCCGCCAGGCCCGGCCCCTGGATGAGCGCTGACCCGATGCCGGCGCTCATATCCCGTCCGCGGTAGCCATGCGCGGCGACAGGCCGGCCGCAGCCCCCGCGCTGCCGATCAGCTGCAGTACCGCTTCCGCAGCGCGCGCGTCGGCGCCCTGGCGCAGTTCGGCGTGCAGTTCAGCAAAGCGCGCGTTGGCGGCGTCGGCCAGTTCCGGCCGTTCGAGGTAGTCGAGCAGACGCGCGCCCATCGCCTCGGGGCGGACATCATCCTGGATGAACTCGGGGACCAGGCGATCGCCGGCGAGCAGATTGGGGATGGCGTAACGATCCACATACAGCAGTCGCTGGGCCAGCCAGTAGCTCATCCGCGCCATGCGGTAGGCAACTACCATGGGGCGTTTCAGCAGCATCGCCTCGAGCGTCGCCGTTCCGCTTGCCAGCAAAATGGCGTCGGCGGCCATCATCGCCTCGTGAGAACGCCCGTCACACAGTGTCAGCGTCGGCACCGGTTCGCGCTCCAGGGCCGCTTCGAACAGCCGCCGTGTTACTGCACCGGCCATCGGCGCGACGAAATGAAGATCCGGGCGCCGTTCCAGACACCAGCGCGCGGTGCGCAGGAAGTCGTCGGCCAGACGCTTGACCTCATTCACGCGGCTTCCCGGCAGCAGCGCGATCAGCGGGGCATCCGCCGGCAGCCCGAGCGCGGCGCGAGCGGCGGCACGATCGCTTTCCATCGGAATGGCGTCGGCCAGAGGATGGCCGACGAAGCGCACCGGCACGCCATGCTCTTCGTAGAACGCGGCCTCGAACGGAAACAGGGTGAGCATCAGATCCACGGAGCGGGAAATGGTGCGCAGCCGACCCCGCCGCCAGGCCCAGACCTGCGGACTGACGTAATGCACGGTGCGCACGCCGGCTGCCTTGACCTGGGCTTCCAGCCCCAGATTGAACTCCGGCGCATCGATCCCGATCAGGACGGCGGGTGGATCGGCGGTGAAATGGCGCACCAGATCGGCGCGCATAGCGCGAAGTCCGCGATAGTGGGTCAGGACTTCGGCCACCCCCATGATCGCGAGTCGCTCGGCGGGATACAGCGCGCGGCACCCCTCCGCGACCATGCGCGGACCGGCAACGCCCTCGAAACTGACATCAGGAACTCGCGCCCGGATCGCCCGGATCAGGCCGGCGCCGAGATTGTCGCCCGAGGCCTCGCCGGCGATCAGACCGATCCGCAAGCTCACGCCCTCCGGCTCAGCGCACGATGCCGCGGCGGGAGCGCTCGATGAAATCGGCCATCGCCCCCGCTTCCGGACAATCGACCGCCATCGCCCTCAGCTCCTCGAGAGCACGGGACAAGGGCAGGTTCATGCGATAAACGAGGCGGTACGCCTGGCGCAGCCTGCGCACGGTCTCCGGTGGAAAGCCGCGCCGGCGCAACCCCTCGACGTTGAGGCCGTAAGGCTTGGCCATATGGCCCGAGACGAGCACGTAGGGCGGCACGTCCTTGGTAATCAGGCTCGCGGCAGCGGAGAAGCTGTGGGCGCCGATGGTGCAGAACTGATGCACCAGCGAATAGCCGCCGAGGATGACATGATCTTCGACCACAACGTGGCCTGCGAGCGAGGCATTGTTGGCAAAGATGGTATTGCTGCCGACGATGCAATCGTGGGCAATGTGCACATTGGCCATGATCAGGTTATCGCTGCCGAGCCGGGTCACCCCGCCGCCCTGCACGGTGCCGCGGTGCATGGTGACGAATTCCCGGATGACATTGCGATCCCCGATTTCCAGTATCGTGTCTTCGCCGCGGTATTTCTTGTCCTGCGGCACTTCGCCGATGGATGCAAACTGGAAGAAGTGGTTGTCCCGGCCGATTCGGGTCGGACCCTTGATGACCACGTGCGGACCGATCTCGCAACCGGGACCGATCTCCACATCCGGACCAATGAAGGACCAGGGGCCGACCGTTACATCGGGCGCCAGGCGGGCGCCCGGATCGACGATTGCGCGCGGGTCGATCAAGTCGGAATGTCCTTCGCCGCGCACATCATTTCCGCCGAAGCCACCAGCTCGTCGTCGACACGCGCCTCGGCATCGAAGAACCAGATATTGCGCACCGTGCGCTGGACGCGCACGTCGATCACGATGCGATCTCCCGGCTCGACCGGCCGCTTGAAGCGCGCCTTATCGATGCCGACCAGATAGTACAGCGTTCCGTCACTCGGTTGGGTACCCACGGTGCGGAACGCGAGAATGCCGGTCGCCTGCGCCATCGCTTCCAGAATGAGGACACCCGGCATGACGGGGCGCACGGGGAAATGGCCGTTGAAGAAGGGCTCGTTGTAGGTCACGTTCTTGATCGCGGTGAGCGACTCGCCCGCAGTGTAACGCTCGACCCGGTCGATGAGCAGGAACGGATACCGGTGCGGCAACTGCCGCAGCACGGCGTGGATGTCCAGCCTCGTATCCGAAGGCTGGTTGCTGTCTTCTTCCCTTGTCATTTTTCGTGTCCTTGCTCGCTATCTTCGCCGATCGCTTTCACCGTCTGTTCGAGCCGCTGCAGCCGCTTCGCCATGTCATCGAGCTGCCGCATGCGCACGAAGTTACGGCGCCACTCTCCGACCGGCTCGAATGGCGTGCCGGAAGAATATACGCCCTTTTCCCGTATCGACTGTGAAACGAAGGTCGTCCCGGTCAGGTGCACATCATCGGCAATCTCGAGATGGCCGCTGATCCCCACGCCTCCGCCGATGGCGCAGCGGCGCCCGATGATCGCACTGCCGGCGATCCCTGTGCATCCGGCGATGGCGGTATGTTCGCCGATGCGCACATTGTGGGCAATCTGCACCTGATTATCCAGTTTGACGCCGCGCCCGATTACCGTATCTTCCAGCGCGCCGCGATCGATCGTGGTGTTGGCGCCGATCTCCACATCGTCCTCGATCACCACGCGGCCGATCTGCGGAATCTTCACCCAGGTGCCGCGGTCGTTGGCAAAACCGAACCCGTCGCCGCCGAGCACCGCGCCCGAATGCACGATGACCCGCTTGCCGATCACCACTCCCGGATAGAGCGTGACGTTGGGCGCAAGACGGCTCTCATCACCGATCTCCGCCCCGGCGCCGACCACGCATCCCGCCTCCAGGATCACGCCATCCCCAAGCCGGACTTCGTCACCCAGGCAGACATGAGGACCGATATGGACATCGCGGCCGATGCTGCAGTCACGGCCCAGCACCGCGCTCGGATGAATCGACGGAGTGGGCCTGACAGGAGGATGCAGCAGGGATGCGACGCGCGCATACATCAGATACGGGTTCGAGGTCACCAGCGCGGCCACCGGGCACTCGGCGGCAGCCTCAGCCTCGAGTATCACCGCAGCAGCCCGTGTCGTCGCCAGGTGACGGCGAAAGCGCGGACCGCTCAGAAACGAAATATCGCCTTCGCCGGCGGTATCGAGTGCGGATACCCGCCGCACCCGCAGCGATGCGTCACCGCGCAATTCGGCGCCGAACCTTGCAGCGAGTTCACCGAGACTGATTTCCATCATCGAAGCTTACGCACTCACGCCCGCGGAGAAAACGGGAAAATAGCACGGGACATCGCCCGCCTCTGAGCCCTGATCAGAGGCGCAGCGCCGGCCCATGCGGCCTGACATCCGGACTGCCTGCCGCGGAGCGTTTCAGCGATCGCCGGACCTGCTCTGGTGGCGTCGGGCGAGACCTTCGAGCACCTGCGCGGTGATATCCAGCGCCTCATCGGCATAGGCGATGCCTTCGAAGAAGATCAGGTCGAAGTCACCGGCCGATCCGACCTCCTGGATCGTCTCCTTGATGAGCTCCTGCAGTCCGCCGAGTGCGTCGTTACGGCGGATGTTGACGTCTTCGCGGAACTCTTCCTGCATCCGGCGCAGCTCGCGCTTGAGCGCGAGCACCTCCAGACCGCGGTTGCGACGATCCGATTCGGTCATGACCGCGCCATCACGCTCCAGGGCATCTTCCATGCGCCGGATCTCGTCCTGCTTGCGTACCATCTCTTCTTCGCGCGAGGCGAACTCGCGCTGCAGACGGCGCGTTGCTTCCTGCGCCTGCGGCGCTTCCTCGAGCAGACGGATCGCATCCACGTAGCCCAGCTTGAGATCGGCAGCGCTTGCCGCCATGAACGGTGCGGCCAGCGACACCATGAGCGCAAATTGAATCAGCCTCTTCAATGTCATACTCCAGATCCGGATCAGAAGAAGAACGAGCCCAGGGTGAACTGGAAAGTCTCGGTGCGGTCGCCCTCGCGGTCATTCAGCGGCCAGCCAAGGCTGAACGTCATCGGCGCAAGCGGTGTGTACCAGAGGACCGAAACGCCGACCGAACGGCGCAACTCTCCGCTATCGAAATCCCCTGCTTCGTCAAACACGTTACCAATATCAAAGAACGTGCTCAGGCGCAACGACCGGTTTTCCTCGGCAAATGGCATGGGAAGAATCAGCTCTACATTCGCCACCGTCTTGAAGGCGCCGCCCAGAGGCCGGGTATCGCGGGCGGCGTCACGCGGTCCCAGCGAGTTGGAGCGGTATCCGCGCACCGATTCAGGCCCACCGGCATAGAAGTTCTCGAAGAACGGCAGACCACTGGTATCGCCGTAGGCATCTCCGTAACCGATCTCGCCCTTGAGCAGCAGCTTAAAGTCTCCGAACAGGGGTACGTACTCGAGCCCGCGGTAGCGCAGCTTGTAGTACTCCAGGCCACTGCCTGGCAACGCTATCTCGGTCGACAGGCTGTGCATGCGGCCACTGTCGGCGAGAATGGCGCGGTTGCGGGTGTCGTGGGTGAGACCCGTGCTCAGCTTGTAGATGTTGAAGCGATCATCATTGAGCGCCAGGAAATCGAGGAACGACTGCGGGGTGTCGTCATCGGTCCGGATCTTGGTGTATTCATAACCGAGAGACAGGCTGGCGCGATTGTATTCGCTGAGCGGAAAGCCGTAATCGACGCTGACCCCATAGACGTCGGAACTGAAGTCGGCGATATCGGCCTCGGCGGCATCGGTCTCGCGCACGAACAGGCTGAATCCGCGGCTGATGCCGTCCAGGGTGTAGTACGGATTATTGTACGAGAAGCTGTAGATCCGGTTCACCGAGCTGTTGTTCACCGTCGCGCTGACACGGCGCCCGGTGCCGAAGACGTTGTCCTGGCTGATGCTGGCGTTGACCAGCACTCCCTGGGCCTGCGAATAGCCGATACCTGCCATCAGCGAGCCCGAAGGCCGCTCCTTGACGCTGAATTCGACATCGACCAGATCGGGCACCCCGGAAACCATCGGTGTCTCTACGTTGGCCTCCTCGAAGAAGCCCAGCCGCATCAGACGGCTGCGCGACAGGTTCACCTTGTCGGTGGAAATCCAGCCACCTTCCATCTGGCGCAGTTCGCGGCGCACCACTTCATCGCGGGTGCGGATGTTGCCCGCGACGTTGATCCGCCGCACGTAAATGCGGCGGCCGGGATCGACCATGAAGGTCAGCGCGACTTCGCGCTTCTCGCGATCGAGCTCGGGCACCGGATTGACGTTGGAGAAGGCGTACCCTTCCAGTCCCAGCCGGGAACTGATGGCAGCGGCGCTCTCCTGGGTCAGACGCCGCGAGAATATCTGGCCAGGCCCGATCACCAGCAGACTGCGCAGCTCTTCCTCGGAAACGACGAGATCGCCGGCAAGCGCGACCGAGGATACCGTGTACTGCTCGCCTTCGGTGACATTGATGGTGATATAGACATCACGTTTATCGGGGGTGATCGTCACCTGGGTCGAATCGATCGAGAAATTGACATATCCGTTGTCGAGGTAATGCGAGCGCAGCGCTTCCAGATCGCCGGACAGTCGGCGCCGTGAGTACTGGTCGCTGTCGGAGAACAGCGACAGAATGGTCGCCGGTCCGAGCTGGAACTTGGACAGCAGCAGCTCATCGTCATAGGCTTCGTTGCCGACGATGTTGATGCGCAGGATCCGGGCGACATACCCCTCCTCGATCGCGATTTCGATGTCGACGCGGTTGTCGGGCTGAGTATTCAGGGTCGACTGCACCTTGACGCCATACTTTCCCTGACTGAAGTACTGCCGCTCCAGCTCGACCTTCATCCGCTCCAGCGACGAGCGATCGAATACCTGCCCCTCCGACAGGCCGATGCTCTTGAGCGCTTCCTTCAGCTGTTCGGTGCGGATGTCCTTGTTGCCGGTCATGGTAATGGAGGCAATGGTGGGACGCTCGCGGACGACTATGACCAGCGTGCTGCCATCGACGCCGAGCTCGATGTCATCGAAGAATCCGCTGGTGAACAGCGCGCGGATGACGTTCGGCGCCCGCGCCTCCTCGAAGGCGTCGCCCACGTTCACCGGCAGGTAGCTCAGGACCGTCCCCAGCGCGATACGCTGCAGCCCCTCCACCCGGATGTCTTCGATGACGATGGGCTCCACGGCCCAGACACTGAAGGTCAGCGCGAATCCGAACAGGAGGGCGGCAAATCTGTGCATTGGCGAAACCATGGGAGCGTTGCGAATTGGGCGATGGTCAGAAGACGAGCTGCATGATGTCATTGTAGAACGCCAGCAGCATTATGCCCACGAGGATGAAGACGCCGATACGCTGAGCTGCGATCTGCGTGGCTTCCGAGAGCGGACGCCGGCGCACCGCCTCCACCAGATAGAAAAGCAGATGTCCGCCGTCGAGAATCGGGATCGGCAGCAGATTGAGCACGCCGAGACTGATGCTGATCAGCGCCAGAAAGGAAATGAACTCGACGAGTCCGGCATCGGCCGAATCGCCGGCAAACTGCGCGATGCGGACCGGTCCGCTGAGATTGCTCACCCCCACGTTTCCGAGCAGCATGTTGCCGAGAATGCTGAAAGTAAGCATGGTGGCGTCCCGGGTGCGGGCGGCAGCCGCTACCAGACCTTCACCCGGCCCGTACCGCTCGATGGCGCGCAGTTCCTCGGCGAAATCAGCGGGGATATGCACGCCGGCTCCGATCCGCCCGACGACGCTGCCATTCTCGCGGTGCGGATCCGGCCTGATGGTGAGCGCAATCCGGCGGCCGTCGCGCTCGATTTCGATGTCGAGATCGCGCTCGGGATTAGCCCGGATGGCGGCGCGCCAGTCTTCCCATGACTCCGGGGCCATGCCCCCGACCGACACGATGCGATCCCCCTCCTGGAGTCCGGCGCGCTCGGCGGCGCCCCCGCTCTCGATCGCACCGATGACCGCCGGGACGACGGGGCGGAACGGCATGAAACCGACGATCTCGATCAGCTCACTGCGGTCGGTGCGTGGATCGCTGCGGGCAAAATCGAGCTCGCGCGTTTGCGGACGCCCCTCCTCGTCCACGACTTCGACGGGCACGCGCTCCCCGGCAAGGCTATGGTCGAGCAAGGCGACCAGCACCGTATTCCATGTGGCGACGTCGCGCGCGCCGACCCTGACGATCTCATCGCCGGAATGGAAGCCGCCCTGTGCGGCGAGGCTTTGCGGCTGAACATCACCGACGATGGGCTTCAGGCCGGTGATGCCGATGGCGAACACCAGCCAGTAGGCGAGCACCGCGAAGAGAAAATTGAAGGCCGGTCCGGCCGCGACGATAGCCATACGCCGCCCGACGGATTGGCGATTGAAGGCGCGATGCAGCTCATGGGGCTCGACCGGACCCTCGCGCTCGTCGAGCATCTGCACATAACCGCCGAGCGGCAGCATCGCGACCACATACTCGGTCTCACCGCGACGCCAGCTCCGCAGCGGCCGGCCAAAGCCGACGGAGAACCGCAGCACCCGCACGCCGAGGCTGCGAGCAACGATGAAATGACCGTACTCATGCACCGTCACCAGAATGCCGATCGCGACCAGGAAGGAAAGCAGCGACCAGAGCACGCTCAACGTACCGCACTCCCCGCGCGGCTGTACAAGGCCTGAGCTGCGTGGCCGCGGGCGCGTCGATCCGCCTCCAGCACGGAGTCGAGATCGCTGATCACCTCTGCCGGCATCGCCGCCATCGTGTGCTCGATCACCCGCGCGATGTCAGTGAAGCGGATCGCGCCGTCGAGGAAAGCCGCCACCGCCACTTCGTTCGCGGCGTTCATGATGGCCGGCATGGTGCCGCCTTCGCGGGCGGCTGCATACGCGTAGGCCAGACAGGGGAAGCGCTCGTGATCCGGCGGCTCGAAGTCGAGGCGCCCGACCGCGAGCAGATCGAGGCGCTGCGCGCCGGACATGCGCCGCTGCGGCCAGGCCAGAGCGTGGGCGATCGGCACCCGCATATCCGGCGAAGCGAGCTGCGCCAGCACCGAACCGTCGATGTATTCCACCAGCGAATGGACGACGCTCTGCGGGTGCACCAGCACATCGACCCGGTCCGGATCCGCGTCGAACAGCAGGCAGGCCTCGATGACCTCCAGCCCTTTGTTCATCATCGTCGCCGAGTCCACGGATATCTTGCGCCCCATCACCCAGTTGGGATGGGCACAGGCCTGATCCGGTCCGACGTCATCGAGCGCGGACAGCGGCAGCGTACGGAACGGACCGCCGGAGGATGTGAGCAGGATACGGCGGACGCCAACCTGCTGCAGGCCGTCGCGATAATCGGCCGGCATGCACTGGAAAACGGCGTTGTGTTCGCTGTCGATCGGGAGCAGCTCGGCGCCATGGGCACGCACCTCGTCCATGAACAGGCGCCCCGCCATCACCAGCGCCTCCTTGTTGGCAAGCAAGATGCGCTTGCCGGCGCGCGCGGCAGCGAGCGTAGGCAGCAGTCCGGCAGCGCCCACGATCGCTGCCATGACATAGTCGGTCTGCGTGAGCGTGGTGACGTGACAGAGCCCTTCGTCACCGGCCAGCACCTCCGTCGTCAACCCCGCGGCGCGAAGCTTCGCGCGCAGGCGCTCGGCCGCATCGGCGTCTGCCATGACGGCATATTCCGGACGGAAACGCTCGCACTGCTGGCTCAGCGCCTCCGCGTCGGTGTTGGCAGTGAGCGCCACCACCCGGTAACTGTCGGGATAGCGCGCGAGGACATCGAGGGTGTTGACGCCGATCGAGCCGGTGGATCCGAGCACGCAAACGCCGATCACGGCATCACTCCCTGGGCCGCGAGACCGAGCGCGAACACCGGCGCCGCAGCGGTGATGCTGTCGATTCGGTCGAGCACTCCGCCGTGTCCGGGGAGGATGCGACCGCTGTCCTTCACTCCCGCGATCCGTTTGACCAGGCTCTCGAACAGGTCGCCTACGATCGAGATCAGAACGGTGGCCAGCCCCAGCACCATCAGCCCGCCAAGCATCGCCGGCCCGGTTCGATCCAGCCACACGGCGCAGCCTCCGGCGACTATCGCGCCGGCAAGCAGCGCGCCCCAGACGCCCTGCCAGGTCTTGCCCGGACTCACGCGCGAAGCCAGCTTGTCCCGTCCGAAAGTCCGCCCGGCGACATATGCCCCGCTGTCCGCACCCCAGACGAGCAGCATGAAGGCGAGCACCAGCCCACCGCCGATGAACGGAGTAGCATGCATGAGCGTCACCGCGATCCAGGCAGGCACCAGCACGACGATCCCTGCCAGCACGCGCTGCGGCAGCCCGGCATCGCCGATGAGCCAGGCCGGCGCCGTCGCGTCGTTCTGGTAGCGCAGGATCATGTTCAGCGTGTAGATCCACCAGGCAGACGCCGCCACCATGAGCGCGACGCGCAGCTCGGGAATGCTCGTCATCCACAGTCCGAGCGGCATCGCAGCGGCCACCGCGAGCACGAACACCGGTCGCCAAGGGCGGGGAAACCGCATCAGAGCCGCCCATTCGTGGGCGCCGATCAGCACGATGAAGGCGAGAAGAAGCGAGAAGTGGCGTGTGGGAAGCGCGAAGACCGCCCAGACGAAAAGCGGCAGCAGGACGGCGATGGTGATCAGGCGATGCTTAAGCACCTTGCACCTGCTCGATCTGTTCGCCGGTCCGTCCGAAGCGCCGCTGGCGGCTGGCAAAGGACGTCAGTGCGTCCTCGAAGGCCTGCTCGTCGAAGTCGGGCCACAGGACATCGGTGAAATAGAGCTCGGTGTAGGCGAGCTGCCACAGCAGAAAGTTGCTGATCCGCTGCTCGCCGCCGGTGCGGATGAACAGGTCCGGCTCCGGCACGTCACGCAGCTCGAGCAGCGATGCGAGCGTGCTCTCATCCACTTGCTCAGCAGCCAGAAGGCCTTGCTCCACCCGGCGCGCGAGTTCACGCGCCGCCTGCGTCAGATCCCAGCGGCCACCGTAGTTGACGGCCACCGTCAGCGCCAGACCGGTGCATGCCGCCGTTCGGGCCTCGGCCTCGGCCATTGCGCCGTTCAGGGTATCGCCGAAAGCGCTGCGGTCACCGATGAAACGCAGCCGCACATTGGCCTCGCGCAGCGATTCGACCTCACGCCGGATCGCGGTCATCAGCAGATCGAACAGCAGAGTGACTTCACGTTCGGGACGGCGCCAGTTCTCGCTGCTGAACGCAAACAGCGTGAGCGCGCCGACCCCCTTGCGCTGACAGGATCGGACGATACCGCGCACCGCTTCCACACCGGCGCGATGACCGGCGAAGCGGGGAAGATGCCGCTGCCGTGCCCAGCGACCATTGCCATCCATGATGACCGCGACGTGCGCGGGCAGCCCGCCACTGGCCGGCAGATCCGGGGCCGGCGGAGGACTCGATGATTTGCGAAATAAAGCCATGTGCAGGAAGTCCAGTGTTCGCGTCTCAGTCCGGGCGGCGATCCGCCTGTCCTCGCGCATCGATGGAAGATGCGATCCCTCGACGCCCCGTCCGACGCCCGTCAGACCTCCATGAGATCCGCTTCTTTCTCCTGCAGCACCTTCTCGATGGCGGCGACATATTTGTCGGTGAGCTTCTGGATCTCGTCCTGTCCGCGGCGCTCATCGTCCTCGCTGATCGCCTTCTCCTTCACCAAATCCTTGAGCGTGCTGATCGCTTCGCGGCGGATATTGCGAATCGCCACCCGGGCAGTCTCCGCTTCTCCGCGCACGATCTTGACCATGTCGCGACGACGCTCTTCGGTGAGAGCAGGCAATACCACGCGAATGACATTGCCGGCCGTGGAGGGATTCAGCCCGAGATCGGAAGTCATGATCGCCTTCTCGACCACCGGCACCATGTTCCGCTCCCAGGGAGTCACGGTGAGCATCCGCGCCTCGGCCACGGCAACGGTGGCGACCTGGCTGAGCGGCACATCGTTGCCGTAGTACGGCACCCGGACATGGTCCAAGAGGCTGGTATGGGCGCGCCCCGTGCGCACCTTTGACAGTTCCTGCTTCAGGGACTCGACGCTCTTGCCCATGCGTTGCTCGGCGTCCTTCTTGATGTCATTGATCATCACGCCTCCTCGACGATGGTCCCTTCGTTACCTTCCATCACCACGCGGCGCAGCGCGCCCGGTTTGTTGATGTTGAATACGCGCAGCGGCATGCGGTTATCGCGGCACAGCACGATGGCCGTGGCATCCATCACATCCAGCCTGCGCTCGAGCACCTGATCGTAGGTCAGATGACGATAGAACTCGGCATCCGGATGCAGGTTGGGATCGGCGGAATAGACTCCATCCACCTTGGTCGCCTTGAGCACTGCGTCCGCGCCGATTTCTATGCCGCGCAGACTGGCGGCCGAGTCGGTGGTGAAGAAAGGATTGCCGGTGCCGGCGGCGAACACCACCACCCGCCCCTTCTCGAGGTGACGGATGGCGCGCCGCCGAATGTAGTCCTCGCAAATCTGATGGATCTGGATCGCCGACATGACACGGACCTGCATGCCGTTGTGCTCGAGACTGTCCTGAATGGCGAGCGCGTTGATCACGGTCGCCAGCATGCCCATCTGGTCGCCGGTTACCCGCTCCATGCCGCCGCGGGCAAGCTGGATGCCGCGGAAGATGTTGCCGCCGCCGATGACCACAGCGACCTGAACCCCGTCCTCGACCAGGCTCTTGATCTCCAGCGCCACCCGCTGCAGCACGCCCGGGTTGACTCCATAGGCATCGCCGCCCATCAGCGCTTCACCGCTGAGCTTCAGCAGGATGCGCCGATAGAACGGGCCGGACGGTTGCGCGCTCTCCTCCACCGGCATTATTCCCCGCGCACCTGGGCCATGACTTCCTGGGCGAAGTCCGTGGTCTCCTTTTCGATGCCCTCTCCGACCTCGAAACGCTCGAAGCGGATGACCTTCGCGCCGGCATCGGACAGCAGCTTGCCAACGGTGATGTCGGGATCCTTCACGAACGGCTGGCCGACCAGGGTGGTTTCGGCCAGGAACTTCTTGATTCGTCCGCCAACCATCTTCTCGATGATATCGGCGGGCTTGCCGCTCTCGGCCGCCTGGGCCTTGAAAATCTCGCGCTCGCGCTCGATCACATCCGCCGGCACCTGCTCCTCGGAAATGGCGAGCGGCTTGCTGGCGGCGATATGCATGGCAATATCGCGGCCGAGCGTGGCATCACCGCCCTGGAGCTGCACCAGCACGCCGATGCGGGTGCCGTGGACATAGCCGGCAATGGTGCCTTCGCCAGTGAAGCGCACCAGACGGCGAATGTTGATGTTCTCTCCGATCTTTGCCACCAGCTCGCGACGCACCGTGTCGATGGTCTCCGCGCCGCCAGACTGCGCCGGCGCTGCCAGCAGGGCTTCGGCATCATCGATGCCGTCTTCGATCGCGCGCTTCAGCGCATGCTCCGCGAAATCGTTGAACGCATCGCCCTTGGCCACGAAGTCGGTTTCGCAATTGACCTCGACCATGGCTCCGACGCCGCCTTCGGCGTGCAGCACGATGCGCCCTTCGGCAGCGGTGCGGCCTGCCCGCTTGTCGGCCTTCACCAGACCCTGCTTGCGCATCAGTTCGACGGCAGCCTCGACGTCACCGCCGGTCTCCACCAGCGCGCGCTTGCACTCCATCAGTCCCGAACCGGTGCGCTCGCGCAGTTCCTTGACCAGACCCGCTGTAATTTCCACTGTCATGATTCCTTGTCCTCGCTGCTGACGGCGCTCAGGACTGAGCGCCGGTGAGGGATTCTTCCGTGTCCTGACCTTCGGCGGCCGCATCGGCATCGCTGTCGCCTTCCGCCTCACCCTTGCCGGCCGAGGCGCGACGCTGCTTCACCGCCACCTTCTTCGCCGGCTTTCTGGCGCCGCGGCGCGCCTCGCCCTCACTGTCGTCCACTTCGACGAACTCGTCCGCATCGCCCTGCAGGGACGCGGCACGGCTCTCCAGAATGGCGTCGGCCGCGCTGCGGGCGTAGAGCGTGATGGCGCGGATTGCGTCGTCATTACCCGGAATCACGTAATCGATTCCCTCAGGGCTGTTGTTGGTGTCGACCACACCGATCACCGGAATGCCAAGTTTGCGGGCTTCGCTCACCGCGATCTTTTCATGACCAACGTCGATGACGAAGAGAGCATCCGGCAGCCCGGAGATGTCCTTGATGCCGCCCAGATTGCGCTCCAGCTTCTCGAGCTCGCGGCGCAGACTCAGCTGCTCCTTCTTGCTGACACGCTCGGCGCCGCCACGCTCCTCGAACATGGCTTCCAGCTCCTTGAGACGGCGGATCGACTGTTTCACGGTCTTGAAGTTGGTCATCATGCCGCCCATCCAGCGCTGGCTGACATAGGGCATGCCGCAGCGCTGCGCCTCCTGCTGCACGATGTCACGCGCTGCGCGCTTGGTGCCGACGAAGAGGATGGAGCCCTTCTTCGCCGCCAGACGACCGAGGAAATTCATCGCGTCGTTGAACAGCGGCAGCGTGGTTTCAAGATTGATGATGTGAATCTTGCTGCGCTCCCCATAGATGTAGGGAGCCATGCGGGGATTCCAGTAACGGGCCTGATGACCGAAGTGCACGCCGGACTCGAGCATCTGGCGCATGGTGACATTTGCCATGATCAAAACTCCTTATCGGGTTGAGCCTCCATGTGCCTCACGCACCTGAACCCGGCCGTCCGGCCAGGCACCCGAGTGCGCTGCAATGACACATGTGTGTATTTCCCGCGTTTGCGGGAGCACGCATTATACTCGGAATGTACTTTATATATAATGCGTTGCGCGCGCTTTATACCACATCCGCCGGCGCCGCACAAATGGCCGGCCGGAATTCCCGGAACATCGGCATGGTTCAAACAAGACCCGGTTCGCGCTACCATAGCGCCGTCACGAGTCGCGGAAATTCCTGTCGCGACAGGCAGTAAGGTCACCCGCCCGAGGCATCGTTCAGCGCCCGCCGCCGCCCCAGGCGCGCAGGGCTGCCGCCTGCCGCACGGACGCACGACCGATCACAATGGACGGAGCATGGGCATACATATAAAGAAGGGTTCGGAAATCGAAGGGATGCGGACTGCCGGACGGCTCGCCGGCGAGGTTCTGGCAATGATCCGCGAGCATGTGCAACCCGGCATCACCACCGATGAACTCAATCGCATCTGCCATGAGTACATCACCGAGGTACAGCAGGCGATCCCCGCTCCGCTCAACTACCACGGCTTCCCGAAGTCGATCTGCACCTCGGTCAATCATGTGGTATGTCATGGCATTCCGGGCCCGCGCGC
The DNA here is from genome assembly GCA_964581365.1 of uncultured Chromatiales bacterium. Lineage (GTDB taxonomy): Bacteria > Pseudomonadota > Gammaproteobacteria > SZUA-140 > SZUA-140 > JAITWN01. The sequence goes on from CAZOOF010000010.1 coordinate 33,756, forward strand.
GCTCAAGGACGGCGATATCGTCAACATCGATATCACCGTGATCAAGGACGGCTGGCATGGCGACACCAGCAAGATGTTCTTCGTCGGCGAACCTTCGATCATGGCCCACCGGGTGACGCAGATCGCCTATGAATGCATGCGCCTCGCTATCGAGATGGTGCGCCCCGGAGTTCAGCTCGGCGATCTCGGACATGCCATGCAGCAGCATGCCGAAACGGCCGGGATGTCGGTGGTGCGCGAGTATTGCGGCCATGGCATCGGACGGCAGTTCCATGAGGAACCGCAGGTTCTCCATTATGGTACGCCCGGCACCGGCGTCACCCTCGAGCCCGGCATGACCTTCACCATCGAGCCCATGATCAACGCCGGTCGACGCCACGTCAAACTGCTGCCCGATGGCTGGACCGTGGTCACGAAAGACCGCAGCCTGTCGGCGCAGTGGGAGCACACCATCCTGGTGACCGACGACGGCTTCGAGGTTCTGACTCTCGCTCCCGGCGAGGAACTCTGAAGCAATGGCCGTGAGCGGACCCGGCGCTCCCGAAGGGTCGGCAACGCCGCTCACCGACCTACAGCTGTTCTTCACCGGCTCCTTCGATCGGGCCCTCGCCGGCACCTCGACGCCGATACAGCTCTTCCGCCACACGCTGCGCACGGTAGACGAGGCGATCGAGGACCGCTTCCGACGCGGCACACCGGTCGCCGATCTGGTCCAGCACCGCGCCTGGTACATGGACGAGATGCTGATCCGCGCCTGGGATCGCATGCTGGGCGAGCACGCCGCCGAGATGGCGCTGGTCGCCGTCGGCGGCTATGGCCGCGGTGAACTTCACCCCCACTCCGATATCGATCTCCTGATCCTGTGCCCGCCCGTCCTGCCGGAAGCGGCCAGCGGCACTATCGAGCGTCTGCTCGCCTTTCTGTGGGACATCGGCCTGAAAGTAGGACACAGTGTGCGCACCGTCAGTGAGTGTGTGGATGAAGCGCAGCGCGATGTCGGCGTTGCCACCAACCTGATGGAAGCCCGCATCATCGCCGGATCGGTCTCGCTCTACGAGGACATGCGCCGGGCGACCGAACCGCCGGCGCTGTGGCCGGCGGCCGACTTCTATCAGGCCAAACTTGCCGAACAGGCGGCCCGGCACCGCAAGTTTCACGATACCGCCTACAACCTCGAGCCGAACGTCAAGGACGGGCCCGGGGGCATCCGCGACCTGCAGACCATTCTGTGGATGGCTCAGCGCCACTTTGGCACCGCTGACCCGGAGGCGCTGGTCGAGCGCGGCTTTCTCACCAGCGCCGAGCGCGACGAACTGATCGAGGGCCGCAATTTTCTGTGGAAAGTCCGCTTCGCTCTGCACCTGCTTGCCGGACGCGACGAGAACCGGCTGCTGTTCGATCATCAGCAGGCGCTCGCCCGCGGGTTCGGCTATCGAGACGACGCCCACCGCCTCGCGGTAGAGAAGTTCATGAAGGACTACTATCGCGCGCTCACCGGACTCGCTCGTCTCGAGGAGATGCTGCTGCAACTGCTGCATGAAGTGATCTTTCGCCGGCCAGATGAACGGGAGGCGCCGGCCGAGCGGATCAACCGGCGCTTTCATGTCCGCAAGGGCTTCATCGAGGCCACGTCGCCGGATGTCTTCGCCCGTTATCCCTTCGCTCTGCTCGAAATCTTCCTGCTGCTGCAGCAGCATCCGCCGCTGCGCGGAGTCGGGGCGGAAACCATCCGCCTCATCCGTGCGCACCGTCATCTGATCGATGGACGGTTCCGCGGCGATCTGCGTTGCCGGGCGCTGTTCATGGAGATCCTGCGCCAGCCGCATGGGGTCACCCGGGAGCTGCGGCGCATGAACCGCTACGGCATACTCGGAGCCTACTTCCCCGCCTTCGGCCAGATCGTCGGACAGATGCAGTACGACCTGTTCCACGCCTATACAGTCGACGAACATACGCTGCATGTGGTCGCCAATCTGCGCCGTTTCCTGCTGCCGGAGCGCGAAGCCGAATTCCCACTATGCAGCCGACTGGCGGCCCGCATTCCCAAGCCCGAACTGCTCTACCTCGCCGCCCTGTTCCATGACATCGCCAAGGGGCGCGGCGGTGACCATTCGGTGCTGGGCGCGGACGAGGCCTACGATTTCTGCATCCTGCACGGCCTCGGAGACTACGATGCCCGCCTCGTTGCGTGGCTGGTACGCCATCACCTGGAGATGTCGACGACCGCGCAGCACCGCGACATCGGCGACCCGGAGATCATCTATGCATTCGCCAAGAGCATGGGCGAACAGGTGCGACTGGACTACCTTTACCTGCTGACCGTCGCCGACATCCGCGCCACCAACCCCCGCTTATGGAACAACTGGAAGGATGCGCTGCTCAAGGAGCTCTACCTGGCGACGCGTCAGGCTCTGAACCGCGGACTGGAGAACCCCGTGGAGCGGCGGGAGCGCGTCGCCGAGACCCGTCAGGCAGCAAGCGCGCTGCTGTCCGATGTCGATGCCGCTGCCGTCGAGCGCTTCTGGGATACCCTCGACGAAGACGACTACTTCCTGCGCCACTCGCCGGATGAGATCGCCTGGCAGACCCGTCAGGTGCTGTCGGCCAGGGACGGGGGCAGCCTTCCGCTGGTCGTAGTGCGAGAACAGACCGCACGCGGCGGCACTGAACTGCTGATCTACGCGCGGGACAACGATCATCTGTTCGCCCTCGCCACCGGCGCGCTCGATCAGCTCGGACTCAATATTCTCAGCGCCCGCATCGCCACCACCGATGACGGCCACACCCTGCACACGTACATCGTGCTCGATGAGGAAGGCAAGCCGCTCACCCATCCACTGCGGATCGAGGAAGCCGTCGAAACCATCATGCAGCGCATCGCCAGCACCGACCCCTGGGCTCCCCGCGTTACCCGGCGCCCTCCGCGCCAGCTGCGGCACTTCCTGATCCCGACCGAAGTGGTGTTCAGCTCCGATATGCGCAGGCGCTACACCATCGCGCAGCTGGTGACGGTGGACCGGCCCGGCCTGCTGGCGCGCGTGGGCCAGGCGTTCGTGGAAAGCGGTCTGCGGATCCTGCATGCGCGCATCGCCACTTTCGGCGAGCGGGTCGAAGACGTATTCTTCATCACCGATCAGGACGATCTGCCGATCGACGACGAACGCCGGCTGACCGCACTGCAGGCCAGACTGACGGAGATTCTCGATGAACCCTGAGGACGACAAGACGAATTCCACCACCGCCGAGAGAGGCTCGCCCCGGTCTTCTGCGCCCCGCTCTCGCCCCGAGGACGATTCGCCGCACATGCTGGCGGTGTCCCTGGCCGTCGTTTCCGCTGCCGCGATGGTCGGCGGCCCGGATCTCATGCAGCATCTGCGTTACGAGCGCAGCGGCATCCTGTCGGGAGAGGTGTGGCGCATGCTGACCGCCCACATTGCCCATCTCGGCTGGGAGCATCTGGCGCTCAACATCGCCGGTCTGGCGCTGCTGTGGATGATGTTTGCCCGGCTGCTGAGCATTGGCCGCTGGGCCATCGTCGTGGCCGGAAGCGGCCTGGGAGTCAGTGCGGGTCTGCTGGCGTTCAACCCTGAATTGCACTGGTACGTCGGGATGTCCGGCCTGCTGCACGGGATGTTCGTGGCTGGCGCCGTCGCTGGCATCCAGGCCGGCTATCGCTTCGAATGGGCGCTGCTCGGTCTGGTCGCGGTGAAACTGGCCTGGGAGCGTATCTCCGGCGCCGCCACCGCCACCGAAGAGATCGTCGGCGGATCAGTCGTCATCGACTCTCACCTTTACGGCGCGATCGCCGGGCTGCTCGTCATGCTCGCCATCATCGCCTTCGATCGAATGCGTGCCGCGCCGCCGAACCCCGCATGAACCGCCGGGCGAGCCGACGCCCGCCCGGAACGATCTCAGACCGGAATCAGGGAAGGCGCATCACGGCAGAACGGTGATGGTCACTTCCTCGGAAACGAGGGGCGGATCATGCGGCACATGGTTGTGATCCGCGAAAATCAGCCGCAGCGTGTGCTCACCCGGCGGCAGCTCGATCTCAGCCTCGGTCTGACCCGCTCCGAAGTGGCGATGATGCTCATCATTGGGCAGGGTTCTGTCCAGCGGGGGCAGTTCGGTCACATCGATGAGCAGATGATGGTGCCCCGTCCCTTCCCGCTCGATTCCCGCAGGAGCCACACCCATGCCGGAGAGGCCGAAACGAACGGTCACCGGACTGCGCACGCTCTCACCGTCCACGGGTGAAATGATATACACGCGTGCGGCATCGGCACTGGCCACCGCTGACACGCAAGCCAGCGCGAAAGCCATGACACCTCCTGCCACCCGGCCAGAGAATCGCTTGCTCACTGGACAACCTCCTTCTGTGACGCCATATCGCGCATCCGTCACCATAGCTGAAGGCACCGGCGGGGATAAACCCCTAAAAAGTACGGTATACGCTTCGACCAGCCTCGCGTATTCTCTGCGCATGACGCCAATACGCCTGATCACCCTGCTGTTTGTCGCCCTGCAATTGACGGCCTGCGCCGTCACTCCGCCGGCGCCGACGAGTGACAATACCGACGCAGCAGCCATCCCCGATGCCGGCATCGCCCCGGCTCCGGTGGCGCCACCGCCGCCACCGGCGGTCAGCGCGCAGGAGCCTCCTGAAGCCGCGGCGGATACCGGGCTGGCAGCGCTGTCGATATCGCCCGGCGCTCTGGATCAGGCGTTCCAGACCACTCAGCATGGCTATACCAGCAGCCAAAGTTTTCTGGTGTCTCGCCTGACCATCGCGGCCCGCGCCACTGATCCGGCGGCGAGTGTCGCCATCGGCGGCGCCACCGCACAAACGGCTCAGGCCAGCCTGACCGTACCTCTCGGCGTCGGCGACAACCTCATTCCGATCGTGGTCACCGCCGCCGACGGCAAGGCACAGCAGACCTGGCAACTCACGGTCAATCGGGCCGCGCCCGAGACCCTGAGCGAACGGAGCTATCTCAAGGCATCGAACGCCGACCGCAACGATCTGTTCGGCTACGCGCTGGCAGCCGACGGCGATCTCCTCGCCGTCGGCGCCTATCTGGAAGGCAGCTACGCCGGCGGCGTGAACGGCGACCAGACCGATAACAGCGCCGAAGGCAGCGGCGCCGTCTACGTCTTCGCGCGCCATGGCGATGACTGGATCCAGCAGGCCTATATCAAGGGTCTCGCCAACGGCAGCGGACAACAGTTCGGGCGGGCCCTGGCCCTGTCCGGCAACACCCTGGCGGTCGGCGCTCCGTTCGACCGGCATGGCGGCAGCGGGATCGACCCCGCGCCAGCCGAGGGCGGCGCGCCCGACAGCGGCGCGGTGCATATCTTCAGGCTGCGGGATGGCGTATGGGAGCGCGAGGCTTATATCAAGCCGCGCAGGGTCAAGAACGGCGCCCTGTTTGGCTACAGTGTCGCGCTGCACGGAGACACCCTCGCCGTTGGCGCCTACCTGGAGGATGCCCCTGACGGCGGACCATCCGATACCGGCGCCGTTCACGTGTTTCAGCGCCGGGGCGGAAGCTGGATGCAGACCGCTCACCTCCTCGCCTCACCGCCGCAGCAGGGCGCGGGTTTCGGATACAGTCTTGCCGCGTCCGACAGCGCGCTCGCGGTGGGCGCCCATCTGGAAGCCGACTCCGGCGCAGTACACCTGTTCAGCCGCGAGGACGAACGCTGGAGTCCGCAGACCGTCTTGCGCGCCGTGAAGTCCGGCAGCAACGATCTGTTCGGTGCCAGCCTCGCCATCGATGGCGACACCCTTGCCGTCGGCGCGCACCTGGAGGACGGTTCCTTCGAGAACAGCGGCGCGGTCTATGTGTATCGCTGGCAGCAGAGCGGCTGGTCAGAACCGCTGCGTCTGGAGCCCGAAAGCGGCGCCGAACATCGCTTCGGCCGCAGTCTGGCCTTGGCTGGCGATACCCTGGTGGTCGGCGCCTATCTCGAAGACAGCGGCGAGCCCGGCATACATGTGCCCGGAGTCTCCCGCGGGATGGGACGCGCCGCCGAAAGCGGCGCCATCTACGTCTTCACGCGCGAGGACGGACAATGGCGGCAGCAGGCGCGCATCAAGGCCGGAAACGCCGATGAAGGCGACATGTTCGGTTATGCCGTCGCCCTCGCCGGTGGACGACTGGCGGCCGGAGCGCCGGTGGAGGCTGCCGCCGGCACCGATCCCTCGGATAACAGCGCGATCGGCGCCGGCGCGGTATACCTGTTCCGCTGATCGTCCCCGGACCTCCGGCGCCTTTAAGCGGCCCCTGTCCGCTCACCGCGCTTACCGCTGTTGCCTCACAACCCCAGCTTGCTGCGGAAGAGGAAGAACACGGCGCCGAGCAGGCAGAGCGCGGCCCACAGATAGTCCAGCGTCAGCTTCTCCTTCATGTAGAGGATCGCGAACGGGACAAAGACCGTCAGCGTGATGATCTCCTGCAGAATCTTCAATTGGCCCACGCTCATCACCTGATGACCGATGCGGTTCGCGGGTACCTGCAGGAGGTATTCGAAGAGCGCGATTCCCCAGCTGACGAGCGCCGCCAGCACCCAGGAGCGGTGTGGCAGTTCGCGCAGGTGCGCGTACCATGCAAACGTCATGAAGATATTGCTGCAGCACAGCAATACGATGGTCAGCACATAGGGGCGCATCGCGATATCCCGAGGACAACGGTTGTCCGAATTCTAGCAGGCCACGGCAGGATGAGCCTGCGCCAGGTGCATGGCGGGGCAGCTTCGGGGAAGAACGTTCGAGGGAATACGAAGGAGAGATCCGTGGCGCCCGCACGGCGGGCGCCACGGAACGATCAGCGGTCTCCGGTCACGTTAGAAGCGAGATACTCACTGACCATCCGCTCCAGCACCGCTGCCGCATCGTCGCGGCTGGGATACGGGCCGTAAAGGCGCGGTCCGCGAACCTTGAAGTACCAGCCCTCTGCCTGACCTTCGGCCGGATCCAGATAGAAGAGCCGGTTGGTACGCAGGTAACTCTGACCGGTGTAATTCTCCAGCACCGCTTCGGGCAAAGTTGCCATGCCTCTTTCTCCTTCACGTCCTGTTCGTTCGGCAAGACCCCGCCACCACCGGCACGGTGTACCGGGCGGTGACGGGAGCAAGCCCCAATTATTCCCGATCCGCCGCGCCGGGCAAAGCGCAAATTGCCTCGTGAAATGAAACGACGAATTATTTTCTTATGTTCCAGCTGGTTACGATTGATTCCGACCTCTAACCATTAAGTTTTACCGGTAACCATCGCCCCTCACGGACGCTTGCACTGGGGGACGCGACCAGCGGCCCGCGACTCCTCATACAGTGCCACGGCAGCATCCATGCCTTCCTGCAGATCCCGGATCCGGGTGTCGTGGGAGGGATGCGTGGACAGAAACTCCGGCGTACCACCATTCCCGGCGCGGCCCATGTTCTGCCACAGCGTGACGCTCTCGCGCGGATCGAAGCCGGCCCGGGCCATCAGCGTCTTGCCCATCGCATCGGCCTCGCTCTCGTGGGCGCGGCTGAACGGAAGCAGAATGCCGACCTTGGCGCCCACACCGAGCAGCGCCATGGCGGCCTGCTGCCCGGCGCCGCCACCACCACCCGAGCTCAGCCAGCCCTCGATCAGCCCCATCGTTTCCCCGACGGCGACCTGCTGCGACACCCGCTCATTGCCATGGCGGGCCAGCACATGCGCCACCTCATGCCCCATCACGGCGGCGAGCTGCGAAGGGGTTTCGGCGACCGAGAGCAGCCCGGTGTAGACGCCGATCTTGCCACCCGGCAGAGCGAAAGCGTTGACCGTGTCGGACGCGAACACAGTCACTTCCCAGTCCGACTGGGCCTCGCGGACGTCCGGAAGCACGGTCAGCGCATCGGCAACGCACTGGACGTAAGCAAAGACGGCGGGATCCTTTTCGATCGGCTCCTGCTGCTGGATGTCCTCGAACGCCTGGGCCCCCATGGTGATCATCTGATCCTCGGGGATGAGCGTGAGCTGCTTGCGCCCGGTCGGCGAGACGGCACAGGCCGCCACGACCAGCGCTACCGCCACCATGCCCGTGATGCGGCCTTGCCGCGATGCAGTCAGTCCGATATTCATGAGTGTCTTCGATCCACGACGTGATTCGACGACGGCAATGGGGCCGCCTCCCTGTCATTTTGTCCGTCGATAGATCATACTTCTGCTCTGCTGCGCCGGCAAAAAACCGTCCCCCTCAGGCTGCAGCAGCAGACCCGGATGTCAGCCATATCGTTCACACACGCGCCTGTTCTGTCCTGCCATCGCAGCAGGGCCAATGCGCCCTCATGCCATCGCGGCTGTCCATGAGCTCGCGCCTGCATCTCACGCGCGCCTATTCGCTGCGCAGCCTGATCGGCATCGTCATCATTGCGCTGGTCCTGGTCGGCTTCTACCGCCATATCTCGGTGGCGAATCTGAAGGCCCAGGAGACCAATTTCAACGTTTCGATCGCGCGCTCACTGTCGGCGACCCTGTGGCCCTACTATGCCGAGTTCGTCCGCGAAGCGCGGATCATGCCGGGCGAGGCGCTGGCGGCGACTCCGCAGTTTCAGGCCATGCACCGCACGATCACCGATCGCATGCGCGGGCTGCGCGTCATCAGAATCAAGATCTACGACACCGACGGTCGCATCGTCTTTTCCACCGACCCGGCGCAGATCGGCGAGATACGCGCAGACAGCCCGGCCTTCGCCCGCGTCCTGAAAGGCGAGCCGAGCAGCGAGCTGACCTTGCGCGGACGTGGCGGCAGTTCCGGCGACGTCGAGGACGTGGACGTGCTGTCCTCATGGATTCCTATCCGTCGTGACGAGGACAGCCCGGTCGAAGGCGGGTTCGAGATATTTTCCGACGTGACCGCCATGGTGCAGGACATTGAACGCACCAGCTATACCATCGTTGCCGGCGTCACCGCCCTCCTCCTGCTGCTCTACGCCTTTCTGCTGGCCGTGGTACGCCGCGCCGATCGTCTCATTGCCGCCCACGAGGAGGCCGACCGGCATCGCCAGCAGACGCGCATGGAATACCTCACGCGCTACGACGCGCTGACCGACCTTCCGAACCGCTCACACTTCATGGACCTGCTGACAGAGGCGGTCAATCGCGCCCGCCGCGGAGGTGACCGGCTCGGAATCATCTATCTCGCCGTGGATCGCTTCAAGCTGGTCAATGACAGCCTGGGGCATGAGTACGGGGATCGCACCCTGATCGAGTTCGCGCGCCGCTTGCGCTCGACGCTCGGCGAAGAGCCGGTAATCGGCCGAATGGGAGGCGATCAGTTCGCAGTATTCGACCGTTCTCTCGGTGTTCCGCGCAACGCCCGGGCGGTGGCGGAAAACCTGCTCGCCCGCTGCGCCGAACCGATGGAAGTGGGCGGACGGGAAATCGTGCTCACCGCCAGCCTTGGGCTTGCCGCACTCGGCCCCGGGGCCGAAGACGCCGAAACGCTGGTGGAAAATGCCATCTCGGCCATGCGCAAGGCCAAGCGCGCCGGCCGCAACGGCTACGTCGTGTTCGCCCCCGAACCCGGAACCCGCCCGCACGAGCGGCTCGATCTTGAAATGGACCTTCGCCGCGCGCTCGGCGCCGGTCAGTTCGTGCTGCACTACCAGCCGCGGGTCGATACGCGCAGCGGCCGGGTATCAGCGCTGGAAGCGCTGTTGCGCTGGCATCATCCCGATCGCGGCCTGCTCATGCCGACCGAGTTCGTACCGCTGATCGAAGACATGGACCTGATGGTGCCGGTCGGAGCCTGGGTGCTGGAGGAAGCCTGCCGCCAGACGCGTGCCTGGCATGACGCCGGCCACAATGAGCTGCGGATATCGGTGAATGTGTCGCTGCGACAGTTTCTGGCCGGCTCCCTGGTGGAAACGGTACGTTCGACGCTGGAAAGCAGCGGACTGAGCAGCGGCTCTCTCGAACTCGAAATCACCGAGAGCGTCCTCGCCGACGATCTCGCAACCGCCCGGACCGTGGCCGGCGATCTGCGCGCGCTCGGGGTACAGATCGCCATCGACGACTTCGGTACCGGCTATTCCTCGCTCAGCTACCTGGTTCACTTCCCGGTCGACTGCTTGAAGATCGACCGCATGTTCGTCGCCGACCTGCCGCACGACCGCGGTCACGTTGCCCTGGTCAAGGCAGTCGCTGCAATGGCGGCCGGCCTCGGGCTGGTGAGCGTCGCCGAAGGAGTCGAAAACCGGGACCAGTATGAACTGCTGCGTGAGCTCGGCTATGCAGAGGTTCAGGGCTACTGGCTGGGTTCACCCTGGTTCGCCGAAGAAGTTCCGGAACGCATGCAGGCACTCGCGCTCCGGCGGCTCGGCACCGATCAACCCCCGCAGGCGGAGAAAAAGGAAGCAGCCGCGGCCACCGAAACCGGCGACTGAAGCCGGCACTCCCGGCTCCAGTCGCCGCCACTCCGCGGTGTCATACCACCGGCGGTCGCGAGCGTCCAGCGATCAGGGCGATCACGAACAGCACCAGGAAGATGAAGAAGAGTATCTGCGCGATGCCGGTGGCTGCACCGGCGATGCCGGTGAATCCGAACACGGCGGCGATCAGCGCAATGACGAGAAATGCGATTGCCCATCTAAGCATGATCCTGCCCTCCATAGCGAAAAGCGGAATGCAGCCGTCTCACTGACCGGTCCCATCCGCGCTTCCGTCGTTACCATCACCCAGGCCGCGCATGCGGTCGCCGGCGTTGTCCATCGATTCGCCTGCGCGTTCACCGGCGTCGTTGAGACTGTCGCGGGCATCGTCGATGCCTCGGTCTATCCGTTCACCGCCCTGCTCGAAAGCGCCCTCCTGCGTATCGCAGGCGGTCATTCCCGCGACCCCGAGCGCCAGCATGAATGCACATGCCGCTGCAGTGCTGTATTTCATGTCTGATCCTCCTTTCGCGTGCGCATCACTGCGCTCTCACCGGATCTCGCGCTCGAACGCCTCGACCTCCTTCTCCGCTTCGTCGCGGGCCAGGCCGTAGCGCTGCTGCAGCTTGCCGAGCAGCACCTCGCGATCGCCTTCGATCATGTCCAGCTCGTCGTCCGTAAGCTCACCCCACTTGCTCTTGACCCGTCCCTTGAACTGCTTCCAGTTCCCTTCGATACGGTCCCAGTTCATCGTCGTTCTCCTTTGCGGAAGCACCTGCGGCGCAAGATGCATTACTCCTGCCAGAATTCAAGCCAATGAAATATCTGGATTTATTTGAGGAGAAAGAAAAACGTCGAAGGATGGCGTGGGCGAGACCGCCCGGACCGAGGGCAATGACGGGGCAGCACACCCGCGACTGCACTCAGCGCTCGCGCGGCAGCTCGCCGATGAAAGCGTAGCGGTAGATATCCAGAGTGGTGCTCAGCACGGCAGCGATGATCGGTCCGATGATCAATCCGAGCACGCCGAACATGCCGATGCCGCCGAGCATGCTGAGAAAGATGAGCAGATCGGGCAGCCGCGTTTCCGCGCCGATGATGCGGGGACGCAGGACATTGTCGAGGACACCGACCACCAGCGTGCCCCACACCGTGAGTCCGATTGCCGCGCCAACCTGATCACTGAGCGCGAGGTAGACCGCCGCTGGCACCCATACCACGGGCGGCCCCAACGCCGGAATGGCCGACAGTACGACGACGACCGTGCCCCAGAACATCGCGCCGGGTATGCCGAGCACGCCGAAAGCCGCGCCGATCAGCGCTCCCTGCAGCACACCGATGATGAAAATACCCTTGAGCGTGGCGCGCGTGACCGTAAGTCCGCGATCGAGAACTTCCTGACGATCATGGTCGGTCAGCGGCAGATAGCCCGACAGCCATACGATCCAGTCCCTGCCCCGGCACAGGAAGAAGTACAGGGCATACAGCATCACGAACAGATTGAGGAGGAAGCTGAAGGTGCTGCGCGTCAGCGCCGTCCCGCTGCGAACGAAGAATCCGCCGACCTCACCCGCGACCTGCCCCAGCCGCGAGAGAATGGTATCGCGATAAGGTTCGATGTACTCATAGAACGGAATCCAAGCCGAAATCCGCTCGATGCCTTCGGCGGTAAACAGATGGTCGCGCACCCACGGCGTGACATTGTTGGCGACCGTCGCCGCGACGGTAACAGCCTGGGCCGAAACCATGCCGACGAACCCGGCAAACGGCAACCCGATGGCGACTGCGGCGAGCAGGACGATTCCTGCCGCAGTCATCCCCGGCCGGGCGGCCAGGAACTTTGAACGGCTCATCGCCCAGCGGTACGCCGGATAGAGAATGCCGGCGAACAGCGCTGCAATCAAGAGCGCCATCAGGAACCCACTGATCATGTACAGGAACAGCAGGGAGACGAGCAGCGCGACGACGAGAATGAAAGCCTTGCTGTAAGTTGCCCGATTCATGGCGCACATTATTGCCTCACTGCCGCCCGCTGTCACTTGCAATCGTCTCCGGGCCGCTGCGGCCGGCGGCGCCGGCATGCTGGACCGGTATAATCATGGCACCACTGCAGGAAGCGGAGGTGACCGTGCGCTATCTCGCCCTGGCTTGTGATTACGACGGCACCATCGCCCATCATGGGCGGGTGAGCGAATCGACTCTCTCGGCGCTGCGACGGACCCAGGAGTCGGGACGACGGATCATCCTGGTGACCGGCCGGCGCATCGACGATCTGTACGTCGCCTGTCCCGAAGCCGATCTCTTTGACTGCATCGTGGCCGAAAACGGCGCCGTATTCTACGATCCGCGGCGGCGCCGCGAAGTCCTGCTTTCCGATCGTCCCGATCCGCAGTTCGTCACCGATCTCAAACGCCGCGGGGTCATGCCGGTCGATGTCGGCCGGGCGGTGGTCGCGACCTGGGAGCCGCATGAGTCGGCTGTCATGGAGGCGATCCATCACAGCGGCCTCGAACTGCAGATGACGTTCAACAAGGGCGCGATCATGATCTTGCCCTCTGGCGTCAACAAGAACTCCGGGCTGCGTACCGCCCTGCGCTGGCTCGGACTCTCGCATCACAACACCGTCGGCGTCGGCGACGCCGAGAACGATCACGCCTTCCTGATGTTGTGCGAATTTTCGGCCGCCGTCGCCAATGCGCTCGACTCGATCAAGTCCCGCGTCGACATGGTCACCCGCCGCGACCACGGCGGCGGCGTCGAGGATCTGATCGAGGATCTGCTCCGAGACGATCTGCGCTCGCACGATCGCCAGGTGCGCCGGCACGACATCCGCATCGGGATGGATGAGAACGGGGCGCCTGTACAGATCCCGCCGTACGGAATACGGGCGCTCGTTTCCGGACCTTCGGGCAGCGGCAAGTCGACCATCGTCAGCGGCCTGCTCGAGCGCCTGGCGGCGGCAGAGTACCAGTACTGCGTCGTCGATCCCGAGGGCGACTACGAGAATCTCGAGGAGGCGGTCAATGTCGGCAACGAGATCCTCCCCCCCGCCACCGACCAGGTGCGGCAGTTGGTGTCCAAGGGCGAAAATACGGTGATCAACCTCCTCTCGGTGCCCGTGCCCGATCGCCCGGCTTTCGCCCTGCGCATGCTCCAGCGCATGCTGAGCTCCAGACAGCACGACGGACGGCCGCACTGGCTGCTGCTCGACGAGGCTCATCATCTGCTGCCTGCCGGGCAGTTGCCGCATGGCAACGGGAATGACCGCTTTGCCTCCGAGGTACTGGTCACCGTGCATCCTGGCAGCATCGATCCTGAAGCGCTGAAGAGCGTCAATGTGGCCGTCATCGTCGGACCCGATGCGCAGCGAACGCTGGACGAATGCAGCGCCGTGCTCGGCCAGCCGGTTGATCCGATCCAGGGCGATGTGAAGGGACTGGAGGTTCTGATCTGGTTCTGC
>CAZOOF010000011.1:0-46883 GCA_964581365.1 uncultured Chromatiales bacterium
GCGACTGCTACGAACTCGTCTACAGCGACCTCGACGAAGTCCTCGCCCTGTTCGATCGACTGGAGCCGCCGGCAGCACGAGAAGTGGCGGGCTGAGTTCATGCAGCAGCGCTTACCCCGCGAGCTCGCGTTGCTCGCCCTGCGAAGTCCGGAGTGCCTCGCCGGATTCACCGCAAGCGAGTGGAGTCTGCTGGTGCGTCAGGCCCGCAACGCGGGCGTGCTGGCCCGCCTGCAGGTTCAGCTGGAAGCGCGGGGCGCCCTGCAGGAAGTGCCGTCAGCCGCGCGCAATCACCTCGAGGCCGCGAGGCGTATCGCCGACAAGCAGATACAGTCGGCCCGATGGGAAATCGCCCGGATCCGGGAGGCGCTGGAGGGCAGCGGAATACCGGTGGTTCTGCTCAAGGGCGCGGCCTATCTTGCTGCCGGCCTGCCGCCGGCGTCTGGGCGGATGTTCGCCGATATCGACATCATGGTTCCCGAGGCGGCGCTGGAACAGGTCGAGAAGCGTCTGATGCTCCATGGCTGGATGGCGGAGAAGCTCCACCCCTATGACCAGCGCTACTACCGGCAATGGATGCACGAGTTGCCGCCGCTGCGTCATTGCCGCCGGGGGACGGTGATCGATGTCCATCACAGCATCCTGCCGCGAACCTCACGCTATGCGCTGGATTCCAGGCTGTTGCACGAGGCAGCAGTAGGGCTCGATGATGGTTCCGGGCTACGCACGCTGGCGCCCGCCGATATGGTGCTGCACAGCGTGGTGCACCTGTTCTGCGACGGGGAATTCGATCGCGGCCTGCGCGATCTGTGCGATATCGATGACCTGATCGAGCACTTCTCCGTCGATCAGGCCTTCCCCGCGCAGCTTTCGAATCGCGCAGTCGAGCTTGGGATCGCCCGTCCGCTGTATTACGCCCTCTATTGGAGAGAGCGGCTCCTCGGTAAGCCGGTGCCCGCCGATCTGCAGCCCGCAATGAAAGCTGGCGTCCCTGCGCGCGCGCTCGAAGCGCTGATGAACGCGCTGCTGGAACGGGCGATGCTGCCTTCGCATCCAAGCTGCGATCGCGCTTTCAGCGGCGCCGCGCGCAATCTCCTTTACCTGCGCGGCCATTGGCTGCGCATGCCGCTGCGCCTGCTGGTGCCTCACCTGTGGCGCAAGGCCTGGCGCGGTGACAGTGAGAATTGAAAAATCGAAAGAGGAAAGCGGGAGGCTGTTCGGTGGCAGCGGCCCCTCGGGAGTGCACTCGGGAGGGTCAGACCCTTTGTGCCACCTGGACGGCAGCGGTCTCGGCCGCTGGTCAGGATCTCCGCGCCGCGCAGCGTGCGGCGAGCATGGCCCCGGCTGCGGCACCGAGGGTGTTGAGGGCGACATCACCAAGGCTGGCATAGCGCCCCGGCACCCCGGACTGAGCCAGTTCCAGCAGGGCGCCGTAAGCCACGGCGACGCCGATCGCGATTCCCGTGGCGCGACGGGCGCCGCCATTGCCGCTCACGCAGAAGAACAGTACCCAGGCCAGCAGGAAGTAGGCCGGCACATGTAGTATGTTGTTGAGCAGGGACCAGGACATCCAGCTGGTTGCAGTCTGGAGCGCGGTGGGCGAGCCCGGGTCGGCGGGAATGGTGGCGGTCAGGTAAAGTCCGGTCATCAGCGCCAGGGCGACAGCCATGGGCAAGACGCGGAAGATCGCTCCGCGCCGCATTGGATTCAGCATGCGGGATTTGGCCCTGTTGCTCTACAATACCCGCAATTATACCGGGATGGCGGCCTCCAATGTACGAATCGTTTTACAAGTTGCAGGGCAAACCGTTCCGGCTGACGCCGGATTTCCGTTTTTTCTTCGAGAGTCAGGGCCACAAGCGGGCCATTGCCTATCTGCGCTATGGTCTCGAGCAGCGCGAAGGTTTCATCGTCATCACCGGAGGCATCGGTACCGGCAAGAGCACGCTGGTTGACATGCTGTTCCAGCTGATCAGCCGCCAGCAGATCGTGGCTGCGAAAGTCGTCACCACGCAGCTCGAGGCCGATGATCTGTTACGCATGGTCTGCGCTTCTTTCGGGCTGCCGCACGAACAGATGAGCAAGACGGCCTTGCTCAAATCGCTGGAGACCTTCTTCCAGCGCAAGGCCTCGCGCAACGAGCGCGTGCTGCTGGTCATCGATGAGGCACAGAACATCCCCAAGAGTTCGCTCGAAGAACTGCGCATGCTGTCCAATATCCAGGTCAATGGCGTGGCCGTGCTGCAGACCTTCCTGCTCGGGCAGGAAGAGTTCATGGAGATTCTCCAGGCTCCGGACATGGAACAGCTGCGCCAGCGGGTGATCGCAACCTATCGCCTGAAACCGCTGTCACCCGAGGAGACGCCCGGGTATATCGAGCACCGTCTCCGGCTGGTCGGCTGGGCGGGAGATCCGTCGTTCGATCAGGAGGCGTACGCGGAAATTCATGCCCAGACTGGCGGCGTACCGCGCCGGCTCAATACGTTCTGCGACCGGCTGATGCTTTTCGGCTATCTGGAGGAGATCCACGCTTTTACCGCGGCGCATGTCCGCGCGGTTGCCAGCGAACTGCATGGCGAGATGGATCGTCCGCAGCGAGGCGAGGTGAGCGCCGGACCGGCCGTGGGGTCTGGCGGCGACGGCTCCTGGCGTAACGACATGCTCGGGCGGCTCACGGCTCTCGAGGAGCGCATGGATGAACTCGAGGACGCTCTCGTGCTGGAGCGGGCCCGCAGCCGGGGGTGATCAGAGGCGCGGGGACGGGAAGGGGAACGGAAAACCTGCTGTGTGGTTGGATTCATCCGCTCAGGGTCGCCGCATCTGCTGTCCTCTTGCACCTTTTCGCTTCTCTCGGCTTCCTCTTTATTTTTCGCGGCCGTCGATTGTGCTATCCTCCGCAACTTGTGGTTTGGGCCTGATATAAGAACTCATTCCGTAAAAAAAGTTTGTTCAGACTTCAATTCATGATTCGAGGGGGGTCATGCACGTGAAGAAGTGGCTCGTTATGATCTTTTCCTGCGGCCTGGCGCTGGGCCTGACCAATGCGGCTGTCGCCGATGGCGATCCGGTCGCCGGCGAGGCCAAGGGCGCGATGTGCGCAGGTTGCCATGGGGCGGATGGCAACAGTGAGGCCGGCATGTTCCCCCGGCTGGCAGGCCAGTACTCGGCCTACATCGTGAAGCAGCTGCGGGACTTCCAGCACGGCCAGCGCGCCAACAACGAGATCATGGCCGGCATGGCTGCCACGGTGGCCTCAGTCGAGGATGCGAAGGACATCGGCGCGTTCTTCGAGAAGCAGAAGCTCGCCAAGCAGCCCATCATGCCGACCGATCCGAAGCTGGTCTCTCAGGGTGAGAAGATCTACAACCAGGGAAATCCTGCGACCGGTGTCTATGGCTGCGTGAACTGCCATGGTCCGAAGGGTACGGGCAAGTCTGAAACCATCGCCCAGTTCCCGCGCCTGGTCGGACAGCACAAGGAGTATCTGGTAAAGCAGCTGACCGATTTCCGCGACGGTACCCGGGCTAACGACCCGGCGGGCATGATGAAGGATATCGCCAGGAAGCTGACCGACGACGAGATCTCGGCAGTCTCCGAGTACCTGGCTGCTCAGCTTCCCTGATCGCAACGAAACGCCACCAGATGGTCGGCGGCGAGGCTCAGTCTGACGTCTTCGCCCATCTGGTGGCGGTTGTGGCTCGGGAACAGTGACAGCACCTCGGTTCCGTCCTCCAGTCTCACCGTATACAGAATCTCGGCTCCTTTGAATGCTTCCCGGATGATGCGCCCGCACAGGGGACCGCTGGCATCAGGGATTACATCGTCCGGACGCAGCAGGACATCGACTTCGGTGCCGCCCGGCCATTCGTAGAGCTGTGAACCCTGTATCCTGCCCAGCGCGGTCTGCGCAGTCCGGGCATCCAGCAATGTGCCGCGCACCAGTACGCCGTGACCGATGAAGCCCGCGACGAAGCGATTGGCGGGCTGATGGTAAAGATTGAACGGCGTGTCCAGCTGGACCAGCTCACCCGCGCTCATGATACCGACCGTGTCGCTGAGCGCGAAAGCCTCGTGCTGGTCATGGGTGACCATGAGTGTGGTGATGCGCTGTTCCTTGAGGATGGCGCGCAGCTCCGCGCCGAGCCGCTCACGCAGCTCCACGTCCAGACTGGAAAACGGCTCATCGAGTAGCAGCAGCTCGGGGCCGACCGCCAGAGCGCGCGCCAGAGCCACGCGCTGCTGCTGCCCTCCCGACAGCTCGTGCGGATACCTTCCCTGCGCCCCCTGCAGACCGACCAGTGCCAGCAGGCGCTCCACTCTGGCGCGCCGTTCGCCGCGCGAGGCCCGGCGCAGGCCGAACGCCACGTTCTCTTCGACCGTGAGATGGGGGAAGAGGGCGTAGTCCTGCGACACCATGCCGATGTTGCGCTGCTCCGGTGGAATCCGCATGTCCGGCGAGGACACGATGCGGCCATTGATGGCGATGGTGCCGCGGTGCAGCGGCTCGAATCCGGCGATGGCGCGCAGCACGGTCGTTTTGCCGCAGCCGCTCGGTCCCAGCAGGCAGGCGATGGTTTCCCGCTCCAGGCGCAGCGTGAGGCCGTTCACCACGACCTGACCCTGGTGACGGCATTCGATATCGCAGGCTTCGAGCAAAGGCGAGGACATCCGCACCGGCTCGTCTAGCTGTGATCGGAAAACAGGAGCGTTGCGCCTGTCACGGAATTAAGCAGGAGTGCCCACGAGGAGGAATTCGAGCAGCGCCTTCTGAGCATGCAGTCTGTTCTCCGCTTCCTGCCATACCACGCTCTGCGGGCCATCGATGACCTCTGCCGCGACCTCCTCGCCGCGATGCGCTGGCAGGCAATGCATGAATAGGGCGTCATCGGCAGCCCGGCGCATCAGGGCTTCATCTACCTGGTAGGGGTGGAAGGCGGCATTGCGGCTTTTCGCCTCTTCCTCCTGGCCCATGCTGGCCCACACGTCGGTGACAACGAGATCGGCGCCGTCCACGGCCGCGTGCGGATCTTCGGTGATGATGATCTGCGCGGGATCGCTACCCTCGGGCAGTTTCGGTTCGTAACCACGCGGAGCAGCAATGCGCAGCGTGAATCCGAGCATGCGCGCGGCATCGATGTATGAATTGCACATATTGTTGCCGTCACCGACCCATGCCACTACGCGGCCCTCGATCTCACCTCGCAGCTCGATCCAGGTCTGCAGATCCGCAAGCAACTGGCACGGATGTTGAGTGTCTGAAAGGCCGTTGATCACCGGCGCCTGGGAATGGGCGGCGAAGCGCTCCTGGCTTTCATGGGTGAAGGTGCGGAGCATCACTGCGTCGACCATGCGCGAAAGCACCCGCGCAGTGTCTTCGACCGGTTCGCCGCGGCCGAGCTGAGTATCCCTCGGCGACAGGAAGATCGCGCCACCGCCGAACTGGATCATGGCGGTTTCGAAGGAGACCCGGGTGCGTGTCGAGGACTTCTCGAACACCATGCCGAGCACGCGATTGCGCAGGGGCTCGTAGACTCTGCCGCTGCGCTGCATCTGCTTGAGTTCGATCGCGCGGTGCAGCAGGGCGCGAAGCTCGCCCGGCGACAGGTCGGGGAGGGCGAGAAAGTGCCTCACCTTGTCTTTGCTGCGATCGTTCATCGGGCTGCGCCTGCGCTGCGCAGGGCTTCCGGCTGGCGATCGATCGTATTCGTGATCGCCCCGATGACGCGTCGGGCGATCTCGTCGATTTCGGCTTCGGTCGCGATGAGCGCCGGCAGCAGGCGCACGACGCGCTCGTTCTGCACGCTGAACAGGATGCCATGTTCGAGCGCCGCGTCCCGGGCGAGCGTGGGACAGGGGCGAGTGAGTTCGATGCCGATCATCAGGCCGCGTCCGCGGATCTCGGCGATGCGCGGATCATCCGCGAGCTCGCGGCGCAGCGTGCCGATGAGCCGCTCGCCGAGTATCGCTGCACGTTCGGCCAGCTTCTCCTGTTCCATGGTCTGGATCACGGCCAGCGCAGCCGCGCAGGCCAGCGGATTCCCGCCGAAGGTCGAACCGTGGTTGCCGGGCTGGAACAGCTCGGCAGCCTTGCCGCGGGCCAGACAGGCGCCGATCGGCACGCCGTTGGCGAGTCCCTTGGCAACCGCCATCACGTCGGGTTTCCAGTCGTGATGCTGGAACGCGAACCAGCGTCCGGTGCGGCCCATGCCGGTCTGGATCTCGTCGAGCATCATCAGCCAGTCGTTGGCATCGCACAGCTTGCGCACCGCATCGAGCCAGGCGGGATCGGGCAGGTTGATGCCGCTCTCGCCCTGGATCGGTTCTACGAGCACCGCAACCACTTGGGGCGAGTTGCGGGCGACCGTCATCAGCGCTTCGATGTCGTTGTAGGGGACGCGAATGAAACCCTGCACCAGCGGTTCGAAACCGGCCTGGACGCGGCGGTTGCCAGTGGCCGAGAGCGTCGCCAGCGTGCGGCCGTGAAAGCTGTTCTCGGCGACGATGATCGCCGGATGGGGGTTGTCGTGGCGGTGTCCCCACAGGCGTGCAAGCTTGATGGCGGCTTCGACCGCTTCTGCGCCGGAATTGCCGAAGAAGGCGCGATCCATACCCGAAACCCGCGTGAGCTCGTCCGCCAGCTTTTCCTGCAGCGGATTGACATACAGATTCGAGGTGTGGAGCAGCCGCCCGGCCTGCTCGCAAATAGCAGCGGTGACGGCGGGATGGGCGTGTCCCAGCCCGCAGACGGCGATGCCGCTCAGCGCATCGATCCAGCTCCGGCCCTCGGCATCATGGAGCCATACGCCCTCGCCGCGCTCGAAGGCGAGCGGCAGCCGTGCATAGGTGTTCATCAGGTGGTCAGACATGGATCCCCGCCCCAAAAAAACAAGCCATCGATTATACCCAGAATCGCTGCGGGAAGAATAAGGCCGCGTGATGCGGCCGGCAGGCGAAGGCGGACGGCCGGGCGGCCGTCCGCTGGCGGATGGTTCAGCCCAGGTTCTTCGAGACGAAGTCCCAGTTGACGATATTCCAGAAATTCTCGAGGAATTTTGCCCGCGCATTGCGGTAATCGATGTAGTAGGCGTGCTCCCAGACGTCGCAGGTCAGCAGCGCCTGGCGCCCGTCGGTCATCGGGGTGCCGGCATTCGAGGTGCTGACGATATCCAGCGACCCATCGGCGTTCTTTACCAGCCAGGCCCAGCCGGAACCGAAGGTGGTCACCGCGGTCTGGGTGAAGCGCTCGCGGAACTGGTCGAAGGAGCCGAAGGCCTTGTCGATGCTCTCGGCCAGCTTGCCGCCCGGGGCGCCGCCGCCGTTCGGGCTGAGGCAGTTCCAGAAGAAGGTGTGGTTCCAGACCTGGGCGGCATTGTTGAATACTCCACCCGAGGAGCGCTTTACGATATCTTCCAGCGGCAGGCTCTCGAACTCCGTGCCCGCGATCAGCTTGTTCAGGTTGTCGACGTAGGTCTGATGGTGCTTGCCGTAATGATATTCCAGCGTCTCGGCCGACATGTAGGGCTCGAGCGCGTTCTTGGCATAGGGAAGTTCGGGAAGCTTGTGGGTCATGATGGAATCCTCTTGATCGCGCGGACGGAAAAAGTCAGGGGCGCTTCCTCCTTCACCGGCCGCTGCGGTCCGGCTGTATCCGCGGCGGCGCCCAGGGTGATGGGGGAAGCGCCCCCTTTCTGACCTGTCCCCGATTCTAGGGCAGCGCGCAGGTGCTTACAAGGATTGTGTTTTTTCTCCGGGAACCCGTACTTTGCGACAGGAAATCCAGGCGCCGCAGCGGTATACCTGATTGAAGCGCTATGGTATTGCCCTTATGATTCGTTCTGGCCACCGGCCCCCCGCAAATTCAGTGAGGTAAGTAAACGATGGATGTGATGGACAGGATCAGGCAGCAGATCGAAGGCAGTCCGATCGTGCTGTACATGAAGGGCACGCCGCAGATGCCGCAGTGCGGGTTTTCCAATTACGCAGCCCGTGCCCTGCAGGCATGCAATGCCGATTTTGCGGCAATCGATGTGCTGGCAGATCCGGAGATCCGGCAGAACCTGCCTCGGTATGCCAATTGGCCCACCTTCCCGCAGCTCTACATCAAGGGCGAATTGATCGGCGGTTGCGACATCATGCGCGAACTCTACGAGAGCGGCGAACTGCAGAAGATGGTCGACGCTGCCCGCTGACCATCGCGTATCTCCTCCGGCAAGCGGCGGGTCGGCACCGTTCCGGCCCGTCTGTACCTCCAGGCTGCCTGAGCCGCCCCCGTCCCGCCGCCGGCAGGCCCGCCTGCGGGGTCAGCGCGCCAGGCTCGCGTCCCAGCAATTCACGATTTCACAGAACAGCGCTGCGGTGACCTCCGCATCGTAAATCGCGGTATGAGCGCGGGACTCGTCCCAGGCCAGTCCGGCGCTGCGCACGGCCCGCGCCAGTACCGTCTGGCCATAGGCTACGCCGGCGAGGGTGGCGGTATCGAAGGTGCTGAAGGGATGGAACGGATTGCGCTTCAGGCCGGCGCGAGCCGCTGCCGTGTTGATGTAAGCCAGATCCAGTCCCGGGTTGTGCCCGACGAGGATGGCGCGCGTGCAGCCCGCGCTGCGTACCGCGGCGCGCACGGCGGTGAAGATCCTGCGCAGCGCTTCTCCTTCTTCCAGCGCGCCGCGGAAGGGATGCCATGGATCGCGGATGCCGGTGAATTCCAGCGCCGCCGGATCGAGGCGCGCGCCTTCGAAAGGCAGCACGTTCTCGGCGTGCGTTGCGACCTGGACCAGCTTTCCATCGTCATCGAAGTCGAGCAGCACGGCTGCGACTTCCAGCAGGGCATCGGTGGCGGGATTGAACCCGCCGGCCTCCACGTCGACGACTACCGGGAGAAAGCCGCGGAATCGCGTCGCCATGTGGCTGCGCGACCCCATTGTTCGAGGGGGTTCGTTCATGCCCGCTAGCTTAGGAGATATGTGCGGTCAGATCCATTGCGCTGCGCTAGTCCTCATCCTCCGCGGCTTTCCGCCATGGCGTCGGATCGATGCCGAACTTGCGCATGCGCGAGCGCAGCGTATGCGGATTGACGCCGAGCAGTCGGGCCGCGCCCCTGCGTCCTTCGACACGGCCGCGCGCAAGCTCCAGCGCAGCATGAATATGCTCGACGATTACCTGGTCGAGGGTGGGGAAGTGCTGCGTCGTGCCGACGGATTGCTTCCTGGCGCCGATGCTGCGCGCTGGCGCTGAGAGTCCCAGCGCTGCTGCCACATCGAGGCGCCGGCCTTCGCCCAGGATCGCTGCGCGTTCTATCACCGACGCCATCTCGCGGACGTTGCCGGGCCAGTCGTAGTCCTGGAGCAGGGCGAGATCGGCGTCGGTGGGCATCTGCGGGGGCAGGCCGATCCTGGCTGATGCGCGCCGCGCGAAATGGCGGGCGAGTGCGGGGATGTCCTGCCGGCGTTCGCGCAGCGGCGGGATGAGGATGGGGAAGACCGCGATGCGATACCATAGATCTTCGCGGAAAGTACCCTCCTGGACCATCGCGGCGAGATCGCGGTGCGTGGCGGCGATCACGCGCACATCGACGTGAATGCTTTCTTCTCCGCCGACGCGCGTCAGGCTGCCATCCTGCAGCACGCGCAGCAGGCGAACCTGTACCGCCGGTGGCAGCTCGCCGACTTCATCGAGGAACAGCGTGCCGCCATTGGCCTGTTCGAACCATCCTTTTCGTCGTGCAGAGGCGCCGGTGAAGCTGCCCTTTTCGTGACCGAAGAGCTCCGAGTCGATGAGCTCCGGTGGCAACGCGCCGCAGTTGACGCGGATGAATGGTCTGCCGGCGCGCAGTGAGCGCTCGTGGATAGCGCGAGCAATGACTTCCTTGCCGGAGCCGGTGTCGCCCAGCAGCAGCACTGAGCTGTCGGATGGCGCAACCTGATCCACCCTGGTCATGACGGGTTTCAGGCCGCTGTCGCTACCGACGATGTCGTCGACCGCGCGGTCGCGATCGCCTGTGCCGCTCGTCTCGCGCTTGATCGCAGCAGCGCGCAGTTCGCCGAGTTCCTCGCGCTGCTCGTGGTTCGCCAGTGCTGCGGCCAAAGGTTCGAGCAGTTTCGTCAGCAGCCCGGCCGCGGCGGACTGCAGCCTGCCCGCCGGAGTGGTCATCATGCCCAGGGCGCGCGGTTTTCCGTCGTCGCCGCGGGCGATGACTCCCAGCAGCGCATCGCGGGTGGCGTGCAGTTCCTCCAGCGGCGCCAGTGGCGCCGGCCAGGGGCCGGTAGCGCTGGTCGTCGTGACGGGCTCGCGCTCGAACCAGTCGAGCATCGCGCTGAATTGTTCGCCGGTCAGCGCGATGCTGCTCGGAGGGAGTTCCGCGGGACTGGTGGCGATGGACTGCAGCGCCATGCGGCTCTGATCGAGTCTCAGAATCTCCAGGCCGGACAGTGGCATGGCCCGCGTGAGCAGGTCGGTCACCGCGCTGACCGCGGCCTCGATGTCGTCGTGCAGCCCAATCTCGCGCCACGCTTTCAGCAGCAATTCGTTCATTCGCTTCCTTCCGTTTTATTTAACGGTTGCCCGTTAATATTAACGTTAGTTCCGTTAAAAGAAACGGAAAAATCTCCTTCGATTCACGCAATGTATCGAATTTTATCGTAAAAACAAATAGATAAAGTTTTGGCACGATCCTTGAACTATCCCTATCGGGAACGGCGGCCGCAGGGCCGCCAGCCAGGGAAGGCATCTCGAGCAGATCCGGCCAGCCCGGGCAAGGTGACTCGTCACCCAAGCGACAGGCAAACCACAGGAAACACGATGAAAGAGCACAACAGCAGTGAAGTCGATGAGGCCGTGGCGCGGCTGCGCGAAGCCCTGGCGACGATCCGCTTCGGGTCGGTGGAATTCATCATTCACGACGGACGGGTGCTGCAGATCGACCGCAAGGAGAAGTTGCGTCTCGATCCGGCCGGCAAGTCCAGGTCCGCAGGCAGCAGTCAGGGTTCGCGGTTCTCTTCGTAATGACTCTCTCCCTTGTTCCGACCGGACGACCGGAGGTTCTTCTTTGCAAGGTTTCGACAAACAGCAGATGGCTGAACCGGATCACCGGCAGTCTCGCTCCGGAGGAAAAGGAAAAAATGAACGTCAATAAAATTCCGGCCGCGCTTGCCGCTGCCGTCGTCGTCGCAGGGGTGGGGTCCGGTGTGCATGCGGCGGAAGTGAAAGGACCGACGCTGTACGGGCAGATACATGTGTCGCTCGATAACCTGGACAACGGTGATGACAGCGCTCTCAACCTGTCCAGCAACCGCAGCCGGTTCGGCATCAAGGGTGACATTCCGATCCAGGACGGACTGAAGGCGATCTATCAGCTCGAGTCGGAGTTCCGCGCCGACAGCAGCAGCGGCGGAAGCACGTTGGCCTCCCGTAACACCTTCGTCGGTCTCCAGGGTGGATTCGGCACCGTCCGCGCCGGACGCTTCGATACGCCGGTGAAGCTGATCGGTCGAAAGGTCGAGCTCTTCGCCAACCAGGTGGGTGATCTGCGCAATCTGACGCGTGCTGGTTCGGGATTTGCCGCTGCGGCGAACGGCAATCCAGCCGTCGCGGCCAATCGCTTCGACGAGCGGCCCAACAACAGCATCGGCTATGACTCGCCCGATTTCGGCGGACTGTCGGTCAGCCTGCAGTACGCGACCAATCCCGACGATGGCGCCGCCGCGAACAACGACTACGACACCATCAGCGCGGCGGTGAACTACGCCAATGGTCCGCTGTATCTGGGTATCGGCTACGAGCAGAACGGCAACGCCGCGCCTGGACAGGACGATCCTGCGGCGGTGCGTATCGCCGGCTCCTATGACATCGGCTCCGTGCGCCTGACCGCCCTGTGGCAGTCGATCTCGGCCAACCTGGACCAGAGCGACGAGGACGTCTACGGCCTCGGTATCCGCTACAAGCATGACAGCACGTGGACGCTGAAGGCGCAGTGGTATCAGCTCAGCGCGGATCGCGCGGATGCTGACGCCACCCTGGCCGCCATCGGCGCCGAATACACGCTCGCCAAGCCGGTGACCCTGTATCTCGACTATGCGGTGGCGGACAACGATGCCAACCGCCGCGTCACGCCGTACCGCGAAGGCCGCAGCGACAACCTGACCATCGCCACCGCTGGCGAGAAGGCCGGCGCGGTCTCGCTCGGCGCCATCTACCGCTTCTGAACGGAGAGGAACTCAAGGAATGAAACTCGTCAAATCCCTGATCGCGGTCGTCGCTCTGTCGGCCGCTTCGCTCGCGAGCGCGGCGAACTTGGAACTGTTGAATGTGTCCTACGATCCGACACGCGAGCTCTATGCGGACTACAACAAGGCATTTGCCAAGTACTGGAAGGACAAGACCGGTCAGGACGTAAAGGTCCGCCAGTCTCACGGTGGCGCGGGCAAGCAGGCGCGCGCGGTGATCGATGGGTTGGAAGCCGACGTGGTTACTCTGGCGCTCGCTTACGACATCGACGCCATCCACGAGAAGGCCGGGCTCATCCCCGCAGACTGGCAGTCGCGACTCCCGCACAACAGCGCGCCCTATACGTCGACCATCGTGTTTCTGGTGCGTAAGGGCAATCCCAAGAACATCAAGGATTGGGATGACCTGGTCAAGCCGGGTATCGGAGTAATCACTCCGAATCCGAAGACCTCGGGCGGTGCGCGCTGGAACTACCTTGCGGCCTGGGCCTACGCGCTGAAGAAGTACGGCTCCGAAGATGCGGCCCGTGACTTCGTCGCCAGGCTGTTCAAGAACGTGCCCGTGCTCGACTCCGGAGCGCGCGGTTCGACTACGACCTTCGTGCAGCGAGGCATCGGCGATGTGTTCCTGTCGTGGGAGAACGAGGCTTTTCTCGCGCTCAACGAGCTGGGACCCGACAAGTTCGAGATCGTGCTGCCATCGCTCAGCATTCTGGCCGAGCCGCCGGTGAGCATCGTCGACAGGAACGTCGACAAGCATGGCACGCGCGAAGTGGCGCAGGCCTATCTCGAGTTCCTGTATTCGCCGGAAGGGCAGCGCATCGCGGCCAAGAACTACTACCGTCCGCGTGAACAGCAGCATGCCTCCCCTGAGGACCGGGAGCGTTTTCCTGAGCTGAATCTGGTCACCATCGACGAGGTGTTTGGCGGCTGGCAGAAAGCCCAGAAGGCCCATTTCAATGACGGCGGTGTCTTCGACCAGATCTATCAGCCGGGGCGTTGAGAGAAGTCCTGTCGCGGCGGCCGCTGCGACAGTTTCATGAGGTTCCCCGTCCCTGCGTGGTGCAGGGACGGGTATTGATATCCAGCGAGGAACCAGCGTGAGCACACTCAGATTGCGTCAGCCAAGCGTACTGCCCGGGTTTGGCATCACCATGGGGTTTACGCTGCTTTACCTGAGCCTGATCGTTTTCATTCCGCTTTCAGCGACTTTCTTCAAGTCGATGGATCTGAGCTGGCCGCAGTTCTGGGATGCGATCAGCTCGCCGCGGGTGCTTGCATCCTACAAGCTGACCTTTGGCGCTTCGGCTCTGGCCGCACTCTGCAACCTTGTTTTCGGCCTGCTGGTGGCCTGGGTGCTGGTGCGGTACCGCTTCCCGGGACGCAGGCTGGTGGATGCGCTCATCGATCTGCCGTTCGCGCTGCCGACCGCGGTTGCCGGTATCGCCCTGGCTTCGCTCTATGCCACCAATGGCTGGGTCGGACGCTGGTTTGACCTGATCGGTATCAAGATTGCTTTTACCCCGATCGGCGTGTTCGTGGCGCTGGTCTTCATCGGCCTGCCGTTCGTCGTCAGAACAGTCCAGCCGGTATTGCAGGAGCTCGAACCGGAGATCGAAGAGGCCGCCGCCAGCCTGGGAGCCACGCGTCTGCAGACCTTCCTCCGAGTGCTGCTGCCCAGCCTGTGGCCAGCGCTGCTCACCGGATTCACGCTGGCCTTCGCGCGCGCGCTCGGTGAATACGGCTCGGTCATCTTCATCGCGGGCAACATGCCCATGGTCTCTGAGATTACGCCGCTGCTGATCATCACCAAGCTCGAGCAGTTCGACTATGCAGGCGCGACAGCCATTGCGGTGGCGATGCTGGTGGTGTCGTTCATCCTGCTGCTGGCGATCAACATGATTCAGTGGTGGAGCCGCCGGCGCTTCGGCTAAGGACATAATCACATGCAAACGAACCGATTCGATTCTCATACGACGCTGACCGAGCCGAAGTGGCTTCAGTTGAGCCTCATTCTCGGCGCCGTGATATTCCTGGCGCTGTTTCTGGTCCTTCCGCTCGCGGCAGTTTTCACCGAAGCGCTGCGTCAGGGGATGGGCGCTTACTTCGAGGCGCTGGTGGAGCCGGATGCGCTCGCTGCGATCCGTCTCACACTGCTCGCCGCCGCCATCGCGGTGCCATTGAATCTGGTGTTCGGCGTGTGCGCGGCATGGGCCATCGCCAAGTTCGAGTTTCGTGGCAAGAGCATCCTGATCAGCCTGATCGACCTGCCGTTCTCGGTTTCGCCTGTCATCGCCGGCCTGATCTACATATTGGTCTTCGGCGCGCAGGGGTGGCTGGGACCCTGGCTGCAGGAACATGACATGCGCATCGTGTTCGCCGTGCCCGGCATCATTCTGGCCACGATCTTCGTCACAGTGCCCTTCGTGGCCCGCGAGCTGATTCCGCTGATGCAGTCGCAGGGAACACAGGAAGAGGAGGCCTCGCTCACGCTGGGAGCAAGCGGCCTGCAGACCTTCTGGCGCGTGACCCTGCCGAACATCAAGTGGGGATTGCTCTACGGAGTAATCCTTTGCAATGCCCGCGCCATGGGCGAGTTCGGCGCGGTGTCGGTGGTCAGTGGACACATCCGTGGCGAGACCAACACGCTGCCGCTGCACGTGGAGATTCTTTACAACGAGTACAGCTTCGTGGCGGCCTTTGCGTGCGCCTCGCTGCTGGCACTGCTGGCGCTGGTTACGCTGGCGCTGAAGACCTGGGTGGAGTGGCGGGTATCCGTCCGTGATCGCCGCCCGGTCGAGGAGATACAGATAGACACCAATGCTGCCAGGGGAGCATTCGCATGAGCATCGTGATCGAGAACGTCAACAAGTACTTCGGTGCCTACCATGCATTACGGGATGTAACGCTGGAGATTCCGGATGGAGAGCTCGTCGCGCTGCTGGGGCCGTCCGGGTGTGGCAAGACTTCGCTGCTGCGCATCATGGCGGGTCTCGAGCAGCCGGATACCGGGCGCATCCACTTCAATGGTGAAGACACTACGGACCGGCATGTGCGCGAGCGCCGCGTGGGTTTCGTGTTCCAACACTACGCGCTGTTCCGTCACATGACGGTCTTCGACAACGTCGCGTTCGGACTGACGGTAAGAAAACGCTCGGAACGTCCGGGTAAGGAAGAGATTCGGCGCCGCGTATACGAGCTGCTCGATCTGGTCCAACTGCGCTTCGTGGCCGATCGCTATCCGAACCAGCTGTCCGGCGGACAGCGGCAGCGCATCGCGCTGGCCCGGGCGCTCGCGGTCGAGCCGAAGGTGCTGCTGCTCGATGAGCCTTTCGGCGCGCTCGACGCCAATGTGCGCAAGGATCTGCGGCGCTGGCTGCGTCGGCTGCACGATGAGATCCACGTCACCAGCGTGTTCGTCACCCATGACCAGGAGGAGGCGATGGAAGTCTCGAACCGGATCGTGGTGATGAACCAGGGCAGGGTAGAGCAGGTCGGTACGCCGGAGGAGGTGTACGAGAATCCGGCCACCGCCTTCGTGTCCAGGTTCCTTGGCAGCGTGAACCTGTTCAAGGGGCGGGTACACGACGGCTGGGCGCATATCGGTGACGTCAAGACGCCGCTGTCCGTGGAGGGGACTGATGCCGCGGTGGCGCACCTCCGTCCTCACGAGATCGAGCTTTCGTCCGAGAACGGGGGATCGATCGCGTCCGGCAGGGTCAGCGCCGTGTTTTCCGTAGGACCGGTGGTGCGCATCGAGGTACAGCGCGAAGGAGAAGACGACGGGCTGGTGGAAGTCGAACTGTCGCGCGATGACTACCTGCGCAGGCCGGTGACGCTTGGCGATCGGGTGTACATCAAACCGCGAAGCCTGCGCGTTTATGCGGGCGCCGTTGCGGCCGGACCCCGGTAGTCTCAATATTCATCAGAATACGAGTGAGGCAATAATGAAATCTGTAGTCCGTCGCCTGGCCGGCGCATTCCTGCTGGCATCCACATTTTCTCTCTCCGCCGCTGCCACGGCTGCCGAGCTGCTCAATGCTTCGTACGACGTTGCGCGCGAACTGTTTCAGCAGATCAATCCGGCGTTCATCGAGCACTGGAAGCAGCAGACCGGCGAGGATGTCATCATAAATCAGTCGCACGCCGGCTCCTCGAAGCAGGCGCAGGCCATCGTGCAGGGATTGAAGGCTGACGTGGTCACCTTCAATCAGGTCACCGATGTGCAGTTTCTGCACGACAAGGGCAATTTCGTTTCCGCCGACTGGCAGAGGGCATTTCCCAATAACAGCTCGCCGTTCTATTCGACCACGGCGTTTCTGGTGCGCAAGGGCAACCCAAAGCATATCCGTGACTGGGACGACCTCATTCGCGAGGACGTCAAGCTGGTGTTCCCGAATCCAAAGACCTCCGGTAATGGACGCTACACCTATCTCGCGGCCTGGATTCACGCTCATCAGGCTTTCGAGGGCGATGAGGAGAAGATCAAGGCGTTCGTCGCGAAGTTCCTGCGGAACGTCGCGGTGTTCGACACCGGGGGCCGCGGCGCCACCACTTCTTTCGTCGAGCGCGAGATCGGCGATGTCCTGCTTACCTTCGAGTCCGAGGTCAATCTGATCCGCAAGGAGTACACAGCGGCAGACTTCCAGGTCGTGGTACCGGAAACCAGCATTCTTGCCGAGTTCCCGGTGGCGGAAGTCGAGCGTGTCACCAGGCGCCAGAACTCCAGCAAGCTGGCTCGCGCCTACCTCGAGTTCCTGTACCAGCCGACGGCGCAGCGCATCCTGGCCGAGAACTTTTACCGCGTTCATGAGCCCACGGTAAAGGCGGAGTACGCCGATCGTTTCCCCGAGGTGAACCTGGTGAGTGTGGAAAGCGTGTTTGGCAGCTGGGAGGAAGCCAACCGTGTCCACTTTGGCACCGATGGGCAACTCGACAGACTGCTCGAACGGCGCTGAGGGTAGAACGGATCGATGACACGCCGGCCGCGCCGGCGTGTCGCGTTTATACTCCAGACATGTCGCGCTCCGTGTCCGTATTACCGGGATTCCGGCTCAGCTTCGCGCTTGGCCTGCTGTTTCTGAGCCTCGTTATCGTGCTGCCCATCGCCGCGCTGGTGGTGCAGGCCAGCACGGGAACCTGGCAGGAGTTCTGGCGCGCGGTTACCCATCCGCGGATTCTCGCCAGTTACCGCGTCACGCTGCTTACCTCGCTGATAGCCGCCCTGCTCAATGGCGCTTTCGGACTGCTGATGGCGTGGATCCTCGTCCGTTACCGTTTCCCGGGACGACGCCTGCTCGATGCGCTCATGGACCTGCCATTCGCCTTGCCGACCGCGGTGGCCGGGCTGACACTATCGGCACTGTTCGCCGCCAATGGCTGGGTCGGTTCGCTGCTGCTGCCGTATGGCATCAGGATTTCGTATACCGAGGCCGGCATCGTCCTGGCCATGCTGTTTACTACCATTCCCTTCGTGGTGAGATCGGTGCAGCCGGTGCTGGAGGATATGGGGCCGGAATACGAAGAGGCCGCGGCCAGCCTCGGCGCGTCCGGCTGGCAGACCTTCTGGCGAGTGGTGCTGCCGGTACTGTATCCCGCGCTCATCAGCGGCATCGCCTTGTCGTTCGTGCGTAATCTCGGCGAGTTCGGCGCCATCATCTTCATCTCCGGCAACATGCCCTTCGAGACGGAAGTGATTTCGCTGATGATCTTCACCCGCATTTCCGAGTACGAGCATCATGCCGCGGCTGCGGTGGCGGTGCTGGTGGCAGCGACGGCGCTGATCATCCTGGCGCTGGTGCAGCTTGCGCTGTCACCGCTGGTAAGGCGCATGAGGGGGTGAGATGAGCTCGGTTCCTCGCCATGCAGGTGATTCCCCGTTGGCGCGCTGGCTGCTGATTGCGCTCGGCGCCGCTCTCAGCCTGCTCATTCTGGTACTGCCGCTGATTCTGATTCTGTCAGTGGTAGTCGAGGCCGGCGGAGATGCGCTCCGTCGTAATCTGTCCGATCCGGACATGGTGGCGGCGATACGACTGACGCTGCTGTGCGTGGCGGTTGCGGTGCCGGTCAATGTGTTCTTTGGCACGGCGCTGGCCTGGTGCATCACCCGCTTCGATTTCATGGGCCGGCGCCTGCTGATGGCGGCGATCGATCTGCCTCTGTCCGTATCCCCTGTGATCGCCGGCCTGTGCTATCTCCTGCTTTACGGTATCCAGGGCCAGCTCGGACAGTGGCTGGATGAGCGCGACATCCAGATCGTGTTTGCCGCGCCGGGCGTGGTGCTGGTGACGATCTTCGTCACTGCGCCCTATGTGGCAAGAGAGCTGATTCCGCTCATGCAGGTCCAGGGACGCGACGAGGAAGAGGCCGCTCTCCTGCTCGGTGCTTCAGGCTGGCAGATGTTCCGCCGCGTTACCCTGCCGGGCATCAAATGGGGGCTGTGGTATGGCGCCGTGCTCACCAGCGCCCGCGCAGCCGGGGAGTTCGGCTCGGTATCGGTGGTGTCCGGCATGATCCGCGGTCAGACCAATACTCTCGCGCTGCATGTCGAGCTCCTGCACCAGGACTACAATACCGTCGGCGCCTTTACCGCAGCGGCGCTGCTGGCCTCGCTCGCGCTGGTGATACTGGTGCTGAAAGTCATCGTGGAGTGGCGCTACAACCAGGCGATGCGTTCCTCGCCGAGTGGACATGATGAGGCGCCCGCCCAGGCGCCATAGGGCTGGCGTGGACTGCGGGGAGTTCAGGTGGAGGCGGCGGAGCTGACCAGGCGCCACTGCACGGTGGCGCCGGCGCGCATCGGTACCAGGGCGCCATCGCCGAACGGGTAGCGTTCCGGCACCGTCCACTCTTCGCGGCGCAGTGTGATGCGCTCCCGATTGCGCGGCAAGCGGTAGAAGTCCGCGCCGAAATGCGAGGCGAAACCTTCCAGGCGATCGAGCGCGCCGGCCTGTTCGAACGCCTCGGCGTAGAGCTCGATCCCGGCGTGAGCAGTGTAGATACCGGCGCAACCGCACGGCGCTTCCTTGGTAGCGCGCTCGTGAGGGGCGCTGTCCGTCCCGAGAAAGAAGCGCGGCTCTCCGCTGGTTGCCGCCTCCAGCAGTGCTTCCCGGTCCCGCTCCCGCTTCAGCACCGGCAGGCAGTAATGATGCGGGCGGATGCCGCCGGCCAGCATGGCGTTGCGATTGTGAAGCAGATGATGCGCGGTGATGGTGGCGGCTACGGTTTTAGGCGCCGAGCGGACGAATTCGACGGCGGTGCGCGTGGTGATGTGTTCGAGCACGATCCTCAGGTTCGGATATCTGTGAACCAGCGGATCGAGAATCCGGTCGATGAATACACTCTCACGGTCGAAGACATCGACATCGGTATCGGTCACTTCGCCGTGAATCAACAGAGGCAGTCCGCACGACTCCATCGCTTCGAGCACCGGATATATGGCATCGATCGAGGTGACCCCGGAATCGGAGTTGGTGGTGGCGCCGGCGGGATAGAGCTTGGCCGCCACGATCCCTTTCTCGCGGGCGCGCTGGATTTCGCTGAGTTCGGTGCGATCGGTGAGATAGATCGTCATCAGCGGGTCGAAGTCCAATCCCGCAGGGACATGGGCAAGAATCCTTTCCCGATAGGCCTGGGCCGCGACCCAGCCGGTCACCGGAGGACGCAGGTTCGGCATCACCACTGCGCGCCCGAAGCGCAGCGCGGCGTCGGGTACGGTGGTGGCAAGCATGGATCCGTCGCGCAGATGCAGATGCCAGTCATCCGGGCGGGTAATGGTCAGTGTATCCATGGTGCTCAGGCGTCAGTCGGCAGTTCTGTTTCGCGCCCCAGCAGACGATCGATGGCGGCCACGCCGAACAGCCGGAAGCCGCGCAGGGCTTCCGGCGGATGCCCTGCCACGCAGACGATGGGCTTGATTCCGGCATGTCCCATGATCA
The DNA here is from genome assembly GCA_964581365.1 of uncultured Chromatiales bacterium. Classification (GTDB taxonomy): domain Bacteria; phylum Pseudomonadota; class Gammaproteobacteria; order SZUA-140; family SZUA-140; genus JAITWN01. The sequence continues at coordinate 20,153 of CAZOOF010000011.1, forward strand.
GGGGCCGGCCCGAGCGCATCGGCACGCCGTCGACGACGAGTTCGCCGACGCTGCGGACCAGATCTGAAATGAAATCGCGTCCGCCGACCGCGGTGCCACCGGAAATGACCACCATATCGCTGCGGGCGAGCGCGCCGTTCACGGACGATACGAAGGCCTCGAAGTCATCACGCATGATGCCGGCGAGTTCGGGTTCGCCGCCCGCTTCCCGGACTGCCGCCGCCAGCATGACGGAATTGCTGTCGCGGATCTCGCCCGGGGCGGGCACATCGGTGTAGGAGACCACTTCGTCGCCGGAGGCATAGATGGTGACGCGCGGGCGCGCCATCACATCGACCCGGTCGATCCCGAGCGCGGCCAGCCTGCCGATCAGCGGCGCATCGACGACGCCACCCGCCTCGGCGACGACGGCATCCTTTGCGAGCTCGCAACCGCGCTCTTCGATGAAGAAGCGGGGCGGAAAGGGACGGCTGATGGAAATGCTGTTCTCTCCGGCCTCCTGCACTTCGAACATGCGTGCCACGGCGACCGGGCCATCGGGGGCAATGCTGCCAGTGGCAACCTGCAGCGCCTCCCCGCGGCCGAAGGCCGGACATTCACGATCCCCCGGCATCACCGTGCCGACTACGCGGAACGTGCAGGGCTTGTCTTCGCTGGCCGTCTGGCTGTCTTCGCTGTGAATGAGATAGCCTTCGACGATAACCCGGTGATAGGGCGGCAGATCGACCGGAGCGCTCACGGGCCGGGCGAGAACCCTGCCGAGCGCTGCTTCCAGCGGGCACGGTTCGGTGCGCAGGCTGCGAAAGGGGAGAGAGTCCACGAATCGCCGCTGCGCGGCGACGAGAGGGTTCGGTTCGGTCATGATCCGGGCTCCTTGCTCTGCCTGGAAAGATGCGCCATGAAGACGGGCAGTATACGCGTCCTGTGCTGGCGCTGCCTACTCGAGGCCCCGGTCGCTGCGCTGCAGGACCTGCTGCTCATACAGCAGATCGAGGGTGAAACGGACGCCGAATCCCGTAGTGTCGGTCGGGATATGCGCCAGCCCGCCCTTGTTGCTGCCGGCAGCCAGATCGATGTGTATCCAGGGTTTGTCGCCGACGAAGCGGGACAGGAAGCGCGCGGCAAGAATGTGATCGGCTTCGCCTTCCAGTGTGCACTGCCGCACGTCCGCGATGCGGCTTTCCAGGGCCCGGTCATAGTCGGCGTCGAAGGGGAAGGGCCACACCCGTTCGCCACTGCTGCGTCCGGCGCGAATGATGTCTTCCCGCAGGCTGTCCCGATTGCTGAAGGCGCCGCTGTAGACCGTGCCCAGTGCCTGGATACAGCTGCCGGTCAGCGTCGCGTAATCGATGATCAGCCCGGGATTACCGCGGCTGGCGAGTGCGAGGGTGTCGGCCAGCACCATGCGGCCTTCCGCATCGGTGTGCACCACCTCGATCGTGGTTCCATTGCTTGCGGTGACCACATCACCCGGCTTGTACGCGCGCGGACCAATGTGGTTCTGAGCGAGTGCCAGCCAGCAGCGTACCGGGAACGGCGCCCGCAGCCGCGTCAGCGCGAGCAGGGTGCCGAGCGCCACGGCGCTTCCCGCCATATCCTCATGCATGCCCTGCATGTACCGGGCGGGCTTCAGGTTGACGCCCCCGGTGTCGTAGCACAGCCCCTTGCCTACCAGGCACAGCTCGGGAGTCCTGGCGCGGCGGTTGGCGGGCCGGTAGCGCAGCTCGATGATGCCGGCGTCGTCGGTGTCGCTCCCCTGGGCTACCGCGAGGAACGCGCCGGCACGCTGACGGCGCAGTGCCTGAGTATCGAGGAAACGCATGGTCCAGCCTTCTTCGCGGGCCAGCGCGCTGATGCGTCGACGGTAGCGGCCGGGCGTGAGCTCGTTCGGCGGCAGCATGGTGAGCTCGCGGGCGAGCGCATTTCCCTCGGCTTCCGCGCGGGTTCGCGCGAGATCGACGCGTTGCGGCACGCCGTAGAACTTCAGGCTGGCGAGACGGCGACGGCGCTGCGGTCGGCTGCGCAGATCCGGCATGGGCGCATCGGCAGCCAGCGCCGCGGCGCTGAGGGCATCCACCGCGCGCGCGGCGAGCGCCGCTTCGAGCCCCGGCATGAGCACCGCGATGCTGCGCGCGCCATGCTCGCGATGGCGCTGCACATGGGCGCGGGCTTTGGAAAGAAGCTCAAAGGAGGAAATCCCGGGCGGCAGTGCTTCGAGCGTGACGCGGGTGCCGATGGCGTTGGGCAGGTCGGTCTCGAGCAACCGTCGCTGCGCATCCGCGCGCCGTGCGCGGGTCATCCGCTGCTGCAGGATTTCCCCGGAGGGAATTTCCGCCCAGATCCCCCTCGGCTCTTTTTCTGGCATGAAAACAATGAGATTTTCGGTGGTTTCCAGGGCGGAGCGGCTCAACGGGGCGGTCCGCTGCTCGATACGTGCCATCATCTTGTTATCCAAGCTCCTTCATATTCATCGGATTGACCTCGTACGGGAAAATAACGGATCATATCCCGTTCTTGTGCGCCTAGAACGCGTGCGCGATCGTTGCCGGGCTGATTGCTTGGAGGCCGCGTTCAGCTGGGCAACAATATCAAACAGAACAGTAAACAGGTCAGTTGGAACGTGATCAGGGGTATGGCGCACGGCACGAACAGGCGATTGTCACGGGTTGAGTGTGGCGTGAACCTGCTTTCACCAGCGCGAGGCGTTCCCTGGCGTGTCTTCGGCGGCCTGTCGAGTCGATAACCCGGATCCCGGAAGCACCGGAATTATTTAGGAAGATTAGCCCATGAACGTGATGCCAGGCTATGTGTCACCGGGCGCGCGGCAGGACGGATACCGCCCGCTCAGCGTCGCCGACAAGAAGCGCTTGCTGCACGAGATGCTCTTCGCGCGCCGCTTCGAGGAGCGCTGTTACGAGGCCTATGTAGAGCGCAAGATCGGTGGTTTCCTCCATCTGTATTCCGGACAGGAGGCATGTGCCCATGGGGTGCTCGAGGCTGCCCGTCCGGGACATGATTACGTGATCACCGGATATCGCGACCACATCCATGCCATCAAGTGCGGCTCCGATCCCCGCGCGGTGATGGCGGAGCTCTACGGCAAGGAAGCCGGGGTGAGTCGCGGGCGCGGCGGCTCCATGCACGTGTTCGATGTCGAGCACCGCTTCATGGGCGGCTACGCTCTGGTTGGCGGACCCTTCCCGCTGGCGGTGGGACTCGCCAAGGGTATCAAGATGAAGCGCGGTGATGAGATTTCGATCTGCTTCCTCGGCGATGCCGCCAACAACCAGGGCACCTTCCACGAATCGCTGAACATGGCGAAGATCTGGGAACTCCCGGTGCTCTTCGTGTGCGAAAACAATCTTTACGGCATCGGTACCCGCATCGACCGCTCCACCGCCGTGCTCGACCAGTACAAGCGTGTTGCCGCATACGATATTCCGGCAGCGCAGGCGGATGGTCAGGATGTCGAGGCGGTGTACAAGGCGGCCTGCACCGCTGTCGATCACGTGCGCTCCGGCCAGGGTCCGTACTTCCTCGAACTGAAAACCTATCGCTATCGCGGCCATTCGATGTCCGATTCGAATGCCTACCGTTCCAAGGACGAGGAAAAGAAGTGGCTCAAGCGCGATCCGATCACGATCCTGCGCAATCGCCTCGTCGAGGAGAATGAATTGAGCCTGGATGATTTCAAGACCATGGATCGCGAGATCATCGATCACATCGAGAACGATATCGTGAAATTCGCGGAAGACGCACCGCTGCCGTCCGCCGAGGACGTCGAGAAGTATGTGCTCGCCGAGAACGATCCCTGGGTCAGGGGCAAGGGGGAGAAGGCCTGATGGCGCAGATGATGTATTGGGAAGCGATACGACGCGCCCATGACGAGGAAATGACGAACGATCCCCTGGTGATTGCCATGGGTGAAGATATCGGTGTCGCCGGTGGTACCTACAAGGCGACGCAGGGACTTTACGAGAAGTACGGCCCGGAGCGGGTGATCGATACCCCGATCTCCGAAAACGGCTACACCGGTCTCGGCATCGGCGCATCGTTCATCGGCGTGCGTCCGATCATCGAGATCATGTCGGTCAACTTCGCCTGGCTGGCCCTGGACCAGATCGCCAACTCGGCGGCCAAGGTGCGCTACATGTCGGGCGGTCAACTCACCGCGCCGGTGGTGATCCGCTCCCCGGGCGGTACTGCGCATCAGCTCGGCGCGCAGCATTCAGCGCGCATGGAGAAGGTGTTCATGGGTATTGCCGGCCTGCGGGTGGTGACCCCGTCCAATCCGCGCCAGGCGTACGGGTTGCTGAAGTCTGCTGTTCGCTGCGACGACCCCGTGTTCATCAACGAGCACGAGCTGATGTACAACATGCGCGGCGAGGTGCCCGACGAGGAATTCTTCCATCCGCTGGAGGGTTCCGAGGTGAGCCGTCCGGGCCGTGACGTGACGCTGTTCGGCTACAACCTGTCGGTGCACTGGTGCCTGCAGGCGGCTGAAATCCTCGCCCGGGAGCACGGCGTGGAGGCCGAGGTGGTCGACCTGTATTCACTCAGTCCGCTGGACCGGGAAGGCATCAGGCGCTCGGTGGCCAAGACTCACCGGGCCGTGATCGTCGAAGAGGCGGAAGCCCCGGTCGGCGTCGGCGCCGAGGTGATGGCGATCCTCAACGAGGAATGCTTCTTCGAGCTCGACGCGCCCCCGCTGCGGGTGTCGGCGCGCAACGTGCCCATTCCCTACAGCCAGCCGCTCGAGAAGGCTGCCATTCCCAATGTGGGCCAGATCGTCGAGCGCACATTGACGCTGTTCCGGCGGCGCAAGAAGCACTGATGATTTTTCCCGGCGAGGCGGGGCCTCGCCGGGAGGCACAGTGAAGCAGTCAGCGGGGATGGTGTGACGGCGCTTGCCGTGTCATTTGCATCCATTCCTCTTTCGCTTTCGTTTCTTTCGATTTTTCGCTTTCGCACGCAGGGAAACTATGTCCGAAGCCTACCAGATCAAAATGCCCCAGCTGTCCGATACCATGCAGGAAGGCGTCGTCGTCAGCTGGGAAAAGAACATCGGCGACCGGATCGAACGCGGTGATATCGTGGCCACGGTCGAAACCGACAAGGCCATCATGGATGTGGAAGTCTTCCGCGAGGGCTTCCTGTCGGGGCCGCTGGCGCCGGTGGGCAGCACTGTTCCGGTGGGCGCGGTCATGGGCTTGCTGGTGGCCGATGCTTCGCAGGTGCGCGAGGACGGCGATCTGCCGGTGTCGGAGCCGCAGCGGGACGAGCAGGGGGCGTCGGGCCAGGCCGAAGCGGTCGCCGAGGCTCAGGCCGCCTCTGCTCCGGCCGCAGGCGGTGGTGCGCCCGCGGGAGCGACTCACACCATTATCATGCCGCAGCTGTCCGATACCATGCAGGAAGGCGTGGTGGTCAGCTGGGAAAAGGAGATCGGCGACACCATCGAACGAGGTGATATCGTCGCCACGGTCGAGACGGACAAGGCCATCATGGATGTGGAGGTGTTCCGTGAAGGCATTCTCTCCGGGCCGATGGTTCCCGTTGGCAGTCTGGTTGCCGTGGGCGCGCCGATGGCTTACCTCGTCGCCAGCCCCGACCAGGTCGTGCGCGAAGGCGCGGCCCAGGGCGAAGCCGCACCGGCCACTCTGGCGAGCGACAAGCCGGCGCCGGCAGCCCAGCCGCGTCAGCCCAGTGTTTCCACCCCAGCGGTCGCTGCCCCGGCCGCCGCTTCCGGTGCCGAACCAGCACTCAGACCCGAAGGCAAGGCCGTGACTCCGTACGCGCGCAAGCTCGCAGGCGAGCATGGCGTCGACCTCGGCAGACTTTCCGGCAGCGGTCCGTTCGGTGAGATCACCGCCGAAGACGTGCAGCGCGCGGGGGCGTCGGCACCGGCGCCGCAGGCAGCCGTCCCGGCTCCCTGGCAGCAGATCATCGATGTGCCGGGCAATGGACGTCCGATGACCTCGCTCGAGCGCGCGGTCAGTCACAACATGGTTCGCGCGATGAGTATGCCGACCTTCCGGGTCACGGTGCACGCGCGCCCGGAAGCGCTGGCGCGAGCGGCCAAGGCGAACGGTGTTTCGATGACTATCGCCATCGCCCGTGCCTGCGCTCTTGCCATGGCCGACAATCCCCGCATGAACTGGGCCTACCAGCACGAAGACAAGCTGGTCGAGCGCGGTCAGGTCGATATCGGCATGGCGGTCACGGCGGAAGATGGCGGCCTGGTAGTGCCCGTGCTGCGTCGCTGCGAGTCGCAGTCACTCGAAGATCTGGGCGCGCAGTGGCAGGACCTGCTCGAGCGCGCGCGCAAGCGTCGCCTCAAGCCGGAGGAGTACGCCAACCCGACCTTCATGATCTCGAACATGGGCATGCTCGGCGTGAGCTTCTTCGACGCCATTCCGACGCCCGGCACCACCGCCATCCTGGCCATCGGCGCCGCCAGCGCCGACGGCATGCCGCTGACGATAACCGCCGATCATCGGGTGGTTTACGGCGCTCATGTCGCGCGTTATCTCAATACACTCAAGCAGCTCATCGAACGTCCCGAGTCGTGGATGGCCAGCGGTCCCGCCATTCCCGAAGGGGAGTGGGACTACGATGTGGCGGTGATCGGAGGCGGGCCCGGCGGCGAGGACTGTGCCCGCGAGCTCGCCGGCCATGGCTACAAAGTCGTGATGATCAACGATGCGCCGCTGCCCGGCGGCGAATGCCTGTGGCGCGGCTGTATCCCGTCCAAGGCCTGGCGCGCGGCGGCGGATCGCCTGCGTGACCGCGCCGATGATGCCCATCTCGGCGTCGAAGGCACCAATCGCGGCAAGCTGAACTGGGAACTGCTCGAGAAGACCCGGCGCGGCGTGCTCGAAAGCCGTGGCGAGATGGCAAGGAAGACCGACCTCGGCGTCAAGATCAAGCTGATCCAGGGCTATGCCAGCTTTACCGGACCGCATGAGCTCGCCATCGACACCTCCGGCAACAGCAGCGATCCCCACGCGCGCGCGAAATACCAGGGCGGGAAGGGCGAGACTCTGACTTTCGGCTGCGCGGTGATCGCCACCGGCGCGCCGCCGTTCGTTCCGCCGATCCCGGGGGCGCGCGAAGGACTCGAGTCCGGCGGCGTCATTACCTCCGATACGGTGTGGGGCCTGCAAGGAGTGCCCAAGCGCCTGGTGGTGATCGGCGGCGGCGCCATCGGCATGGAGATGGCGCAGATCTTCCAGGATTTCGGCTCGCAGGTAACGCTGCTGGAGGCGCAGGACCGCGTGCTCGCCGAAGTCGAGCCGGAAATCGCCAAGGCGCTGGTCGAGGTGCTGTCCGCCGAGCCGCGACTCGAGATCCATACCTCTGCGAAGGTGGGGGAGATCAGCGGCAAGGCCGGAGAAATGAAGATCAGCTGGACGGATGCGGAAGGCAAGAAGCATTCGGTCAGCGCGGACTACGTGCTCATGGCCACCGGCAAGCGTCCCGTGCTCGACGGGCTGGGGCTCGACAAGGCTGGCGTGGCGACGGACAAGGGTGTCATCACCGTCGATGCCTCCTGCCGTACCTCGGTGCCGCACATTTTTGCCGTCGGTGACGTCATTGGTGGCCTGATGCTGGCGCATACGGCGGGACATCAGGGTCGCGTGGCTGCGCAGACGATCGATGGCGAGCGGGCGCGCTACGATCAGGCGAAGGATTGCGGCGTCATCTTCACGCGACCGCAGGCGGCCTTCGTCGGCCTGTCGACAGAACAGGCCAAGGCGGCCGGTATCGATGCCGTCGAGGTCAAGGTGCCGATGAGCATCGATGCCAAGGCGATGATCAACAACGAAACGCATGGCATGATCAAGCTGGTGGCCGATCAGCGTTCGCATCGCATCATTGGAGTTCACTTCCTCGCCGATCACGCGGACACGCTGATCGGAGAGGGGGTGATGATGGTCGCCGGCAACATGACTCTGGAACAGGTCGCCGAAGCGATCCATCCGCACCCGACTCAGACCGAGCTTTTCGGCGACATGGCGCGCCGGCTGCTGTCCCGTCTGCGTCGCAGCGAGAAGGCCAAGGCGAAGGCCAAGTAATCCGGCATCGAACATCAACTCTTAACTGGCAACGCTAACAATATGTCATCGGTCAAGAAAGTCGTCCTCGCTTATTCCGGCGGTCTCGATACTTCGGTCATTCTGAAATGGCTGCAGGAGCACTACGGCTGCGAAGTGGTGACCTTCACTGCCGACATTGGCCAGGGCGAGGAACTCGAGCCGGCACGCGCCAAGGCGCAGCTGCTGGGCGTGCAGGAAATCTTCATCGAAGATCTGCGCGAGGAGTTCGCGCGTGATTTCGTGTTCCCGATGTTCCGGGCCAATACGGTCTATGAGGGCGAATATCTGCTCGGAACCTCCATCGCTCGGCCGTTGATTGCCAAGCGTCTGGTCGAGATCGCCGCCGCAACCGGCGCCGATGCGATCTCGCATGGCGCCACTGGCAAGGGCAACGACCAGGTTCGTTTCGAGCTCGGCGCCTACGCGCTCAATCCCGATATCCGCATCATCGCGCCCTGGCGCGAATGGGATCTGCTGTCGCGGGAAAAGCTGCTTGCCTATGCCGACCGCCACGGGATTCCCGTCGAGCAGAAGCGCCGCGATGGCGGCTCTCCCTATTCCATGGATGCCAATCTGCTGCACATCTCGTACGAGGGTGGCGTGCTCGAAGATCCATGGGCCGAGCCCGAAGCCTCGATGTGGCGGTGGACGCTGGCGCCGGAGGATGCCCCCGACGAACCGCAGTACATCGAGCTCGAGTATGAGCGCGGGGACATCGTTGCGATCGACGGCAGACGCATGTCGCCGGCGGAGGTCATGACTGAGCTCAACCGGATGGCGTCGGCGCACGGCATCGGCCGCCTGGATCTGGTTGAGAACCGCTACGTCGGCATGAAGTCGCGCGGCTGTTACGAAACGCCGGCCGGCACGCTGATGCTGAAGGCGCACCGGGCGATCGAATCGATCACGCTCGATCGCGAAGTCGCTCATCTCAAGGACGAACTGATGCCGCGCTATGCCAGCCTGGTGTACAACGGCTACTGGTGGAGTCCGGAGCGGCGGATGTTGCAGGAGATGATCGACGCCTCTCAGGTGCATGTGAACGGCACGGTCCGGCTCAAGCTGTACAAGGGCAACGTCGTGGTGGTGGGACGGCGTTCGGCCACCGACAGCCTGTTCGATGCCGACATCGCGACTTTCGAGGACGATGCCGGCAAATACCAGCAGCGCGATGCCGAAGGCTTCATCAAGCTGAACGCTCTGCGCATGCGCATCGCCGCGCGTCGAGGACGATGAGATGATGCGGGGCGACGGCAAGGTATCGCAGACCCTTCGCACCCTGGCGGCAGGGGCAGTGACCGCCATCGCGCTGCTCGGTTGTGATAGCTGGTCCAGCGCGCCGCGGGTGCAGGCCGGCGATTATACCGTGATGCTGAAGACCGATCCTTCGCCGGCGCAGGTGGGGCGTCCGGCGAAAGTGTCGATCGGTATCCGTGATGCCGACAATCGCACCGTGCGCGCCTGCGGCGTGAGCTTCCGCCAGTTCATGCCGGAGCATGAGATGTCCACCGATGACGTCGTGGTACAGCTGGAAGAGCAGCGTTCCGGCGTCTACAGCGGCACGGGTCCCGAATTTTCCATGGGTGGAGACTGGCGGATCGAGGTCAGTTTCGACTGTGGTGCAGGTCCTCAGCAGGCGAACTTCGACTTTACGCTTGAATGGCCGGAATGAGGAGATGGCCGGATCGATCGTCCGGCCATCGCCCATCGTTTCGGTACGTCCTTTAGCTGCCCCGTGGGCAGGTCCTGATCACCTTTCCTGGCGCAGCAGACCGAGTGGATCGTCGGGATTGACGTCGTCCCGGAACGGGCGGCGGCGGTCCAGATTGGTGATCTGATACACCCTGCCGATCCAGTTGTTGATCACTGCGGCTGCGGTGTCACGCCAGGTGTTGTGCAGCGTCGGGACGATGAGCTCCTCAGGGAATTCCGGAGCGGTCCGGCCGGCTGCGCGCGCCGCGATCACACGTTCGCCGTATTCCTCGAGGATCGCCCGGGTGCGCAGCGTAAAGTAATTGTCCGGAAAAGGCGGATATTCCTCTCGCCGTCCCTCGGCATAGAGATTCACATCCCGCTTGTACTCCTTGAGCAGGCTGATGGTGTCGTACTCGGGATGGCCCTGGAAATAGACGAAGCGGAAGCGATCCGAGCTGACGGCGAGATGCACTCCGGCTTCCGGGCTTTCGGCCAGGATGTGCAGCCCGGCCGCCTCGAACTGATCGCGCCCGATGTCATTGAATCGCGAGTGCGGAACATCGAATTTCGTGTTCACGTCGGAGATCAGCGGGTGGCGATGATCGACCGTGCGATGGCCGAAGATCCCCCAGCACTTGGCCGGCAGCGGACGCCGCTTCTGATTGTGCCGGAACTGCAGCACCGCATGTGTGGCGAGACATGAACACAGGATCGATGTCACATGTTCCGATGCCCAGTCGATCACTTCGATGAGCGGTTCCCAGAACGGCTCGGCGGCAAGGTCCGGGTGAGTGACATTGGCGCCGGTGATGATGAGGGCGTCCAATCCCTGTTCCTTGATGTGTTCGAAACTTTCATAGTGATCGTCGATGTACTGCTGGGCCTTCTCGCTGCGAGTGAGCGCGGGCAGCGTGAACGGATGCATGAAGAACTGGGCGATCTGGTTGCTGCCGCCGACCAGGCGGAAGAACTGGCGCTCCGTCGCCTGCAGCGCGGCATCCGGCATCATGTTGAGCAGACCGATGTGCAGCTCGCGAATGTCCTGGCGCAGCGCTTCCTGCTCGGTCAGCACGATCGCCCCTTCGTCCTTGAGGCGCTGGAAGGTGGGCAGCGTGGATCTGGCTACCAGCGGCACGTCAGTTGTCCCTCCTGGCTACGGCCCGCTCGACGAGCTCGAGGAAATCGCGTTCGTCACGCACCGTACCCAGTTCCTCGGTGGTGACGGTATAGCCGTATGCGGCGGCGATCTGCTCATAGCGCGGTATGCGTGAACGGAACAGGCGCGGGAATACCCAGCGCACGAAATCGTCCGGATCGATCATGGCCACGTACTCCAGGCCTTTGTCTGCCTGATAGATGGCCAGCTGTTCATCGAGAAAGGCTTCGCGGTAGTAGAGCGGCTTGGGATCGCTGACGGCGCGACAGATGAGCTCCTGTTCGTCCCGTTCGCTCGCCTTGATGTAGAGGATCAGGGTGTGACGGCTCAGGATGTCGATGACCTCGGGGTCATCGAGTTCGCAGATGCTTCCACCCGCATCATTGATGAAATGCTTGTAACCGTAGATTCCCTGCGCCTTGCGAATGAACTCGGGCACGTCCTTCATCGCCGCGACTTCGGCCTGCCGATGCAGCTCCTGGCGACGCTTGAATTCGCGCAGCCCGAGACCGCCCTGCTGCGGGTCGCCGAGCTTGCCGAGAAAGCTCGAGACCGGTTGCAGATTGTGCACGGTGATGTTGTTGTTGATGTAGATCGAGTCCGAGCGCAGGAGATCGCGCAGGAAGGGCACCTGCATCATCTGCTGCTTGATGTTGTCCAGGATGGGCTCGTCCAGGTAGCGGGTGCCGATGCGATAATCGCCTGAATAGTGAAACCAGTCTCCTCTCATCAGCAGATTCGACAGGCGTGTCTTGCCCACGCCCGACATGCCGAGCAGAGTGATGCTCTTGTTGGTCCAGGATCTGAATTCGTCGACGCTAAGTTTCATGGCTTTCTCTCGAAGTCGCATCTGATTCTACCGCAGGGCCGTCCCCGCTGCGTAGCCGATGGTCACGGGGCCTGCGTGCTCCGCTCGGCGAGGAAGGTGCGCAGCGCTGCGCCCGTATGAGAGCGCTTCGCACCAGCCACGCGCTCCGGCGGGCCCTCGACGACGATACGGCCACCGCCGTCGCCGCCCTCGGGGCCGAGATCGATAATCCAGTCGGCTTCCGCGATGACGTCGAGATTGTGCTCGATCAGCACTACCGTGGCGCCGCCGTCCACCAGGCGGTGCAGCACGCGGATCAGCCGCTCCACATCGGCCATGTGCAGCCCGACGGTCGGTTCATCCAGCACGTACAGCGGATGGCGTTCTGCGTCGCTCCGTGAGCGCTGGCGCCCGGAGGGTGGCGGCTCTGGCGAACGCACGCGCGCCAGCTCGGTGACCAGCTTGATGCGCTGGGCTTCACCGCCCGAGAGGGTCGGACTCGGCTGGCCGAGCGTGAGATAGCCCAGGCCGACGTCCTGAAGCAGGCGGAGTGCCCGGTGGATTCCGGCGTGATGAGCGAAGAACTCCGTTGCCTCGTCAACGCTCATGGCCAGGACATCGCCGATGCTGCGGCCGCGGTAGTGAACGGCGAGCGTTTCGGCGGTGAAGCGCGAACCGCCGCAGACTTCGCAGTCGACCCGCACGCCGGGCAGAAAGCTCATTTCGATGCGCTGCATGCCTTGTCCTGCGCACGCCTCGCAACGCCCGCCGGCGACATTGAAGGAAAAGCGCGCCGGTTTGTACCCGCGCAGGCGAGCTTCGGTGGTTCCGGCATACAGACGCCGGATATCGTCCCAGAAGCCGACGTAAGTGGCCGGGCAGGAGCGGGGGGTGAGACCGATCGGCGTCTGGTCCACTTCCAGCACGCGTTCCACCGCTTCCCAGCCGGAGAATGAGCCGCAGCCATGCAGCGCGGGGCGGCGGCGCCGGTCCCTGCGTGCGGCGATCAGGCGCTGCAGATTGTCGTGCAGGACGTGGCGCAGCAGCGTGCTCTTGCCGCTGCCCGATACGCCGGTCAGGCAGACCAGGCGGCCGAGAGGAATGGCGGCGTCCACTCCGCGCAGATTGTTCAGCTCGATGTTCGCGAGCAGGATCGAGTTGTCCTGCGCCGGCGCCGTGGGGCGCCGCGGCATCAGAGGGTGACGCAGGGGCTTGGCGAGCATGCGTCCGGTGAGAGACTCGCGCTTGCGCATCAGTGTCTTCAGCGTGCCCTGGGCCACCACGCGTCCTCCGTTGACACCCGCGCCTGGGCCGAGGTCGATGATGTGGTCGGCGCGGCGAATGGTGTCCTCGTCATGCTCAACGACCAGCAGCGTGTTGTCGCGGTCGGCAAGCTCCTCGAGGGTATCGAGCAGCATGCGGTTGTCCCGGGGGTGAAGGCCGATCGTTGGTTCGTCGAGGATATAGCACACGCCACGCAGGTTGGATCCGAGCTGGGCGGCGAGACGGATGCGCTGAGCTTCGCCGCCCGAAAGACCTGGAGCACCGCGATCGAGGGACAGATAGGAAAGGCCGACGCGTGACAGGAAGCTCAAGCGCGCGCGCAGCTCGGTGATGATGTCGCGCGCGATCTCCGCTTCGCGCCCGCGCAGCTTGAGACGCGAGAAGACGCGCTCGGAATCGGCCACGGTCAGCGCCGCATAGTCCGCGATCGAGCGGTCCTGGAAGCGCACCGCCAAGGCCTCCGGCCTGAGGCGCCGCCCTGCGCAGGCGCGACAGGTCCGCCCGGAAGCTCCGCTCTCCGTTTCCTCCCCGTCGTCCCCAGTGACGTCCTCGAGACCGCTGCCGTGGCACGCCGGACACCAGCCATGCCGCGAGTTGTAGGAGAACAGCCGTGGATCCGGCTCGGGAAAGCTGCGCCCGCAGCCGGAGCAGGCACGCAGCGTGGAAAAAATGCGTTCCCTGGCGCCGCGCCCTGCGGGCACGATATGCAGCACTCCCTTGCCGTGAGCCAGAGCTTCTTCGATCGCTCTGCGCAACTCGTTCTCGTGACGGGCGTCGACCGGATATTCCCCGCAGGGAAGGGCGATGTCGTGCTCGCGGAAGCGATCGAGCCGGGGCCAGGGAGAGGTCGGCAGATGCTCACCGTCGACACGCAGCTCCTCGAAGCCGCGCGCGGCATAATAGCGCGCCAGATCGGTGTAGTAGCCCTTGCGGGCCGTTACCAGCGGCGCATAGAGGCGAACACGGCGTCCACGGTAGTCGCTCAGGATTCGCGCGACGATCTCGTCCACGCTCTGCGCGTCGATCGGCAGTTCGCAGTCGGGACAGTGCTGGATACCGAGCTTCACGAAGAGCAGGCGCAGGAAATGATGAATTTCCGTGAGCGTGCCTACCGTGCTCTTGTGGCCGCCGCGACTGGTGCGCTGTTCGATGGCTACCGTCGGCGGAATGCCGAGCACCGCATCCACATCGGGGCGCGAGGCGGGCTGCACGAACTGTCGCGCGTAGGCGTTGAGCGATTCGAGGTATCGCCGCTGACCCTCGGCGAACAGAATATCGAAGGCTACGGTGCTCTTGCCGCTGCCGGAAACGCCGGTGATGGCGGTGATGCCGCGCCGAGGGATATCGACATCGATGTTCTTGAGGTTGTGCTCCCGCGCATGAAGAATGCGTATGCAGTCGTTCGCCGCATGTCTTGCGGTTTCGCCGGGCGTCCTTCCCCGCTGGCTGGCGGAGCGCTCGTCCCCGGATCCGCGGACGGATTCTCCGCGCAGGGCAGCACCGGTATGGCTGGCGGGGTGAGCCGCGACCTGAGCAGGTGGCCCGGCGCATACCAGGCGACCTCCGCCATCGCCGCCCTCGGGGCCGAGGTCGACGATCCAGTCGGCGGCAGCGATGAAGTCCAGATTGTGTTCGATGGCGATCACCGAATGCCCGTGTTCGATGAGACTGCGCAGCGCCTGCAGCAGACGCTCGACATCGGCCATGTGCAGCCCGGTGGTCGGTTCATCGAGGAGGAAGAGCATGTGCCCGGCATTGCTGCGTGATGCGCCTGCCTGGGCCAGATGGCCAGCGAGCTTGAGGCGCTGAGCTTCGCCTCCCGACAGGGTGGTCACCGGCTGCCCGAGCCGCAGGTAATCGAGTCCCACCGCGCGCAGAGGCTCCAGGCCCTGCAAGACCTTGGGCTCGGTAGCAAACCAGTCGGCGGCCTGGGCGATCGTCATGTCCAGCACATCGGCGATCGAACGAGCGATGCCGTCGCGGACCAGACGCACTTCGAGGATTTCCGGGCGATAACGCCTGCCGTCGCAGGCCTGGCAGCGCAGGTAGACGTCACTCAGAAACTGCATCTCGACGTGCTCGAAGCCATTGCCGCCGCAGACCGGACAGCGGCCATTGCCCGAGTTGAAGCTGAAGGTTCCCGCGGTATAGCCGCGTTCGCGCGCCAGCGGCTCGGCAGCGAACAGCGCGCGGATTGCGCCCAGAGCGCCGGTGTAACTGGCCGGATTCGAACGCGTGGTCTTGCCGATCGGCGACTGATCGACCAGCAGAACCTCATCGATGAGTTCGTGCCCGAGCATCGCCCGGTGCGCTCCGGGCGGTTCATCCGGGTGGCCCTTCAGCTTTCGCAGGGCGAGATAACAGATGTCGCGCAGCAGCGTCGACTTTCCCGACCCGCTCACACCGGTCAGGCAGACGAGGCGGCCGAGCGGCAGGTCGACGTCCAGGTTCTGCAGGTTGTTGGCAGAAGCCCCAGCGATACGCAGCCAGGGACCTTCCGGCTGCGCAGCGGACTGGTTCGTTGCGGCCGGAGCAGCGGCGTGATGCGCGCGCAGGTAACGGCCGGTGAGCGATTCCCGCGCTTTCATCATGCCGGCGGGTGTGCCCTGGTAAACAAGGGAACCGCCTGCCTCGCCCGGCCCCGGACCGAGCTCGAGAATGCGGTCGGCGGCGCGGATGATCTGCGCGTCGTGCTCGACCACCAGCAGCGTGTTGCCCGCATCGCGCAGCCGTTTGAGCACGGCGATCAGGCGGCCGACGTCGCGCGCGTGCAGACCGATGCTCGGCTCATCGAGTACGAACAGCGTGTTCACCAGCGAAGTGCCGAGCGCGGTGGTCAGATTGATGCGCTGGACTTCGCCTCCGGACAGCGTTCGCGACTGGCGATCCAGGGTGAGGTAGCCAAGGCCGACTTCCCGCAGGTAATCGAGACGGCTGCGAATGCCGCCGAGGAGCACCTCGGATGCCTGGTCCAACGGCGCGGGCAGTTCGAAGTCGCGGAACAGTGCCTGGCTGCGCTCGATCGGCAGGGTCATCAGCTCATGGAAGTTGAACGATTCTTCTGGCGCCTGTGAGCGTCTGGAATCCGGCCTGGAGTCTGCGGGTCGCATGTGCAGGCGCCACTGCAGGGCTTCAGGGCGCAGCCGCGCTCCCTTGCAGGCCGGGCAGGAGGTATAGCTGCGGTATCGCGACAGCAGGACGCGAATGTGCATCTTGTAGCTTCTGCTTTCGAGCCAGGCGAAGAAGCGGCGGGCGCCGTACCAGACCTTGTTGTCCCAGTCGCCTTCCCCTTCGATGACCCATTCGCGCTCGGCGGCGCTCAGTTCCCGCCAGGGTACGTCGGTACGGATGCCGCCGCGGCGGGCGAAACGCATCAGGTCTTGCTGGCATTCCTGGTAGGCGGAGGTCTGCCAGGGCCGAATGGCGCCGCCGGCAAGCGTCTTCCCCTGGTCGGGGATGACCAGTTCGTAATCGATGCCGATGACCCGGCCGAAGCCGCGGCATTCGGGGCAGGCGCCGATCGGCGAATTGAACGAAAACAGGTTCGGCACCGGATCCTGCCAGGAAACGTCGCAATGCGGACAATGCAGACCGCTCGAGAAGCGCAGGTGCTGATTTCCTTCCGGGCTTTCGATGTCGACGCCGAGCCGGCCCTGGCCGCGCTCGAAGGCAATCTCGAGCGCTTCCACCAGACGTTCGCGGTCCGCGCTTGCGCGCATGCGGTCCTGCACTACGTCGAGGCCGCCATCGTCGCGTTCACGCACCCGCGTATAACCCTGGCGGGAGAGGAGGGCGATCACCTCCTCGCGGGTGAAATTATCGGGCAGTTGGACCGGGAAGGTAACGATCAGCCGCGCCTCTGTCGGGACGAGCGCGCTCAGCTGCCGGCATACCGATTCGGCGTCGTCGCGTCTTACTTCCCGGCCGCAATAGCAGTACAGGCGCGCCGCGCGGGCATAGAGCAGTTTCAGATGGTCGTTGAGCTCGGTCATCGTCCCCACGGTGGAGCGCGAGGTCCGTACCGGATTGACCTGGTCGATGGCGATAGCCGGCAGCACACCGTCGATGCGGTCGACGCGCGGCTTGTCCATCCGTTCGAGAAACTGGCGCGCGTAGGGCGAGAAAGTTTCGACGTAGCGGCGCTGCCCTTCGGCATATACGGTGTCGAAGGCGAGAGAGGATTTGCCTGAGCCGCTGACGCCGGTGACGACGGTGAGCGCTCCGAGCGGCACTTCGACATCCAGGCCCTTCAGATTGTTCTGGCGGGCGCCGCGAATGACGATGGCGGAAGAAGGCTTCTGGCTAAGGCTGCTGGGTGTCTTGGGTTTCATCTATGGATCGGAAAAGAGTAAAGATGAAAGGTGAAAGAGGAAAGCGAACGGCCGGCTCTGGATCGATGACAGGGAGGCAAGCGCTTTCATCTTTACTCTTTCTCTTTACTTCCTTACCGCAGCAGTGCACGCAGCTGCTCCAGATAGACATTCTCCTCCGGCATGGCTCCGTCCCGCTGGGCCTGCCACAGGACCGCGGCGAGGCAGTCCATCATGCGGTGCTCCGCCTCGTGCGCGTCGCCGGCGCTGGCGGCGAGTGAGTGATAGACCGCAAGCACGCCGGCCGGGCGGTCGGTCGCGATCTGCTCCTGCAGCGCGATGTGCAGGCCCATGTGCAAAAAGGGATTGCTCTCGCCGTCGCCGGCCAGGAAATCACGTTCGGCGAGTCCGCCGCTTTCCAGTCCGGGCTGATATTCGGGGTGATGCGCGATCACTCCGGCGATGATGCGCTCCAGCGGCTCCAGCGGCAGGCCCGCGCGCTGCTTGCGCCAGGCTTCGATGAATACCTTGCGGATTTGTTCCCTATCCTGACCGAGCCACATGTCTGCCGCGTCCCTTGCCGGATGCTGCCGGCACTGTTTGTCCGGTTTCCGCTTCCACGCTGCGTTCGCCGGGGGTTTTGTTCGGATACTCGCACAGATCGTGGACGATGCAGGCCGGGCAGCGCGGCTGACGCGCCAGGCAGACATAGCGGCCGTGCAGTATCAGCCAATGATGCGCATGGCGCAGGAATTCCTCGGGGATTTCCTTTTCCAGGCGGGTCTCGACTTCACGCACATTGCGTCCGGGCGCCAGTCCGGTACGGTTGGCGACGCGAAATACATGGGTGTCGACGGCGATGACCGGTTCACCGAACGCGATGTTGAGCACCACATTCGCCGTCTTGCGTCCGACGCCGGGCAGCGCCTCGAGTGCGGCGCGGTCGCGGGGTACCTCGCCGTCATGTTGCTCGAGCAGCAGGCGGCAGGTGGCGATGACATTGCGTGCCTTGGTGCGATAAAGGCCAATGGAGCGAATGTATGAGGCCACTCCTTCTTCGCCGAGGCGCAGCATGGACGCCGCATCCGGCGCGACCCGGAACAGCCCGGAGGTCGCCTTGTTGACGCTGCGGTCGGTCGCCTGTGCCGAGAGAATCACCGCGATCAGCAACTGGAACGGCGTTTCGTACTCGAGCTCTCCGCGTGGCTCGGGATTGGCGTCCCGCAGACGCGCTAGCAGCGCGTGACGCTGCCTGGCGTTCATGTCACGGATCAGGCCAGCCCGGCTTCGGTCCGCGCCTGGGCGGCCTCCGGCACGGCCTGTGCCTTGCGTTCACGTCGCGCATTGACGGCGTTCTTCAGCGCGATGAGCAGGCCCAGGGCGATGAAGGCGCCCGGCGGCAGGATCGCCAGCAGGAAGCCCTGGTAATCGGCGAACAGGGTGATGGTGAGCTCGCGGGCGCCTTCACCGAACATGAGGTGCGCGTTGGCGAGCAGCGTGCCCGAACCCACCAGCTCGCGCATCGCGCCCAGGCTCACCAGTACCAGCATGAAGCCGAGTCCCATCATGAACCCGTCGTACAGCGAAGGCAGGAGCGGATTCTTGGAGGCGAACGCCTCGGCGCGGGCGATGACGATGCAGTTGGTGGTGATCAGCGGAATGAAAATACCGAGAACGCGATACAGGTCGTGGAACCAGGCGTTCATGGCCAGCTCGATGCTGGTGACCACGCAGGCGATGACCAGCACGTAGATCGGGATGCGGATCTCCGGCCGCGTATGATTGCGGATCGCCGAAACGAGCCCGTTGGTGATGGTCAGCACGAGCAGCGTGGCAAGGCCCAGCCCGAGCCCGTTGATGGTGTTGTTGCTGACCGCGAGCAGCGGGCACAGGCCGAGCACCTGGACCAGGGCGGGGTTGTTGGTCCACAGCCCGGCGCGAGAGATGTTTGCGTAATCAGCCTGGCTCATGCGGCGTGCCTCTCGCTCACGATGGATTCGTCATTGCGGCGGCACATCTGGAGCACCACCATCACCGCCCGGCCCGGGGCGGAGCAGTTCATCCCGATGCCGCTCGTAGTATTGTAGGGTGTTGTATACCGCCTTGACTATGGCGCGGGGCGTGATGGTGGCGCCGGTCACCTGATCGAAGATGCCGCCGTCCTTTTCCACCCGCCAGCCGAGTTCGTCCGGATCGGTCAGGGAGTGGCCGGTAAAGCTGTGCACCCAGTCGGATTTTTCCGTTTCTATCCAGTCGCCAAGGCCCGGTGTTTCCTTGTGCCATAATACCCGCACACCGAGCAGGTTTTCGCTGGCGCAATCGATGGCCACCAGCAGTCCAATGTCGCCGCTATAGCCGTCCGGCGCCACCGGGGTCAGCATCACGGCCACAGGTTCGCTATCGCGTCGCGCGCGATACACGACGATCGGCTTGTTGCTGCCGAGCATCTGCCGGTCGCGGACAGTAATGGCATCCTGAACTGGATCGTTGTCGTAGAGCTCGGGCGGAACGACCTCGCTCAGGGTGCGCAGCAGCTCCTGCCGCTGGTTTTCAGCAATGATGTCGCTGGTGCTGTGCCGGGTCACCGCCACGATTGCCGTGCCGGTCAACGCGAAACCGGTCAGCAGCGCCGCGGTCACCAACATGTGACGCATCAGCATCGGCTAGTCCCTGTCGTGGCCGAACACGCGCGGCTTGAAGTAGTCATCGATCAGGGGGACGCTCATGTTCATGAGCAGCACCGCGAAGGCGATGCTGTCCGGATAGCCGCCCCAGGCGCGGATCACATAGATCAGGATGCCGATTCCTGCCCCATAGATCAGGCGGCCACGCGGACTGGCGGCTGCGGTCACCGGATCGGTGGCAATGAAGAATGCGCCGAGCATCACCGCGCCGCTGAACAGATGAAACATCGGTGACGCGTAGTGTCCCGGGTCGTAGATGTAGAAGATGAGGGAAATGGCGATCAGCGAGCCCAGCATGCCCGCGGGGATATGCCAGCTGATGACGCGCCGCCAGATCAGGAACAGACCGCCGAGCAGAAAGCCGGCATTGACCCATTCCCAGCCTTTTCCTCCGAGCACCCCGAAGATCGGGACGACGCTGAGCAGGCGGCTGGTTTCCTCGTCCAGACCGAAAGTTGCCCGGATGTCGCTCACCGTGCTGCCCAGTCCGAGGTGGGTGCGCAAGGCGTCGAGCGGGGTCGCTTCGGTTATGGCGTCGAGAGTGACGCCCGCGGGCAGTGCTCCGGTAAAGATCAGGCCGGCGTACTCGGTGAAGCTGAGCGGATGCTCGCTCAATGACTGCACCGGCAGCCAGGCGGTCATCTCGCGTGGCACTGAGATCAGCAGCACGACGTAACCGACCATCGCGGGATTGAACGGGTTGTACCCCAGTCCGCCGTAAAGGTGTTTCGCCACCACGATGGCGAAGAACACGCCGGTGACCGTAACCCACCAGGGGGCAGTTGGTGGAATGGCGAGAGCCAGCAGAACCGCCGTGACCAGTGCGCTGCCATCGGCGAGATACTGGCCTACCGGCTGACGGCGCAGCCGCAGCATGCCGGCTTCAAAGACCAGCGCTGCCGCCGCCGCGATGGCGATGTTGATCACTACGCCCCAGCCGAAGAACCAGACGTAGGCCGCAATGCCCGGAAGCAGGGCGGCGAGGACCTGGATCATCAGCGTACTGACAGTGACGGGTGCTTTGACGTGCGGCGAGGTCGCCGTCCTGAGCGGCATGGTTGCTTCTTTATATACCTGGCGTGTTCGATGATCCGAGCGCGGCGTCAATCCGCCGCGCGATTCTTTTCGTTGTTTTCCGCTTGGGGTTCTGCCGCGTCGGCGGTGGTCATGCGTTGCTTCTGTGCCTGCTGGATAGCCGCATCGCGGCGCTCTTCGGCGCGCTGTCTCGCCGTCTGCGCCTGGGACTGGGCCTGCTCCCTTGCGGTGGCGGCATCGAGCGCCGCCTTCTTCTGCTGCCGCTTGGCCTCGCGCTCAGCCTTCTCCCGTTCTATGCGCGCCTGGCGCGCATCGTGGCGCCGTCGCGCAAGCTGGGCTTTTTCCTTCTCCCTTTCCTGGATCCAGATGTCGCCCTTGGCGTAGCGGAAGTACTGTACCAGAGGAATGTTGCTGGGGCATACGTACGAGCAGGCGCCGCATTCGATGCAGTCGAACAGATCGAACTTCTGAACCTTCTCGAGATCCTTGTTGCGGGCATGCCAGTAGAGCTGTTGCGGCAGCAGGTTCATGGGACAGGCGTCGGAGCAGGCGCCGCAGCGGATGCAGGGCATGACCGGGCGCTGCGCCGGCAGCTCGGCGGCCGTGGCGGCAAGGACGCAATTGGTGGTCTTGATGACCGGCAGGTCGGCGCGGTGCAGGGCGAATCCCATCATCGGCCCACCCATGATGAGTCGCTCGATGATCTCCATGCGGGTCCCGCACTGCCGCAGCAAGGCATCCATCGGCGTACCGAGCAGGGTTTCCAGGTTGCCAGGCCGGGATGCGGCTCCACCGGTCACCGTAACGATTCGCGACAGCAGCGGCTCGCCATGCGCGATGGCGCGATAGACGGCATGAACCGTGCCCACATTGACACAGGTTATCCCGACATGCGCGCTCAGCTTGTTGCTGGGGATCTCCTTCCCGGTGAGGAAGTTTGCCAGCAGCTTGGAGTCGCCTGCCGGATAGATCGTCGGCACCGGCACCACCCGCACGCCCTCGAGACCGGCGACAGCTGCCTGCATGGCGGCGATCGCCTCGCGCTTGTTGTCCTCGATTCCGATCAGCGCTTCCTTCGCTTGCAGGGCGTGCCGGACGATGGCGAGGCCGCCCACGATCTCGGCGGCGCGTTCGCGCATCAGCATGTCATCGCAGGTGATATACGGCTCGCACTCCGCGCCGTTGAGGATCAGGGTCTCAATCGGCTTGTGGTGTCCCGGGTTGAGCTTGATATAGGTGGGGAAACCGGCGCCGCCGAGGCCGACGATGCCGGCTTCGCGGATGATGTTGCGCAATGCGACCGGATCGATGCTGGCGTAGTCGTCATGCCCGGCGTGGTCGACCCAGCGCTCCTCGCCATCCGGTTCGATCACGATGCAGGGCGCGACCAGTCCCGAAGGATGAGGAACGGGGTGATCGCCGATTTCAACGACCGTGCCGGACGTGGGTGCATGGAGCGGGGCGCTGACGTAGCCGTTGGCCCGCGCGATCGTCTGCCCTTTGAGCACGCGCTCGCCGGCCGTGAACAATGGCTCGGCCGGTTCACCGATGTGCTGGTGCAGCGGCAGCAGCAGGCGTTCGGGCAGGTCGGCGCGGCCGATCGGCGCGCGGGTCGACTCCGCCTTGTGCTGCTCAGGGTGGACGCCGCCGTGAAACAGCCGGCGCGCAGCTTCGGCCAGCCCCATTACCGCGCGCGCTCCGCTGTCTTCTGCTCAGGGAATGGCCACTTCCATGTGCGGATGTCCTGCTGGATCGGCACCATCTCGATGCAATCGACGGGGCACGGTGGACGGCACAGATCGCAGCCGGTGCACTCGGCGGCGATGACCGTATGCATCTGCTTGGCGGCGCCGACGATGGCGTCGACCGGGCAGGCCTGAATGCACAGCGTGCAACCGATACACCGTTGTTCGTCGATCACGGCGAGTGTCTTCGGCTGAATCGCGCCGTTCTCAGGGTTGAGCGGTTTGGGGTCGCGATCGAGCAGGTCGGCGAGCGCCAGAATCGTCGCTTCACCACCCGGCGGGCACTGGTTGATGTCCGCTTCGCCATTGGCGATAGCGCTGGCGTACGGTCGGCAGCCCGGGAAGCCGCACTGTCCGCACTGAGTCTGCGGCAGCAGCGCATCGATCTTGTCGACCAGCGGATCGCCTTCGACGCGGAAGCGGACCGCGGCGTAGCCGAGGCTCAGGCCGAACACCAGGGCGAGACCGCTGATGGAAAGGACGGCGACCAGCATCAGGCTTTCACCAGGCCCGCAAAGCCCATGAAGGCCAGCGACATGAGGCCAGCCGTTACCAGACCAATGGCCGGTCCACGGAAGGAAACGGGCACGTCGGCCGCCGCGATGCGCTCACGCATCGCGGCGAACATGATCAGCACCATGGAAAAGCCGACGGCTGCGCCAAAGCCGTAAAGCGCTGCCTCGATGAAGCCGGTTTCCTGCTGGACGATCAGCAGTGCAACACCGAGTACCGCGCAGTTGGTAGTGATGAGTGGCAGAAAGATGCCCAGCACCTGATAGAGCAGCGGGCTCGTCTTGTGAATCACCATTTCGGTGAATTGCACCACGGCCGCGATCACCAGGATGAAACTGATGGTGCGCAGATACTCCAGTCCGAACGGCGCCAGCAGGTAGGTGTTAACCAGATAGCTGCATACCGAAGACAGGGTAAGCACGAACGTGGTGGCGAGCGCCATGCCGGTGGCCGTCTCGAGCTTGCGTGACACGCCCATGAACGGGCAAAGCCCGAGAAACTTGACGAGCACGAAATTGTTCACCAAGACGGTGCTGACCAGGATCAGGGCGTATTCGGTCATCGTAATTCCTGTCTGCAGAATACCTATTCTACTCCGATCCCGCCGGTTTGACCCGTCCGATCACTTGACGCGCATACCGGGCTCTGCCCCTTCGTCGGGCTGAATGAGCCACAGATCGCTGCCGCCCGGCCCGGCCGCCAGCACCATGCCTTCCGATACGCCGAAGCGCATCTTGCGCGGCGCGAGGTTGGCCACCATGACCGTGCTGCGTCCGATCAGCTGCTCGGGACGGTACTTCGATTTGATTCCCGCGAATACCGTGCGAGTTTCCCCGGCCCCGATATCCAGGGTGAGCTGGAGCAGTTTATCGGCTCCGGGCACGTCCTGCGCATCTACGATGCGCGCCACCCGCAGGTCGATACGGGCGAACTCGGCGGCGTCGATCGTGGGCGGAGGCGCGTCGTCTTTTTTCTGTTTTGCCTTGACGGTCTGGTTCGCGGGCGCCGCGGCTGGCTGCGTGCTGCCGATGGCTCCCCCTGACCCTTCTGCCAGCAGAGCATCGATCTGGCGCTGCTCGACCCGCCGGGCGAGATGCTCGTAAGGTTTGATCGTTTCCGCTGCCAGGAGTTCACCGGCCTGCTTCCATTCGAGCGGCGGCACGTTCAGGAACTGCTCGATCCGGGCCACCATGCGCGGCAGGACGGGTTTGAGGTACAGCGCCAGCAGGCGGAATGCGTTGATGGCGGTGGTGCAGACTTGCTGTACCCGCGGGGCGGCTGCCGGATCCTTGATCCGCGCCCAGGGTTCTTCGCGGGCAATCCAGGCATTGGCGAGATCGGCCAGTTCCATGATCTGGCGGATGGCCTCGCCGTAGCGGCGCTCTTCGTAGCAGCGCGCGATCGCCGGCTCGGCGGTCCGCAGAGTGGCGAGCAGCTCGTGATCCTGCGGTTCCAGCGTGGTCGCCAGGCGGCCTTCGAAGCGGGAGGTCAGAAAACCGGCCGTCCGGCTGGCAATGTTGACGAACTTGCCGACCAGGTCGCTGTTGACCCTGGCGAGGAAATCATCGAAGTTGAGATCGATGTCTTCGATGCGGTCGCTCAGTTTGGCGGCGAGGTAGTAGCGCAGGAATTCGGTGTCCACATGGGCCGCAAAGGCTTCCGCAGTGATGAAGGTGCCGCGCGACTTGGACATCTTCTGGCCGTTGATGGTCAGGAAGCCGTGAACGTTGATCCGGTCCGGTGTACGGTGACCGGAAAAATGCAGCACGGCCGGCCAGAACAGCGCGTGGAAGTAGAGAATGTCCTTGCCGATGAAGTGGCAAAGCTCGGTATCGCTGTCCGGTTGCCACCAGGCGTCGAAGTCCATCCCCGTGCGCTGGCACAGCGCGAGGAAGCTCGCCATGTAGCCGATCGGGGCATCCAGCCAGACGTACAGGTATTTGCCCGGAGCATCCGGAATTTCGAAGCCGAAGTAGGGCGCGTCGCGGGAGATGTCCCAGTCCCGCAGCCCGCTCTTGAACCACTCATCGATCTTGTTTGCCGCCTCGCTCTGCAGCGGTGGCTTCCCCCCGTTGCGCGCGTTCGGCCGGCCGCTGCGCAGCCAGACCTCGAGGAATTCGCGGCAGGCGGACAGACGGAAGAAGTGATGTTCGGATTCGCGCCTCACCGGTTTCGCGCCGGAAATCGCCGACACCGGGTCGATCAGTTCGGTCGGTGAATAGGTGGCGCCGCACTGTTCGCAGGAATCCCCGTACTGATCGCGGGCATGGCAGCGCGGACATTCGCCGCGAATGTAGCGGTCGGGCAGGAACATTTCCCGCACCGGGTCATACAGCTGCTCGATGCTGCGAATATCGATCAGATCCGCCGCCTTCAGTCGACGATAGATTTCCCGCGACAGCTCGCGGTTCTCGTCGGAGTTGGTCGAATGGTACTGATCGAAGCCGATGCCGAAGGAAGTGAAGTCACGCAGATGCTCTTTCTGCATGCGCCCGATCAGCTCCTCGGGAGAGATCCCCTCCTGTTCCGCGCGCAGCATGATCGGGGTGCCATGCGTGTCATCCGCGCAGACGTAGTAACATTCGTGACCGCGCATTTTCTGAAATCGAACCCAGATGTCGGTCTGGATGTATTCGACCAGGTGGCCCAGGTGAATGGCGCCATTGGCGTACGGCAGCGCGCTGGTAACGAGGATTTTTCTCGGCGATTGAGCCATGGCTTGGAAAGATTCCGGATAAAAATGCGCTATTATAACCCCCGGCAGCGTCAAAGTCCGCGTGCCGGCAACGATCACAGGAAGCCAGCGATGTCAGCAATCACCCAGCAAGCGATCGAGGCGGCAATCGCCACCTACACCGACCCCTGTCTCGGGACCGACCTGGTCCAGGCCAAGGTTGTGCGCGAGATCAGCGTGGACGGGGCCCGCGTGCGGGTGCGCATCGAGCCCGGCTTTCCGGTGCGGGGCTATGAGGAAACGCTGCGGGCGGCCCTCGTGGAGCGGATCGCTGCCGTTCCCGGCGTGGCGGAGGCTGAGGTGATCATCACTCCGCGCATCATCAGTCACGCGGTTCAGCAGGGCGTCAAGCCCATTCCGCAGGTGAAGAACATCATCGCGGTGGCATCGGGCAAGGGCGGGGTCGGCAAGTCGACCACCACGGCCAATCTGGCTCTGGCGCTGGCGGCCGAGGGGGCGAGCGTCGGCGTCCTCGATGCCGACATCTACGGCCCCAGCCAGCCGCGCATGCTGGGGGCGCAGACCCGGCCGGAATCGCGGGACGGTCATTCGATGGAGCCGGTGATCGCTCACGGAATCCAGTCCATGTCGATCGGGTACCTGATCGACGAGGACACCCCGATGATCTGGCGTGGCCCCATGGTGACCCAGGCGCTCGAGCAGCTGTTGCG
>CAZOOF010000012.1:0-1692 GCA_964581365.1 uncultured Chromatiales bacterium
CCGGTGGTCGTCAGCGGCGCAGGTAAAGCGGCAGGTAGAGGATGAAGAGCAGGGCATAGCCTGCGACCCAGGCGGTGGCGGCGAGGTCGAGGGCCGGGGCGCGGGGCATGCCGAGCACTGGCGCCATGACTCTCGCCAGCCCGGCGACCAGGATCAACGCGTAGGCCAGGGTCGTGCCGGGCCCGGCGTGCAGCGCCTGGCCGCTGTGCCCCAGGCTTGCACGGGTGATGATGGCCGCAACCATCGTTCCCATGGCGCCCGCCGTCAGTGCGTGGATGGCGGTCGAGCCGAGATGCGGCATCCACGCGGCCCACCCCAGCATCAGCATCCCGATGACCAGCCAGGCGTACCCAAGGTGCAGGACCCACAGCAGCGGTTCGCGCAGCGTTCGGTGGCCGCGCCAGCGCGCGAGCCGCGCGGCATGCAGCATGCCTGCGATCAGCAGGCCGATCCCGGTCACGGGGCTGAAGCCGACGATCGCCCAGGCCGTCAGCGCAGCGGCGCCGAGGACGAGTGCGACCATGTCGAGCCGCCCGCCCTGCGGCGGCAGTGTGTCCGCGCCGCGCCGGCGCAGCCAGTTGCCGGTGAAGCTGGGGATGACGCGGCCGCCGATCAGGGATATCAGCATGACGATCAGGGCGATCGCCAGACGTTCACCGGCAGCGACCCAGGCGGGTCCGCTGTGGACGCCGACATGGATCATTGCGTTCGCGGCGATGAGCAGGACGAGTATGGCGAGCAGGGGAAGATTGCGCCTGCTCCCGGCGGCGAGCAGTTCGCGCCCGACGAGAAAGGCGAGGGCGACGAGAAAGGCGAGGTCGAGCGCCATCGCCAGCGCCGCGCCGATCCAGGCCGAGCTCGCGACAGCCAGGCGCCCAAGCAGCCACAGCAGCACGAGGATGCCGATCGGGGTCCCCGCAAGCGCCGGCCGGCCGGTCCAGTTGGGAATCGCGGTGAGGAGGAAGCCGGCGATCGCCGCTGCGACGAAGCCGAACAGCAGTTCGTGCAGGTGCCACACGACCGGATGGAATACGGTCGGAAGCGCGACCACGCCGCGCAGCATCAGGATCCAGAGCAGCATCGATACGCAGGCCCACAGCGCAGCGGCAGGAAAGAACGAGCGGAAGCCCGCGCTCAGCATGCCGGACAGTAATGCGCCATGGCGAGGGATCGTGTGCCGCTCAGTGGTATCCCACGCCCATGACGTAGTCGCGCAGGAGCTTCTCTTCGTACTGGACGTCTTCGAGCAGTGCCTGCAGTGCGTCCTTGACGTTGAGAATGCCGAGCGGCACGCCGTCCGCGTCGATCACGGGGATGTTCTTCAGTCTGCGTTCGTTGAAGAGCTGCCACACGTCCTCCAGCCAGTCGTCCGGACGGCAGGCGACTGCTTCCCGTGTCATGATCTGCTGTGCCGATGTGTTGCAGCTGGAACCCTCGCACCGGCTGATCTGGGCGACGACATCGGTCTTGCTGATCACGCCGGCGAGCCTGCCGCGCTCGTCCTGAACGACTACGAGGTTGTATTCGGGAGCGGTAAGGAGCGCCGCCGCCTTGATCAACCGGTCCTCGATTCCAATCGCAGCGAGCCTGGCACGGGCCGCTGCCATTACGCTTTCGACTTTGATCATGGGCCACCTCCTCGCCTGACCATACCAGCTAGTCGCGGTTGAAGTCATCTGCCAGCGCTTGCGG
>CAZOOF010000012.1:1792-2895 GCA_964581365.1 uncultured Chromatiales bacterium
CGGAGTGGCGCGGGCAGGTCGGGCAGATCGCAATCCGCCTGGAGAGCCTCGGATCGACAGGCGCGTCTCGCCAGTCCGGAGACTGCGAAACGCACCTGTTTCGCGCTCAGAAGGTCTGGCCGTTCCAGCCCCACATGGTGGGCGCTGCGTCGGCGAACTCGATATACACCCGTTCGGGACGTACACCGAATTCCTCGTACATGAATTCGCACAGTGCGGCAGACAGATCCGCGGTGCGATCCGCCGGCAAGCCGATGCTTTTCAATTCGAGGTAAGCGGCGGGCGCTTCGCTCCCGCCGAAAACCATCGGAATCCCGGCTTCGAGCGCCACCATGACGTACTTCTCCGGCTTGCCCAGCCGGTCCGCGACAAGCCGCGAAGCGCGTAGCAGCGATGGCTGGCTTTCGCCGGGTTCGCGCTCGACGTTGGTGTGGATTTTCAGCAAAGGCATGGCGTTCCTCTTTTACCGGTTGAACTGTGCATGGCACGGAAAATATAGAATCGGAAGTCGTTGCAGGTGGCGGCGCATGTGATGGGCGCCCCAACGGGCAGCTGGAATCACCGGACGGAGGTCAGCCGGCACACCTGGCAGAGGCGATCATCCTGTGCGCGTCGCGCGCAGCGGTGTCACTCTTCCCGCAGCAGCGTCTCCACCTGCGGCTGCAGGCTGGTCAGGCCGTGGCGGCGGCCGATTTCAAGCGCTTCCGCTTCGCTCGCTCCCTGCAGCCAGCGGGCGCGCAGGGCCATCAGCGCGCCGACGCGATTTGCGCTGGCGCAGTGGAGCAGGGTTTTTCCGTCATCGGAGTCCGCCAGCAGGCTGTCCAGCTTCTTTACGTTTTCCCGCGTCAGTCCGGCGGCTCCAGTGATCGGGAGATTGTAATAGCGCATGCCGGCCGCTGTGACCGCAGCGGCTTCATCGTAGCCGCGATCCTCTTCGGGTGCGCGCAGGTCGATGACCCGTGTTCCGCCAGCGGCCGCGAAGCGCTGCAGTTCCTCGGCCGTCGGCTGCCCGGCGACGCTCAGGTGTTTGTCGATCTCTCTGATCTCGGCCAGCGCGGTCGCGCCTGCGATCATCAGCAGGATGCCGAGGATGCATGCCAGTG
>CAZOOF010000012.1:2995-46199 GCA_964581365.1 uncultured Chromatiales bacterium
CGCGAAAGATATATTCAGGTGCGGCATCATCTTGTTCTCCTGAGTCGTGGTCGCGATCCTGATGGGCAGCTGAACGTGCTGCGCCGAATTCTCTTCATTCTGGATGTCTGATCCGCGCCGTTCAAGTGTTCGGGGGCGCAGCCGGTTACGGCTTCTTCGTTGCTGCCAGGGAGACGCAAGGGGATGCGGATGGTGGTCGCCGTGGGGCGATCTCCCGCTTTCGGCATCTGTGCCTGAAAAAAAAGCCCTGCGCTCCAACTTGGAGCGCAGGGCTGGAGACCCTTGCGGGAGCGATCAGGCGAACTTCTTGAGCTTCTCGCGCCAGCCCGGATAGAGCTTGTCGGCATCCTTCGGGAAGGAGAAGAACGCACGGGCGAACTCGCGATGCTCGAGGGCGTAGTCGAGGGGTTCCGCGCCACTCTTCCAGCATTCGTACGCCTGGCGCAGAGAGATGGCGCCAGCCGCCGGGCTGTCGATATGGCCGTAGGAGCCGCCGCCGGCAGTGTTGATGATGTTGCCATGACCCAGGTTCTGGAAGAAGCCAGGGAGACGCAGCGCGTTCATGCCGCCGGAGATGATCGGGGTCGTCGGCTTCATGCCGTACCACTTCTGGTAGTACACCGGCCCCTGGCACTCGTCGCGCTCGATCATGTAGGCAATGACCTTGTCATCCTGCTCGCCTTCCATCTTGCCGTAGCCCATGGTGCCGACGTGGATACCGGAAGCGCCCTGCAGGCGGGACATCTTGGCCAGCACGAAAGCGGTGTAGCCGCGCTTGGATGAGGGTGAGGTGACGGCGCCGTGGCCTGCGCGATGGTAGTGCAGGTACTGTCCGGGATACTGCCGGCGCGCAGTGGTGACCATGCCGGGACCGCCGACGTAGCCATCAACCAGGAATGCCAGCTTGTCGGCATCGGCCCCGAAGGTTTCCAGCGCGAAGTCGGCGCGGGCGCACATCTCATAGTGATCGTCGGCCGTGATGTTGAGCGAGAAGAGCTTCGCCTGGCCGGTCTTGTCCTGTGCGCGCCGCAGCGAGTCCGCCACCAGCGTCAGGGTCTTCTTGAGCGGCGAGAAGACCTGGTTGCCCTGCGGTTCGTCATTCTTGATGAAGTCGCCACCGAGCCAGAACTGATAGGCAGCTTCGGCGAAGGGCTCCGGCCGCAGACCCAGCTTGGGCTTGATGATGGTGCCGGAAATGTAGCCGCCGTCCTGTACCGGGCGGCCGAGGATGCGCCACAGGTCGGAGATGTCGCGGGACGGGCCATCGAACAGCTGGATCGCGCGCGGCGGCATGTAGAAGTCGACCATCTTGGCGTACTCGATGTCGCCCATGCCCTGGTTGTTGCCGATGGTGAGGGTCAGGAATGACACCATCATCATCCGGCCGTCGGTGACGTTGCGATCGAACAGCTCCAGCGGGAACGCGATCCGCATGTCCTCAGCGTTCTCGTCGATGTGATAGACGAGGGCGTCGACGCCGCGGGTGAAATCGTCGGTCGTGCTCACTTCGACGTTGGTGCCGGTGGAGGATTCGGCGGCGAAGTGCGCGGCGGCTTCCAGGTAGCCGTGGCCGGCTTTCGGCTTCATCCGGTAGGCAACGAGAATGTGGTTGCCGCCGGCGATCAGTTCATCCTCTTTGAGGCTCAGGTCTGCATAGCGTTTCGATTGGTCCACTGTAAGCTCCGTTCAAAAACCACACTGTCTGCGAGAATAAAGGCTGGAAATTATACAGAAAAATGTATGCGTTATTATATTTTTTCCTGTCCGTATCGTATGGGTAAGCGCAAATAGCTGAATAATAAGGGCGTAAATGTATCTTCGCCGGGTTGATTCGAGGTCCGGTCAGCGTATATTTGGCGGATGTTCATACCGGTAATTGCGGGCTTTCCGCTTTTATAGGCTTTTGATGTGAGCGGGAATTCGGAGCGTCGGGTGTTTTGCGTGACGATTTGTCGCATTCACGGCGCGCTGATCCGCGGCTAGGATGGACTCGTCGCTGTCCGACTCCTTCGGGCAACGATCACTCTCTAAGCGACGACTCCGGCCCCGTCAGGACGACGGGGCTATTTTTTTGTCGCCGCGCCGCTGGGATGCAAATGCGGGGCTGCCCCCGATGGCAGGACTGGTCGGTCCGTTTCCCAATGCTTCAGGGCTAGATGCGCACCGCCACATCGATGTCGCCGACGCGCCGTTCGATGTTGAGGGCGACGTCGACGCCGCGGCGACGGATGGCGATGTCCACGCTGCCGTCACCGATGCGCAGGCCCTTGATCCACATGCGATGGATCTGAGTCGGGAGGCGCGGATGATCGAATCTGATCTGCGGTGGCACCGGCGAGAAGCTCAGGCCGAGGCAGGACTGCAGCAGCATGAACACGGCGCCGGCCGCCCAGGCCTGGGGTGAGCAGGCCACCGGGTACAGTGTCGGACCCTGTCCCGGCAGGCGGTCGAAGCCGCAGAACAGCTCTGGCAGGCGGTGCAAATCGAAGAAGGTCGAGGCGGCGAACATGCCCGACAGGATCGCGAGGGCGCCGTCCGTATAGCCGTAGCGTGCCAGCCCGGCGGCGACTATCGCGGTATCGTGCGGCCATACCGAGCCGTTGTGGTATGACATCGGGTTGTAGCGCGGTTCGCCAGCGTATACCGTGCGTATTCCCCAGCCATTGAAGCCGGCATCGCTGAGCAGGCCGGCGACGACGCGTGATGCGCGTTCCGGAGAGGCAATGCCGCAGTACAGCGCGTGTCCGGCATTGGAGGATCGAATCGCGCAGGGGTTCTTGGCGCCATCCAGCGCCAGCGCATAGGTTTCCAGATCTTCCAGCCAGAAGGCGCGGTCGAAGGCTTCCGCCAGCGGAAGCAGACGCCCGCGCCAGTAGGCGGCGAGGCGCGTATGGCCGAGGGCTTCGGCGAGTTCGGCCCCCAGCGCGTACGCTTCGTACACGTAGGCCTGCACTTCGCATAGCGCGATCGGCGGTTCGGCGGGGGATCCATCGCGATGGAATACGGAGTCGTCCGAATCCTTCCAGCCCTGCTGCACCAGGCCGCGTTCGCCATGCGGCGCGTATTCCACGAAACCGTCCTGGTCCGAGTCACCATAGCGTTCGACCCACTGCAGCGCGCTCTTGATGTTGGGCCACAGCTGGTTGATCAGCTCCCGGTCACCGGTCCGCTGGAAATAGCGTCCAGCGAGGATGACGAACAGTGGTGTGGCATCCACCGTGCCGTAGTAGCGCCGGAACGGAACCTCACCCAGCGCGGCCATCTCTCCTTCGCGCAGTTCGTGCAGGATTTTTCCCGGTTCGGCCTCCGAAGCCGGGTCTTCATCTTCCGCCTGGGTCGCGGCGAGGAACGACAGTACGCCACGCGCCAGCTCCGGCTGTGCCCATAGCGTCTGCAGCGCGGTGATCAGTCCATCGCGTCCGAACGGGGTGGAGAACCACGGCACGCCTGCATAGGGGTAGAAGCCGTAACGGGTGTTGGTCACCAGCATCTGCAGATCCGCAGTAGAGCGGGTAATCCAGTCGTTGACCAGTTCGTTGTCGGTATGGATCAGGGTCCGGGTGGCGATGCGCTCGGCGCGGGTCTGCGTCAGCTTGCGTACCGTCTCCGAGTGCGAGTCGGTCACGAACAGGTGCGTCGCGCCACTGGTGCACAGCACCGCCGCTTCCATTTCGAACGTCGCTCCCGGTGCGAGGCTGGTGCGGAACGTAGCAGTTCCGGTGTCCAGATGATCGGGCGTGCGATCGAAGGAGATGCGCGTTTGCCGCACCACTTCGTCCAGTCCCAGATAGCCGATGACCACGGCCCGCCCTTCGACGCGAATGGGCAGCAGCATGCCGTTGCGCGGGCGCTTGATGCCGCGGATTTCGAACATGTCGCTGAAGTCGCTGCCGAAGCTGTAGCGCAAGCCGAGGCTTATCGGCTCTTCGCCGTAGTTCACCAGCGACAGCCGCTCGTGCAGGGTGCAGTCATGGACCGCGATCACGCGGTGAATGTGCAGCAGTCCCTTGCCGATCAGGAGCCGTTCGCCGTCGACGATGTCGGGTGTGGTCTGATCGACCACCAGCAGACTGTTGTCGAGCTTGACGGTCGAGTTGAGCAGCATGGGCGAGCGCTCGGCGACGTCGAGGCGCCAACAGGACAGATGTCGCGTGCCCAGGTAATACAGACCCTGCTCCCCGGCGCCATCGCAGATGATTTCCCCATGGCGGTCGAACACCACGAAGGTGTCGCCTTCCTTCAGGACACGCGTCCGGTCATCTTCGCGCGGTGAGAGAACGGGAATATGAAGCTGAGTTTCGGCGGTCGCGCGGTGTGGCACGGAATCCTCCTAGACCTGTGATGCGAATGTTGCGATTCCCGCGCGTGCGCTGCGCGGCCAATGACCGGGATCGCCGGTGCTGGCAGAGTTCGCGATCTGACGCCGATAGGTTTCGAGATAATCCAGCGCCATCCGCTGCGCGGAAAAGCTGGACTCAAAGTGACGCCGGCAGGCGGCCCGGTCGATGCTGTCGATGCGCTGCACGGCAGCCACGGCTTCATCGACGCCGTCGACGATGTATCCCGTCACGCCGTCGATCATGATTTCCGGAACCGATCCCCGGCGATAGGCGATCACCGGGGTGCCGCAGGCCAGTGCCTCGACCATGGCGAGCCCGAAGGGCTCCGGCCAATCAACCGGGAACAGCAGCGCCAGCGCCCCTCCCAGCAGTTCATTCTTGCCCGCTTCATCGATTTCGCCCAGGTACTCGATCATGGGGGGGTTCAGCAGCGGCCGGACGCGCGACTCGAAGTACTTGCGATCGTTGTCATCGATCTTGGCCGCCATGCGCAGCGGAATGCCGGTGCGGTGAGCGATCTCGATGGCGGCTTCCGGTCCCTTCTCGCGCGACATTCGGCCGAGGAAGGCGAGGTAGCTTCCCGGGCGCGCCCGAAAATCGTACAGCCATTCGGGCAGGCCGTTGTATACGGTAGCGACCCAGTGCGCCATGGGCAGCGGCGTGCGCTGGTGCTGGGAGATCGAGATCGCCGGCATGTCGTCGAATTCGCTGAACACCTGCGCGAGTCCGGGCAGGTCGAGGCGCCCGTGCATGGTGCTGACCTGTGGCGTGCTCAGGTGGCGCCAAAGCGGGAAGTGAAGGAAGTCGATGTGGAAATGGATGATGTCGAATTCGGCGGCATCACGGGCTACGGCGCCCAGTTGCAGTACCTGCCAGGGCAGCGGGTCCGCATTGTGTCCGGATAGTCTCAGCGCCTGAGGAACTACCGCCCGAAGCGTGGCCTCGGTGCGGGAATCGCCGCTCGCATAGAGGACGACTTCATGTCCCTGGCGAATGAGTTCCTCGGTGAGATAGTGGACGACCCGTTCGGTTCCGCCGTAAGCGCGCGGCGGTACGCTTTCGAACAAAGGTGCAACCTGGGCAATCTTCATGAGCGCTCCTCGTCCTTGAGGTAACCCCCCCTTGCCGACCCTGTTAAATATGGGCCTGAGCGCCGGGGAACTCAAGCGGGGGGCTGTGGGAGGGGGAGGAGGGCGCAGGCGGTGGAAATGCAGCATGATGCTGTTCTGCTTCGCATTCAGGTTCTCCCTCATCTAGAATTCGTCAAACACGCAGTGCCGATCCCGTACGGAGAATCCATGCTCAGGACCAGTGCCCAGGAGACAACGGTTGTCGCTGTCGGCGTTCTTTGCCGGCCGGATGGCCGCGTCCTGCTGGCGGAACGGCCGCCGGGCCGTCCAGCTGCCGGGTTCTGGGAGTTTCCCGGAGGCAAGGTCGAACCGGGGGAGCCGCTGGCGCAGGCGCTGTTGCGGGAGTTGCGCGAGGAGCTCGGCATCGAGGTGCAGTCGGCTGCGCCTTGGCTGTGTTTCTCCCATGCCGCCGGCGGGCGACCAGTGCAGCTGCAGTTCTTCAGGGTTCGCGCCTGGCGCGGTGAACCGGTCGGACGCGAAGGCCAGCGGCTGCGCTGGGTCGTTCCCGGGGATCCGGCGGTGGCGCCGCTGCTGCCGTTCAACGATCGCATGTTGCGCGCGCTCACTCTGCCCGAATGCTATGCGATCACGGCAGCCGGGTTGTTCGGGGTGGAAGGCTTTCTGCCGCGCCTGGACGAAGCGCTGCGGTGCGGTGTCCGTCTGATCCAGGTGCGCGAGCCGGACATGGCGCGTTCGGAGCTGTTCGCCTTTGCCCGCGAGGTCGTCGCCAGGGCGCGGGCGTTCGGCGCGCGGGTCCTGATCAATGGTGATGAGGAGCTGGCCGCGGAGGCGGGCGCCGACGGAGTCCATCTGCGATCCCGTCAACTGATGACGGCGCGAGAGGCGCCGAAGCTCGCACTATGGGGGGCCTCCTGTCACGACCGTGAAGAGCTCGCGCAGGCGCTTGCGCTCGGCGCCGATTTTGCGGTGCTGTCACCGGTGTTGCCGACCGCTTCGCATCCGGGCGTGGCCGGCATGGGCTGGACCGCCTTCACTGACCTCGTGCGCGGTCATCCGCTGCCGGTTTATGCGCTGGGAGGCATGCGCCGGGAGATGGGTGAAACTGCGCAGTTGCACGGTGCTCATGGCATCGCCCTGATGCGCGGAATCTGGTAAGGTTCGCCGGGGGCCGCGACCGGGATGGCCCGCGAATCGGCGAGTGAGCTGAAGGCACGTACGATGGCGAAAGCGAGAAAGGCACCACGCGTGGGCGTGGTGATGGGCAGCGACAGTGACTGGAAGGTCATGCAGCATGCGACAGGTGTGCTCGAGGACTTTCGTGTACCCTTCGAGGCGCGAGTGGTGTCGGCCCATCGCACGCCCGATCTGCTGTACGAATATGCGGAGACGGCCGCCGGCCGCGGGCTCGCCTGTGTCATCGCCGGCGCGGGCGGCGCGGCTCATCTGCCCGGCATGCTGGCCGCCAAGACCATCCTCCCGGTGCTCGGCGTTCCAGTCACCTCGCGTGCTCTGAAAGGGCTGGACTCACTGCTCTCGATCGCCCAGATGCCGCGCGGCGTGCCGGTGGCAACCTTCGCGATCGGCGAGGCCGGGGCTGCCAATGCAGGACTGTTTGCCGTCTCGCTGCTGGCGCTGCACGATGAGACGCTGGCCTCCCGCCTGGCCACATTCCGCCGTCGCCAGACGGCGCGCGCCCGGGCGATGAAGCTGCCGCGCTAGTATGTCGTCTGCGAGTCAGCATTCCATGATCCTTCCGGGGGCGACTCTCGGCCTGCTCGGGGGCGGACAACTCGGGCGCATGTTCACGGCGGTCGCGCGCACGCGTGGCTATGAGGTCGTGGTGCTCGACCCGGATCCCGCAAGTCCCGCGGCGCAGTTCGCCACTGCGCATCTGTGCGCGCCCTACGAAGACAAAGCGGCGATCGCCGAGCTCGGAGCCCGCTCGGCCGCAGTGACCATCGAATTCGAGAACGTTCCGGCGACGGTGCTCGAGCGGCTGGGGCGGCAGTGCATCGTGCGGCCCGGCGCAGCGGCCGTGGCCATCTGTCAGGGACGAGTCAACGAGAAAAGCTTCCTCAGCGCCAATGGCTTCCCTGTTACTCGCTGGGCGCCGGTACGCGAGGCTGCCGAACTCGAAACGGCATTGCGGGATGTGGGCACACCGGCGCTGCTCAAGCTCGATCGCCTCGGCTATGACGGCAAGGGACAGGCGGTGGTCACGAATCCGGATGAGGCGCAGGCCGCATTCGCCGCCTTTGGTGGGCACCCCTGCATTCTGGAGCGACGTATCGATCTCGCCGCGGAGGTTTCGGTGGTGCTGGCGCGCGGGGCGGACGGCGCCACGGCTCCGTTCCCGGTAGCCGAGAACCGGCATTGCAACGGTATTCTCGATCTGAGCGTCGCGCCGGCCGAGATCGCGCCCGACCTTGCGGCCGCTGCGACCCGCGCGGCCTGCGCCATTGCCGCGGCGCTGGAATATGTGGGAGTCCTGGGCGTCGAGTTCTTCATCGACACCAGCGGCCGGCTGCTGGTCAACGAGCTCGCGCCGCGGCCGCACAACAGCGGTCACTACACGATCGACAGCTGTCTGACTTCACAGTTCGAGCAGCAGCTGCGCGCACTGTGCGGGATGCCGCTCGGCGATCCGGCTCAGATGCGGGCCGCAGCGATGGTCAACATCCTCGGCGACGCCTGGCGCGGAGGCGAGCCACGCTGGGGCGAGGTGCTCGCCGAGCCCGATGCCAGGTTGCATCTCTACGGCAAGCGCGAGCCGCGTCCGGGCCGCAAGATGGGGCACTACACCTGCCTTGCGGACACCCCCGAGCGGGCCCGCGAGCTTGCCGGGCGCCTGCGCAGCGCGCTGATCGCGCCGGTCAGTCCGTCACCACGCTGAGGTCCATGGTCGAACGCGCCTTGTTCAGCGCGTTGATCATCGGCTCGATGGCTTCCTGCAGCGCTTTGCCGTCCTTCTGGGCCTGCTCGGCAACCGGCTCGATTGCCTCGACTCCGGCCGGCGTCAGATCGTTGGACAGATAGGTTTCGATGTCGCGCAGATCCGAAATATAGGTCTGAAGCGTGCGCTTGACGTTGGCGCTGCTTCGGGTCAGTTCGGTGAACGCCTCGCGTGATTCCTCATGGCGTTTGTCGCTGATGTCGACCACGTCCGGATTGCTCACCTCGGTAGTTTGTTCGCGCCATTCGGCGAAGTAGTCGAAGCCTTGGCTGCGCAGCGCGTCCGCGTGCTGCTCGAGTTCTTCGCCGACACGCTCCATCTCCGCGACATTTCTCGAATACCGTTCAAATGCCGGATTGAGGGAGCCGTCCGCATCGAGCAGAGTGTCGATGGATGCATCCACCACGTCCACTTGCATGACTGCGTCACGCAGATCGGCGTCCACCTGTTCCATGTTGGAGGTGACATCCTCGGCGGGATTGTCGCTGCCAGAGCCGGGCAGATTGGCGCACGCCGCAACGAATACGGCGACGACCAGGGAAAGCAACGAGCGGTTCAGCGTCCTGTTCATGGTTATGCTCCTTCCTGATGCTCCATCCTTCACCTTCCTCCCGACCGAAGCGATGGTAGCACAGCGATTTCCGGCTGCCTTTGCGCTATTCCGCCGAGCGTGCCTGCGACGATTGACGGATATCAATGAACTCTTGCGCCCGTCCGGTTATCAATCGCTAAAGCGCTCGGACGAGCGACTCACCATGAGAGGTCCGGTAATGGGCGACGTGAGAGATGCGAGAGACAGGCTGGAGGAGGACTTTCGCCGCGTAGTGCGTGATGCCGAAGCGCTGCTGCGAGCGACTGCTGACCAGGGTGGAGACACGCTGGCGGCGGCGCGCGCCCGAGCGGAGGAGACCCTGCGCGAGGCGCGGAACAGGCTGTATGAGATCGAGGGTGATCTCGTGCATCGTACCCGGGCTGCCGCCAAGGCGACCGACGAACTGGTGCATGACCGGCCTTGGCAGGCGATCGGTATCGCCGCCGGTGTCGGCTTCCTGGTCGGCATACTGTCCGGACGGCGCTGAGTGCGGGAAGGTGCGATGCCGGAGGAAGGGGGGCTCTGAGCAGCGCGGTTCGGGACTGCTGTTCGCCTGCAGGAAGCTGCTCGTTTCGATTGGCGAGCTGCTGTCGACGCGCATGGAGCTGCTGGCTCTCGAGGCGCGCGAGGAAGTGCTGCGGCTGCTGCGATCGGCGGCGCTGTTATTGCTGGCGGCAGTCTTCCTCGCGTTCATGCTTGCCGGCGCCTCGGCGTTTCTGATCATGTTCTTCTGGGACTCGCATCGTCTGCTGGCGCTGGGCGTGCTTACCGCCGTCTATGCGCTGGCTGCGCTTGTCTGCATGCTT
Organism: uncultured Chromatiales bacterium; assembly: GCA_964581365.1. GTDB lineage: Bacteria > Pseudomonadota > Gammaproteobacteria > SZUA-140 > SZUA-140 > JAITWN01. The sequence continues at coordinate 12,778 of CAZOOF010000012.1, forward strand.
TCCCTGCGTCGCCTTCTGCAGGGCAGACCGTTCCGGGCAACGCGTGAGGAGCTGCGTCTCGATCTGGAGCGAATCGGGGGCGTCGATCGAGGGCGCGATCGGTGAGCCGGGATTCCGGGTCTATCCTCGCGCTGCTTTCGCGCCTGCTTCGCGGTACGGGCATGGACGGTAACGATGCATTGCAGCGTCTTGCGTTGGCGGTACGTTACCTGACGCTGGGGTACCGGCTCGCGGCCACCGTTCGCGCTGCCCTGGCGCAGGGCAGGGTCGTCGAGGGATACCTGCCGTGTCGGGCGCCGCGGAGTCGGCGCGCCCGAATGGCCCCGGCAAGCGAGGTGGATTCGCCTTCCCGGTGCCTCGCGCGCAGTCAGCGAACGCGGACGAGTTGCTGAGTCGTGGTGATGGAGCTGCGCTCTCCGCCCCGTTGGTCTGGAGCGGAGAGCGCGGAGTGGCGGTCTCTATAGATCCTCTTCTCCAGACTCATCATCCTCGAGAGGATCGTGATCCTGACCGTTGCCGTCGATACTCTGGCGCTTTCGGCCGCCGTGCGATGCTTCACCGCCCTTGCGGCCGATTTCCGCCATGTGCGCGGTGTTCTGGCTCACTTCTTCACCGCCCTTGCGACCGATTTCCGCCATGTGCGCGGTATTCTGGCTCACTTCCTCGCCGCCCTTGCGGCCGATTTCCGCCATGTGCTGGCGATCCTTGCTGACTTCCAGTCCGCCCTTGCGGCCAATCGCCGCCATGTGGGCGCGATCGCGGCTGACCGCGCGACCTCCTTTGCGTGCGATTTCCCTTTGCTTCTCGGCATCCATGGAAGCAAATCCACGACCACTGGAACGTCCGCTTTCCTTGGCTGTCATGATGCATAACCTCCCTGTCTTGGCGTCATGGCCGCCAGCACTGCGCGACCCCGGGCCATTCATTGGCCACTTCCAAGCAGACAGCGATCGGCCCGGTAAGTTCCCGTCGACGGCTTGCGTCATGTCCAAAAACCGCAATGTTGTCGTCGGGTTACACCTCGGAATCGGTGCCTCTCCGCGGCGGTGGGTGAGGGCGACCGGGGCCTGTGCCATAATGCCCGCCCATATGGGTGCAACGACCGAAAATGCCGCAGTCACAGGTCTGATGGGATGAATGGAATCCTGGGGCGCCGATCGATGTCATTCCGGGCCATCGTCACATGCGCACACGGAGCCGCGATCGCCATCGCCTGCGCCGCGGTGGTGGCCGTAATCACGGCCTGCGGCCCCGCAGAAGCGCCGCTCGGCGAGCGTCCCGCGGCCGGACCACTGCCTGTCGACGCCGACGTTTCCCGCCTGCCTCCTGGGCAACCGGGAGGCGTATTCTTTGGCACCCTGGTCGGCATGCCGCGCACCTTCAATCCCCTGCAGTCGAGCGAGGATGCCCCCTCGGCGGCGGCCGTTTCGCGCCTGCTGGAGGGGCTGACCAGCTTCGATGCGGCGCGCGAGGAGATCGTGCCCGGGCTGGCGCGCGACTGGGAGATCTCCGAGGATCAGAGGACCTTCACCTTCCATTTGCGGCGCGGCGTGCGCTGGAGCGATGGACATCCCTTCACCGCCGATGATGTGATTTTCACCTTCCAGGTGATCTACGACGAGCGCTATCCCAATCGCCGCAAGAGCGAGCTGTCGGTGGACGGAAAGCCGTTCGAGGTCGAGAAAATCGACGATCACACCGTGCGTTTCCGTACCGCGGGGGTCTATGCGCCCTTCCTGCTCTATATCGGTACCCCGATCATGCCGCGTCATCGGCTATGGTCCGCCTATGAGGACGGCACTTTCCTGCGCGCCTGGTCGGTGCGTGACGCGCAGCTGACTCCCGAGTCGATCGTCAGCACCGGTCCGCTGGTTCTGGAGCGGTTCCGCCCGGCCGAGCGCATCATTTACCGGGCCAATCCCCACTACTGGCGCGTCGACGCCGATGGTCAGCGCCTGCCCTACATGGATCGTCTCATCGAGCGCATCGTGCGCAGCCAGCAGTCGAGCACGCTCGCTTTCGCTCATGGTCAGAGCGATTACGAAGGCATCGAAGTGCGAAACGTGGCCTGGGTGAAGCGAAATGCGGCCGACTACGGTTTCGATGTCTATGACCGCGGCCCGTCGCAATCGACCAACTTCATCTGGTTCAATCAGAACCAGGGTGTCGACCGCAATGGGCGGCCTTACGTCGAACCCCACAAGCTGGAATGGTTCCGCGATTCGCGCTTCCGCCAGGCGATATCGTGGGCGATCGATCGCGAGGGCATCGTGTCGGGCGTGCTGCTGGGGCGCGGCATGCCGCTATGGGGACCGATCAGTCCCGCGAACCGGAGCTGGTACAACCCCGATGTGCAGCGTTATCCCTACGATCCCGAGCGCGCGCAGGAGCTGTTGCGAGAGGCCGGCTTCAAGTGGGATGGAGATGGCAGACTGCACGATCGGCACGGTAACCGCGTCAGCTTCACCCTTGCCACGAATGAGGACAATGAGGTGCGCCAGGCGATCGGTCTGGTGTTCGTGGATAATATGAAGCGGCTCGGCATCGACGTGCGCCTGCAGCCGCTCGATTTCAACACCTTTGTCGCCAAGGTGATGAACTCCTTCGATTACGAGGCGGGCCTGCTGGGACTGACCGGAAGCTGGGATCCGCAAGGCGGCTGGTCGGTCTACCATTCCACGGGGAGGCTGCACATGTGGTATCCGGCGCAACCGGAACCGTCGACGGAATGGGAGGCGCGGGTCGACGAACTGATGGAGCAGCAGTTGCGCACACTCGATGTCGAGGAGCGCAGGCGCTACATCTTCGAGGTCCAGGAGATCCTTGCGCGCGAGCTGCCGTTGATCTATACCGTCACGGTGAACAGCTACGAGGGCCTGCAGGACCGGTGGCGCAATCTCGATCCGCCCCAGATGGGATCGCTGATCTGGAACTACGACGAGTTGTGGACCGAGAACCTGCTGCTGCGCTGACCATGATCGGCCTTCCATTGAAAACCCGCTCCGCGCAGGCGGACCGCCCCGGCACAGGAATTTCGCCGTGAAGACTCTGATCCTCAAGCGGCTGCTGATTCTGATCCCGATGCTGCTCGCAGTGTCGCTGATGGTGTCGCTGCTGATGTCGCTGGCGCCGGGAGATCCGGTGACGCAGTTCGAGATGATGCCGGATGTGGATGAGGAGTACCTGCAGCGTCTGCGAGAGGATTTCGGACTCGACAAGCCCTGGTACGCACAGTACTTCCACTGGCTGGGCCAGGTGGTGCCGTTCTCCTACGATCCGCAGGCCGCCGGCTTTTTCCAGCGGTTCGATTTCACCCCCAATTTCGGCTTTTCCTATCACTATCGCACCGAAGTCTGGGATCTGATCGTGCAGCGCCTGCCGGCGACCGTCTTGCTGTCGCTGACCTCTCTGCTGCTGGCCTGGCTCATCGCCATACCCCTCGGCGTGCTCGCGGCAATCTACAAGGATTCGATCTTCGATCGCATCAGCCAGATGCTGGCCTACGCCGCTCTCTCGATTCCGGAGTTCTTTCTCGCCCTGCTGGCCCTGGTTTTCGCTGCCTGGACCGGCTGGTTTCCCATCGGGGGCTTCACATCGACGGAATACGACTTCCTGTCGCCATGGGGCAAGTTTCTGGACATCGCGCATCATCTGCTGCTGCCGACGATCGTGCTCGGCATCGGCGGGGTGGCCGGCATCATGCGCATCATGCGCGCCAACTTTCTCGACAACATCCGCGCCGAGTACGTGATCACGGCGCGCGCCAAGGGACTGTCCGAGGGCGTGGTCATGTTCCGCCATGTCTTCCGCAATGCCATCAATCCGCTGATCACCGCCGCCGGGTTCGCCTTTTCATCGATCCTCAGCGGCGCCCTGCTGGTCGAGATCGTGATGAACTATCCGGGCATCGGTCAGCTGGTATACGATGCGCTGCTGCAGCAGGACGCCTTCGTGGTGCAGGCCGCCGTCCTGATGAGTGTCATTATGCTGATGGTCGGCAATCTGCTCGCGGATGTCGCGCTGTCGATGAACGATCCCCGGATCCGCTATGACTGACGGCATGTTTCGCCAGTTGCTGCGAAGACCGGCCGGTCTGACGGTGCTGATCGTCCTCGGGCTGTTCTATCTGATTGCCATCTTCGCCGATTTCCTTGCTCCCTACGGCGTGACCGACCAGGATCTGCGCAGCACGTTTCATCCGCCAACCGCCCTGTTCATCGCCGATGGCCAGCTTCATGTGCAGCGCTACGAGCTGCAGGACGGCGAGAACGCCGGTTACCGCAAGGTCCCGGGGGAGGGATCGCCGATCAGCTTCTTTGCGCAGGGCAGGCAGTACCAGCTGCTTGGCCTCATACCCATGAATCGCCACCTTTTCGTCGTGGACGGTCCCGACCGGCTCTACCTGATGGGGAGTGACCAGGTGGGGCGAGACATATTTTCCCGGCTGCTGTATGGCACCCGCATTTCGCTCAGCATCGGTCTCATCGGCATCGCCATATCGATGTGCATCGGTTTCATCGTCGGGGGGCTGGCCGGATACTTCGGCGGCGTGCTCGACAATACGGCGATGCGTGCTACCGAGTTCCTGATGGCGATACCGGGGCTGTATCTGCTGCTGGCCCTGCGGGGTGCCTTTGCCGAGGATTTCACGCCTACGCAGATGTTCTTTCTGATCGTGTTCATTCTGAGTTTCATCGGCTGGTCCGGCACTGCGCGCATCATTCGCGGCATGACGCTGTCACTGCGCAACCGGCAGTTCGTGCTCGCCGCCGAGGTGATGGGGCAGAGTTCATGGAAGATCCTGTGGATCCATGTGCTGCCGAACGTATTCAGCTATCTGATCGTTGCCGCGACCATCAGTATTCCCGGCTATATCCTGGGTGAGGCAGCGCTCAGCTTTCTCGGCCTCGGTATCCAGGATCCATCGGTGTCCTGGGGCCTCATGCTGTCCCAGGCGCAGAATCCGCAGGTGTTCATGGAGGGCTACTGGTGGTTCCTGGTGCCCGGCCTGGCCATATTCATCACCGTGATCAGCTTCAACGTGCTGGGAGACGTGCTGCGCGATATCGTCGATCCCAAGCAGAAGTTCCTGCGCAGCTGAGTGATGGACGAGACGGGAGACAGATCGTTGGCGCCACTGCTCGAGGTTCAGAACCTCACCATCGATTTCCAGAGTCAGGGTCGCTCGCAGCGCGCAGTGGACGGAATTTCCTTCTCGATGCAGGAGGGCGAGACGCTTGCGGTGGTGGGAGAGAGCGGCAGCGGCAAGAGTGTCACGGCGCTGTCTCTGGCGCGCCTGCTGCCGCGACCGCCCGAGTGCCGGGTCGGCGGCCGGATCCTGTTTCGCGGCACCGATCTGCTCGCCCTGAATCCACAGGAGATCCAGCGCTATCGAGGCAAGGAAATCGCCTATGTGTTCCAGGAGCCCTCGACTTCGCTCAATCCGGTGTTCACGGTGGGCTATCAGATCGCCGAGGCGATCCGGCTGCATCGTCCGGAGGTGAAGGATGTGCGCGCTGAGATCATCCGGGTGCTCGATCTCGTCGGTATCCGCAATCCGGAGCTGCGCTGGAACGACTATCCGCATCAATTGAGCGGCGGCATGCAGCAGCGGGCCATGATCGCCATGGCGATCGCCTGCCAGCCGCGGCTGCTGGTTGCCGATGAGCCGACCACGGCGCTCGATGTCACCATCCAGGCCCAGATCATGGACCTCCTCGCCGATCTGCGTTCGCGCCTCGGCATGTCGGTGATGCTGATCACCCACAACTTCGGGATCGTGTCCGGATTCGCCGACAAGGTGATCGTCATGTTCAGAGGACATATCGTCGAAGCCGGACCGGTTCAGGAAGTGCTGGCCGCGCCCCGTCATCCGTATACCCGCGCGCTGCTCGCATGCATCCCACGCATCGGACAGAAGCGCCGGCGGCTTGCCACGATCGATTATGCGGCGATCGAGCGCGAGCTGCGGGAAGAGGGCGGCGCATGAGCGGAGGGGCGACGCGGTCCGCTGCGATGCCGGACGTATTGCTGCAAGTGCGGGACCTCAAGGTCCACTATCCGGTGCATGGCGGCATTCTTCGCCGCGTGATCGATCATGTGCGCGCCGTGGACGGCGTTTCGTTCGATGTGCCGCGCGGCAGCACGGTTGGCCTGGTGGGGGAGAGCGGCAGCGGCAAGACCACCATCGGTCGAGCCATCGTCAAACTCAACCGGGTTACCTCCGGATCCATCATCTACGACGGGGTCGATATCACCGGACTGGGGCGGCGCGCGTTTTTCCCCTGGCGCAAGCGTATCCAGATGGTATTCCAGGATCCTTTCAATTCCCTGGATCCGCGCATGACCGTGGAGGCCATCCTGCGCGAACCGCTGACCATCCATTTCTCGCGCCTGTCCCGCAAGGAACAGCGCGATCGGGCGGCGGATCTGCTGGAGCAGGTGGGCTTGTCGGGCGATCACCTCGATCGGTATCCCCACGAATTCAGCGGCGGACAGCGGCAGCGCATCGGTATCGCGCGCGCGCTGGCGGTGGAGCCGGAGCTGCTGATCTGCGATGAGCCGGTAAGCGCCCTGGATGTGTCCGTTCAGGCGGCCATCGTCAATCTGTTGCAGGATCTGCAGGAACGCCATGGCCTGACTTATCTGTTCATCGCCCACGATCTCGCGGTGGTGGAACATATCAGCGATTACGTGCTGGTGATGACCGAGGGGAAAATCGTGGAGCAGGCGCCGGCAGACGAGATTTATCGCGATCCGCAGCATGACTACACCAGGAGACTGCTGGCGGCGGCGCAGGGCGGATGAGGGCGGCGAAGGCCGGACACTGCGGATGATGTGAATGCGCTTCGGCGCGAGCGCTTTTGTTTGAGTGTTTGAGCAAAAAAAAACGGGCGGCCGATTGGCCGCCCGTCTGTGATCAGCTTATGCCTTGTGGGCAATCAGCCGAAGATCACCTTGCCCTTCATGATGGCGAAGTGACCCGGGAACGGGCAGTAGAAGCTGTAGTCGCCGCCCTTCTCCAGAACGCTGGTGGAGAACTTGACGGAAGCGGTCTCACCGCCGCCGATCAGGGGAACGACAGCCAGGGCACGGGCGTCACCCGGCGGAACGTGGTTGTTGGCGATGCCGGCAGCCATGCCCGCGGACGACAGGCCAGCCATGTCGGCAGTCTTGGTGATGACGATGCCATGGCCCATGGTGTTCTTCGGCAGCTTGCCGGCGTGAACCAGCGTCAGCTCGAACTCGGCGCAGTCGGCAGGAATCGTGATTTCCTTCACGTTGAACTGCATCTGGTCATTGCCCTCGACGGTAGCCGAGCAGTTCGCCGCTGCGGCGACCGAGGCGCAAAGAGACAGGGCCGAGACAGTGAAGAGCTTTAAGTACATGACTTCTCCTTAAGCGACAGTTAAAAACTCCGTGAAAGTATACCGGCAAGCGGCGTTTAGGCAAGCCTGAGTCGGCCGGATCTCTGTATCCTATTGACGACACGTGCCAAAAGCCCAGATTCGTCACAATCGGCTGTCGGCATGCCGCGACATTTGACACATGACGGACGGCACTCCTAGGCTAAATCCGAGGAATTCCCCGCTATGGAGCCCGAATCCGGGCCCGCGATCTCCGAGGAGGTGCGCCATGGAGAATGTCAGCAGGGCGGCAGCAGGGGTCGGTTACAGGGAGAGTGCCACGACGGATGAGGATTTCGCCGCGGCGGCGGGACGACTCGAATCGGGCACACTGATCAAGGCGGCGCGCTGCATTCACTTTTCGGCGCGCGACACCATCTACCGCGAAGGCGATGACGCCGAGACTGTCTACGCCGTTCGCAGTGGACTCATCAAGCTCATCAGCTATCTTCCCAATGGGCGCGGCAGGATCGTGCGCCTTTACGGGCGCGGTATATGGATCGGTCTCGAGGGGCTGTTGCGACAGCCATACGAGCACACCGCGGTTGCCGTCGAGGATGTCGAGGCATTCCGGTTTCGCGCTGATACCTTGCGGGTCCTGGAGCGCGACGACGCCCAGCGGCATGTCCATCTCATGAGCAAGTGGCACCAGCACCTGATGGAAGCCGACATGTGGATCGCTGATTTCTCCACCGGCCCCATCCGGGCACGCGTCGCGCGTCTGCTGGGCTTTCTCTCGCGTATCGAGGGTCGCAGTGCTTCGGATAGCGTCAAGCTGCTCACCTGTGAGGAAATGGCCGCGATTCTCGGCGTGACGCCCGAGAGCGTCAGCCGGGTTCTCGCCGAGTTCAAGCGGACCGGTCTGCTTAGTGTGACCGGCGCTCCCCACAGCGAACTTTACCGTTGCGATACCAGCAGACTCGAGCGGGTGGCCTGGCAGTAGCGGCTATCCGGTAAGAGGCGTCCATAGTACCCGTGAGGAGGGACTCCTTGATGCGGGCACGAAGCATGGAGGGTAAACCGGCCGAGCGAGCGCCGATTCCGGGAGGGCGCAGCGTGCTGCTCGCCATGCTGCTCGGCATCGTCTTCGTGGCCGTGATCGTCGCCGTGCTGATCTGGTCCGGCGCTCACCATGCGGTCGTCGATCTGCTGCGCTGGCTCGAAGCCATGGGGCCGGCAGCGCTGCTGATTTTCATCGCCATCATGGCGCTGGTCGTCATCTTCCTGCTTCCCGGCGTGCTGTTCACCACCGGCGCCGGTTTCGTCTTTGGCGTGGTGCAGGGTTCGCTAGCGGTCATCATCGGTACGGCGATCGGCTCGATCGGGGCATTTCTGATCGCCCGTTTTCTGTTCGGGGTCCGGGTCACGCATTGGCTGCGCGAGCACGACCGGCTCGCGCCATTCAATGATGAACTGGCAGCGCGAGGCTGGCGCCTGGTAGTGCTGACGCGGCTCATGCCTCTCTTCCCGTTCAAGCTGACCAATTATCTGTTTGGCCTGAGTCCGGTGTCGCTGCGCGGCTTCGCGCTCGGCACGGTGATCGGGATCATTCCGTGGTCGGTTCACAACGTCTATGTGGGAGCGCTGGCGGCGGATCTGAGCGGCATCGGCCTCCGGACCGAGCGCAGTCCCGTCGAGTGGGCGCTCTATCTCTCTGGCTTCGTCGCCACCATCATCACCATCATCTATCTGAGCCGAGTGGCGCGACGCGGATTGACCTTGCCTCCATCGGGGAATTGAACGCCATGCCGTGGATGAAATGGCTGCCCTGGCGTTATCTGATCCGGCGCGCAGCCAGCGCACACGGCTTTCTGGATCCCGTGCTGCTGTTGTCGCACCTGCACCGCTTCGCGCAGCCAGCCGAGGTCGGCGTGCCGCTGGAGCTGTTGCGGGCCGGGGTAGTGTTCCATGCGCGCGGACTGATCAACAGCCGCGTCATTCAGCACAATCTGGACTGGGTGTGGCCATACTGGATCGAGCGCCAGTTCGATCCCGATGACATCTCATTCGTGCCTCGCGCCTTTGCCATCACCCATGTCAACCTGACGCATCGCAACTGGACGGCGGTGGGAGTCCCCGATGTGTCGGAACTGGCCGTCGTCGATCCGCGCGGTCTGCTGACTCCTCTATCCGACAGCTGGTCGCTGGATTGCTGGATCATCGGTGACGACGGCAGTCAGCTGCTGCCGTCGCGCGCCCCGGATGCAGTGCAGGCCCTGGAGTGTGGCGACGGCTGCACCGTGATCACGGAAACGCGTGCTCCGGGCATGCTGCTGAGAACTCGTATCCTGATGAGCCCCGATGGTGATCATGCGGTATGCAGCCTGCAGGCGCGCGCGCAGGCCGACGGTCCCGGATGGCTGGTGGTATCCCTGCGCCCGGCGAATGCCGAAGGGGTGAGTTTCGTGCACAAAGTGGCGCTCACCGGTGAAAGGCAGAGCTGGATCATCGATGACAGGCACCGGGTATCGTTCGATGCACCGGTCGATCGGCACCATGTTTCCGACTACCGATCCGGCGATGTCCATATTCACCTTCACGAGCTCGCTGATACTGCGTCTATCCAGTGCGAAGTCGGCCTGGCGACCGCCGCTGCCATGTTTCGCATCGAATCGGGCCGGACGCGGGATCTGCAGGTCGATATTCCGATCGAGGTTCCGGCCGACGAGCGCGGAGCCGCTATTTCCTGGGCCGACAGTCTCGATGGCCACTGCCGGCTGGCGGTTCCGGACCCGCTGTGGCAGCGGCTCTATGACGCGGCGCTGCGCACGCTGGTGCTGCATTCTCCCCGCGATGTCTATCCGGGACCTTACACTTACAAGCGCTTCTGGTTCAGGGATGCCGCATTCATCATTCACGCTCTGCTTTGCGCCGGTCTGATCAGCCGCGCCGAGCGCGCGCTCGATCGGTTTCCGCTTCGACAGGACATGACCGGGTACTTTCACTCGCAGGAAGGGGAGTGGGATTCGAACGGGCAGGCACTGTGGATCATGGAGCGGTTCTGTGCCTTCACTGGGACCGCATCGAAACCGCAGTGGCATGCCGCCATCCGCCGCGGCATGCAGTGGATCGGGCGCAAGCGCATGCCGGGGGGGAGTGACCCCCATGCCGGGTTGATGCCGGCCGGATTCAGCGCCGAACACCTGGGTCCCAACGACTACTACTACTGGGATGACTTCTGGAGTGTGGGCGGGTTGCGCGCCGCAGCCCGGCTGCTGGAGTCGTTCGATGAGGCGGCAGCGGCGGAGGCGCGCGATGAAGCGGACAGTCTGATGGCGTCGATCGAGCGCGCGCTTGCCAGTGACCGCAAGCGGCTCGGCAGGCCGGGGATCCCGGCATCGCCATACCGCCGCCTGGATGCCGGGGCAATCGGTTCGCTCGCTGGCGGGTATCCGCTGGATGTTCTTGCTCCGGATGACCCGCGGCTCGCCGATACCGCCGACTTTCTGATTGAACGCTGCTTTTACCAGGGCGGCTTCTTTCAGGACATGATTCACTCCGGCGTCAATGCCTATCTCACTTTGCACATCGCCCAGGTTCTGCTTCGCGCCGGCGATGGACGCGCACTGGCCTTGATCGATCGGGTGGCCGAGCTCGCATCGCCCACCGGCCAATGGCCGGAGGCAATTCACCCGGCAACGCTCGGTGGATGCATGGGAGATGGCCAGCATGTCTGGGCGGCGGCCGAGTGGGTGCTCATGGTGCGCAATACCATCGTCCGCGAGGAGGGAAACCGGCTGATTCTGGGGGCTGGCGTTCCGGCGCGCTGGCTGCGTCCGGGGAGCCGGATCGAGCTTGGTCCGGCGCCAACGATATTCGGGACCGTCTCCATCGAAATCCAGGTGCCCGAGTCACGCGCGGCTGTCGTCAGCTGGCATGGCGACTGGCATCGCAAGCCGGCGGCACTGGAGCTGCGCTTGCCGGATGCGGCGCCGCTGCTGTGCGATGCGGCGGACGGCCGGGCGGAGCTGCTGCTGAGAGGAGGGTGAGCCGTGAATATCGTTATGGTCACCAACACCTATCTTCCGCACATCGGCGGCGTTGCCCGCTCGATCGAATCATTCACCCGCGAGTACCGCCGGCGCGGGCATCGGGTGTTGATCGTGGCGCCGGAGTTTCCGGGGCAGCCGGAGCATGAGCTGGATGTGGTGCGGATTCCGGCCATCCAGAACTTCAACGGCAGTGATTTTTCCGTGGTGCTGCCCGTGCCCGGGGTGCTCACCGAGGCGCTGGACCGATTCGGACCGGATATCGTTCACTCGCACCATCCGTACCTGCTCGGCATGACCGCGCTGCGCAAGGCGCGCAAGCGCGCGCTGCCGCTGGTGTTCACTCACCACACGCTATACGAGAGATATACGCACTACGTGCCGGGCAATTCGCCGACCATGGCGCGCTTCGTCATCGAGCTGGCAACGCGTTATGCCAATCTGACTGACCATGTTTTCGCCCCCAGCGAAAGCGTCGCCAAGCTGATCCGCGAACGCGGGGTGACCGCTCCGATTACCGTGGTGCCGACGGGCGTCGAGCTGGAGCGCTTCGAGAACGGCTGCGGACGTGAGCTGAGGCAGCGACTGGATATCCCGCCGGACGCGTTCATCGTCGGTCATGTCGGCCGGCTGGCCCCCGAGAAGAACCTGGGTTTTCTGGCTGCCGCGGTCACTGATTTTCTTGCCGCCAATCCGCAGGCGCGATTCATGGTCGTCGGGCGCGGGCCGGCTGCCGAGGAAGTGGCCGCTGTCTTTGCCGCCTCGGGACTCCGGGGGCGTCTTCACATGCCCGGCGCGCTCGATGGGGCGGAGCTTCGGGACGCCTACCACGCCATGGATGTTTTCGCCTTTTCCTCGAAGAGCGAAACCCAAGGCATGGTGCTGACCGAAGCGATGGCGGTCGGGGTTCCGGTGGTCGCGCTCGATGCATCCGGGGTGCGGGAGCTGGTGGTGGATGGCGAACAGGGGCGCCTGCTCGAGGATGAGGATGTCCGCAGTTTCTCTGCAGCGCTGCAATGGGTTCACGATCTGCCGGCATCCGCGCGGCAGCGGGTGGCCGCTGCCGCCCGGCAGCGCGCCCGCCAGTGGTCGATGCCCCGTACCGCTGCTCGCGCGTTATCGGTCTATGAGAGCCTGATCGGCGCAGCGGGAGCCCAGACTGCAGAAGAGCCCGATGAGTGGCACGGTACACTGGAACGCATCAAGGCGGAGTGGGAGATCGTCAAGGGTGTAGCAGGGGCGGCGGGAGCCGCGATCGCGCCGGATTCCCGCTCCGGGAACGGGCGGTGATCGGGAGAGTAGAACGCGCGCTGCGCGCTTTTCGTCGCTACCTGAGTCGCTCCGAGTGGATGGCGCGCCTGCTGGGCCTGCCCGTTTCGCGCGGAACGCGCGACGCTCCCGGCCTGGTAATGGTGCAGATCGACGGTCTTTCCCGTATCGAGTTCGAGCGCGCACTGGCGGCGGGGGAGATGCCCTTCCTCCAGCATCTGATCGACGGACATCATTACGGCGCGCACCTCCTGTATGCCGGAGTGCCGTCCTCGACCGCCGCTGTCCAGGCCGAGCTTTTCTATGGCGCCCGCGGCGCGGTTGCCGGGTTCAACTTCCTCGACGGAGCATCCGGAACGCTGGTGCGCATGTTCGAGCCCGAAACCGCTGCCCGCGTGGAGGCCAGGATCGCGGCATCCGGGGGAGAGCCCTTGCTTGCCGGAGGAAGCTGCTATCTGGACAACTTCACTGGCGGTGCGGCGGAACCGCACTACTGCCCGGCGAGCGCGGGCTGGCCGCGACTCGGCGAGGCGCCTGTGTCAGTGCGCATTCTGTTCGTGGTGCTGAACCTGTTCAGCTTTGTGCGCATCGCCGCCTTGCTGGCGCTTGAACTGATACTGTCGGTCATCGACTGCGTGCGCGGACTCATCGCCGGTCAGGATCTGTGGCGGGAGATCCGTTTCGTCCCGATGCGGGTGGGTGTTTCAGTGCTGCTGCGGGAACTGTCGACGATCGGCGCGAAGATGGACGTTGCGCGGGGGCTCCCCATCGTGCACGTCAACTTTCTGGGATATGACGAGCAGGCGCACCGGCGCGGGCCGGCTTCACGCTTTGCCCATTGGACGCTGAAGGGAATCGATGATGCCATAGCGCGCATCTGGCGCGCCGCCGAGCGCTCGGGGCGCCGCCACTATGAAGTGTGGATCTACTCGGATCATGGTCAGGAGCATACCCGTTCTTTCGAGAGTATCCATGGGCGCGAGCTTGCCACCAGTGTCGCGGAGTGCTTCGCCGCCGAGCTTGGCCGCGACATCGATTTCTGTGTGAGCGCGCCGCTCGGCACCCGGCTTCGCCATGCGCGAGCGGCGCAGCGCGCGGCGCCGGCGGCGGAGCCAGACCAGAACACTGAGGTGCCGCTTCTCATCGCCCCGCTCGGTCCGATGGCGATGATCTACTATCGCGGCGCGCTTGGAGATGACGAACTGGAACGCATCGCGGCGCGGCTGACAGGGCCTGGTGGCGTCCCGCTCCTGCTCTCGCGAAATGGCAAAGGCAGGGCTCGGGCATGGACAGCCGAAGGGCGCTTCTGCCTGCCGGAAGATGCCGGACGGCTGCTGGGCAAGGATCATCCCTTTCTGGAGGAGGTGGCGCGGGATCTGGTTGCGCTCTGTCATCATGTCGATGCCGGCACCTTCGTGGCCTGCGGCTGGAGGGCCGGACTGGAGCCGCTCAGCTTCGCGGTTGAGAACGGTGCCCATGGAGGCGTGGCGCCGGGCGAGACAGGGGCTTTCGTGCTGGTGCCCGATGATGTTCGCTTGCATCCGGATCACGGCGCGCATCTCCGCCCGCTCGATCTTCGCCGGGCGGCGCTGCATCGGCTGGGACGTGAGTTGGAGGTACGCCCGCGTCCGCGGCCGGGGCCGCGCAGTGCGGTGCCGGATCGTATCCGGGTCATGACCTACAATGTCCACAGCTGCATAGGAATGGATGGTCGCCTGTCGCCCGAGCGAACCGCCCGGACGATTGCGCGCTTCAATGCCGACATCATTGCCCTGCAGGAGCTGGATGTCAGGCGCTCGAGGACGGGCGGTGTCGATCAGGCCGAGCTCATCGCCCGCCATCTGCGGATGGACTTCCGCTTTCATCCGGCGCTGCATCTGGAGGATGAACGCTATGGCGATGCCATCCTGTCCTGTTTCCCGATGCGCCTGGTGCGGGCTGCCGCGCTTCCCGGCATTCCGCATCTCGAGCCCCGTGGCGCCCTCTGGGTGGCGATCGATCTGGGCGGGGGTGTCGAAGTCAATGTCATCAACACCCATCTCGGGCTCACTGCCGCGGAGCGCCGGATGCAGGCGCAGGCACTGCTCGGGCCGGACTGGATCGGCCATCCCGACTGCGTCGATCCAGTGGTGTTGTGCGGGGACTTCAACTCCGTCCCATCGTCGCTGGTGTGCCGCATGCTGCGCACCCGGCTGCGGGATGTGCAGCTCGAGCACGAAACCCACCGGCCGCGGGCCACATTCTTTACCCGGTTCCCAATGGCGCGCATCGACTATGTGTTCGTCTCTCCTGGCGTGGGTATACGGGATATCGACGTGCCCTCGGGCGCGCCAGTACGGGTGACATCCGACCATCTGCCCCTGGTCGTCGATCTGGTGGTCGGTCAGACGCAACTTCCTCTGGAATATGAACTCGCCACTGGAGGAGTACAGCGATGACTGCGATGAATAAGCCGCGTGTGTGGCCCGGTGCGCCATTTCCCATGGGCGCGACCTGGGACGGATCGGGAACCAATTTTGCGCTGTTCTCGGCACACGCCGAGAAGGTCGAACTGTGCCTGTTCGACGATTCGGGAAAGCACGAGACAGCGCGCGTGCAACTGCCGGAATACACGCATGAGATCTGGCATGGCTACCTTCCCGACGTTCGCGCCGGGCAGCTCTACGGGTATCGTGTCTATGGACCCTACGATCCTCCTGCCGGCCACCGGTTCAATCACCACAAGCTGCTGATCGACCCCTACGCGAAGTCGCTGGTAGGGCGAGTGGACTGGCATCCGTCGCTGTTCGGCTATGTGGTCGGCGAGGACCCCTACCAGTCCTTCGATCGCCGCGACAGCGCTCGCCACATGCCGAAATGCAAGGTGGTGGATCCGGCCTTCACCTGGGGAGGTGCCGGCGCGCCCGGGCGGCCATGGCAGGACAGCGTGATCTACGAAATGCACGTGCGCGGGTTCACCATGAGGCATCCTCAGGTGGTCGAGGCGGCGCGCGGCACCTTCGACGGTCTCTGCAGCGCCGCGGTTACCGACTATCTGCGCGATCTCGGGGTGACGGCGGTGGAGCTGATGCCGGTGCATGCCTTCGTGCACGATGGGCATCTGGTCGAGCGTGGGCTGAGAAACTACTGGGGCTACAACTCCATCGCCTTCTTCGCGCCCCATAATGAGTATCTGAGAACCGGAGACATCTCAGAGTTCAAGGTGTTCGTGAAGATCATGCATGATCTCGGTATCGAAGTGATCATGGATGTAGTTTACAACCATACCGCAGAGGGCAACCATCTCGGTCCGACGCTGTCGTTGCGCGGCATCGACAATCGCAACTACTACTATCTCATGGAGGGAGATGAGCGCCACTACAACGACTTCACCGGTACCGGCAACAGTCTGGAGCTCCGTCATCCGCAGGTGGTGCGCCTGGTGACCGATTCGTTGCGCTACTGGGCCACGGAGATGGGGGTCGATGGATTCCGCTTCGATCTGGCCACTACGCTGGCGCGAGTGGCGGGAAGTTACTACGAGAATGCGAGCTTTCTGGATGTCGTCGGGCAGGACCCGGTGCTGGTGAGCCGCAAGCTGATAGCCGAGCCCTGGGATACCGGTGACGGTGGCTATCGTCTCGGCCGCTTTCCTCCCGGATGGGCCGAGTGGAATGATCGTTACCGCGATACCGTGCGCCGCTTCTGGCGCGGAGACGAGGGACAACTGCCCGAGCTCGCATCGCGGCTCGCGGGATCGAGCGATATCTACGATCGTCGCGGCCGGGCGGCCTGGTCCAGCATCAACTATGTCACCTGTCACGACGGTTTCACTCTGCAGGATCTGGTGAGTTATCAGAGCAAGCATAACGAGGCCAATCTGGAAGACAATCGCGACGGCACCGATGACAATCTCAGCTGGAACTGCGGTGTGGAAGGTTCGAGCGATGAGGTGGCGATCCTCGAGCTGCGTCGGCGCCAGAGATGCAATATGCTGGCCACCCTTCTGCTTTCCCAGGGGGTGCCGATGCTGCTGGCGGGCGACGAAATGGGGCATACGCAGCTCGGCAACAACAATGCGTATTGCCAGGATAATGAACTGACCTGGATCGACTGGAGCAAGGCGGATAGCGATGGCTTTGCCGATTTCGTCAGGCGCGTAATCGCATTGAGGAGAAACCACATCGTCTTCCGTCGCCACCGGTTCTTCCGCGGCGAATGGATTCCAGGCACCGAAATCAAGGATATCGTCTGGTTGCGTCCAGATGGCGAGAAAATGTCGGACGGCGACTGGACCGACCCGGTCCGCCGCTCGATCGCGTTTCTCATCAGCGGTGAGGCGGGCCAGTATCACCTCGATTTCCGCGGAGAGCGGCAGACCGATGACAGCTTTCTGATCATTCTCAACGCTGGCGACGAAGCGATCGAGTACACGCTGCCGCCAAGGCCGCTGCTGCCGGCTCCGCGGGTCGTATTCGATACCGGCTGCCCGGACAGTGATCGGGATGTCGATCCTGGATCGCGCTACTTCCTCGGTGGCCGCTCGGTCGCTGTCCTGCGCTATTGCACCAGCGATCAGCGTTGATCGCCGGCAATGGCGCCGGCGTCCCGTGTGCGCTGCTCGATGTCGCGCCGGCGCAGCCATCGTGATGCTAACCATGCTGCCAGCGCGATGAACAGCACGACCACGGCAAGCAGCAGATAGTTGACCGGGGTGGGCTTCTGCACGCTGGCGATGATGCGATCGGTGAACAGCGCGATCGCGAGCATTCCCGGCGCCATGCCGAGGCTCGTCCCGATTAGGTATTGCCCCAGCCTGATGTGGGAGGCTCCGGCAATCATGTTGATTACCGTGAATGGCGCCACCGGGATGCAGCGCACGATGACGATGGCTAGAACCCCTTGGCTTGCCACGCGACGGCTGATGGCGTCTATCCGTCCGCCGGCAATGCGGCGCACCAGATCCCTGCCTGCCAGGTGACCGACGGCGTAGCCGGCGAGAGCTCCGATCATGCTGCCGGCGAACGCGTATCCCAGTCCCGCCACCGTGCCGAAGGAAAGGAAGGTCGCAAGTATCATCAGGGTGATGGGGACGGCGATCAGGCTGGCCAGGAGATAGCCGAGGAGCACCAGCGCGGGTGTCATTGGCATGGCGCGGATTTCGGTCATCGCAGCGAGCAGGGTGTCGGTCTCGAGCCAGTTGCCCAGCGGTGTCCAGCGCCAGGCCATGGCGGCGACGATGATCAGAACAACGGCGCCGATGCGCCACGCGATCCGCCGCCTCGTGTGCGTCCGGACCTCTCGTGCCGCCACCAGTTCCCGCATGACGACTTCGGTGGCGAGAGGCGAACCGGGATCGAGGATCTCGGTCCCCGATTGCAGATAGTCTGCCGCGCCGGGAGTGACTGAGTAAGGTAACGGGCGCAGCGATCGGCCGGCGCCGCGCAGCGTCTCGATGGCGCCGATCAGAGAGCCGCGGTCTGATATCGCCGCGCGAACGCGTTCGGGTTCGACATCGAGGTGTTCGGCGAGAAGGCGGTCGCGAAGACCGCCACAGGCTTGTCGCGCCTCTTCTGCATCATCCGAGCAGGCGGTGTCGATGATTACATCGCATTCGGTATCGAGGCCCATTGAGCGGTTGTTGATGTTGGCCGATCCGACACGCAGCAGCGTATCGTCCACCACCATGACTTTGGAGTGCAGATTGACGGGCAGGGGCGCCCCCGGGATATGCGGGTAGTAGACGCGGAAGCGATGGTGCCGATCTGCGCGCCGGAGCTGTTCGATCATTCTGCCCCGCATCGCATCGAGCGTGACGCGTGAAACCCAGCCCTCGGTTTCCAGCGGCATCACCAGAACGACCTCTGGGCCGTCGGCGTCGGCCAGGCGCCTGGCCAGAGACGCAGCAATCAGTTCCGAGGTGAAGAACTGGTTTTCAATGTAGATGCTGTGGCGCGCCGCGCTGATCATGTCGAGATACATGGTTTCGATTTCCCGGACCGGGCTCGAGTTCGATCCCCAGGCCGGAGCGGTGCGCGCGATCGCCACCTGCGCTCCGCAAAGATCCGGGACCAGCCCGCGGGGCCAGGGATCCATGTTTTCGCGCGACAGGGAGGGCTTGGGGCATGCGCGTCCGGTTGCGGCGCGCCAGCGCCGGCGGGCGAGATCGCCGAGGGCGCCGGCCGCCGAGCCATCGACAGCAAGCTGAACATCATGATAGGCGCGGGTCCTGCGCCCACAGCCCGGACGCAGATCCGGCCGGTGGCGGGGGGTGTCCCAGCGTCCCTGGGTGATGTCCAGGCCGCCGCAGAAGGCGAGGCGATCGTCGATCACCACTATCTTCTGGTGATGGGACGCGCCGAACGGATGGCTGTCATCGAGGTGGAAGTGCAGACGGCGCCGGGGCCGCCAGCGCTGACGGGGCGCCGGCAGTAGCGGGAGCGGAGCTGACAGGATCGCCGCCTCCCAGATGAGTACGTAGATCTCGAGCTGCGGACGGCGATCGATCAGCGTCTCGAGCAACTGTCTGAGCCGGATGGGCCACTCTCCAGCGGAGGTGTGCGGCAGCAGGTTCAGGTTGGGGGCGATATCCCAGCCGACGATCAGAATCTGGTTTTGCGCCTGAGTGAGCGCCGCATGAAGCGTGAAGAAATATTCCTCGCCATCGATCAGACATGCGATACGGTCTGCATCAGCCACTCGCCAGCAGTTGTGGCCCGGGCGGAATATGCCGCTCCGGGCGGTATCGCCGTTCCTTGGCCGAACGCCCGTCTCGCCGTTCATGTCCGACACAGTGACGCGATGATGGCCTTGTCGCAATGAGCTTGTCCGGTTCTTTTCGTTGACAATTGTCAATGTCAAATGCGGCCGTCGCCGCAAGAATGATCCATCAGGAAATGAAGATCAGCGAGGTCGACATGCGCGAGGGGTGGAGGACGCGGACCTGGGTTCTCATCGCGGAGCCGGGCCGGGCTCGTCTGATGTCACCACAGGCTGACGAGGGAGCCCTGGAGGAGATCGACGTCTTTGAGCAGATTGGGGCGCCTGGAGGTGATTCCTTCGATTCCGATGATGCTTTCGTCGCGGTGCTGATCGAACATCTGGTCGAATCATATGATCGGGGCGAGTTTACCCGACTGCTGATCATTTCCCGCGACCTCGATTTTCTCGATGCGCTGTTTGCGGCGCTCCCTGTCGATCTTCAGGCCGGCGTCGATCTGCTCCTCGAGGCCGATGTGATGGACATGGGCGCGGATGTGGTTCGCGCCTGTCTGCCGGAATCACCCCGGGTTCTGCATCCCAGCGTCTGAGGAGGATGAGGATGTCTGTCATGCCGCTGCCCCGCCACTTGCTGCCGGACGACCGTCGCTTCGTCTCCAGGAGTCCGCACTGGTATCCGGAACGGCGCGTCGATCTCGAGGCTCGCAAGCGCGTCGCTCAGATGAGCCCTGAGGAAATGCAGCGTACGCTGCTGACGCACGAACTCACGGGGATACGCAATCGCCGCGCCTGGGACGAGGCAGTCCGACTGCCCGCCGTAGCCTCGATCGATGCCGACTCGCTCAAATGGTTCAACGATGTCATGGGCCACGAGGTTGGGGATACCGTTCTGCGGGAAATCGCCGGCACGCTGTCCCGGGTAAGCACTGAGGCCTATCATCTTTCGGGAGACGAGTTCCTGATTCAGGGACACAGCGAAGACGAGGTTCGACGTCTGGTGCTGCGCGCCCGCCGTCTGCTGCACCGGGTAGTGGTCGAGGCCGATCTCTCTGACGGAACGAAGCTGCGCAAGATCGGGCTGGAAATCAGCTATGGCATCGGCGCAAGTCGCGCTGAAGCCGACATCGAGCTCGCGCTTGCGAAGGCGGCGCGGGAGGCCTCGGGCGCCCGTGCCGCGCGAGGAGAAGCACCCCGACGCGGATTGATCCGGCTGGATCGGGGGCGCGGACGCGATGTGCCGTCCACTCAAGGAAGACGCCAGCCCGGAACCCGCCGCTGGCTGCGCGGCTGATGCGCGGCGACCGCTGCAGACGCTGGCGCAGATGGGGCCGCGAGGGTGAAGGAACGCAGGCATCCGGAGAAGGTCGTTGCTTTCGTCCTCGCCGGAGGCGAGGGCACGCGGCTGCGCCCGCTCACGCTCGATCGATGCAAGCCGGCGGTTCCCTTTGGCGGACGCTATCGCATCGTTGATTTCGTCCTCAGCAATCTGATCAACTCCGGCATCCATTCCGTCTATCTCCTGGTCCAGTACAAGGCGCAGTCGCTTATCGAGCATGTGCGCAAGGCATGGACCATTTCGCCTCTGCTGCCGGATCAGTTCGTCACCATCGTGCCGCCGCAGCTGCAGGAGGGGCGTGGGCTCTTCCAGGGAACCGCCGATGCCGTCTATCAGAATCTGAATCTGCTGGCAGCGCACGATGCCGACCAGATCGCGGTGTTCGGCGCCGACCACATCTATCGCATGGACGTAAGGCAGATGCTGCGCCTGCATCGGGAATCCGCGGCCGAAGTCACCGTGGCGACGATTCCGGTGCCGATCGGCGAATCGTCGCGGTTCGGTATCGTCGAGGCCGATGCCGATGCTCGTATCCGCTCCTTCCACGAAAAGCCCGAGAGAGGCGTGCCGATCGTCTCGCGACCGGATCATGCCTATGCCTCGCTCGGCAATTACCTGTTCGAAGCGGGCGTGCTGCACAGCGCGCTTGCCGAGGCGCACCGGCGCGGGGAGACCGATTTCGGCCGTCACGTTCTGCCTCGCCTGCTCGATCAGGGGCGCCGCGTGTATGCCTACGATCTCATGGATAACGAGATTCCCGGAGTGAACGCCTGGGAGGAGCGCGGCTACTGGCGGGACGTCGGATCACTGGATGCATACTTCGATGCCCATCACGATGTGCTGGGTCTTGAGCCCGCGTTTGATGCCTTCAACCCTTCCTGGCCGATCTACTCGAGCCATTACCAGGGGCCGGTCGCCCGGGTCATCGACAGTCAGGTGGATAACTGCCTGCTCGGAGGCGCGGTCGTCGTCGATGGCGCCCGCATACGCGATAGCATCATCCGCCGGGAGTCGGTCGTCGAGCCGGGTGTGGAACTCGATGATTGCGTGATCATGGACTATGTCAGGATCGGGCGAGGGGCGCGGTTGAGGCGGGTGATCATCGACCGTCACAACGATATCGCGCCTGGCACCACGATCGGATATGAGTCCGCAGCTGATGCGGCGCGCTACTACGTCACGCCCGGTGGCGTAGTCGTGGTAGCCAAGGGTGACCCGCGCTACTATCCGCGCGGCGAGCGTGAAGGCGGCGTAGCCTATCGGGAGTGACGGCGACGCAAGGCCGAGCGAGAGGCGGCTGATCAGGTAAGGTCGATGCGATCGTGTTCGGCGCCATCGCGCAGCGCCAGCATCAGGGTGAGATAATCGCGCAGATGGCGGGTAATGAGAAAGCTGTCCAGTACCAGTTGGCGCGCCTTGACACCCATCGCCTGAATCTTTTCCGGTTGGTGCAGCAGGTAGCGAATGCGCAGCGCCGCGCCCTCGGGAGTGCTGACCAGAAAACCGGTATGGTGATTGACCACCTGCAGGCGAATACCGCCGACATCGCCGCCTATCACCGGCTTTCCCTTCCACATCGCCTCGGTCACGGTGAGTCCGAACCCTTCCTTGATCGATTTCTGAACGACGATGTCGGCTGCCTGCTGCAGTGCATTGATCTCCCGATGCGCGTCTGGCGGCAACAGCAGGACACGGATGTCGCTGTCGCCTTCGGCCGCGGCGCGCACCTCGGCGAGAACCGCCTCACCTTCGGGGTCATCCGCCGCTCCGCCGCCAGCGAGCACGAGCTGGATCGCCGGCAGAAAGCGTTTTGCCAGCTTGTAGGAAGCGATCACTCCCAGCGGATCCTTGAAGCGATCGAAGCGGGATATCTGCACGATCAGCGGACGTTCGGTATCGATCGCGTGCCGCTCGCAGGTGCGACGTATCTCGTCCGCGGGCAGGCTGATGTTCTTCTCGCTGAGCGGATCTATGCTCGGCGGGACCAGATACTGCGGGTGAGGAAGTTCCTGAGCAAAGGCCGCCAGCGAGAAGATACTCGCGTCGTAGGGCGCAACGAACTGCTTGAGGTACTTCCACACCGGCCGATAGGGATGGCTCGCGTCGATGTGGCAGCGCCACATCCATATGCCCTTCCGGTCGGGGAAATGGCGCAGCAGAGCCGCCGGTTGAGGGTCATGGATGAGAACGAAGTCGGCTTCACGCAGCGTTGCTCCCAGGACCCGGGCGTTGGCTTCGTTGGTTTCCTCATAGACGCGCAATAGATGGTCGCCCAACGGTATGCGATTCCCCTGCAGGGTATTGTGCATCCCCTTGGTGCACTCGAAGAAGTCGGAATCACCGGTGACGATCTCCCAGCGGGTGTTGATGCCAAGCTCCTGGGTCAGCGGCACCATCTTGTCCAGAATCTCGGCAACGCCGCCGCCGGAGCGGGTGGAGTTGACGTGGACGAGGGTCGCGCCGCGTAGCGGGGCAGCGAGCTGGCGCAGATGATCGATCACGTCTTCGCCGGCTGCGGCCGCGTAGTCGTCCAGCAGGCTCATGGTCGATGCTCCCGAACGCAAGCCTCGAAGATGGCGGCGAGTTTCTGCCGCAGTTCGGTGATGCTGCCAAAGTAGGGATCCACGCCGGTGAGGGTGGAGCACAAGGTGTCGAAGTCACGGCCGAAGGATTGCATCCACAGAGTGAAATCGTTGTGGCCCTCCGGAACACGTCGCCTCGCGTCGATGAAATGGTAGAAAATGCTGCTGGTAGACATATGGCCGATGATTTCGGCCAGTTCTGACGGGTGGGATACCGTGCGACCGGTATCGAAAATGACGATCTGCGAACTGAGAAACTCGAACTGCGTGCTCGCTCTGGCCCAGGAGAGGTACTCCACTTCGTCGAGCCGGTTGTCTATCAGCTCCAGAATTTCGTGACGCAGTGTTTCGAGATCGGGGGTCCCTGTCGGATCGAGCGCGGCCAGCCGCTCGGCCAGCACGGCATCGTGCATGCCGTGTCTCATCCACGCCGCGAAGTCATTGTTGTATTCCCGCTCTTCAAAGCGCGGCTGCAGCAGCCCGCCCCAGAAGTGATGGTAGATGCTCTGTACCGGCACTGTGGCGATTTCGCGGCGGAACTCCTGCATCAGCCGAGCCCGGCGTCCTGTCGCCATCGCTACCAGGGCGCAATCCCTGATCTGAAACGGGCGGGGTTTGCGGACGCCAGCCGAGGCAGAGTTCATATGGGTTTCCGTATCGCGTCGAGCCGGAAGAGAACGATGCGCCGGCCGGTCCCGGCGTGCCGATTCAGGTTCGCATGTGCTTGCCGAAGCCACATTGACATCGATCAACGCCAGGACCTGCGCGACAGAGCGGGTTTGCCGTTCTTTCCATATCGCCTGGTCGATGGGAGAATGCGGCTAGGGCAAAACTCGCAGGAGGTAGCAATGAACGCCAAGCCAGTCGAGATCAACATCGGGATCGCGGAAAAGGATCGCCAGGACATCGCCGAAGGGCTCGCGCGCCTGCTCGCGGACACCTATACGCTCTATCTGAAGACGCACAATTTTCACTGGAATGTCACCGGGCCGATGTTCAATACCCTGCATCAGATGTTCGAAACCCAGTACACGGAACTGGCGCTGGCGGTGGATGATATTGCCGAACGCATCAGGGCGCTGGGCATGGTGGCGCCGGGCAGCTACGCGCAGTTTGCCAAGCTCACCCGTCTCAGCGAGGAAACCGGCGTGCCGGATGCGAAGGAGATGGTGCGCCAGCTGGTTGCGGATCAGGAGGCGGTGGTCTGCACCACTCGCGAGATCTTCCCGCGCGCCGAGCGCGTCTCCGATCAGCCGACGATGGATCTGTTGACCGCGCGCATGCAGATCCACGAAAAGACGGCCTGGATGCTGCGCAGCATCCTGCAGTAGATGCGGCGGCCGCTCGCCGCGGTGGCATTGCCGCATATTTCGTCCGGGTATGCCTGATGCCCGTCTGAATAATCACTGGCGGCGCTAAATGTCCGGCCATGGCTGCCGTAACAGCAGCCATGGCCCCCTATGCCTTCAGTAATCTTCGCGAGCGCTTCCTGCTGCTCGTTCTCATTGCCCTGATTCCGGTGCTTGCGGTCATCGCCTATATGGCCGCGGGGCAGCGGCAGCAGGCGATGGCCATGGCTGAAGCGGATACCGTGCATCTGGTACGCCTGGCGGTTCGCGAACAGGAACGTGTGATCGGAGAAACCCGCCAGTTGCTGGTGGCTTTGTCCCGCCTTCCGGTTGCTCTTCGCCCTGACAGCGCCGAATGCTCCCGGCTTCTTGGCGACATCCATGGCGCCTACCGATACCTGCTCAACATCGGCATCGCGACGCTGGACGGGCGCATTCGGTGCAGCGCCATTGCTTTGCCTGGACCGGTCGACATAAGTGATCGTCCTTACTTTCAGCGGGCGCTGGCGACCCGGAATCTGGGAGTCGGGGAGTACCAGATCGGCAGGGTGACGGGGGTCCGCACAGTCAACGTGGGATATCCGGTCATCAATGGCGATCAGGTGATGAGCGTAGTCTACGCTGCGCTCGATCTCTCCTGGCTCGGTGCTCTGGCGAGCGGCCTCAATCTCCCCGCCGGATCGACCGCCACGGTCATCGACAGTGCCGGCACGATCATCGCGCGCTATCCGGAGGACGACGGCTGGCTGGGACGCTCGATGACCGAGTGGGACGTCGTGCCGGCCATGCTCACGCGACAGGGGGAGGGCAGCGCTGTCTTAGTGGGGCCCGATGGCATCGAACGGATCTACGGATTTGCCCCGCTGCACCCCGGCACTTCCAACACTGCTTTCGTCCTGGTCGGGGTGCCCAAGGCGCATGCGCTCGCAGTGGTGGAGAGAGTCGTTTCGCAGGGGCTGACTCTCTGGTTGCTGGTCGGCGTCCTGGTGGCGCTGGCCGCGTGGGTGTCCAGCGAACTGTTCGTCATCCGCCCGGTACGCGCGCTCGCCGGCGCGGTTCGTCGCCTGTCGGAGGGCGATCTGTCAGCGCGCAGCGGTCTTCCCAGCGGCCGCGATGAGATCGGGCGGCTGGCGCGGGATTTCGATGCGATGGCCGCAGCGCTGCAGCGCGTGCGCGCGGCGCTGGAGACACTGACTCGGGCCAATCGCGCAGTCACGCGGGCAAAGGACGAGGAGGGGCTGCTGGCGGATATGTGCGCGGCCGTGGTGTCGAGCGGTGGCTATGCCGCGGTGTGGGTGGGGTTCCTGGAGGGAGCGGATCGCCTGCACCCGGTGGCACACGCGGGTATCGAATGCAGTTCGAATACCAGGTTCGTCGATCTGCCGCTGCTTCCGGAAGATCATCCGCTCAGACGCTGCCTGCGTGCGAACGCGGTGGTGCGCCTGCGGGATGACGAGGGGCGAGACGATCGCGTCGAGCTGCCATTCCCGGATTGCATCATCGAACCGAGGCCGCAGGCCGTGGTGGTGTTTCCGCTGCATCTCAAGGGCGAGCTGCCTGGCGTGCTGGTCATTCACTCGAGTGAGGCCGATGCGTTCACCGACGCGGAGACCGGTCTGCTGGCGGATCTGGTCGAGGATCTGTCCTATGGCATGTCGGCTCTGCGCGTTCGCGCCGAACATCGCCGAGCCGAGGAGGCTATCGTACACCTCTCCTCCCGCGATCGCCTGACCGGCCTGCCCAACCATGGCATGCTCGAGCAGGCATTGACCCAAACGGCACACGAACCGCAGGCGCTCCTGTTCATCGATCTGGACCGGTTCTCCGAGATCAACTCGGCGCTGGGTTTCGCCCAGGGTGATTTGGTGCTGCAGGAGACTGCCCGGCGTCTGCTGGATGCGGTCGGAGAGCGGGGCATGGTTGCCCGCATGCGTGGCGACGAGTTCGCTGTGCTGGTGCCCCTGGAGCAGGGGCTGGCTGTTGCGCGACAGGTGTTGAGCACGCTCGAACAACCCTATCTGTCGGGAGATCTGACTCTAAACCTGACCGCTGTCATCGGTATCGTTCATTGCCCTGAACATGGTCGGGAAGCCGAGCACCTGATCCGTCGTGCCGATGCCGCCATGCGCCAGGCCAAGGCTTCGGGACACCGCTACGCGGTTTATACGCCGGCGCCGGATCATGGGGCACGCCGGCTGTCTCTCGCATCAGATCTGAAGTACGCCATCGAGGGAGGCTCGCTGATGCTGCATTACCAGCCCAAGCTGGACATGCGCACGGCAACTCTCGCGGGCGCCGAGGCTCTGGTGCGCTGGTGTCATCCCCGGCGGGGAATGATCCCGCCCGCCGAATTCATTGCGCTCGCTGAGTACACGGGGCTGATCCAGCCGCTGACCGATTACATTGTCGCCGAAGCGCTGGCCCAGTTGCGCAGCTGGCTCGATGAGGGCCTGGAACTGGCGGTGGCGGTGAACCTGTCCGCGCGCAATCTGCAGGATGCGGGCTTCTTCGGTCGGGTGAGCAGCCTGATCGCCGGCAGCGGCGTCGATGTGCGATGGCTGGAGCTCGAACTCACCGAAAGCGCGGTGATGGAGGATGCGCAGACGGCGCTGGCTACGCTGCACCGGCTGAGTAACGCCGGTCTGCGACTGTTCGTCGATGATTTCGGCACCGGTTATTCTTCGCTCGCTTATCTGCAGAAGCTGCCGGTCGATGCCGTGAAAATCGATCGATCGTTCGTTGCGGATATGCTGGAGAAGCGTGAACTGCAGAAGATCGTGCGCTCCACCATCGATCTGGCGCATGACCTCGAGCTCGAGGTGGTGGCGGAAGGGGTCGAGTGCGAAGCGGTCTGGACGCGGCTGCGCGAGCTTGGCTGCGACGTGGCTCAGGGTTACTTCATCGGCGCGCCGATGCCGCCGAATGAATTCGCCGCCTGGGCGCGGCGGCAGCGCGCCGGCGCGCTCCGCCGCGCCCAGGCCAGATCCGGCAGAGCCTAGCGCCGTCCCGCGCAGCTAGATCTGCGATTGCAGGTAGTTCGGCAGTCCGATCGCGTCGATCAGCCTGAGCTGCCGCTCCAGCCACCAGGCGTGGTCTTCCTCGGTGTCGGCCAGCATGCCGAGCAGGATGTCGCGTGACTGGTAATCCTGCTCCTCTTCGCACACCTTCATGGCCGCCTTCAGATCGGCGGTGACCTGATACTCCAGATCGAGATCGTTGCGCAGGATCTCCGGCACCGAGGCGCCAACATTCAGGGGGTCACGCTGCGACAGATCGGCTTCACCTTCGAGGAAGAGTATGCGCTTGATCAGCGCGTCGGCGTGCTGCGCCTCTTCTTCCATTTCGTGGTGGATGTGCTCGTAAAGTTTCTCGTATCCCCAGTCATGGCACAGGCGCGCATGGGCGAAATACTGATCGCGGGCGGCCAGTTCGCCAGCCAGCAGTTTCTGCAGCTGGGCAATCACTCTGTCGTTGCCTTTCATCGCTTTCCTCTCCCGGGCCGCTCGATCACATCATGGTCTGCAGGTAATTCTGTGCGCCGACGCTGTCGATCAGCGCCAGCTGCGTTTCTATCCAGTCGATATGTTCTTCGGCCTCCTCGATCTGCTCCACCAGCAGGTCGCGGCTGACGTAATCCTGGATCGACTCGCAGTGCGTCGCGACCGAGACCATCAGCGCGCGCATTTCGATGCGCATCTGCAGGTCATTTTGCAGCACTTCCTGCGGATGC
Source organism: uncultured Chromatiales bacterium (assembly GCA_964581365.1). GTDB lineage: Bacteria > Pseudomonadota > Gammaproteobacteria > SZUA-140 > SZUA-140 > JAITWN01. The sequence goes on from CAZOOF010000012.1 coordinate 41,138, forward strand.
TCGCCGATCAGCAACTTGCCGAGATCCTGGAGGTTGGGCAAACCCTCAAGGAAAAGCACGCGCTCGATGAGCGCATCGGCCTCTTTCATCGCCTTGATGGAATACTTGTATTCCCGCTCATTGAGTCCGTCCAGTCCCCAGTTGCGGCACATCCGCGCGTGCAGGAAGAACTGATTGATGGCGGTGAGCTGCAACTTCAGTACCGAGTTCAGCTGACGGATCGTTTCTTTATCGCCCTGCATACCGTGCCCTCCTGCTCTCCTGCCTTGCCGCCGCCGAGCGGGCGGCCATGGCGGCATTATGGCCAATTTCATGCCTCGTTAAAACCATTGATTTTTCAAGTGAAACTTGAAGAGGAGCAGAGGGATTGACAATAAAGCAAGCGCGAAATACATTGATAACCGTTCTCATTTGCTAATAGCCATCCAAGCGGTACCCTGAGGAAGCGCTCATGTACGTATGCATCTGCAATGCCGTAACCGATCGAGATATCCGTGAAGCAGCCCGCCGGGGCGTGCGTTCGATGGACGCGCTGGGCGATCAGTTGAAGGTCGGCACCTGTTGCGGCAACTGCCGGGACTGCGCGCAGCGTGTACTGGGCGAGGCCATCTCGGAGAAGCGCTCAGCCGCCTGATACCTGGGCCTGCGCTCATGCCGAGTGAAGGGTCGGCACAATAATACTGACAAGGAACCTCGATGCGCGAGATATATCGCAGATGTCTGGGCCTGGTGGCCGGACTGGTTTTTGCCGTTCCCGCCTTCAGCGCCGACGAAGTCGTCGTCTATTCCAGTCGCACCGAGGAGCTCATCAAGCCGCTCTTCGATCTCTACACCAAGGAGACCGGAGTCCCGATCCGTTACGTCACTGACAGCGGCGGGCCTCTGCTCGCCCGGCTGAAGGCCGAGGGCGCCAATACGCCGGCGGACGTGCTCATCACGGTCGATGCCGGCAATCTGTGGCAGGCCGCCGAGAGCGGATTGCTGCAGCCCGTGTCTTCCGCAGTTCTTGCCGCCAGTGTGCCTGCCCATCTGCGTGATCCCGAGGGGCGCTGGTATGGTCTTTCGCTGCGCGCCCGCACCATTGTTTACAGCACCGAGCGCGTGTCTCCGGACCAACTGTCCAGCTACGAAGATCTGGCACATGAACGCTGGAAGGGGCGGCTGTGCCTGCGCACCTCGAAGTCGGTCTACAACCAGTCCCTGGTGGCGATGATGATTGCGCGCCTGGGTCAGGAGGAGACGGCCAGGGTGGTGAAGGGCTGGGTGAACAATCTGGCCACCGCGCCGTTTGCCAATGACACGCGTCTCATGGAAGCGATGGCGGCCGGACAGTGCGATGTCGGCATCGTCAACAGCTACTATTTTGGTCGCCTGCAGAAAGAGAGGCCGGATGTGCCGCTGGCGCTGTTCTGGCCCAATCAGGGGGAAGGCGAGGGTGTGCATGTCAACGTCGCCGGAGCGGGGCTCACCCGGTACGCCGGCAATGTCGAGGGCGCGCTCGAGCTGCTCGAATGGCTGTCGGCTCCGGAGGCGCAGCGCATCTTCGCCGCGCGCAACATGGAGTATCCGGTCAACCCTGAAGTCGAGCCGGACGCGCAACTCGTGCGCTGGGGCGGTTTCCGGCAGGATCCCCGCAACATCGCCGATGCCGGGCGACTGCAGGCACAGGCGGTGATGCTCATGGATCGGGCGGGATACCGCTGACATGGCGCTGGACTCGCCCGCGCTACACCCCGGTGTCGGACTCGACACCGGGACCGAGCCTGGCGGGTCCTCTCTGCTTCGCGCGCTGAGACGCTCCTGGCGTCTGCCGAGCCTGCTCCTCGCCGGTGTCGTTGCTTTGCCGCTGCTGGTGGTGTTCGCCGCCTGGCTGCAGCCTGAAGCGGAGATCTGGCGCCATCTGGCCGACACCGTTCTTGCGGATCTGGTGAAGAATACGCTGGTGCTGGTTGCCGGCGTTGCCTGCGGCGTGCTCGTCATCGGTGTCGGTCTCGCCTGGCTTACCACCATGTGCGAGTTTCCAGGCCGGCGTTTCTTCGACTGGGCGCTGATGTTGCCCCTGGCCATGCCGGCCTATGTGCTCGCCTTCGTCGCTGCCGGGTTGTTCGATTATGCGGGCCCGGTGCAGACGGTGCTGCGCGAGCATTTCGGATCCACCGACTGGGTGCCGGATGTGCGTTCGGCCGGCGGTGTCATTGCCGTCATGACGCTCGTGTTCTATCCCTATGTCTACATGCTGGCGCGCTCAGCCTTTCTCACCCAGGGCAGGGCGACGCTGGAGGCGGCGCGGACGCTGGGCCTCGGGCCATGGCGGGCGTTCTTTTACGCCGTGCTGCCGATGGCGCGCCCGGCGATCTTTGCCGGCCTTGCGCTGGCGCTGATGGAAACGCTGGCCGACTTCGGCGCGGTATCGGTCTTCAATTACGACACCTTCACTACGGCGATTTACAAGGCATGGTTCGGCTTCTTCAGCCTGCAGGCGGCCGCCCAGCTTGCTTCTCTGCTGCTCCTGTTCGTGGGGCTGGCACTGATCACGGAACGCAGCCTGCGCGGCCGGGCCCGCTTTCATGAAGCCCGTAATGGCGCTCGGGCCCGGCCGCAGCGTCTACGTGGGCCGGGCGCCTGGGCGGCCAGCGGTGCCGCCGCACTGGTGTTCCTGCTGGCGTTCCTGTTGCCGGTGGCGCAGCTCTCGGTCTGGGCGTTCCATGCATTGACGACGGATATCGATGCCCGTTACTTCGGGATTCTCTTCCATACCCTGCTGCTGGGCGGCATGGCGGCGCTGCTGACGGTGGCCGGCGCGCTGATTCTTGCCGTCACACGGCGGCGTCAGGCCGATCGCCTCACGCGTGCATCGGTCAGCGTCGCCACGCTCGGTTATGCCTTGCCCGGCGCCGTGCTCGCGGTCGGCGTCATGGTCGTGCTCACCGGCGTGGACAACGCCTGGGTGGCGTTGATGCGGATATTCGACGATCAGTGGAGCGGCCGCCTGCTGGGCGGAACCGTGGTGGCCTTGCTGCTCGCCTACCTGGTGCGTTTCATGGCGGTCGCGTTCGGCCCGATCGAAAGCGCGTTCGAGCGCATCCCTCCGTCTCTTACCGAGGCAGCGCGGATGCTGGGCACCGGCCCGCTCGAGTCGGCGCGTCGCATTTATCTGCCGCTGCTGCGTCCGGGGCTGCTCACTGCCGCCCTGCTGGTGCTGGTCGATGTGATGAAGGAAATGCCGGCCACGCTGATGCTGCGGCCCTTCGGCTGGGACACACTGGCCGTTCGCATCTTCGAGCTGACCGCCGAGGGTTACTGGGAGCGTGCTGCCCTGCCGGCGCTGACGCTGGTGCTCATCGGGCTCCTTCCCATAGTGATGCTGGTGCGCAGGTCCGCTCGGCAGGCAGGGCAGGGATAAGCATTCCGGGGGCATACCCCGTCCACTTCATTCCTTTCCGCTTTACTCATTCCCTGCCTGCTTTTTTCGTATACTCACCGCTTTCCCTGACATTCCCTCGCTATGCGACGTTTTCGAGAGTGGCGCCGCGGTCGCTGGTTGCAGCGTCATCCCATTCCGGATCATCTGTGGACGCACACCCTGGAGCGCGCGCCACTGTTGCGGCAGTTGTCTTCTGCTGACGCTTCGCGTTTGCGGGAGCTGGCGGCCGTGTTCGTGCAGGAGAAGATCTGGGTCGCCACCGCTGGCCTGAAGATCACGGAGGTAATGCAGATCCGCATTGCTGCGCTTGCGGCGCTGCCGGTGCTCGGACTCGACCTGGACTGGTATCGCGGCTGGAAGACCATCATTCTCTATCCCGGGGCATTCGTGCAGCGGCGGCAGGAGGTCGACGCCGCCGGGCTGGCGCATCAGTGGGATGAAGTCCGGGCCGGGGAGGCCTGGGAAGGTGGGCCGGTGGTGCTGTCCTGGACAGACGTGGAGGCATCAGGGAGGTTCGACGGCTATAATGTGGTCATCCATGAGCTTGCGCACAAGCTGGACATGCTCAATGGTCCGCCGGACGGGTTCCCGCCGCTGCACCGTGGGATGAGTGTGCGCAGCTGGACGCGAGTGTTCACTGCCGCTTTCGACGAACTCAACGGGTGGCTGGACCGGGACGAGGAAGCGCCGATCGATCCCTACGCGGCCGAGCATCCAGCCGAATTCTTCTCGGTGCTCAGCGAGTACTTTTTCGAGCTGCCGGAGGTCCTTTTCGATGTCTGGCCGGAGGTCTACGGCGAGCTTGCTGCCTTTTACCGACAGGATCCGCTGCGCTGGCCGGGCAGGCAGGGCTGAGGTATCATTTTCCCACCAGCCGGGTAAAACTTGACTAAATTAGTCAGGTATCTTATCGTACGCCCAATCAGGAGCGTCATTTATCCAGCTGATTCTTAATCGAATCGATCGGGCGCTCAGCTTCTGTGCGCCTGTTCGTGCTTGAGGAACACATGGCCGAATCCAGCAGAAACCTGGAACATCTCATCGACCGGGAATACGAAGCCGGCTTCGTTACCGACGTCGAGCAGGACAGTCTGCCGCCCGGTCTGAACGAGGACGTGATTCGGCAGATCTCCCGCCTGAAGGAAGAGCCCGGGTTCATGCTCGAATGGCGACTCCAGGCCTACCGGCACTGGCTGACCATGCGCGAGCCCAAGTGGGCCCACGTCCATTATCCGCCGGTCGATTTTCAGGCGATCAGCTATTTCTCGCGTCCGCGCCACGACAAGGACCGCCCCAAGAGCCTGGACGAGGTCGATCCCAAGCTGCTCGAGACCTACGAGAAGCTCGGCATCCCTCTTCGGGAGCGGGAAATGCTTGCCGGCGTTGCGGTGGATGCCGTGTTCGACAGCGTCTCCATTGCCACCACCTATAAGGACAAGCTCGCCGAGCTCGGCATCATCTTCTGTTCCTTCTCCGAAGCAGTGCGGGAGCACCCCGAGCTGGTGCGCAAGTACCTCGGCACTGTGGTGCCGCACACGGACAATTTCTACGCGGCGCTCAATTCGGCGGTGTTCAGCGACGGTTCGTTCGTCTACATTCCGCCCGGCGTGCGTTGTCCGATGGAGCTGTCTACCTATT
>CAZOOF010000013.1:0-45650 GCA_964581365.1 uncultured Chromatiales bacterium
CGAGGTCGCCGACAAGAAGCCTTCGCCGGCGGTCTACGAATACTGCCTCATGCGCCTGGGACTCGCTCCGATGGAATGCGTCGCTTTCGAGGATTCCGAGAATGGCATGGCAGCCACCCGGGATGCAGGCATCCCGGTCATCGTGACCGTCAATGGCTATACCCGCGATGGTGATTACCGGGACGCGGAACTGGTGCTGGAGAATCTGGGTGAGCCGGACACTCCGGCCCAGGTGCTCGGTGGCCGTGCTGCCGGGCGCGTCTCGACCCAGGTCTGTGTGGACGTGGATCTCTTGCGTCGTCTGCGAGCGGGCTGATCGTCTGTTGGCTGCGGCCGGTTCACCGGCCGCAGCGGTCAGTTGAAGACCAGCAGAAGGATGATGCCGAGCACAATGCGGTAGACCACGAATGGCACCATGCCGATCCGGTCGAGCAGGCGGATGAAAAAGTGGATCGTCCAGTAAGCCGTTATGCCCGCCACCGCGGCGCCGACGAGCATGCCGGTCCAGGACACCGGGGCGCCGAGGCGAACCGCCTGAACCGCCTCCCAGCCACCGGCGAGCACGATCACCGGGATCGATAACAGGAAGGAAAAGCGGGCCGCGGCCTGACGCGTCAGTCCGAGCAGCAGTCCCGCGGTGAGCGTGATGCCGCTGCGCGAAGTGCCCGGGATGAGAGAGATCGCCTGTGCCACGCCGATCAGCAGAATGCCGGTCATGCGTAGCGCATACTCATCATGTCGGCGCGCGCCGCGCCGGTCCGCCCACCACAGCAGAACGCCGAAGACGATGGTGGCGATGGCGATCACCGTGGGCGAGCGCAGGTAGGTCTCGACCTCCGAATTGAAGAGCAGGCCCGTCAGTCCGACCGGAATGGTGGCGACGAGCACTCCCCAGCCCAGCCGGCTCTCCGGCGTCTGCCGCCGCTCCTGCAGCGATACCAGCCAGGCTCGGGTGATGAGCGCGAGATCGCGGCGAAAGTAGGTGAGCACAGCGATGAGCGTGCCGACATGAACCGCGACGTCGAAGGCGAGTCCCTGATCCTCCCATCCCGTGAGCTGCGGGAGAAGAATGAGGTGGGCCGAGCTGGAAATCGGCAGAAACTCCGTCAGGCCCTGGATGATGGCAAGAACGATGAGCTGCCAGAGGTCCATGGCGATTCCTGTGTTCGAAACGGGGGCGATGGTCAGTGATCGCGCGACCGGGCTTTCGGCAGCGCGTTGGTCCGGACGGCGCGCAGCAATTAGACGCGATTTGACCTCATTTTGTCCATCGCGAGCCATGGAGCCGGCTGAACGGCTCCGGCGGCTTACGTTTGCTGCAGCATGCCAGCGGCGATCATCGCCGCCCCGTGGGCGGCATGCTCCGAGCGCGGCGGAACGCACTTCAGCCCGAGTTCGCGCTCGCGGATCCGTGTCCAGGCGGGGTTGCGCGCGCCGCCGCCGACAGTCATCAGTCGGCGTGGCGCCGGTGCGCCATGTTCGGCGAGCAGGCGGTAGCCGAGCGCCTCGATGCGGGCCATGCCTTCGAACATCGCCTTGAGGAAAGTGGCCTCATCCGCGGGACGTGGCTCGAGCCGGGGAAGGAAATGGGGAGAGTTGTAAGGGAAACGTTCCCCCGGTTCGATGAGCGGATAGTAGTCGAGGCCGCTCGGCTCCGTATCCATGTCCGTGCTGAGTTCGATCATGCGATCGACGGTGAAGTGGCGCAGCAGCACGGCGCCGCCGCTGTTCGAGGCACCGCCTGCCAGCCACAGTTCGCCGCAGGGATGGCTGTAGATGCCGTGGTCCGGGACGAAGACGGGCGCGGACGACAGCACCTTCAGTACCAGCGTGGAGCCCAGCGAGGTCACCGCGTCGCCGATCTCTCTGGCGCCGGTGGCCAGGAATGCGGCCACCCCGTCGGTGGTCCCAGCGACGACGCGCAGCCTGGGAGAGTATCCGAGCTCGATGATCTCGGGATCCTGGAGAGGCCCGATCGTAGTGCCCGGGCGCAGCACTCGGGGAAGGAGTCCGGTGTCGGCGCCAGTGCGCTCGATCCACTCGGGCCAGCGCCGTGTCAGCGGATCGTAGCCCAGTTTGAGCGAATTGTTTTCGTCACTTACGCCAAAATCGCGGCACAGTCTGCCCGCGATCCAGTCGGCCTGATGAAGCGCATATCTGGCTCCGGGCATGCGGGGCTGCAGGTACAGCAGACGTGCGAGGGCCGAGGAACTGCCGTGAGCCGCGCTTTCAACCGGCGCGATGCTGGCGATGATCGCCGCCTCTGCCGCGCAGCGGCGGTCGTCGTACATCAGCGCCGGACCGAGCGGCCGGCCGTCCGCGTCACACAGCAGCAGCGTCCCGGAGGTGCCATCGACAGCAATGGCTTCGACGCGCTCCGGGGGCATCTGCGCGGCGATGTTCGCCATCACTGTCTTCAGCGCCCGCCACCAGATTTCCGGATTCTGCTCGCTATGGCCCCGCCCATGACGGGGCAGGGGCATCGGTACGCTCGCTTCGGCGAGGACGGCGCCACCGGCATCGACGGCCTCGGCGCGGCAGCCGCTGGTGCCGAGGTCGATGCCGAGGAAGGCAGGGGATTCAGTGCTCATGCCGGTGAGGACCAGCTTCGCACTGGTCGTTACAGCGGAACTGCGACGCCGCAGTCGTCGCCATGAGGATCAGGGCAGCCGAACCGGCTCCGAAGGCGTCCACGCATCGCTGCGATGTTCCGCCGTAACCGTGGTGTAGATGCCGCCGCGGACATTGAATTCAGCCGTGAGTCGCATGAAGTGCGGCGCGCAGGCGGCGACCAGATCTTCCAGGATCCGGTTGGTGACGTCTTCGTGGAAGGCGCCTTCGTCGCGGAATGACCACACGTACAGTTTCAGCGACTTCAGCTCGATGCACCGGGCTGCGGGAACGTATTCCAGATGCAGGGTGGCGAAATCCGGCTGACCGGTCTTGGGACATAGACAGGTGAATTCCGGAATTCGGATGCGAATGGTGTAATCGCGGCCCGGATGCGGGTTGACAAAGGTTTCCAGATCTTTGCTGGGTGCGCTGGGCATGGCTTTCCGTGGCTGAGGAGTGGAAATATGGGCAAAGATACCAGATTTTACCTCGTTTATCCGCCGCGTCGTTTATCCGCCGCGATGCCCTCATCTTGTCCCTGATGCCGGGTTTCCTGTATCTTGCCGGCCATGCAACTCAAGAAGATCAGGCTCGCGGGGTTCAAGTCGTTCGTGGATCCCACGACAGTCGTTTTCCCCAGCCAGCTGGTTGGCGTGGTGGGGCCGAACGGATGCGGCAAGTCCAACGTCATCGACGCCGTACGCTGGGTGATGGGCGAGAGCTCGGCCAAGCATCTGCGCGGCGATGCGCTCGCCGACGTCATCTTCAACGGCTCCTCCACCCGCAAGCCGGTCAGCCAGGCGACCATCGAACTGGTGTTCGACAACAGCTCGGGGCGGCTGGGTGGGCAGTTCGCTCAGTACAGCGAGATCTCGATCAAGCGTCAGCTGACCCGTGATGGTCAGTCGACGTTCTACCTGAACGGTTCGCGGTGCCGCCGCCGCGATATCACCGACATCTTTCTGGGCACCGGACTCGGTCCGCGCAGCTATGCCATCATCGAACAGGGCACGGTGTCGCGGCTGATCGAAGCCAAACCCGAAGAACTGCGCAACTTTCTCGAAGAAGCCGCGGGCATTTCCAAGTACAAGGAGCGGCGCCGCGAGACCGAGAACCGTATCCGCGACACCCGCGAGAACCTCAACCGCCTCAATGACGTGCTGGCGGAGCTCGAGAAGCGCCTGGCGACCTTGCAGCGTCAGGCCAAGGCCGCTGAACGCTATCGCGAACTGAAGCAGGAGGAGCGGGCGCTGCGCGCTCAGCTGATCGCCCTGCGGGCCCGGGGTATCGAGGGCGAGCTAGAACTCAAGGATCGCGCCATCGCTGCCCAGGAAAACCTGGTCGAGAAGGAAGTGGCGGGCCTGCGCGCCGCCGAGGCGGGCGCTGAACGCCAGCGGACGGCCCAGGTCGAGGCCAACGAGAATTTCAACCGGATCCAGGCCGAGTACTACAGTGTCGGATCCGAGATCAGCCGCATCGAACAGTCGATCCAGCATGCGCGCGAGCGGCAGGAACAGAACCGCCGCGAACTCGCCGAGCTGGAAAAATCCCGTGCCGAGGTCGAGCAGCATCTCGAACAGGACCGCGGGCAGATCGCCGACTTCGAGCGCGTGCTCGAAACCGACGAGCCGCAGCGCCTGCGCTGCGCCGAGGCCGAACAGGCATCCGCCGCGGCGCTGGCCGAAGCCGAGCGCGCGATGACCGAGTGGCAGGCCGAATGGGAGCGCTACAACAGCGCGGCTGCGGAACACACCCGCAAGACCGAAGTGGAACGCACCCGTGTTCAGCACTTGGAGAACGCCCTGCGCGGACTGACCGAGCGGCTGGCCAGGCTGGAGGGAGAAGAGCGCGGCCTCGCCGCCGAATCGGATCAGGAATCCGATGACGGTCTGGAGTCCCGGGCGCGCGAACTCGATGCCGAGATTGCCAGCCTGCGTTCGGAGCAGGAGCAACTCGCCACCGCGATCGGCAATCAGCGTCAGGCACGCGAACAGGCTGCGCGCGCGCTCGAAGAAGGGCGGCGGGCGCAGCAGGGGGTCGAGACCCGGCATGCTTCCCTTGCGGCGCTGCAGCAGGCGGCGCTCGGCAAGCAGGATGGCGCCGTCGCTCGCTGGCTGGAGACCCAGGGCTGGTCGGATCTCGGCCGGCTGGCCGAAGGCATCGAAGTCGATGCGGGCTGGGAGCGCGCGGTCGAAAACGTGCTGGGACTCGATCTGGAAGCGGTATGCGTCTCGAACCTCGATGACCTGGCGGCCCGTCTGGCCACGCTCTCCGGTGGAACGCTGTCCGCCTTCGATACCGGAACGCCGGCCAGGCCCTGGCAAGGAGCGCTGGCTCCGCGCCTGTGCGATCGCCTCCGCGCGCCCTGGCCGGTCGATGCGCTGCTGCACGGCGTCTATGCCGTGGACACGCTGGATGAGGCCATGTCGCTGCGCGACCGGCTGGAACCGGGTGAATCGGTCGTTACGCGTGATGGAGTCTGGGTCGGCTGCGGCTGGCTGCGCGTGGTCGACACCAAGGATGAGAAGGCCGGTGTCCTCGGTCGCGAGCAGGAGCTGCGCGAGACCGCTCAGGCGCTGGCCCGGGCCAAGGCCGAGGTAGCCGAGTTGCAGGACAAGCTGCAGGCCGCCGCGACGCAGTTGTCCGAGCTCGAGCGCGCGCGCGAAGAGTCGCGGCACCGGCTCGATGGCGCCAACCAGCGTCATGCCGAGGTGCGGGCGCAGATCAGCCGCCGTGACGCCAGCCTGGAGCAGATCCGGCGCCGGCGTGAGCGGCTGGCTACCGAAATCGCCGATATTCGCGCCCAGCTGACGCGCGATGGCGATACGCTGGCAACCGCCCGCGCGCGACTGGAAGAGCTGCAGGCCAGCAAGACCGATCATGAGCGCATTTCCGGGGAACTGCAGCAGCGGCGCGACGAGCTGCGCGCGGTGCTGGAAAACAGTCGTGCTCGCGCCCAGGCCGATCGCCAGGCCGCCCATGAGCTGGCCGTGCGGATGGAGTCGGCGCGTTCGCGCATCAATGTCCTCAATGCCGGACTGGAGCGCGCCGAGCGCCGCCTGGCCCAGATCGAGCAGCAGCATGGAGAGCTGAGCACGACTTTGGCGGGCAGCGAAGCGCCCATCGCGGCGCTGAAGCAGGAGCTCGACGGATTGCTCGAGCAGCGCCTGCAGGTGGAGGCGCGGCTGGCCGATGCGCGGCGCCAGTTCGATGAATGCGACCATGCGCTGCGCGAGTTCGAGAAACAGCGCGCGGAGCATGAGCAGCGTCTGCAGGAGCAGCGTGAGGCGCTGGAGCGCATTCGTCTGTCGCGCCAGGAGCTGGCCGTGCGCCGTCAGGGCTTCATGGAGCAGCTGCAGGAAGCCGGGCACACCCTGGCCGATGTGCTGGCGACCATGCCGGAGGATGCCGACGATGCCGAATGGCAGCGCCGTCTGAGCGATATCGAACAGAAGATCTCCCGCATGGGCGCGATCAATCTGGCTGCCATCGACGAGTTCGCCGAGCAGTCCGAGCGCAAGAACTACCTCGATGCCCAGCTCGCCGACCTCAACGAGGCGCTGGAGACGCTGGAGACGGCCATTCGCAAGATCGACGCCGAGACGCGCATGCGTTTCAAGGAAACCTTCGATCAGGTGAACGAGCGCCTGGGTGAACTCTATCCCCGTCTGTTCGGGGGCGGGTTTGCCCGCCTGGAGATGACCAGCGACGATCTGCTGGATGCCGGCGTCACCATCATGGCGCGTCCGCCCGGCAAGCGGAATGTGAACATCCATCAGCTGTCCGGCGGTGAGAAGGCCCTGACCGCAGTCGCCATGGTGTTCGCGATGTTCGAACTCAATCCAGCGCCGTTCTGCATGCTGGATGAGGTCGATGCGCCGCTCGACGACGCCAATGCCGCGCGCTTCTGCAACATGGTGCGCGAGATGTCCGATCGGGTGCAGTTTATTTTCATCACCCACAACAAGATCACGATGGAGCTGGCCAACCAGCTCGTCGGCGTGACCATGCACGAACCGGGCGTTTCGCGTCTGGTGGCGGTGGACGTCGATGAGGCGGTCGAAATGGCAGGCTGAAGCCCTGTCCCGCTGTGGACTGCGGATGATTCCCGGGTGACGATAGCCGCTCATGGGTAAGCCGACATCGGAAACGCTCGCCCGCGCAGCGCAGCTGCGCGAGGCGATCGACTATCACAACTACCGCTATTACGTTCTCGACGATCCCGAGATATCGGACGCCGACTATGATCGGCTGATGCGCGAACTCATCGCAATCGAAGAACGCCATCCCGAACTGCGAACCCCGGATTCACCGACCCAGCGCGTCGGCGCCGAGCCGGTATCGGCTTTCGCCAAGGTCAGACGCGACATCCCGATGCTGTCGCTCGTCAACGCCTATGACGAAGACGAGCTTCAGTCCTTTGATCGCCGGGTGCGCGAGGAGCTCGACGTGGCCGAGGTCGAATACAACGCCGAACCCAAGCTGGACGGTGTGGCGATCAGCCTGATGTACGAGGATGGCGCATTCGTGCAGGGGGCGACGCGGGGCGACGGCGTGACCGGCGAGGACATCACCCTCAATCTGCGCACGGTGCGCGCGCTCCCACTGCGGCTGCGCGGCACCGGCTGGCCGAAGACGCTCGAGGTGCGGGGCGAGGTCTACATGCGCAAGGAGGTCTTCGAAGAACTCAACCGCGAGGCCCTGGCGCGCGGCGACCGGCCGATGGCCAATCCGCGCAACGGCGCCGCCGGCAGTCTGCGCCAGCTCGATCCCCGAATCACGGCTTCTCGTCGTCTGGAGCTGTTCTGCTACGGTGTCGGCAAGGTGGAGGGCGGATCGCTGCCGGAGCGTCAGCACCGGGTTTTACAGCAGTTGCAGGACTGGGGGCTGCCGGTCAATCGGGAAACACGGCTGGTGCGCGGCGCCGCCGGCTGTCAGGCGTACTATGCGGACGTCGGTCGCAAGCGCGATGCGCTGCCCTATGAGATCGACGGCATCGTGCTCAAGGTCGATGACATTGCCGCCCAGCGCGCGCTCGGCTTCATCGCCCGCGCGCCGCGCTGGGCGATCGCGTACAAGTTTCCGCCCAAGGAAGAGAGTACCGTGCTGCGGGCGATCGAATTTCAGGTCGGGCGTACTGGCGTGTTGACACCCGTGGCGCGGCTGGAGCCGGTGCATATTGCGGGCGTCACCGTGACCAACGCCACCCTGCACAACGTCGCCCTGGTGGAAAAGCTGGATCTGCGCGTCGGCGATACCGTCATCGTGCGCCGGGCGGGCGATGTCATTCCCCAGGTGATGGGCGTGGTCGAGTCGAAGCGGCCGGCCGGCGCCACGCGCTTCCTCATGCCTTCGCAGTGCCCGGTCTGCGGCTCCCAAGTGATCCGCCAGGAAGGCGAGGTGAGCGCCCGCTGCAGCGGTGGACTGTACTGTCCCGCGCAGCGAAAACAGGCGCTGCGTCATTTCGTTTCGCGCCGGGCGATGGACATCGATGGCCTGGGAGAAAAGCTCATCGACCAGCTGGTCGAGCGAGAGCTGGTGCACAATCCCGCCGACCTCTATGCGCTCGATGTGGAAACGCTTGCCGGCCTGGAGCGTATGGGCGAGCGTTCGGCCGCAAAGCTTCACGCTGCGATTGCCCGCAGCCGTGAGACGACGCTGGCCCGTTTCCTCTATGCGCTCGGCATCCCTGAGGTGGGCGAGGCGACTGCGTTGCAGCTGGCAAACGAATTCGGCGATCTGCCCGAGCTCATCGCCGCCGATGAGGAGCGCTTGCTCCAGGTGCCGGATGTCGGACCGGTTGTTGCCGGCAATATCGCGGACTTTTTCCGCGAAGAGCACAATCGGCAGGTGATCGATACTCTACGTGAACGCGGTGTCCACTGGCCGGTCATTGAGCCGGCGCCGCCGTCAGCGCAAACGCTCGCCGGCCAGACCTTCGTGCTCACCGGCACGCTGGAGAGCATGTCCCGCGACCAGGCGCGTGACCGTCTGCAGGCGCTCGGTGCTCGCGTCGCCGGCAGCGTATCGCGCAAGACCGACCACGTGGTCGCCGGCGCCGATGCCGGCAGCAAGCTGGAGAAGGCGCGTGAGCTCGGCATCGATATCATGGATGAGGCGGCATTTCTGAACCTGCTCAGGAAGGAGGCAGGGGACGGCGATCGGTAAGCCGCTCCGGAACGCTTCCGCATCCCTGCAAATAGCGCGCTGTCCTGGCGCTGTGCATTTCCGGAACGGCTTACCGATGGCCTTCCCGGAAACTGGACTCTAGAGCGTGGACGCGCCCGCGTCCTTGAGAATTCTCATCCTCAGGGGCAGCGGGATGATGCCATGCGGGGTTTTCCGTATACTTGAGCGATCTTTCGTTCAGCTGTCCGTCCAATTTCCTGCTATGGATCCCAGCCCATGTCGATAAGCCCCGAACGCGCCCGCGAGGTGCTCGCAAACGCTGATCGCCTGTACGATCAGGCGGCTCTGGATGCCGCCTTCGATCGCATGGCGGAGGAGATCACCCGGGAACTGGCGGATCGGGACCCGCTGGTGATCACGATCATGCATGGCGGCCTGCTGCCTGCGGGAATGCTGCTGCCGCGCCTGCAGTTCCCGTTGCAAACCGACTATCTGCATGCGACCCGCTATGACGGCAAGACGCGAGGCGGCGCGTTGCGCTGGGTGGCGAAGCCATCCCGCTCCGTGCAGGGACGGGCGGTGCTGCTGATCGACGATATTTACGACGAGGGGCATACGCTGGCCGCTATCGTCGATGAATGTCTGGCGGACGGGGCGGAGCGTGTCTACAGCGCCGTGCTGCTCGACAAACAGCATGAGCGCAAGGCCGATTACCGGCCCGATTTTATCGGTCTGCCGGTGGTGGACCGGTATGTGTTCGGAATGGGGATGGATTACTGCGAGTATCTGCGCAACCTCCCCGGAGTCTATGCCGTGAGGGACGAGGATGCCTGATATAGCGATCATTGGCGGGACCGGTCTGACCGCGCTCGAAGGTCTGGAAATCGTGCGCCGCGAGGTGGTGCACACGCCCTATGGCGAACCTTCCGGACCGCTGACCCATGGGGTGCTGAACGGTAAGGAAGTCGTCTTTCTCGCCCGTCACGGGTATGGACACAATATTCCGCCGCACCGCATCAACTACCGCGCCAATGTCTGGGCACTGAAGGAGGTTGGAGTCGCGCGAGTGATCGCCGTCGCCGCGGTCGGCGGAATCTCCGACGACATGGGGCCTGGCGCGCTGGCGGCGCCCGATCAGCTCATCGATTACACCTGGGGACGCGCCAGCACCTTCTTCGACAAGGATCTGTCCCATGTGACGCATGTGGATTTCACCCGGCCCTATGATCCGGATCTGCGTCAGTTGCTGATCCGCGCCGGCGCCAAGGCAGGAGTCCCGCTCGCCGATGGTGGCGTCTACGGTGTCACTCAGGGGCCGCGGCTGGAAACCGCCGCTGAGATCAGCCGCATGGAGCGGGATGGCTGCACGATCGTCGGCATGACCGCGATGCCCGAGGCGGCGCTGGCTCGTGAAGTGGATCTGGCCTATGCGGCCTGCGCAGTGGTCGCCAACTGGGCTGCCGGCAAGGGTGACGGCGGGACGATCGAGATGGCTGAGATCGAGCGCACTCTGAAGGATGGCATGGAGAAGGTGCGCCGGGTACTGGGGGCTCTGGTGCCGATGCTGTAGCGCTGAGGCGCGCGGCGGGCTAGCTGTGCTCATCATTCGGAACGGGCTTTTTCCGGCACCGTTGGTCCTGAGCCGGTCAGGCAGTCACTGTGGCGTGGTGGCCGCAGGCGTATACGGCGTCAGCAGTACGATGGCTCCGAAACGGGGATGGTCGAAGTAGTGCAGTTCGCCGCTGCGCACCCGGCGTGATTGGGTCAGGCGATACAGTGACTCCTGCTCGGTCTCCCGGTCGAAGATGCTGAACAGTCTGCCTTCCGAGCGGGTGTCGCTGCGGCGATAGCGCAGATCGAGCGCCAGATGCAGGAAGCGGCTGCGGCTGAGGCGCACGATGCCGTCGATGGCCGGCTGTTCGCTGCTCGGAAAGGGACCCTGGGTGCTCGCCTTCAGCAGGGGTTCATTCAGCAGATCCGATGGATCGCTCAGCTCGGCCGTTTCCGGAATTTCGTCTACTCCCGCCAGACGCACGCCGGCAAAGTCGGCTGCCGAACTCGCCGGCTGCAGCCAGGAGGCATGGAACAGCGGCACGTAGCGGGGCGTCACCAGGAGGCGGTTCAGTACCGGCGCCAGCTGCTGGCGGTCGTCTTCCAGCCTGACGAAGGCCGCTTCAGCGCCCTCAGGCTTCAGCCCGTCGGCGCTGTCCGCCGCCAGCGTCTCATCGTCCTCGATAACGGCTTCCGGCGCAGCGCGCAGCGGAATCGCGTTCGTCGGCAGCGCGGCCAGCTCGAGCTCTCCCTGCCACAGACCTGCTTCGGCGGCCGCGCCGGCATGCTCGAAAACGATGATGTCGACCTGATACCAGGGATCGTCGGTGTCCGCGGCCGCAGTGGGCAGCGTGGCCATGATGGCGGCACTGGCCAGGAGTGAGAAGAGGGTACGTTTCATAAGCGTTCGCACGAGAATGCGCTATTGTCACCCGCCTGAACCGGTTTGGCTATAGGGTACAATGGGGCAGTCTGATAGGGAGACACAGGCGGAGGATCTTATGGCAGTACGCGAAGTGCTAAGGATGGGTAATCCGCTGCTGCTGCAGGCCTCGGAACCGGTCACTGAATTCGATACGCCGGAACTCGATGCGCTGATCGAGGATCTGTTCGACACCATGGCGGCGCAGAGCGGTGCCGGACTGGCGGCTCCGCAGATCGGAGTGCTGAAGCGGGTAGTGGTGTTTGGCGTGGAGAAAAACCCGCGCTACCCCGATGTCGAAGAAGTACCCACAACCATCCTGATCAATCCGCTCATACAGCCCCTGGGCCGTCGCATGGAAGAGGACTGGGAGGGCTGTCTCAGTGTTCCCGGTCTGCGCGGCCTGGTGCCGCGTTACGCCCGTGTCCGCTATTCCGGGTATGACCGCCACGGCAATCGCTTCGAGCGTGAGGTGAGCGGCTTTCATGCCCGAGTGGTGCAGCATGAATGTGACCACCTGGACGGCATTCTGTATCCGCGACGCATTCGCGATCTGCGCATGTTCGGCTTCGAGGCTGAATTGTTTCGCGAAGCGCAGGACGCTGATCCCGACGCGGAAGAGGACTGACAGGCTGAGGTGCAGCGCTTGCACCGAGACCCCGCACGCCGCCGTTTCTTGCATCCGCCGGATCGAAACCTTCGAAGTTGCTGCCCCCTGAAGCTCACCGCGGGAATGAGCGGCTGCAAACGGGTAGCTGATTCATGCAGCCGTCATTCCCGTCCGCCCCTTGTCTAGGCTTCCGCTACCGGCTCGGCCACGTTCAGCAGCGGCCGGTGGCGGTGGTGATCGAAGCCCTCGCTCATCTGAACCTGAAACAGGTGGTAGTGCATGAGCTCGGCATTGTTTCGGAGTCCCAGCTTGTGCAGCACCTTGCTGCGATGCGTGCTGATCGTCTTGACGCTGAGCGAGAGTTCGGCCGCCACCTGCGACACCGTCTTGCCCGCGGCGAGCAGGCGGAAGATCTGAAACTCCCGGTCGGTGAGCGTTTCATGCGGCTCCCGGTCGGCGGGACCGGTGACCGCACCGGCGAGTTTCTCGGCCAGCGACTGGGTGATGAACTTGCTGCCGCTGCCGATGCGCTGGATGGCTGCCAGCAGCGTCTCGATCGGACAACTCTTGGTGAGATAGCCGGCAGCGCCGTAACGAAGGGCGCGAAGCGCATAATGATCTTCGGGGTCCACGGTCAGAATCAGAACCTTCATGTCGGGCCACTCCGAACGGATCTGCTTGAGCGCCTCGAGTCCGCTCTTGCCCGGGAGGTTCATGTCGAGCAAGACCATATCCCAGCGCCGCTCGCGCAGCATGCGTATACCCTGATTGGCATTGGCGGCTTCGCCGACCTGGTAGGAATGAGGGGCTTCGGCGAGGATATGGCGAAGACCCTGTCTCACAATGGCGTGATCATCGATGATGAGCAGTCTGGTCATTTCGACTCCATCCTGGGACTGAAGGGGAAGGCGGCTCGTCCATGCTCCTGACCGCCTGCCCTGACCTTAGCGGATCGGGGTGACCTGACAAATCACCTTTATGTCGTATTTTCCTTAGGGTTATTGCTGTTCTGGATCTGCGGTTCGGTCCGGTAATGGCAGTCTCATGCGCAACAGAAAGCGGGCTTCACGATCGTCGATGGACATATCGCCATCGAGTGCCTGCAGCCATTCTTCGAGTTCCACGAACTCGGGCAGGGCATCGCACTCCCCGGTAAAGGCTCGGTCCGTCGGGCTCCGCTTGGCGCCTCGTCCCTGATCACGCAGCTCGAGCAGGATCACGCCGGTGTCATCGGTGGCGCTGATGAGCGGAAGCGCGGCCAGTCCGTGCCTTGCGATGCCAGCCAGCGCCAGCAGGAGCAGGGACTGGACTGCTGTCGCATGATCCTGGTTGAGGAAGACGCTCTCGTCCCGTTCGACCGCGGTCAGACATTGGCGTCCAAAGACAGCCTGATAGTGTTCCACTGTGGCCAGGATGACAGCATGCAGGGTTCCTGCTTCGGCGCCGCAAGGGCGGAATCCGGCAGCGAGCCGGCGGGCGCTTCGCGCCGCATCCTCGAGCAGAGCGCGCGCGTCGTCCACCAGCATCAGCAGCTCCAGGTCTTCAGAGCAGCGGCAGGCAATACGGTACAGCCCCAGGTTCAGCGCCGAGAGCGCCTGGCCGACTTCGTCGTGGAGTATCCGGGCGATGCGTCGTCGTTCACTCTCGCGCACGGCGTTGCGTTGCAGCGCGAACCGGCGCAATCGGGTGGCGGGATCGCGACGGTCAGCGGTGCCGCGGTCGCCGTCGTGCGTTTTCTGCGTGTGCTGGTTCAAGAGCGTCCTGGCGCCTGCAGCCCGTTGACGGATCCCAGAGGCTCTTGTTAGCAGCCGCCGCGGTGCATGTAAATCGGTGTCCGTCCTAGGGTGAAGGGTCGCCGACGCGGCGCATGGCGAGGGGGGCAATATTTCGATGATGTGACGAAGCTGCCGAATTGCGTCCGGGTTTGCAGTACACTGAAACCGGCTGTGCTTTGCACGGCAGCCTGGTCAAGACCAGCCGCGATCCCGCGGGCAGACAAGGAGGCAGGTATGTCGGAGATTCATTCGATGTGTTCCCGAGCGGCGCCGTACCTATTGAGTGTCTTGCGCATCGTCATCGCTTTCCTGTTCATGGCCCATGGCACGCAGAAGCTTTTTTCCTTCCCGGCAGCGTTTCCGATGGAGCTCGATACGCTGCTGTGGGTCGCCGGCGTTCTTGAAGTATTTGGTGGCCTGCTGGTGCTCATCGGCCTGTTCACGCGCCCGGTGGCCTTCATTCTCTCGGGGCAGATGGCCTTTGCCTATTTCATGGCTCATGCAGAGCGGAGTTTCTGGCCGCTGCTGAACGGCGGCGAGGCAGCGGTACTGTACTGTTTCGTCTTCCTCTATATCGCCGCCGCCGGTGCCGGGCCGTTGAGTGTGGATCGAATGCGGAGCAGGTGAGTTCAGGGGGGACAGACCCCTTACGGGGTCTGTCCCCATCGGAGCCGTTCAACCACGCCTGGTCAGTCCTTCCCCCCGTCGGCCGCAGTCCTTTCTTCCCCCTCTTTGCATTCGCCGAAGGATGAGCGATCATCGCCGCGCTACGCCAGAACAATAAGGAGAATCGGATGAGCGGTCTGAAGGAACCTTTCTTTCCCATCATCTACGTCCGCGGCTATGCCATGACCCCGAGCGAGGTGGCGGACACGGTGGCGACGCCCTACATGGGCTTCAATCTCGGCTCCACCAAGGTGCGACAGTCCTGGGACGGGAGGGTCCATCGCCATGTGTTCGAATCGCCGCTCATCCGGCTGATGAAAGATTACGGTTATCGTGACATCTACGCCGATGGCACCGAGACCACCGGTCCCATCGGTCCGCGCAGCGTAATCATCTATCGCTATTACGAGCCGGCCGATGCCGATCTCGGAGATGGGCGGCCGCTGTCGATTCCCGAAGCGGCGGCGGGACTGCGGGCGCTGATTCACAGTGTGCGGGACCGGGTCTGCGGTGACGACGCGGAAGTCCGTGAGCGTTTCCGCGTCCATCTGGTCGCGCATTCGATGGGCGGTCTGGTGTGCCGCGCCTTCCTGCAGAACGACGATATCTCGAGTCCCGAGGACCGGCGTCTCGTTGATCGCGTGTTCACTTATGCCAGTCCCCATAACGGGATCGAGGCATTCGGGATCAACGTGCCGTCGGTGCTCGGGCTATGGGACATCAACAACTTCAATCGCGAAAAAATGGCGGACTATCTGGGGCTGCCGAAGGATTCCAGGCGGGTGGATTCGCTGAACGGTCGTTTCGATCCCGATCGTTTCTTCTGCCTGGTCGGCACCAATCACCGCGACTACGAGGTGGCTCTCGGCATGTCGCGGCGGCTCGCCGGGGAAATGAGCGACGGACTGGTCAGGATCGACAATGCCGCAGTCCACGGCGCGCCGCGCGCCTTCGTCTACCGCAGCCATAGCGGGCACTACGGAGTGGTGAATTCGGAAGAAGGTTACCAGAATCTGGTTCGCTTTCTGTTCGGTGACCTGCGCGTCGATGGTGTGCTGGAGGTCGACGCGCTGCCGCTCCCGCCCACCGTGCAGAAGGCGCACGATGAGGGGCGCAAGGTGCGTGCTTCCTACTATGTCGAATCGACGGTGGCGCCCCGCGGCGCGATCACCGTGCGGCTCACCGAGCGGCGCCGGGAGACCTACAGCGCGGTCCTGCGCAGCTTCGATGAGCTGTTCAAGCCGGCGGAGCTCGGTCTGGACGGACCGCGCTCGCCGGTCCTTTTCTCCTCCTTCCTCGACACCAGCCGCGTGGAGGCGGGGAGAACCGTGGTGTTCAGCGTGGAGGTGGCGATCTCGACCACCGGGTACACCATCGACGGTCTGCTGTGGAACCAGCACATCGACGGCGAATACCTGTTCCGCGATACCATCACCATACGCGCAACGCCGCCGCGCAAGGCGGACGCCGGCGGGAGTGGGCCGGGCGGCGCGGACTGGACCGTGCGGTATCTGCTGACCGACGAGGACTGGAGCGAATCCCGCGGCCGGGTCGCCGAGCACGACGGCCACGGTTTCCTCATCCCGTTGTCATCCCGCAAGGGCTTCCGCGCCTCGCTATGCCTGCGGCTGTCAGCGGCCAGGTGAGGCAGCACGTGGCACCTGACCCTGGCGGCTGGTATCCTGCGCGGCATGTCACAGGCAATCCTTGAACGCATCCTGGCGGCGCTGCCGGCACCGGTGAGCCGGTGGCTGGGGATTCTGATCGGCGCGACCGGTTACTGGCTGCAGAGCAACGCCTTCATCTATGCCGCGGCGCTGGCGTTCTTCACGCTCTTTTCGATCGCGCCGATCATGATCGTGGCGGTGGCCATCGTCGGTTTCGTGCTGGGCGAGCGGGCCGCACAGGGCGAACTGATGGAACGGCTCCAGGACGTGATCGGACCGGAAGCGGCCGGCGTGATCGAGACCGCGGTCATCAATTCGCAGATCGAGCAGAGCGGGATCTGGCCGACCCTGATCGGGGTGGCGGCGATCGCGGTCGGTGCGACCACGGTCTTTGCCCAGATGCAGCGCTCGCTGAATTCGATCTGGGAGGTTGCGCCGCGGCCGACGAAGAACAGCATCTGGATCCTGGTCAAGGCTCGCGTGCTCTCGCTGACCATCGTGCTGGCGATCGGTTTCGTGCTGCTGGTTTCCCTGCTGCTCAGTGTAGCGGTGCAGGCGATCATGGCGTTCGCTTCACAGTGGCTGCCGGTGCCGCCGCCGGTGATGGTGCTGGTGGAGATCGGCACTTCGCTGCTGGTCGTCACGCTGCTGTTCGCTGCGATCTTCCGCATCCTGCCGGATGTGGTACTGGCCTGGCGTGACGTGATTCCGGGCGCGTTCATCACCGCGCTCCTGTTCACCGCCGGCCGCTCGCTGATTGCAATGTACCTTGCCCACACCGCTACCGCCTCGACCTACGGCGCGGCGGGCTCGCTGGTGCTGCTGCTGTTATGGGTGAACTATTCTTCGCTGATCCTGCTGTATGGCGCCGCCGTTACGCGGGCTCATGTCGAAGCGCGGGGCAAGGCGATCGTGCCGCGCAACACGGCGATACGGGTGCACCAGGAACTGATCGAAGAATAGGCGGAACGGTCCCGTCCCGGCGGCGCCGGGACGTCGCCGGGACGGGACCGGAGGCGGTCAGATATCGCGCAGCAGTTCGTTGATGCCGACCTTGGAGCGCGTCCGTTCGTCGACCTGCTTGATGATGACGGCACAGTACAGGCTGTGGCTGCCGTCCTTCGCCGGCAGGCTGCCGGAGACGACCACCGAGCCTGGCGGGATGCGGCCATAGCTGATTTCGCCGGTCTGGCGGTTGTAGATCTTAGTGCTCTGCCCGATGTAGACGCCCATCGAGATCACCGAGCCTTCCCCGACGATCACGCCTTCGACGATCTCGGAGCGCGCGCCGATGAAGCAGTTGTCCTCGATGATGGTGGGGTTGGCCTGCAGCGGCTCGAGCACCCCGCCGATGCCGACGCCGCCGGAGAGATGGACGTTTTTGCCGATCTGCGCGCAGGAGCCCACCGTGGCCCAGGTGTCGACCATGGTGCCGCTGTCGACATAAGCGCCGATGTTGACGTAGGAGGGCATGAGGACCACGCCGCTGGCGATGTAGGCGCCCTTGCGGGCGCTGGCCGGTGGCACCACGCGCACGCCCGATTCGCGGAAGTCGCGCGGGTTGAATGCCGCATACTTCGGCTCGACCTTATCGTAGTAGTTGGTGAAGCCGCCTTTCATGAAGGCATTGTCTTCGATGCGGAAGGACAGCAGCACGGCTTTTTTCAGCCACTGATTGACGATCCAGTCGTCTCCCTGCTTCTCGGCGACGCGGACCTGGCCGCGGTCGAGCCGTTCGATTACCTCACTGACTGCTTCCTTGACGTGCGTATCGACGTTGCGCGGGGTGATGTCGGCGCGACGCTCGAACGCCTGCTCGATGATGTCCTTCAGCTCGTTCATGCTTGCTCCTGGAATGGGGCTGGAGGCGGCTGCCTCGAAACCGATGGTCGAAAACTGGTATTCATCGCGTTGAACCCGGTTGGCGGCAGACTGCGACGATGCGCTGGGCTGCTTCGACGCAATCCTCCAGCGGTGCGACCAGGGCGATGCGGATGCGGCCGGCGCCCGGATCGGCGCCGCCGGCGGCGCGGGACAGGTAACTGCCCGGCAGGACGCGGACGTGGCCTTGCTCAAGCAGGGTACGGGCGAAGGCGGTATCGTCGCCCGGTGTGCCTGCCCATAGATAAAAGCCGGCATCCGGCCGCTCGACTTCCAGCACCGGCGCGAGCAGGGGGAGAACCGCATCGAACTTGGCGCGGTAATAGGCGCGGTTTTCGCGTACATGCTGCTCGTCCGACCAGGCCGCGGCGCTGGCTGCCTGTACCTGCAATGGCATGGCGCAGCCGTGATATGTGCGGTAAAGCAGAAAGCGCGCGATGAGCGAGGCATCCCCGGCGACGAACCCCGAGCGCAGACCCGGTGTGCTCGAGCGCTTCGACAGGCTGTGGAACACCATGCAGCGGCGGAATGCATCGTTGCCCATGGCTGCCGCGGCCTGCAGCAATCCGGGCGGCGGCGCGTCCTCATCGCCATAGATCTCCGAATAGCACTCATCGGAGGCAATGACGAAATCGTAGCGCTCGGCGAGTTCGATCAACTCCTGAAGCTGCTCGATCCCGATGACCGTGCCGGTCGGATTGCCCGGGCTGCACAGATACAGCAGCTGACATCGACGCCACTCATCGGCCGCGACTCCTGCGAAGTCGGGCAGCCAGCGGTTCGACCCGTCGGCAGGAATGTAGCGGGGCTCGGCGCCGGCGAGCAGGGCCGCGCCCTCGTAGATCTGATAGAACGGATTCGGCATCATCACCAGCGGGCTGCGCGTGCGATCGATGACTGCCTGAGCGAAGGAGAACAGAGCCTCCCGTGTGCCGTTCACCGGCAGGACGTGGCGCTCAGGATCGAGCGCTCCATCCGGCAGCTGGAAGCGCTGCCGAAGCCACTGGGCAATCACCTGGCGCAACGGGCTTTCGCCGCGAGTGCTCGGATAGCGCGCCATGCCGTGCAGATGGGAAATGACCTCTTCGGCGATGAACGATGGCGAGGGGTGTTGCGGTTCGCCCATCGCCAGATCGATGCGCGGGTAGTCGGGCGACGGTTGCGCGCCCTGCAGAAGCCGCGCGAGCTTCTCGAAAGGATAGGGCTGGAGCCGCTCCAGTTCGGGGTTCATTTATACTCCACGAATTCGCGCGCCCGGCAGTCCGTTACCGGTCCGGGCTCGCCGGGGTGGAACAGTATAAAGGGAAGATCGATGACGACGAAACCGGCCGGCGCGCTGCCGGTCTTCGCCCTCCTGCTCGGCGCAACGTTCTGGGGCGTGGTGTGGTATCCGCTGCGCCTGCTGGAAGCCGAGGGGCTGGCCGGCCCATGGAGCGCGCTGATCATCTATGGCGCCGCGGTCCTGGTGGGAGTGATGGTAATGGCGCTGCGGCGCTCCCTGCCGCGTCCGGCCGGCGGCCTGCTGGTGCTGGCCGCTGCCAGCGGCTGGTGCAACGTTTCCTTCATCGTCGCGATGTTGGATGGAAACGTGGTGCGCGTGCTGCTGCTGTTCTATCTGGCGCCGCTGTGGACGGTGCTGCTGGCGCGGCTGATCCTCGGCGAGGTGCTGTCGAAAGCGGCCTGGCTTACCATGGCGCTCGCTTTCGCCGGGGCCATGGTCATGCTGTGGGATCCGGCGGCGGGCTTGCCCCTGCCACGCGGCGCCGCTGACTGGCTGGCGCTGAGTTCGGGCATGGCGTTTGCCCTTAGCAACGTGACCGTGCGCTGGCTCGACAAGGTGCCGGTGTGGGACAAGTGCGTGCTGGGCTGGCTCGGCGTGGTGGCGGTGGCGGCTGCCTGGCTGTTCTTCCAGCCGGCGATACCCCCGCAGTCCGCCGGCGCCGTGGCAGGCGCCGCTGCACTGGGCGTGTTCGGCATGGTGTTCATGACCTTCGCGGTGATCTACGGCATGACTCACATGCCGGCGCATCGCGCCGCGGTAATTCTGTTGTTCGAACTGGTGATCGGCGCCGCCGCGGCGCAGTGGCTGACCGATGAGCAGGTGATGCTCAACGAATGGACAGGGGGAGCGCTGATTCTGATTTCGGCGTGGATTGCGGCGCGAGGGCAGTTCGTCGATATCCGTGACGGCAGGGTGATACACCCCTCATAGCCGCTTGGTTGCACGGTAAGATCCGCGGCAAGACGGGGATTTCCGTGTGCGTAGATGCGCGTATGTAAAGGTGGCCTTCGGCATTCTTTCGGGGGTATAATCCGTTCATCGGCTGCAGGGCCGCCACGAGCGGGTCCTGCACAAGCCCCGGAATTTCAAGGGGGGGACGGGGGTGGATCGTGGGTCCACCTCACCCAGCCCTCTCCTCCGCAAGGAGGAGAGGGCTTTTTCGTTCCCCGGATCCGTGTCCGGTCCGGTGTTCCCGATTCGCTTCGATGCAGACTCAGTCGTCTCCTTCCCTGGCGGACTTCCGGGCGGGCAGGCGGGCGGCTTTTCCGTTTGAGCCCCTGTGGTCGTTCTGGTACCTTGTCAGCGGACGTGGCGTGTAACGCCGCACTGTAGCGCACGGCGGCATCGATGCCGCTTTTCGTTTTTGTGCCTGTCGAATCTACTCAACATCCGGGATTCATGACCAAGTACATATTCGTCACCGGCGGTGTCGTTTCCTCCCTGGGCAAGGGCATTGCTTCGGCATGTCTGGGTACCATCCTTGAAGCCCGCGGGCTCAAGGTCACACTGATCAAGCTCGATCCCTACATCAATGTCGATCCGGGCACCATGAGCCCGTTTCAGCATGGCGAGGTGTTCGTCACCGATGACGGCGCCGAAACAGATCTCGATCTCGGTCATTACGAAAGGTTTGTGCGCGCGCGCATGACGCGGCGCAACAATTACACCACCGGACGAATCTACGCCAGCGTTATCGCCAAGGAGCGTCGCGGCGACTATCTCGGCGCCACCGTGCAGGTGATTCCGCATATCACCGACGAGATCAAGCAATGCATCAAGGATGGCGCGGAGGGCGCCGACGTTGCGCTGGTCGAGATTGGCGGAACCGTGGGCGACATCGAATCGCTGCCGTTCCTCGAGGCGATCCGTCAGCTCGGCATCGAGCTGGGTCATGGCAACACCCTGTACATGCACCTGACCCTGCTCCCGTACATTCCGACGGCAGGCGAGCTCAAGACCAAGCCGACCCAGCATTCGGTCAAGGAACTGCGTTCCATCGGTATCCAGCCCGATGTGCTGGTCTGTCGCAGCGACCGACCCCTGCCGGAAGACGAGAAGCGCAAGATCGCTCTGTTCACCAACGTCGAGGAGCGTGCCGTCATATCGGCGATCGATGTGGACAGCATCTACAGGATTCCGCTGCTGTTCCATCAGCAGGGACTGGATTCCATCGTCACCGAGAAGCTGCGCCTGGAGGCGCCGAAGGCGGATCTCAGCGCCTGGCGCGACATCGTCGAGCAGCTGGAGAATCCCAGCGGCGAGGCGACTATCGCGCTGGTCGGCAAGTACACCGATCTGACCGAGGCCTACAAGTCGCTGTCCGAGGCCCTCATTCATGCCGGCATCCAGACCGGTACCCGGGTGCGCATCAACTACATCGATGCCGAGCAGATCGAGCGGGAAGGTACCGCCATGCTGGAGGGATCCGACGCCATCCTGGTGCCAGGCGGCTTTGGCGAGCGGGGCATCGAGGGGAAGATTCAGGCGGTCCGGTTCGCGCGTGAGCGCCGGATCCC
The DNA here is from genome assembly GCA_964581365.1 of uncultured Chromatiales bacterium. GTDB lineage: Bacteria > Pseudomonadota > Gammaproteobacteria > SZUA-140 > SZUA-140 > JAITWN01. The sequence goes on from CAZOOF010000013.1 coordinate 21,613, forward strand.
GTACCTCGGCATCTGCCTGGGCATGCAGGTCGCGGTGATCGAGTACGCGCGTCACAAAGCCGGGCTCGTGGGCGCGCACAGCACCGAGTTCCGTACCGACGCACCGCATCCGGTGATCGCGCTGGTGACCGAATGGAAGACCGCGGCCGGTGAGATCGAGCGCCGTTCCGAGGATTCGGATCTCGGCGGCACCATGCGCGTCGGCGCGCAGCAGTGTGCCCTGGCCAAAGACTCGCTGACGCGCACGCTTTACGGCGCGGACACCATTTCCGAACGCCATCGTCACCGCTATGAGGTCAACCCGCGCTATGTGGAAACGCTGGAGAAGGCGGGGCTGCGCATCGCCGGGCGTTCGCTGGACGGACAGCTGGTCGAGGTGATCGAGCTGCCGGACCACCCCTGGTTTGTCGCCTGCCAGTTCCATCCCGAGTTCACCTCCAATCCGCGTGACGGACATCCGTTGTTTTCGGGCTTCATTGCCGCTGCCCGTGCCCGGCATTCGCAACAGGAAGCGTCATGAAACTCTGCGGCTTCGATGTCGGTGTGGATCAGCGGCTGTTCCTCATTGCCGGTCCCTGCGTCATCGAGAGCGCGCAGCTGGCGATCGATACCGCGGGTGCGCTGCGTGAAATCACCGCCGGTCTCGGCGTGCCGTTCATCTACAAGTCATCTTTCGACAAGGCGAATCGCAGTTCGAGCAGGAGCTATCGCGGTCCCGGACTGGATGAGGGACTCGCCATTCTGGAGCGGGTGCGGGATGAGATCGGCGTGCCGGTGCTGACCGACGTGCATGAGGATACGCCGATCGACGAGGTCGCCGCTGTCGTCGATGTGCTGCAGACGCCGGCTTTCCTGTGCCGACAGACCAATTTCATTCGCCGGGTGGCCGCCGCCGGCCTGCCGGTGAACATCAAGAAGGGGCAGTTTCTCGCGCCCTGGGATATGAAGAACGTGGTGGACAAGGCGCGCGAAACCGGCAACTCGCAGATCATGGTCTGTGAGCGCGGCGTGTCATTCGGCTACAACACGCTCATTTCCGACATGCGCGCGCTGGTGGTGATGCGGGAAACCGGTTGCCCGGTGGTATTCGATGCCACCCATTCGGTACAGCAGCCCGGCGGGCGTGGAACCTCTTCCGGGGGGCAGCGCGAGTTCGTTCCGGTGCTTGCCCGCGCCGCCGTTGCCAGTGGTGTTTCCGGTCTGTTCATGGAAACGCATCCCGATCCCGAGCGCGCGCTGAGCGACGGGCCCAACGCCTGGCCGTTAGCCCGCATGGCCGAACTGCTCGAAACACTGATCGAGCTGGACGCCGTGGTCAAGCGGCGTGGTTTCAGCGAAGATCGCCTTTCCTGATCCCGGCTTTACCTACGTAATCCTCCGGACGTGTGCGATCGGGCGATCAGGCTATAATCGCCCGTCGATTCGCTCTGCACCGGATGTTCCAGGATGGATCCTCCTCACCAATGACCCGCACGGGCGTGGCAGAGCCAATGCACGGGAGGACCGTCATGTACTCGACTCATCTCTTCAGTCACCGGAGGCCGGTATGATGTCCGCCCTCTCCGGAACCAGCAGATCAGCAGCAATACCCGCCGCCATCATTGACCTGCTCCCGGTGGCCGCCTATGTATGCGACTACAATGGCAACATACTGCGGTTCAATGACGGCGCGATGAACCTGTGGGGGCGTCGTCCGCGCGCGGGCGAGCACCAGGAGCGGTTCTGCGGCGCATTCCGCCTGTTTCGTGCCGACGGCACGCCCATGGCTCCGCGTGATACGCCGATGTCCCGCGTATTGCGTGACGGACAACCGCTGCGCAACGTCGAAATGTGGATCGAGAAGCCGAGCGGTCGCCGCGTTTTCAGCGTGGTCAGCATCGATCCGGTGCGCGACGCGCGCGGCGAACTGACCGGGGCCATCAGCTGTTTTCAGGATATAACCGGCCGCAAGGAGGCGGAGGACGCGCTCAGGCGTCACCGCACGATGCTGCGCGCCCAGGAGCGCCATTTCCGTTCGATGCTGGAGGCACTGCCGCTGGCGCTGTACACCACCGATGCGGAAGGACGGATAACCTTCTTCAATGAGGCGGCGGTGCGGCTCTGGGGCGTGCGCCCGGCGCTGGGCAGCCGCGACTGGAGCGGCAGCTGGCGTCTGTGCTGGCCGGATGGGCGGGAGATGGGGCGGGATGAAACCCCGCTTGCCGTGAGCCTGCGCGAGGGGCGGCGGGTCACCGGGACCGAGGCGGTGATCGAGCGTCCGGACGGTCGCCGGGTGCCGTGCACCCCGTATCCGATGCTGTTGCGCAATAACTTCGGCGAAGTGATCGGTGCGGTGAATGTACTGGTCGACATTACCCACCGCAAGCAGTCCGAGGAACGCCTGCACCTGCTGATCAACGAACTCAATCACCGGGTCAAGAACGCGCTGGCGACGGTGCAATCGATTGCCGCGCTCACCATGCGCGAAGGCGACTGCAATACCCATTACGATCTGTTCGAGGCGCGGCTCGGAGCGCTCAGCAGAGCGCACGAACTGCTCGCGCGACACAACTGGGCAGGAGCGACGCTCGGATCACTGTTGTCCCAGGAGCTCGCTCCCTACCGGGAGGCGGGCAGGCCCCGCTTCAGGGTGCGGGGCGACGAGGTTCCGCTGGATGCGTCTGCCGCGCTCGCCCTGGCCATGATCTTTCACGAGCTGGCCACCAACGCGGCCAAGTACGGCGCCCTGTCGAACAGCAATGGGATGGTCGAGGTGATGTGGGAGATTCAATTGCGCGAGGGTGAGAAATGGCTGGCGATGGACTGGATAGAGCGTGACGGTCCCAGGGTCAGCCCACCGGCTCGCCGTGGCTTCGGGTCACGGCTCATCGAGCGCAATGTCACCGGTCAGCTCGGGGGCCGGCTGGACTACGAGCATCGCGCCGAGGGGGTGCGCTGCCGCCTCGAGCTGCCCTTGCGGGCCGAGGCCCCGGCAGTGCTGTGAGCATGGATTCCGGTTCGCCGTTCGCCGGCGTCCGCGTCCTGCTGGTGGAGGACGAGGGAGCGATCTCGCTGCTGCTCGAGACCCTGCTCGAGTCTCTGGGCTGCGGGATCGTCGGTCCGGCATCCTCGCTGGCCGAGGCAGACCGGTACGCTGCCGAGGCGGACTTCGACATCGCGCTGCTGGATGTCAACGTCGGCGGTCACCGGATCTATCCGGTTGCCGAGCGGCTCCTCGCCCGCAACATCCCTTTCGTGTTTTCTACCGGCTATGGAACCGAAGGCCTCGACCGGCGCTGGCATTCGACGCCGGTGCTGGTGAAGCCGTTCACCGCCAGACAGCTGGAAGCTTCCCTGCGACGGACGCTGAAATAGCGTTCCCAAGGAGGTTTGCCGCCTGACGCCGTTTAATGTTGCGGCGGAAAAGCGTAAACTGTGCGCCGGACGGGTGCGGGGCGCGCCACACCGGCACCGTCGACCATCCCTTCGCACCCCCTAGCAGTGGCAGACAGGAACAAGAATGACGAAGATCGTTGACATCATCGCGCGTGAAGTGCTCGATTCGCGCGGCAATCCCACCGTTGAAGCAGAAGTGCTGGTCGAAGGCGGGGCGGGCGGACGCGCCGCAGTCCCTTCGGGCGCCTCGACCGGAGCTCGCGAAGCCATCGAGCTGCGTGATGGCGATAACCGCCGTTATGGCGGCAAGGGTGTATTGAACGCCGTCGATCATGTGCGCGGCGAAATCCGCCAGGCACTGATCGGCATGGACGTGCGCGATCAGGAAGCGATCGACCGGCGCATGATCGAGCTCGATGGCACTCCCAACAAATCACGGCTAGGCGCCAATGCCATTCTGGCGGCCTCGCTCGCCAGCGCCCGCGCCGCGGCCAACGCCGCCGGTCTGCCGCTGTTCCGTTACCTCGGCGGTGACGATGCGCATGTGATGCCGGTGCCGATGATGAACGTCATCAACGGCGGCGCCCACGCCGCCAACAGTCTCGACATGCAGGAATTCATGGTTATGCCAGTCGGCGCGGTGAGCATGGCCGAAGCAGTGCGTTGCGGCGCGGAGATCTTCCACGCGCTGAAGCGCGTGCTGGAGTCCCGCGGCATGACCACGGCGGTGGGTGACGAAGGCGGCTTCGCGCCCGACCTGGAGACCAACCGCGCCGCGCTCGACGCCATTCTGGAAGCGGTAGAAAAGGCGGGTTACCGGGCCGGGGAGGATGTCTACATCGGTCTCGATCCGGCCAGCTCGGAGTTTCACAGCGACGATCGCTATAACCTGGAATCGGAGGGGCGCTCGCTGAGCGCGGCCGAGTTCGTCGATTACTTCGCCGACTGGGTCGATCGTTATCCCATTCTGTCGATCGAAGACGGCATGGCCGAAGCGGACTGGGACGGCTGGAAACTGCTGACGGAGCGGCTCGGCCGCAAGGTGCAGCTGGTCGGCGACGATCTGTTCGTCACCAACACCGGCATCCTGCGCGAGGGTATCGAGCGCAACATCGGTAACGCCATTCTGATCAAGGTCAACCAGATCGGAACGCTGACCGAATCGCTGGAAGCGATCCGCATGGCGAAGCAGGCGGGTTATGGCGTGGTCATTTCCCACCGCTCGGGTGAAACCGAAGATACCTTCATCGCCGATCTCGCCGTGGCCACCAACGCCGGCCAGATCAAGACCGGATCACTGTCGCGCTCGGACCGCGTGGCGAAGTACAATCGCCTCATGCGGATCGCAGAGATGCTGGGCGAGAAGAGGGCGGTGTATGCCGGCCGTAGCGCTTTTCCGGTGCTGTCGCGCCACTGAGGTTCGGGTTTGATCGCCGGTGCTCTGCGCGGACGGGGCGGCAAGCGGCGCCGGCGTGCGGGGCAGTCGGTGCGCGCGTCGCGCTTTGCGCGCTGGACGGCCAGTCTCGATGGTCTAGGGCGGCGCGGCAGCATCGCGCTGCTGTCGCTGCTTCTGATCCTGCTGCAGATCCGCCTCTGGGCCGGCGATGGTGGCGTGCGGGAGCTGTGGCGGCTCGGCCATCAGATCGATGCTCAGCGCATAGAGAACGGGGCTCTGCGCGAACGCAACGAAGCCCTGAACGCCGAGGTCCTCGATCTTAAGGAAGGCGCGGCCGCAATCGAAGAGCGGGCGCGCCGTGAGTTGAGCATGATCCGCCGCGACGAAACCTTTTTCCAGTCCGTAGAACGCTGATCCACTTCCTAGACAGATGACAGAACGCACGCGCAGCCAGCACGCGCCGAAGGATGCGTGCTGGGCGGTCATTCCAGCGGCGGGCGGCGGCACACGCATGGCTGCCGACCGGCCGAAGCAGTACCTCCCACTCGCTGGCAAGACCGTCATTCGCCATGTGCTCGAGCGTTTCGGGCGCCACCCGCTGATCAGCGGCATCGTGGTCGCGCTCGCCGAGCAGGATGAGTACTGGACGGAGCAGTCCGCGCCGCGCGGCAAGCCGCTGCTCACGGTCACCGGCGGCGCCGAGCGCTGCCACTCGGTGCTCAACGCGCTGCACCTGCTTGCCGCCGAAGCTGCCGGACCCGAGGACTGGGTGCTGGTGCACGATGCCGCGCGTCCCTGTCTGCGAGTCCGCGATCTCGATCGCCTCATCGAGGGCGTGCAGGACCATCCGGCGGGCGGACTGCTCGGGGTGCCGGTCGCCGATACGCTCAAGCGGGTCGATGACGACGGGGTGGTGCGTGATACGCTGGAGCGGCGCGGGGTATGGCGCGCGCTCACGCCACAGATGTTCCGGCTCGGCATGCTGACCGAGGCGCTCGAATCCGCGATCGCCGACGGCGTCGTGGTCACCGACGAGGCGGCGGCCATGGAGCGCGCAGGACATCGCCCGCGCATGGTCGCCGGCTCGGCCGACAATCTGAAGATCACCTTGCCCGGCGATCTGGCTTTTGCGGAAATGCTGCTCGCCAGCCGCAACGATCACGGAGACTTCTGATATGCGAATCGGATGCGGTTTCGACGCCCATCGCTTCGGCGCGGAACGTCCGCTGGTGCTCGGTGGCGTGACCATTCCGGATGCTCCCGGCATGATCGCGCATTCCGACGGCGATGTGCTCATTCACGCGCTGTGCGATGCACTGCTCGGTGCGCTCGGGCTGGGAGACATCGGCAGGCTGTTTCCCGACAGCGACCAGGCCTATGCCGGCATCGACAGCAGGATCCTGTTGCGCCGGGTGATGGAGCGTGTGCATGAACACGGCTACGGGATCGGCAACCTGGATGCCACCATCATCGCCCAGCGTCCGCGTCTCGCCGCGCACATCCCCGCCATGGTCGACTGCCTGGCGCAGGACATGGACACCGATGCGAGCCGCATCAATATCAAGGCGACGACCACCGAAGGCATGGGCTTCACTGGGCGGGGCGAGGGCATTGCGGTGAATGCGGTGGTCTCGCTGACCAGGCAGGCCTAGCCGCGCGGCAAGCGGCGAGTCAGGCCGTTCTTTCTTCACTCATCCCGGACAAGCCTCTTCCCGGCTCCTGTCTCGGCAGTATCTGGACGTTTACTCCGTACCCGGTATAGTGGATCGCATGGATATGTGATCGGACCGGACCCGGAGGACATGCGGTATCTCGCGCTGGTAACGGATTACGACGGCACGCTGGCTGCAGACGATCGCGTGTCTCCCGAGGCGATGGACGCGCTGCGGCGGGTCAGGTCTTCGGGCAGGCGCAGCATCCTGATTACCGGGCGGCGTCTCGATGATCTGTTCACGGTCTGCGACTGCGCCTCTCTGTTCGATCTCATCGTGGCCGAGAACGGCGCCATCCTCTTCGAGCCGGCCAGCCGCGAGGAAATCCGGATCGCGAACCCTCCGCCCAAGCTGCTGCTCCGCGGTCTGCGTGCGCGCGGCATCGAACCGCTCGAAGTAGGGCAGGTAGTCATCGCCATGCATGCGCCGCATCGCCAGGCGGCGCAGGACGTGGTCTGGGAGCTCGGGCTCGAGGTGCAGGCCATCGGCAATCGCGGCATGGTGATGCTGCTGCCGCCGGGCGTGAACAAGGCAACCGGTCTCGAGCACGCCCTGAGACGGCTGGGGCTTTCGCGTCACGAAGTGGTCGGCGTGGGCGACGCGGAGAACGATCACTCTTTCCTGCAATTGTGCGAGGCGCCGGTTGCGGTGGCCAATGCGCTGGATTCGGTGAAGGAAGAGGCGGTGCTGGTAACGGCCGCCGCCAATGGCAGGGGAGTCGTCGAGCTGATCGATGAACTCATCGCCAACGATCTGAAAGCGCTCAGAGGCAGGGTCGAGCGTCACCTGATCACCATTGGCACGCGACCCGATGGATCATCCGTGCAGCTGGCGCCTCACGGTCACAACGTCCTGGTGGCAGGTCCTTCGGGCAGCGGAAAATCCACACTGACCGCCGCCATCCTCGAACGGCTCATCGATAAGGACTATCAGGTCTGCATCGTCGATCCGGAAGGGGACTACGGAACGCTGCCGGGAACCGTGGCTCTCGGCAACCAGTGGCGCGCCCCGAGCGTGACGGAAATCCTGTCGATACTCGAAGACCCCCAGGTCAACATCAGCATCAATCTCCTTGGGCTCGCCCTGGAGGATCGGCCGGAATTCTTCAGTCAGCTCATCCCCAATCTGCAGGCGCTGCGGGCGCGCACCGGCAGACCGCACTGGATCGTGCTCGACGAGGCGCATCACATGCTTCCGGATAACTGGGGGCACGCCTCATCGACAGTGCCACGTCAGCTCGGCGAAACCCTGCTGGTCACGGTTCACCCCGACCATGTCGCACCCGCGATTCTCGCCGTGATCGACCTGGTGATCGCCGTCGGTCACTCGCCGCAGAAGACACTGGAGAAGTTCGCCCGGGTGACCGCGCGCGTGCTCCCTTGGCCGGAGGACCTGGTCTGCGAGCCTGGCAGGACGGTGGCCTGGTACGTCGATGGGGCGGAGCCGCCTTTTGTCATGCGCCCGGTGCCGGCGCGCGCCGAAAGGATCAGACACCAGCGAAAGTATGCGGAAGGCGATCTGCGTTCAGGCAGTTTCTATTTTCGCGGTCCCGGATGCCGCCACAATCTGAAGGCGCAGAACCTCGCGGTCTTCTGCCAGATGGCGGGAGGAATCGACGAGGAAACCTGGATGTATCATCTGCGCCGCGGCGACTATTCCCGCTGGCTGCGGTATTCGGTGCGCGACGATTTTCTCGCCGACGAAGTGGAACGGATCGAGCGGCGTCCGGACATCGATCCGTCTCAGTCGCGCCGCATGATCACCGAACTGACCCGCAGCCGTTACACCCTGCCGGAATGAACCGGGGCGGCTGTTGCCAGCCCCGGAGCCTGTGCGCTCAGGCCGCGGGGATGCCGCCGGACTCTGCCAGCCTGGAGCGCTGCAGATAGGCTTCGCGCGCGATCCGCACGTCTTCCAGAAAACCCGGAAGTTCCTCGCAGAGCAGGGCCTGCGGACCGTCGACTAATGCCTTGGCTGGCGCCGGGTGGAAATCGACCAGGATCATGTTGGCGCCGGCGATGATGCCCTGCGCCGTGACGTGCATGATGTCGAGGAGACCGTCGGGCGCGACCGAACGGGAGCCGACGGAATGCGACGGATCGATGCACACCGGCATGCGTGTCAGGCGCTTGATGACCGGAACGTGCGAGAAATCGACGAAGTTGCGGTGCGGATCGCCCATGTTGGTCTTCATTCCGCGTAGTCCGAAGACCACCTTGCGGTTGCCTTCGCTCGCCAAGTATTCGGCGGCGTTCAGCGATTCCTCCAGCGTGATGCCAAAGCCCCGCTTGAGCAGTACCGGGAACTCATGCTGGCGGCCAGCGCTCTTCAGCAGTTCGAAATTCTGCGTGTTGCGCGTGCCGATCTGCAGCATGATGCCGGTGGGATTGCCGGTCAGTTCCAGCGCCTCACGGATCTCGTCGATGTGATCCTCATGGGTGATTTCCATGGCGATGCACTTGATCCCGTACTTGCCCGCCAGCTCGAAGACGTAGGGCAGGCAGCTCTTGCCGTGTCCCTGGAAAGAGTAGGGGTTGGTGCGCGGCTTGTAGGCGCCCATGCGGGTGCAGACCTGGCCGTTGTCCCGCAGCGCCTTCATCATCATCTCGACGTGCTCCGGGGTGTCGACCGCGCACAGACCGGCAAAGACATGCAGCGTGTCCTGACCGAAAGTCAGGCCGTTGTACTCGAACGAGGTCGGGCGGTTGTCATTCTTGTGCCGGCCGAGCACCCGGTATTCTTCCGACACGCGGACCACCTGCTCCACGCAGGGCAGGGTCGCCATGTCGGCCTCTTCCAGCGCCAGGGTGTCGCCGACCAGATAGACCTCGGTGAGCGTCTGCTGGGCTCCTGCCTCCTGGTGCACCCGCACCTGAACATTGGGCAGATTGGAGAGGAAATTCATCAACTGACGGAACTCGACGTTGTCCCGGTCGGTGTTGGGGGCGAGTATCAGTATCATCGTTGTTCTTCCATTGGCAGTACGGGTCGTCAGTCGCGGTAGCGCCGCAACAGATCGCTGTAATTGTCGATACGGCGGTCGCGCAGGAAGGGCCAGATGCGGCGCACGGTTTCGCTGCGGGCCAGGTCGATGTCGGTGACCAGTACCCCGGGCTTTTCGGTGCCGGTCTGCGCCAGGATCTCGCCCTGCGGGCCGGCGACGAAGCTGGTGCCCCAGAACCGAATGCCGGGGCTGCGGCCTTCCGGGTCCGGCTCATCACCGACGCGGTTGCAGACCAGGACGGGCAGCCCGTTCGCCACCGCGTGGCCACGCTGAACCGTGATCCATGCATCACGCTGCCGCGCGCGCTCGTCTTCCTCATCACGCATGTCCCAGCCGATGGCAGTGGGATAGAGCAGGAGTTCGGCGCCGGCAAGGGCCATGAGGCGAGCGGCTTCGGGATACCACTGGTCCCAGCAGACGAGCACGCCGAGGCGGCCGACGGAGGTCTCGATCGGCTCGAAGCCCAGGTCACCCGGGGTGAAGTAGAACTTCTCGTAGTAGCCGGGATCATCGGGGATGTGCATCTTGCGGTAGACCCCGGCAAGCGAGCCATCCTTCTCCAGCACGACGGCGGTGTTGTGATAGAGGCCGGGCGCGCGCCGTTCGAACAGCGAGCCGACGATGACGGTGCCGGTCTCGGCGGCAAGCCGGCCCAGGTACTCGGTGCTGGGGCCGGGAATGGATTCGGCCAGATTGAACACGGCCGGGTCTTCGGTCTGACAGAAGTAGGGACCCGTGTGCAGTTCCTGCAGCATCACCAGCTTCGCGCCCCGGGCTGCCGCTTCGCGAATGCCCGCAGCGCTGATTTCGAGATTGTGTTCACGGTCCGTGGTGCATGACTGTTGCACCAGGCCGATCCTGACAATGCGTTCTTTCATCGGGGACGTCCGTTCGTCGGCCAGGCGGCGCTGCCTTCAGGCCAGCGCGCCGAGGGGTAGCTGCATGGTAGCACAATGCAGGCTGCCGTATTGATGGATCAGGGGGAGGGCGGCAACGGCCTCGATGGCGTGGTCCGGGAACGCCGCGCGCAGCGTTTCCAGCGCCGCCGCATCGGCCGCCGGATCATCGTAGACCGGAACCAGCACCGCTCCGTTGATGATCAGGAAATTGGCATAGCTCGCCGGCAGTCGCGCGCCATGCTCGTCGTAGCGCGCGGCCGGGATCGGCAGGGGCAGCAGACGATACGGCTGGCCGTTACGATCACGCAGTGCCGCCAGTTCCGCCGCCATCGCGGCGAGTTCCTCGTAGTGTTCGTCCGCGGGGTCCTTGCAGGCGGTATAGGCGATGGTGTCCGGCGAGCAGAAGCGGGCGAGCATGTCGATGTGCCCATCGGTGTCATCGCCCGCCAGCCAGCCGTGCTCCAGCCACAGGACGCGATCGACGCCGAGCGTTGCGCGCAGCCGCTCTTCGAGTTGCTCGCGCGAAAGCCCTGGATTGCGGCCGGGATGGAGGAGACAGCTGGTGGTGGTGAGCAGCGTGCCTTCGCCGTCGCTCTCGATGCTGCCGCCTTCCATCACCAGATCGATGCTTTCCAGCGGTGTCTGGCCGAAGGTGGCGGCGGTATGCAGCGCGCGGGTCAGCCGATTATCGAGTTCCGCGGGATACTTCCCGCCCCAGCCGTTGAAGACGAAATCGAGCAACAGCGGCGCGTCATTCTCGAACACAGTGATCGGGCCGTGGTCGCGGACCCAGACGTCGTTGGAAGGAACGGCGCGGCAACGAATGCGCTCGGGCTGACCGTCGGCGGCTTCGATCAGCGTACGGACATGAGCGCAGTGCGCTTCATCCTCGCAGCAGATCAGTACCAGCTGGCGGCGACTGATCGCCGCCGCTGCGGTGGCCAGCGTACGCTCTACCGCTGCGAGCTGGTGCGGGCCCCAGGCGCAGTCGGACCGGGGCCAGGTGAACATTACGCCGCTTTGCGGCGCCCATTCAGCGGGCAGGCTGCGATGGGCCTCCCGCGACTTCGTGGCTGACTGAGTGTATGACATGGCTCTGGTCGAAATAGACCGTGAATCCTTCGTATATCCAGCGGGTGATCGGCGGCGCTCCGACCGGGCCACGGACCGCGTCCGGCTGGCCGAAGCCGCGCTCCACTTCAGCCATGGACATGCCGCGCCCGGGTACAGTGGCGCCTTTCGCAGGATCCGCGGGGGTGGCAAGGGCAGAATGGCTGAAGAGGGCTATTATCAGGCATGCCATGGTGGCGGGCAAATGACGGTGAGCGGCCATACGAAGGATCTCCGGCTAAGGGATGTGACCCCGATATCGGCTGTCCGCCGCCAGGTTTCAGTCACGCCGCCGGTTTCAGTCCTGAACCTTGACGCAGTTCCGCCCCGCCGCCTTGGCGGCGTACAGCGCCGTGTCGGCCTTTTCAAACAGGGTTTCACTGTTGTCGCCGGGGCGATAACAGGCGATTCCCAGGCTGATGGCGACCGGAATGAGTTCCTCGCCGTAATGGCATTCGAGGCTCTCGATGCGGCGCCGGATGCGTTCGGCCAGCATCATGGCGCCGTCGAGCGCAGTGTTGCTGGCGACGATGAGAAATTCCTCGCCGCCGTAGCGAAAGAACATATCACTGCTGCGCGTGCATTCGCTGATGGTTTCGGCGACGCATTTGAGAACGTGGTCTCCCGCGAGATGACCATGCCGGTCGTTGATCGCCTTGAAATGATCCACATCCAGCGCGATCAGGGACAGCGGGGCGCCATAGCGGCGCGCGAGCTCGGTTTCGCGAATGAGCGCGCTGTTCATGGCGGTGCGGTTGTTGATGCCGGTGAGCGGATCGCGCAGGGCCGCGGTCACTGCGGTGCGATACATGATGGCGTTGCGCAGCGGGTAGACCAGACAGCAGCTCAGGTGCTCCAGCAGCTGGCTGTCGTCGGCGGTGAAGCGCGTTCGGCGGGTCACGGTAAGAATGCCGAGTGTCTGCGCCGCAACCACCAGCTGGTAGGCGCGCGAGTGCTTTCCGGGGATGCCATGGGACACCGAGAGCTGCAGCGCCCGGTTCTCGAAACTCATGCTGGCATGCGGCATCAGATGCTGAATGTGCCGAGAGAAGATTTCGATGAGCCGGTCTACATCGAGGGATGTCTGGAGAACACTGGTGAGCTGAAGAGCGGTGGCGGCGCCGCCGGGGAGGGAGCTGCCGGAGTCGATGGTTCGATGCAGCAGGGAGGGATCGCCCGCTTCGGGGGATATGGCGCCTGCCTCAGTTGTGTCCTGCCCTCTGGGCATCCGTCCGCACTCTGTCCTCTTACCGGGAACTTCGAGCCTGCCGGAGCTGCAGCCGATGACACCCAGCGGGTGCTACGGCAACCGGATAGCGGGCATTCTGTCACCTGCGGCTTTGCGATGCAATCAGCAGCGGATAGGGAAAAAGATGCCGGAGTACGCCCGCTCCGGCCTTTCACCGGTTTCCGATGCCCTCATCGGGCTTCACCGTACGCGCCATCGGCAGGATCGCCGATGGTCAGGGAGCACGCCCCGGCGCACGATGGCGGGCATGGGGATCGGGATCGTTATCGACAGCGCGGAGGCGCTGCGTCGCTGGCTGCAGGAGCGCAGCGTCCGCCCGCCGGCGGTGATGCGGCTCGGTCAGATTCTGCTGCAGGCAGGCCTCATCGACGCCGCCGCGCTGGAGCGGGCGCTGGGGGCGCAGCGGATCGAGCGTAGGCAGCGGCTCGGCGGCATCCTCGTCGCGCAGGCGGCGATCGAAGCCTGGCAGCTGGAAGAAGGGCTCGCTGCCCAGGCCGGCATCGCGCGGGTCAGGCCAGCGGCGATGGACCTCGATACGGAAGCCCTCGCCGCGTTGTCGTCCGACTTCGCCATCCGTCACCAGGTCATGCCGCTAGCCTGTCAGGGCGGGGCGTTGGTGGTGGCGATGCCCAATCCTTTCGACACCGCGGTACTCGATCAACTGCGTTTCCGCTCCGGCAGGGAAATCGTTCCCGCGCTGGCGTCTCCCGCTGATATCGCCCTGGCTCATTCACGTTACTACAGCCGAGCGGAAGAGGCCGAGGCCGCGCAGGCCAGTGATGAGCCGCCCGGCCCCGATCCCGCCGCTCAGGCAATGGCGCGCCCGATCGTGCATCTGTTCGAATCGATCGTGCGCGAGGCAGTGCTCACCGGAGCCTCGGACATCAATATCCGCCCGGAACCAGCCCGCATCGCCGTCCATTGCCGGATCGATGGACGCCTGCGGGAGCTGCGCGCGCTGCCGCGCCGTCTGCTTCCCGCGCTGGTCAGCCGGGTGAAGGTGATCGGACGCATGGACATCGCCGAACGCCGTCTACCCCAGGAGGGCGGGGCGCGATTCCGTTGCGGCGAGCGCATGGTGGATCTGCGCATCTCGGTGATTCCGGCCGTGGACGGCGAAAGCGTGGTGATCAGGATTCTCGATCGCTCGGCGGCGCTCAGGCCGCTGTGCGAACTCGGTTTGCGCAGTGCGGATGAAGAGCGGATACGGCGCATTCTGCAGGCTCCGCACGGGCTGTTTCTCATTTGCGGGCCGACCGGCGCCGGCAAGTCGACCAGCCTCTATGCCGTGCTCAATGAACTTCGCGGACGCGGCCTGCATCTGCTCACCGCCGAGGATCCGGTCGAATACCGTATGGAGGGTATCGAGCAGGTGCAGATCGCCGAGCGCATCGGCTTCACTTTCGCTGAAGTGCTGCGACGCTTTCTGCGCCATGATCCGGACGTGATCATGATCGGCGAGATCCGTGATGCCGAAACGGCGGCCATCGCCTGTCGCGCAGCGCTCACCGGCCACCTGGTGCTGAGCTCGCTGCATACCAATGATGCGGCGAGCGCAGTGATGCGTCTGGTCGACATGGGCGTCGAGCGCTACACCGTCGCTGCGATCCTGCGCGGGGTGATGGCTCAGCGCCTGATCCGGCTGCGCTGCCGGCACTGCGCGCCGGGCCAGGGCGGTCATTGCACCGCTTGCGGGGGCAGCGCGTATCGCGGCCGGCAGCTGGTGTGCGAGGTGCTGGAATGCGATGCGGCGCTGGCCCGACTGATCGAGTCCGGGGCGGGCGTCGATGCCATCAGCGCCCATGCCCACGGCGCGGGGATGGGCAGGGTGGCCGATCATGCGCGTGAGCTGCTCCGGCTGGGGCTGACGACGATAGAGGAAGTGGCGATGGTCGCCGGGAGGGACGCTGTCGAAGCAATGTCGCCGCTGGCGGGAGCCGGGCCTGGCACCAGCTCGGTGTCGATGGGCGGTCAGGATGCCGCAGGCACTGGCGAGACGCTGGACGGCGCTGCGTCGAGGATGCGACGCGCCGCTGCCAGTCCGCTGCGCACGGCGCCCTCCAGCGTCGCCGGGTAGCCGGTAGCGCTTGCATCACCCGCCAGATGGAGATTGGGCCAGGGAGTGGCGCTACCGGGCCGCAGCGCATCGATGCCGACCGTGGCAAAGAAAGTCGCGCGCTTTTCGCGCAGGACGTGGCCTTCGAGCGGGGCCGGCCAGTCGGGGTAGAGCGCTGCCAGCTCGGCGGCGACCCGTTCGATGAGCGCCTCAGCCGACAATTCAGGATGCGCGCTGCCGCTGATGACGACGCCCATCCATCCAGGGCGTCCGGTGCCGGCAAGGTCGCAAATCCACTGTCCGGTGCATTCGAGCATACCGATGAGCGGCGCGGGCAGGGAAACCGACGGCGGATAGCGCAGATACACGGTGCAGATCGGAGCGCTCTCGATGGCGGCAAATCGCTCGGCGATGGCTGACAGCGCCGGGTGAGGCCGCAGCAGGCGTTCGCAGGCGGCGGGCGGTAAGGCCAGGATGGCGTGATCGGCAGCGAGCTGCGCGCCATCGGCAAGCTGCACCGCGGTGAGGCGTCCGCCGCCGTCGATCAGCCGCATCGCGCGCGTGGCGGTCAGAATCGTACCGCCGCGCTCGAGGATGTAGGTCCGCGCCGGATCCGGAAGCTGGGCGCCGAGATCGGCGCATGCGATCAGCAGATCAGAGTCGGCCCGGCGGTGCGTGAAAGCGTCGATGAGCACGCGGCGGAATATGCCGGCCGAGGCCTCATGGGGCCGCGCGTTGAGGGTGGCAAGGCATAGCGGCTCCCAGAGCCGGGAAATCAAGGCAGGAGACTGCCCGTGGCGCCGCAGCAGTTCGGCGACGCTGCAATCGGGTACGTCGGGTGCAAAGGAGCGCAGCGCGAGGCACAGGCGAAGAGCCCGGAGCTTGTCGGACAGCGGCAGACCGCGGGCGGTGAGCAGGCCGGCGAGCAGATGAAGCGGCGCCGGCAGGCGCGGCAGGCGCATGCGGAGATCGCTGCCGGACGGCGCCCGCATCCAGAGCTCGAGGGGGCGGCGGTCGAACACACTATCTTCCGCCACACCCAGCACATCGAGCAGGCGCAGCAGTTCGCGGTAGGCGCCGATCACCAGATGCTGACCATTGTCGCCGTGGCGGTCCCGCTGGCGCACGCACCGCGCGCGGCCGCCGAGTTCAGGGGCGGCTTCCACCAGGGTGACGGGGAGCCCGTGCCGGGCGAGTTCGACGGCGGCGGCGAGTCCCGCCCAGCCGCCTCCGACAACGACGTTCACGTTGCCCGCGCGGTCTTCTGCAGCCGTCGGTGGCGCGCCTTTTCCTGGCGCACGGTCTTCCACGCCAGCCACAGCTTGCGGATGGGGGTCAGACTGACGCGGCGCTCGAGGACCCGGAAACCGTCGCGTTCGATCTCCTCGAGCGTGGCCGAATAGATTGCTGCCATCGCCAGACCTGCGCGCTGAGCGTAGCGATCGGCTTCCGGAAGCAGCTCGAAGGCGCGCCGGTAATGCTCACGCGCGCGCTCGGCCTGAAAGCGGAGCAGGGCTTCGATGCGCTCGTTGCTGCGATTGCCCATGATTTCGCTCACGCCCACCCCGAAGCGCTCCAGTTCGTCGAGCGGAATGTACAGGCGGCCACGCCGCGAGTCCTCGCCGACATCCCGCAGAATATTGGTCAACTGGAACGCCATGCCGAGTTGATGCGCGTAGCGGCTGGTATGACGATCGGTGCTGCCGAAGATCTCCGCGGACATGATGCCGACGATGCTCGCCACCCGGTGACAATAGAGGCTGAGCTCGCGGAAGCTCGGATAACTGTCATGATCGAGATCCATCTCCATGCCGTCGATGATCTCGAGGAAATGTTCCCGCGGCAGGTTGTAGCGGGAGATGGGCTCGGCCAGCGCGCGCGTCACCGGATGCTGCGGAGATCCGGCGAAGAGCCGGTCGACTTCCTCGCGCCACCAGTTCAGCTTGATGCGCGCGATCTCCGGCTCGATGTTCGAATCGACGACATCATCGACTTCGCGGCAGAAGGCATAAAGGGCAGTGATGGCCAGGCGCTGCGGGGGCGGCAGAAACAGAAAGCTGTAATAGAAGCTGGATCCGCTGCGGGCCGCCTTGTCCTGACAGTATTGCTCGGGCGTCATGGAGACACAGGGTAATGGGAAACGGCCGCAGGGGCAAAGGTTGGTGCAAAGAGCAATGGGGTCAGACCCCAATGTGGTGGCATGCGGTTTGGGGTCTGACCCCGTTATCCCTGCCGGTGTTTCGGGCCGGTGATGGTCTGCCACATGACGGCGATCCAGTCGCTGCGCTGCAGGCGTGGCCGGAAGAACACATTCTCGCGTTCGCGGGCGATGCAATCCAGGATGCGTCCCGCTGCGAGCACGATCATGCGCAACTCCAGACCGATGCGCCCCGGCAGGCGCCAGGCGAGTGGAGCGCCGCGATCGAGCAGACTGCGCGCCCGGACCGCCTGCAGCTCGATCAGTCTCAGCATCGCGTCGTCGGTGATCCGGTGGGCAAAATGCGCTTCGCCGACGCCACAGGCCGCCATCTCGTCGAGCGGAACGTAGATGCGGTCGTTTTCATCGAAGTCCTGGCCGAGGTCCTGCAGGAAGTTGATCAGTTGCAGGGCGGTACAGATGTCATCGGATTGGGCGAGATCCTCGTCGCTCGTGTGCCCGAACAGATGCAGCAACAGCCTGCCCACCGGATTGGCCGAACGGTGGCAGTAATCGAGCAGGTCCGCGCTGTCGGCGTAGCGGCGCTTGGTGACGTCCTGAGTGAAGGCGTCGAGCAGATCGCGGAACGGCGCGATCGGCAGCTCATGGCGCGCCAGCACATCGGCGAGCGCGATGAAAACCGGATCATCGACAGGCTCGCCCCGGCTCAGCGCATCGAGATGTCGACGCCAGGCATCGAGCAGTGCCAGCCGTTCACTCTCCGCGCGATCTCCTTCATCAGCGTAGTCATCGGCAGTGCGGGCAAAGGCGTAGATTGCCGCCACCGGCGCGCGCAAGGGAGCGGGGAGGGCGTGCGATGCCACCGGAAAGTTCTCGTAATGGCCGGCAGCCATGCGCAGGCAATGCGCATAGGCGTCGCGCAGGCGCGTCGTGGCGCCGGGATCGCTGGGGATGCTCATCAGGATGTCGCCGGCCTGGCCGGTCGACCGGCAGTGACTTTACTCTGCATGTTCGTCGACGATGCGGCGTACCGCCTTGTCTATCTGCTCAGGCGGATCGAGCTCGCGCGCGGCCTTGATGCCCATCTCGGGGAACTTGCGCGCGCCGGGGAGCACCTGGCGCTCGAAGGAGCCCACCGCGCGATTGTAGTGCTCGAGGCTGTCGCCCAGATGCTTGCCCACGCGCACGAGGTGGGAGCTGAAGGTGCACAGGCGCTTGTACAGATCTTCGCCCAGATCGCGGATGCGCTCCGCATTCTCGGTGAGCGCCTGCTGGTTCCAGCCATAGGCAACCGCGCGCAGCAGCGCAATCAGACTGCTCGGGGTGGCGAGGATGACTTTGCGCCGCAGTGCTTCCTCGAGCAGCGTGGAATCGATGTCGAGCGCTGAACTCAGGAAGTGTTCGCCCGGAATGAAGAGCACGACGAAATCCGGGCTATTGCGGAACTGGCTCCAGTAGCTCTTGCTCGCCAGTTCGAGCACCCGCTCGCGCATCTTGCGGGCGTGACGCTCCAGGTACTCGCGCCGGGTCGCTTCATCCGCCGCTTCGACCGCGCTCAAATAGGCATCGAGCGGCGTCTTGACGTCGATGACGATCTCCCGTCCACCGGGCATGCGGATGATCATGTCGGGGCGCACCGCGCCGTCCTCGGTGCGGGTGTGCTCCTGCTCATAGAAATCGCAGTAGGCGACCATTCCGGCGAGCTCGACCAGGCGCTTCAGCGTCATCTCGCCCCATTGTCCGCGGACCTCGGGACGCCGCAGCGCCTGGACCAGATTGCGGGTCTCGCCGTGCAGCATCTGCTGTGTCTGGGCGAGCATCTCCAGGTGACGGCTGATGGAACCGTAGGCTTCCTTGCGCTCGCGCTCGATCTCGTGGATCTGTACCCGGGTTTTCTCGAGCATCTCCTTGATCGGGGTGACCAGGGTCTCCACCGCCTG
This sequence comes from uncultured Chromatiales bacterium, assembly GCA_964581365.1. Classification (GTDB taxonomy): domain Bacteria; phylum Pseudomonadota; class Gammaproteobacteria; order SZUA-140; family SZUA-140; genus JAITWN01. Next base: position 40,512 of record CAZOOF010000013.1, read on the forward strand.
TTCCTTGCGCGCCAGCTCGTGCTTGGCCTCGAGATGGAACTGCTTGAGGTTCTCCTGGGCGAGACGCAGGAACTCGGCGCTGTTGTGCTTGAGCGCTTCGCTGGACAGAGCGCTGAAGGTATCGCGCAACTGCACCCGGGCCTGCTCCAGCGCCTCCTGGCGTTCGAGCGCATTGCGCCGTTCCATATCGACAGTGGTGGTGAGTTCGGCGTTCTGCAGCCTCAGCTGGGTGATGCGCCGCTGAGCCAGCAGATGCGCGCCGAAGGCGCCGACCAGGGCGGCCAGCAGCGCGACGACGGTCAGGGTGATGATGAACTCGGTGCTCATGGGCGGGCGAGGGCGGTCGGTTCGAGCCAGTCCAGGATCTGTGCCGGGTGATCGATGAGCGCGTCCGCCATCCAGTCCTCGGGGCGGTCGCTGCTTGCCAGGTAACCGAAGGCGGCAACCAGGGTGCGCATGCCCGCCCGGCGTCCGGCCTCGATGTCGCGCAGCGCGTCGCCGACGTAGAGACAGGAGGCGGCGGGCGTGTCGAGCGTGCGCGCGGCATGCAGCAGTGGCTCGGGATGAGGCTTCGGCCGGGTCGTGGTATCGCCGCAGACGACACAGGCGGCGCGGGCATCGAGGCCGATCGCCGCAAGCAGGGGGTGCGTGAAGCGCTCCGGCTTGTTGGTCACCACGCCCCAGCACAATCCACGGCCTTCGACCTCGGCGAGCACTTCGTCCATGCCGGGGAATAGGCGGCTTTCCCGGGCCAGGCATCCGGCATAGATGTCGAGAAAGCGCGTCCGCAAGGGCTCGAAGCGCGGATCGTCCTCGAGCAGGCCGAAGCCCAGACGGATGAGCGCGCGCGCGCCGTGCGACACATGCGGGCGGACGATAGCGGGAGCGATCTCGGGAAGGCCGTTCTCGCGGCGCAGCGCGTTAAGGGCTCCGGTCATGTCGGGCGCAGTGTCGACCAGCGTGCCGTCCAGATCGAGCAGCAGACAGCGGGACAGCGAGGCCGCCCGCGGCGCGACCCGCCGGGCGCCGGCGGGAGAGTCACCGCCCATCATGCCGGCCTGACAGCGTGAACGAGATAGTTGACCGCAACGTCATCGGAAATCGAGAAGCGATCGCGCAGGGGGTTGTAGGAGATGCCGCTGATGTTGCGCAGTTCGAGCCCGGCTTCACGCAGCCAGAGCGCAAGCTCCGAAGGCCGGATGAAGCGCGCATAGTCGTGAGTACCTTTCGGCAGCACGCGCGTCACGTATTCGGCGCCGACGATCGCGAACAGCCAGGACTTCGGCGTCCGGTTCAGCGTCGAGAAAAACAGGTCTCCTCCCGGACGCACCATGCGCGCGCAGGCGGCGACCAGGGATGCCGGATCAGGGACGTGTTCGAGTAGCTCCATGCAGGTCACCGCGTCCGCGGCTCCCGGCGCTTCGCGGGCATGGTCCTCGGCCGCAATGCAGCGATAGTCGATACGCAGTCCGCTCTCGATCATGTGCATGCGGGCTACCGACAGCGCCGCCTCTGCCAGATCGATGCCGATCACCCGTGCATCGCGCGCTGCCATGCTCTCGGCCAGAATGCCGCCGCCGCAACCGACGTCGACGACATTGGCATCGTGCAGCCGGGTGCGCGACGCGACATAGTCGAGGCGCAGCGGATTGAGGCGATGCAGCGGCTTGAAGGCTCCCTCCGGATCCCACCAGCGCGCGGCCATCGCGTCGAACTTGGCGACTTCGGTCTGATCGATGTTTGCGGTGTTCATGGTGTACTGGCGGTCCTGTCCTCGCCGGCATCGCTGGCGGCAATGCGTTCGCGCCAGGCTTCGGCCTGAGCGAAAATCTGCTGTTCATCGAGTGTGGTAAGGCGCCGGTCTTTCAGCACCTGGCGTCCGGCAATCCACACGTCGCTCACATTGTGCCGGCCGCAGACATAGACCAGATGTGATACGGCGTCGTAAACGGGCCGGCTTTCCAGGCCGCCGAGATCCACCGCCACGATATCCGCCGCCTTGCCGGGCTCGAGCGAACCGATCTCATGCTCCAGGCCGAGGGCGCGGGCGCCGTTGATGGTGGCCATGCGCAGAGCATCCGCGGCCGGGACCGCGCTCGCATCACCGCTGACCGCCTTGGCGAGCAGGGCGGCGGTGCGCATCTCGCCAAACATGTCCAGATCGTTGTTGCTGGCGGCGCCATCGGTGCCCAGGGTGACGTTGACGCCGGCCTGGCGCAATCTGGCCACCGGACAGAATCCGCTCGCCAGCTTCAGATTCGACTCCGGGCAGTGCAATACGTGGGCGCCGGCTTCGGCGAGCTGTTCGATCTCGCCATCCTCGAGCTGGGTCATGTGGACCGCGAGAAGACGGGGCGAGACCAGGCCGAGCGCGGCCAGGCGGGCGAGCGGCCGGGAGCCGTAGCGGGTGACGGCGTCGCTCACTTCGATTGCAGTCTCGTGGACATGCATGTGTATCGGGATATCGAGTTCCTCGGCCAGGGTGGCGACCCGGCGCAGCGGTTCGTCCGACACCGTGTAGGGAGCGTGGGGCGCGAAAGCGGTGCGGATGAGCGGATCGTGACGATAGCGGTCGTGCAGAGCCAGGCCCTTTTCCATGTATTCATCGGGTCCCGAAGCCCAGGCGGTCGGGAAGTCGATCATGATCAGCCCGATGGTTGCCCGCATGCCCGCCTGGCTGGCTGCCTGGGCGGATTCCTGTGGGAAGAAGTACATGTCATTGAAGCAGGTCGTGCCGCCGCGGATCATTTCGGCCACCGCGAGCCCGGTGCCCTGGCGCGCGAAATCCTCACTCACCCAGGCCGATTCGGCCGGCCAGATATGCTCCTGCAACCATTGCATGAGCGGGAGATCGTCGGCCAGGCCGCGAAACAGGGTCATGGCAGCATGGGTATGGGTATTGATGAGGCCCGGGATCAGGGCGTGATGCGGCAGATGAACTTCGTTCTTGGCCAGGCAGCGCGCCCGCGCTTCCGCCACCGGCAGAATGTCCACGATCCGCCCGCGCGATACCGCCAGGCAGTGGTCTTCGTAGACCACTCCCGAGGGTTCCACCGGCACGATCCAGCCCGCGCGTATGATCAGGTCGACATGCGTAGTCATGGGGAGGAAGTGTACGGGGCAACGCGAAAAGAGGCAAAACGGACGCCGCCGGGACCAGTGCCGAAGCGGGGTCTTCAGGCTGATGCGCGGATGGCATCGGCTCTGGCTGCCATTTTCGACCGGGAGAGGCCGGACCGGGCGGCGCCCGTTTTCATTTTACGAGGACGTAGATCTCCACGCGCCGGTTGCGAGCGCGACCGGAGCCGGTGTCGTTGTGGTCGACTGGATCGCTCTGGCCGCGGGCCATGGTGTGCAGCAGCCGGGGCGGCACGCCGAGTTCGAGCAGCTGGCTGCGGACCGTTTCCGCGCGGCGCCAGGCCAGATGTTCGTTGTATTCCTCACCGGCAACGACATCGGTGTGACCGCTCAGCACAACGCGGCTGATGCGGGGCTGGTGACGCAGGAACAGCGCGACTTCCTCCAGGCGCTGCGTGGCGGCTTCGTCCAGCGTGTCGGCGTCGACCGCAAACAGCACCGGCGGCAGTGCGATGAACTCCATGGCTGCGGGCGGTTCGACGGTCGCAGGCGAGGGGCTCTGTTCCGGCTGGGAGAGTGGATGCGGGATCGCCATGGCGACGCCAGCCGGGGCGGCGATCAGCAAGGCGGCGATGAGGGTCCGAAGGGGATGCATACCGGAGTTATCGACCCCGGTCCGGTGGTCTTCAGTCCGCCGCATGGCAGCGGATGCGCGTGAAGCCCGGCGCGATGCTAGAATGTGCGTCCTCGATATACATTCCCACCGGGGCCGGTAAGCATGAATTCCGTTTCGCACGATTCCGTTCGACCCATCGCCTGGCGCGAGGATGCCTTGTGGCTGATCGATCAGCGCCTGCTGCCTGCCCGGCAGGAGGAGATCGTCTGTCGCGACGTGGGCGCGGTGGCGGCGGCGATCCGCGACATGGCGGTGCGCGGAGCTCCGGCGATCGGCATCACCGCCGCCTACGGCGCGGTGATCGCGGCGCGGCAGCGGTACAGGGATCAGCCGGCGAGCTGGCGTGAGGACGTGGAGGCCGATCTGGAGCTCCTGGCCGTGACCCGCCCGACCGCGGTGAACCTGTTCTGGGCCATCGAGCGCATGCGCCGGGCGATTCGCGCCTGCGCGGGCGACCCGGGCCAGGTCCTGCTTGCCGAGGCCCAGCGCATTCACGAGGAAGACATTGCCGCCAACTGGCGCATGGGAGAGCTCGGCGCAGCCCTCATCGAGGAACCCTGCGCGGTGCTGACGCACTGCAACGCCGGTGCTCTGGCGACGGGCGGCTACGGTACCGCGCTCGGCGTGGTGCGCGCCGGCTGGGCTGGAGGCAGGATCCGGCAGGTGTATGCTGACGAGACCCGGCCCTGGCTGCAGGGCGCGCGGCTTACTGCCTGGGAACTGCTGGCGGATGGCATTCCCGTCACCCTGGTAGCAGAGGGCGCTGGCGCCTGGCTGATGAGGCAGGGCGATGTGCGCTGGCTCATCGTCGGATCGGACCGCATCGCCGCCAACGGCGACGTCGCCAACAAGATCGGGACCTACGCCGCCGCGCTGTCAGCGCGCCATCATGGCGTGAAAGTGATGGTGGTGGCGCCGACCTCGACCATCGACATGGCTACGCCCTCGGGCGATGCGATCCCGATCGAGACCCGCTCTCCGGCAGAGCTGCTGGGGCTGGGCGAGACCAGGGTCGCCGCCAGTGGCGCCGAGGCCTGGAATCCGGTTTTCGACGTCACGCCGGCCGCGCTGGTCGACGCCATCGTGACCGAAAAAGGGGTTATCCTGCGGCCGGACGCCGACAAGCTCGCCCGGCTGATGGCATCCTGAAGCGGCCGACCGTCCACGGTGTCAATCCGGTCGCCGTTCTGGTACCATACCGCCTTTGCCATCCCCTTGTGGCACAACAACAAAAGAACAAAATCTAGCGAGACCGAGAGCGTCCCGCCGCTCCCCGCAGCGGGCACAAAGCGTTCGTCATGACCGAATCCGCCAAAGAGATCATCTCGACAAACATCGAAGACGAGATGCGCCAGTCGTACATGGATTACGCGATGAGCGTAATC
>CAZOOF010000014.1:0-44223 GCA_964581365.1 uncultured Chromatiales bacterium
CAGTGGCGATGGGCGCCGCGATCCAGGGCGGCGTGCTCGGCGGCGAGGTCAAGGATGTGCTGCTGCTCGACGTCACCCCGCTCAGCCTCGGTATTGAGACCCTCGGCGGCGTGATGACCAAGCTGATCGAGAAGAACACCACCATCCCGACCAAGGCGACCCAGGTGTTCTCGACGGCGGAAGATGGACAGACTGCGGTGACCGTGCATGTGCTGCAGGGTGAGCGCGAAGTGGCAGTGGCCAACAAGTCGCTGGGCCGCTTCGATCTGACCGACATTCCGCCGGCGCCGCGCGGCGTGCCCCAGGTCGAAGTCACCTTCGATATCGACGCCAACGGTATCCTGCACGTGTCCGCCAAGGACAAGGCCACCAACCGCCAGCAGTCGATCGTGATCAAGGCCTCCAGCGGACTCAGCGACGACGAGATCGAGCGCATGGTGCGCGATGCCGAGTCGCACAAGGAAGAGGACCGCAAGTTCCACGAACTGGTCGATGCCCGCAATCGTGCCGACAACATGATCCACGCGGTCAACAAGTCGCTGGCCGATCTGGGTGACAAGGTGCCGCAGGATGAAGCGGAGCAGGTCAAGAACGCCATCTCCGAGCTGCAGGAAGCGATCAAGGGCGATGACAAGGCCCTGATCGAGGAGAAGACCAACGCGCTGGCGCACGCCTCGGCAAAGATCGCCGAGCGCGCCTATGCCGAGCAGGGGCAGGACGGTGGCGGAAGCGCGGCCGGTGGTGCCGGCGCGCAGGATGGCCGGGACAACGTCGTCGACGCCGAGTTCGAGGAAGTGAATAAGGACGGCAACGGGAAATCCTGAGCCCGCACGCCCGCGGTCTGGCGGGCTTTCTTCGGCGGCGCCGACGCGCTGAACCCGCGGTGAGGATCGCGGTTTCGGGGCGCCGGCGCCGTCGCGTTGTCGGGCGCGGCGCATCGCGGGCGCCCTGATCGCAGCAAGCAAGGATTCTGGGGAATGGCCAAACGGGATTACTACGAAGTGCTCGACGTGGCGCGCAACGCGAGCGAGGCCGAGTTGAAGAAAGCCTATCGCCGGATGGCGATGAAGTATCATCCGGACCGTAATCCGGATGACAAGGAGGCGGAGGAGAAGTTCAAGGAGGCCAAGGAGGCCTACGACGTCCTTTCGGATGCGCGCAAGCGCGCCGCCTACGATCAGTTCGGCCATGCCGGTGTCGATCCTTCCGCCGCTGGCGGCGGCCCGCGCGGCGGCGCCAGTTTCAGCGATATCTTCGACGATGTATTCGGTGACATCTTCGGCGGCCGAGCGCGCGGTGGCGTCTATCGCGGCGCCGATCTGCGCTATGACCAGGAGCTGAGCCTGGAGGAAGCGGTACGCGGCACCACCGTGAAGGTGCGCATCCCCACCTATGTGCACTGCGACACCTGCGAGGGCAGCGGCGCGAAGCCCGGCACCAGCCCTGTCACCTGTTCCACCTGCGGCGGCCACGGTCAGGTCCGCATGCAGCAGGGATTCTTCTCCATCCAGCAGACCTGTCCGCGCTGCAAGGGCAGCGGCAAGACCATCCCGGATCCCTGTCCGGACTGCCACGGCAGAGGCCGCGTACAGGAAAGCAAGACGCTATCGGTGAAGATTCCGCCGGGCGTGGACACCGGCGATCGCATTCGGCTGGCCGGCGAGGGCGAGATGCCCGAAGGCGGCGGTGTCCCGGGAGATCTCTACGTACAGATCAGGGTGCGTCCGCATCCGCTGTTCACGCGCGAAGGCAATAATCTGCTGTGCGAGATGCCGATCGCATTCACCACCGCCACGCTCGGCGGTGAAATCGAGGCGCCTAGTCTCGAGGGCCGGGTACGGGTGAAGATCCCGGCCGGTACGCAGAGCGGTCGCGTGTTCCGCCTGCGCGGCAAGGGGGTTCGCTCGGTGCATGGCGGCGGCATCGGGGATCTGCTGTGTCGCGTCGTGGTGGAGACCCCGGTCGATCTCACCGAGCAGCAGAAGGAATTGCTGCGTGAATTCGAGCGTTCGCTGCAGGAGCGCGAGGCGGAGCACAGTCCCCGCGTGCGCGGCTGGTTCGATGGAGTCAAACGCTTCTTCGAGGAACTCAAATCGTGAATTCTCCAAATGACGGGCAGCGGATCCGGATCGGCATCGCCGGCGCCTCCGGGCGGATGGGCAAGGCGCTGGTGGAGGCCTGCGCGCGCGAGGAGGGACTGAGCCTGGGCGCAGCGCTAGATCGCGCCGACAGTCCCGCTCTGGGCCGCGATGCCGGAGAGGTCGCCGGCATCGGTGCGACGGGGGTGAAGATCGGCGCTGATCTTACTGCGGCGCTCGCTGCGAGCGATGTGCTCATCGACTTCACTGCGCCATCCGCCACGATGACCCATCTGGCTGCCTGCCGCGCGGCCGGCAGACGGCTGGTGATCGGCACCACCGGCTTCACGCCGGAGCAGCGCGAGGAAATCGCTGCCGCGGCCGGCGACATCGCCATCGTCATGGCGCCCAATATGAGCGTCGGCGTCAATCTGTGCTTCAAGCTGCTCGACATCGCTGCGCGCGTGCTCGGGGATACGGCGGACGTCGAGATCATCGAGGCGCATCATCGGCACAAGGTCGATGCGCCCTCCGGCACCGCCTTGCGCATGGGCGAGGTGGTGGCGGAGGCGCTGGGACGGAATCTGGCCGAATGCGCGGTCTACGGCCGTGAAGGACATACCGGTCCGCGCGATCGCGCGACCATCGGCTTCGAGACCATCCGCGCCGGCGATATCGTCGGTGATCACCGGGTGATGTTCGCCTCCGAAGGGGAGCGGGTCGAGATCGTTCACATTGCGTCCAGCAGAATGACCTTCGCCGCCGGAGCCATGCGCGCGGCAGCGTGGCTGTCGCGTCAGCCACGAGGCCTGTTCGACATGCAGGACGTGCTGGGCCTGAGATAGTGCGGCGCACCGCCCTTGCCGGTGTCCTGCTCGCGGCGTTGGCGGGCGGCGCCGAGGTGTCGCAGGCCGCTGTCGATGACGGCCTCACTCCGGGACGCTTCAGTGTCGAGGCAGGCGCCGAGGCGTTCAACTGGCGCGAGTATGACTCCGGCCAGCGCCTGCTCTCGGAAACCGGGCCGCGTCTGCGCCTGAGCGCGGCCTGGGGCAACGTCCTCACCGCGTCTTCGGGCCTGCTGTTCGAGGTGGGCGTCAGCGGGCAGATCGGCGAGGTCGACTACGATGGCCAGGACAACCGCGGGCGCTTCGTCGCCTCGGAAACACGTTACTACGGCTACGAGGCGGAAGCGCAGACCGGCTATCGCCATCGGCTCAGCGGCGAGATGGCGGTCGATGTGTTCGGCGGCCTGAATTTCACTGCCTGGCGCCGGGACATACACTCCAGCGTAAACTCGCAGGGCCAAGCGGTGGCCGGCTTCGTCGAGGACTACACCGTGCTGTCCGGACGGCTGGGGGCCGGGCTCATGCATTCCGCCGGCCGCCTTCCCGCCCGGCTCGCGCTGGGCGCGATTCTGCCGCTCGACATCGATGAGGAACTGACCATTCGCGGCCGCAGAATTACGCTGGAGCCCGGTCGCCGGGTTTCGGGCTTCGCGTCCTGGCAGCTGTCGCTCGCGCCCGCGGCCGATGGTACCCCGTTTGGCACCTATGTCCGCTTCTACTGGAAGGCTCACCGCTTCGATGCGTCGCCGGCGCGCGCGGTGGACGATCTGTCGGTGTGGCAGCCCGAAAGCCACATGGACGAGATCGGTCTCGTCCTGGGGATGAAGTACTGAGGAAGGGTGAATGCCCGGCGCGGTTTTCCTGTCGGCGGGTGACCGCGACCGGATTCGCTCAGTAGCCGAGAATCAGCTCCAGGACCAGCTTGCTGCCCAGGTAGGCGATGAGCAGGAAGACCACGCCGGTCAGGGTCCAGCGGATGGCGATGCGCCCGCGCCAGCCGAAGCGCCAGCGTCCCCACAGCAGCACCGCGAACACCACCCAGGCCGCCACTGACAGCACGGTCTTGTGCACCAGGTGCTGGGCGAACATGTCTTCGAGAAAGATGAAGCCGGTGAGCAGCGACAGGCTCTGCAGCAGGAAGCCGATGCCGATGAACTGGAACAGCAGGCGCTCCATGGTCTGCAGCGGCGGCAGGAGGCGAACGAAACCGCCCGGATGCTTGCCGTGCAGATGCCTGTCCTGGACGGCCAGCAGCACCGCCTGCAGCGCAGCGAGAATGAGCATGCTGTAGGCGCTCACCGAGATGAGCACGTGCAGTTCGAGCATCCCGCCACCGCTCTGCAGCAGGCGTTCGGACGAGGGCAGGAACTCTTCCAGCGCCACGCCGAGGGCGGCGAGAGGGAAGGCGGCGATGCCGAGATTCTCGGTCGGCTGGCGCAGCGAGCCGACCACCAGCAGCAGCGCGAGCAGCCAGGTGAGCAGCGACAGGGTGGTGAAAAAGCTGAGATTGACCCCGCTCGGGGTAAAGAGATGCTGCCACAGCACGGCGAGGTGCAGGGCCACGGCGACGGCGGCAAGCGTCAGGATATGTCCGCGGCCGAAAGCCTCGGGCAGCCGGCGCGCCAGGCGCAGGCCCAGCAGCGCCGTCGTGGCGAGATAGACGGTAATCGCGATCAGTGTGAGCAGAAGCGTCATGGCCGGGCGCACGGCCGCCGGTGATGTAGGGCGCTGGCAATCGGAAAAATCAAGGCAGGTACATCCCTGACGGCTGGAGAAATCCGCAAAAAGACCGATACTGTTGTCTGAGTTTGTGCCAGCGGCACAGGGATCCGCGGAACAGGCGCATCCTGAAGAAACGAATGTAGCGGGTTTTCGCTTTCCGGTCAAAATGACCGGCTCGGTGCACGGCGCCGGTTACAGAGCAAAAGAACAATGCGGTTCGCCGCAGGCTGTCGGGATCACACCACCGGGTATGGCAATGAGATTGAGAGCTCTGGGATGCAGCGGCGGCATCGGTGGCGACCTGCGCACCACTTCGTTACTCATCGATGACGACATCCTGATCGACGGCGGTACCGGCCTGGGCGAGCTGACTGCCGAGGAGATGCGGCGCATCCGCCACGTCTTCCTTACCCACACGCACCTCGATCACATCGCCTGCCTGCCGCTGATGATCGACAGCCTGTTTCCCCATGCCGCCAAACCGCTCGTCATCCATGCCCAGGAGCAGAGCATCGAAGTCCTGAAGAAGCACATCTTCAACTGGGCGGTATGGCCGGACTTCGCCTGTCTGCCGACACCGGAGGCGCCGGTGATGCGCTATGAGTCGCATCGTCCGGGCGAGGTGGTGCAGATCGGCGGGCGCACGCTGGAGATGATCCAGGTCAACCACATCGTGCCCACCGTCGGCTATCGCATCAGCGGCGATGGCGGTGTGATCGCCTACAGCGGTGACACTACCAGCAACGATACCTTCTGGGATGCGCTCAATGCCGGCGACAGGCTGGACATGCTGCTGGTCGAAGTCGCCTTCGTCGAACGGTTTCGCGAGCTTTCCCTGCGATCGCGGCATTACTGTCCGTCGCTGCTCGCCGATGACCTGGCCAAGCTGCATCATCGGCCGCAGATCTGGCTCACCCACAACAAACCGGGCGAGGAGGAGCTGATCCTCGCCGAATGCCGCGAACGGATCACCGATCGCGAACTCCGCCGCCTGCGTGGCGGCATGATCCTCGAGCTGCCCGCCGCCTGATCGCCGTTTCCCGGGGATCTCCCCTCGATCCACCGTTCAGCCGACGCACCCGAACCAATTCGGCCGGGGATCGTGTATGATTTCGGCCATGTTCGAGAATCTCACCGAGCGCCTGAGCAACGCATTGAGGAATGTGCGCGGCCAGGCGCGTCTCAGCGAAGACAATATCAAGGACGCGCTGCGCGAAGTCCGTATGGCCCTGCTCGAGGCCGATGTGGCCTTGCCGGTGGTGCGTGACTTCATCTCCCATGTGCGCGAGCGGGCGATCGGGCAGGAAGTGGCGGCCAGCATGACGCCGGGGCAGGCCCTGGTAAAGATCGTGCGCGACGAGCTCATCGAAATGATGGGCACCGAATCCGAAGGGCTCAAGCTCAACGTCGCGCCGCCTGCCGTGATCCTGATGGCCGGTCTGCAGGGCTCGGGCAAGACGACGACCGTCGGCAAGCTGGCGCGCTGGCTGCGCGAGAACACCAAGAAGTCGGTCATGGTTGCCAGCGGCGACGTCTATCGCCCGGCAGCCATCCGCCAGCTCGAAGTGCTGGCCGGAGAGATCGGCGTCGAGTTCTTCCCCAGCAGCGCCGGCGAGCGCCCGGAAGACATCGCTGCCCGCGCGCTCGATCAGGCGCGGCGCAAGTTCATCGACGTGGTCATCTTCGATACCGCCGGTCGCCTGCATGTCGATGAAGAGATGATGGGCGAGATCCGCCGCCTGCATGAGCTACTGCAGCCGGCGGAGACGCTGTTCGTCGTCGATGCCATGACCGGTCAGGATGCGGTGAATACCGCGGCGGCGTTCCATGCGGCGCTGCCTCTCACCGGGGTGGTGCTGACCAAGGTGGACGGCGATGCGCGCGGAGGCGCGGCGCTGTCGCTGCGTCATGTCACCGGCAAGCCGATCAAGTTCCTCGGTGTGGGCGAGAAGAGCGCGGCGCTGGAGGTGTTCCATCCGGATCGCATCGCCTCCCGCATCCTCGGCATGGGCGATGTGCTCAGCCTGATCGAGGAGGCCGAACGCAAGGTCGACCGCGACAAGGCCGAGAAGCTTGCGCAGAAGCTCAAGAAGGGCAAGGGCTTCGACCTCGAGGATTTCCGCGATCAGTTGCAGCAGATGCGCAACATGGGCGGCATCACCGGCCTGCTCGACAAACTCCCGGGCGTCAACGAACTGCCGAAGGAAGCGCGTGATCAGATCGACGATCGCATGTTCGTCCGCATGGAGGCGATGATCAATTCGATGACGCCGCAGGAGCGCCGTTTCCCGGACATCATCCGCGGCTCACGCAAGCGCCGCATCGCCGCCGGCTCCGGTGTGCAGGTGCAGGATCTGAACCGGATGCTCAAGCAGTTCTCGCAGATGCAGAAGATGATGAAGCGCATGTCCAAGGGGGGCATGGGGCGGATGCTGGCCGGGCTCAAGGGCAAGCTTCCGTTTCCCGGAGCCTGATCCTCGTTTGGCGAATCCTCCCGGACGTTCGTCCGGCCCTGGCAGGGCGGCCGCGAAAATGCGGCCACAACGATGCAAGCTCTTGTGCTTCTGGGGTTTTCGTCTTCTGCTGCCGGCGGGCGCGGGATTCGCGCGCAGCGGCCTCCGCGCTTCCCTGCAATCCCCGATCTTTCCCGCCGCATCTTCCTTTCTCGGAAAAAAACCGTAGAATATCTGCTTTTCCTCAGGCAAGGTCCTGAACTACATAAGGGAACGAAGTTTATGGTAACGATTCGTCTGACCCGCGGGGGCGCCAAGAAGCGGCCGTTCTACCATGTGGTCGTGACTGACAGTCGCTCGCCGCGCGATGGACGTTTCATCGAGCGTCTCGGTTTTTACAATCCGCTGGCCACCGAGAGCGAAGTGAAGCTCAACCTCGACACGGAACGGCTGGATTACTGGCTGAGCCAGGGTGCGAACCCGTCCGAGCGCGTCTCGCAGCTGGTCAAGCAGTATCGCTCCGCCGCTGCTGCGGCCTGAGCGTTCGCCGGCGCAAGCCGGAGATGAGGGAGAGCGGATGATGGGACAGCGTCTGGTGACGGTGGCCCGTCTCGGCGCTCCCTATGGCGTCAGAGGCTGGCTGAAGGTCCATTCCTTCACCAGCGCGCCGGGCGATGTGCTGGACTACCAACCCTGGTGGGTGCGGATCGGCGGCGAGTGGAAGGAATTCCGCGTCGCGGAAGGACGCTCGCACGGCAAGGGTGTGGTGGCGCGGCTGGAAGGTTTCGATGACCGTGAGGCGGCGCGCATCCTGGTCGGCGCCGATGTCGCGGTCGAGCGGTCGCAGCTGGGCGATCCCGGCGAGGGCAGCTATTTCTGGACCGACCTGATCGGCGCCGAGGTAGTGAACCGCGAGGGAGAGGTGCTGGGGCGGGTCGATCATTTGATCGACAACGGTCAGCAGGATGTGCTGGTGATTCGCGGTGGTGACCGCGAGCGTCTGATCCCTTTCGTTCAGGATCATTACATCCTGGAGGTCGATCTGGACGCGGGCCGGATCCTGGTGGACTGGGAGCTCGATTACTGATGGCGCTGCGCTTCGATGTGGTGACGCTGTTCCCGGAGATGATCTCCGGCTTCACCGCTCACGGTGTGCTGGGTCGCGCCATTCAGCGCGGGCTGATGCAAGTGGAGACCTGGAATCCGCGCGAATACACGCTGGATCCGCACCGCTGCGTGGACGATCGTCCCTACGGCGGCGGGCCGGGGATGGTGATGATGGTGCAGCCGCTGCGTGATGCCATGCGCGCGGCGCGCGAGGCGGCCGGCGGACGGGCGCGCACGATTTATCTGACGCCGCAAGGACGGCGTTTCGATCACGAGTACGCGCGGGAGCTCGCGGCTTCCGAGCAGCCGCTGCTGCTGGTGGCGGGCCGCTACGAGGGCATCGACGAGCGCCTGATGCAGATCGAGCCCGGTGAAGAGCTGACCATCGGGGATTATGTGCTGAGCGGCGGCGAACTCGCCGCGGCAGTGGTCATCGATGCGGTGACCCGGCTGGTGCCGGGGGTGCTCGGTGACGAGGAGTCGGCGGTACAGGATTCGTTCGTAAGCGGGTTGCTGGATCACCCGCATTATACAAGGCCGCGCGAGATCGACGGACTCGCGGTGCCAGATGTGCTGCTCGGCGGCAATCACGAGGAAATCGCACGCTGGCGGCACCGGGAGGCGCTGGCGCGCACGATGCGCAGGCGGCCGGACCTGCTGACCGGAAAGAACGGACGGACAGGCAGTACCGGCTGACAGGATTCATTCAGGAGAAGAAGACAATGAGCAACATCATCAGCCAACTCGAAGCCGAGCAGATGAACCGCGAGGTTCCTGAGTTTGGCCCGGGTGACACCGTTGAAGTGAAGGTCAAGGTCAAGGAAGGTCAGCGCGAGCGTCTGCAGGCGTTCGCCGGCGTGGTCATCGCCAAGCGCAACCGCGGCCTGAACTCTGCCTTCACGGTGCGCAAGATCTCGCACGGCGAAGGCGTGGAGCGTGTGTTCCAGACCTACAGCCCGGCGATCCACAGCATCGAGGTGCAGCGTCGCGGTGACGTGCGTCGTGCCAAGCTGTATCACCTGCGCGAACTCCGCGGCAAGGCTGCCCGCATCCGCGAGAAGCTCTGATCCCTGCGCCTGCTGCCGCCCGGCAGCAGGCGTCCTTGGGTTTCGCACTGCTTGCAATAGTTTTCCGATCGTTATATGACTGGCCAACCGGCGTCCATGGGGCGCCGGTTCGCTCAACGGTCATACAGCGTAAGGAGACAAACCATGCGCAAGCTTGGACCCGTACTGCTGTCCGTGCTGGCAGGGCTCTCGCTCTGCATTACCACTGTCTGGGCCGACTCTAATGCAATCAATGAGATGGCCCGAATTGTTGAGAATATAAATCATCGCGTGGGGGATGCGGACAAGGACGTTCTGCGCCGCATCGTCAGCGATGAATCCTCCACCCGCGGCGAGCAGGCCATCGCCAACGCGCTGCTCCAGTTGAATCACCAGGTGACGCCCGCCGACCGGGACAAGCTTGCCGGCATCAGGGATGACAGTGCCGCGAGCGACGCCGAGCGGGAACTCGCCGACATCGTGATGGGAATCGACCATAAGCCATCCAGCAAGGACAAGGAGCGCCTCGGCCGGCTCTGACCCGGCGGCGCCCGAGGCCGGCGCCGCAGCTCCGGGCGCCGACGTCATCGCCCGCTTTCTCGACGCGCTGTGGCTGGAGCGTGGGCTGAGCCACGCCACCCTGGCTGCCTATGGGACTGATCTGCGTGGACTCGCCCGCTGGCTGCAGGAACGGGGAGTGGCCGTCGAGGATGCCAGTGCCGATGCTCTCAGCGACCATCTCGCCGCCCGCATGCAGGCCGGGGCGAGCCCGCGCAGCGTGGCCCGTCTGTTGTCCAGTGTGCGTCGCTTCTACCGCTTTCTTACCCTGACCGGCGTGCGCGTCGATGATCCGAGCGCCCGCTTGCCCGCGCCGCGTCTCGGCCGCCCGTTGCCCAAGTCGCTCACCGAGCGCGACGTCGAGGCCCTGCTCGCGGCGCCCGATGTCACCACGCTGGTGGGGCTGCGCGATCGCGCCATGCTGGAAACGCTGTATGCGACCGGATTGCGCGTTTCCGAACTCGTCTCATTGCCCGCAGCGCGGCTGAATACCCGCCAGGGCGTGATCCGCGTGGTGGCGGGCAAGGGAGGCAAGGACCGCCTCGTGCCCCTGGGCGAGGAGGCGATCGCGTGGCTGGAGCGCTATCTGGCCGAAGGGCGCCCGGCCATGCTGCAGGGACGAACCGCGGACGCCCTGTTCATCACTGCTCGCGGCGAGGCGATGACCCGTCAGGCCTTCTGGTATCTCATCCGCCGCTACGCGCTGCGGGCGGGGATCGACAAACCGCTGTCACCGCATACGCTGCGCCACGCCTTCGCCACCCATCTGCTCGACCACGGCGCCGATCTGCGCAGTCTGCAGATGCTGCTGGGACATGCCGACCTGTCGACCACCCAGATCTACACTCACGTCGCGCGGGAGCGTCTCAAGGAACTGCACGCGCGCCATCATCCGCGGGGCTGAATGCCGGGGCTTCGCGCAGTCTGATATCATCTGACGACGCAAGTCCGTCTCATCGGGAAACCTCATGATCAGAAAATTTAGTTTGGCGCTCGCACTCGTTTCGGGTGGCGTGATGGTGCAGGGCTGTGCGGCAGAGGATGCCGCTCCGACACTGGAAGCTTCCGCGACTCAGGCAACCGCCGCTGCGGTTGCCGCCGCGGCGCAGCGCATTCTGCCCGAAGGAAGCGACTATCAGGCGCGCCCCGCGCCGATCCCGGGCTTTCAGGAGGTGTCCTACGGGGCGCAGATTCTCTACATCAGCGATGATGGCCGTCATGTCATGCAGGGCGACATCTACGAGCTCGAAGCGGAGCGCAACCTGACCGAGGAGCGACGCGGCGAGCTGCGTCTGGCGCTGCTCGCGGGCCTGGATGCGGAAGATCTCATCGTGTTCTCGCCCGAGGGCGAAACGAAGCACGTGATGCATGTCTTCACCGATGTCGACTGCGTCTATTGCCGTCGCATGCATTCCGTCATCGCCGACTACAACCGGCTGGGCATCGAAGTGCGCTATCTCGCCTATCCGCGCGCGGGTGTGGACAGTCCGCTGTACGACAAGATGGTGTCGGTCTGGTGTGCGGAAGACCGTCAGGCGGCGCTGACGCGGGCGAAGGCCGGCGAGACGGTGCCGTTTGCGCGCTGTGACAATCCGGTGCGCGAGCAGATCGATCTCGGCGCATCCTTCGGTGTTTCCGGAACGCCGACCCTGGTATTCCCCGACGGCAGTTCTCTGCCTGGCTATGTTCCCCCCGAGCGGCTCGCCGCTTACCTGGACGGTCAGTTTCCGGGCCATTGACCGGCGCAGGCGGATACCCGGCACTCGAGGCGCTCGCGCCCGGCGTTACGGTAGTCACCATCAACAAGCGTTTGGCGCGCGCGCTGCAGCGTGAGCATGCGCTGCGCGAGCGCGCGGCGGGGCGCATGGTATGGGAGACGCCCGACATCCTTCCCTGGCGCGCCTGGCTGCAGCGCTGCTGGGACGCGCTGCTGAATGCCGGCGCCTTGGGACTGAGCGCTCAGGCCGCTGAGCTCCCGGGGGTGCTGCTCGACCCGCTGCAGGAGCGGGTGCTGTGGAGCGACATCGTCCGTCAGTCGCGGGCAGGCCAGGGTCTGCTGCGGCCCGATGCCGCGGCGCGCCTGGCGATCGAAGCGCATGTCCTGCGCGCGGCCTGGGTGCCCGAAGAGGCGGCCATTGAAACCGGCAGTCAGGATGTGCGCGCGTTCCTGGAATGGTCGCATGGCTTCATCGCTCGCTGTCGCGACGAGGGCTGGATCGACATGGCTCGGCTCCCCGATCTTCTTGCCGATGCCTGGCGGCGCGGCGCGCTGCCGGTGCCGCCGGTGCTCTATCTCGCCGGATTCGACGAACTCACGCCGCAGCAGCGTCGGCTGCTCGATAGACTCGCTGCCGCCGGTTCGCGCATCATCGTCGAGCCCGCGCCAGCGCCGGCCGTTGCCGGCACGCTCGAAGCGTACAGCGACGCCGGCGCGGAAGCCTTCGCTGCCGCTCGCTGGGCGCGTCGCTGCCTGGAGCAGGGGGAGGGCGCGCGCATCGCGATCGTGACGCCGGAACCCGGTCAACTGCTGCGCATGCTCGATGAAGTGCTCGATCCGGTTTCGATCCTGCCCGGACGGGCGCCCGAACATCCCCTGTACGATGTGTCGCTGGGAGAGCCGCTGGCTGATTGGCCGGTCGTCCATGCGGCGCTGACGGCGCTCGAGCTGACCGAAGGCGGGATCACGCTGGCCAAGGCCGGCGCGCTGCTGCGCTCCCCGTTTCTGGCCGGCGCGGAAGCGGAACTCACGGCGCGCGGTCTGCTCGATGCGCGGCTGCGTCGTCAGGGCATGGCGCGACTGACGGTGGATGAGCTGATAAGCGCGGCCTCCAGGGAAGGCGCACAGTGCGAGATCCTGGCCGCCCGGCTGCGGCAGTGGCGGCGGGAAGTGCGCAGCCTTCCGGAACGGCTGGCGCCGAGCGCCTGGGCCGAGCGCGTGCTGCATCTGCTTCATGTGCTGGGCTGGCCGGGGGAGCGTCCGCTCGATAGCCGCGAGTACCAGACGGTGGAGGCCTGGCGTGAACTGGTCAGCCGTCTGTCCTCACTCGATCGCATCCGGCCGGCGCTGAGTCTGGCGGAGGCGCGCGCGCTGCTCGCCGGTATGGCGGCCGAGCGCATATTCCAGCCCGAAGGCGTCGAGGACGCGCCGATCCAGGTGCTCGGAATGCTCGAGGCGGCGGTCATGCGCTTTGATCATCTGCGCGTGCTCGGCATGCACGACGGCGCCTGGCCGCCGGTTCCCGACCCCAATCCATTCCTGCCTCTCGCGCTGCAGCGCCAGCTCGGCATTCCCGGGGCGACCCCGGAAGGGGAGCTGCAGCGTGCCCGCCGGCTGCTCGATCGTCTGCGCGCGGCCGCGCCCGAGCCACGGTTCAGCTACGCCACGCATGAGGGCGACCGTGAGCTGCGGGTGAGCCCGCTGGTCAGCGGCCTGCCCGCGCCGCAGCAGGCAGCGCCGGAGCCGGCGCCGGCGCCGCTCTTTCGCGCCGTCATTCACGCAGCGAGCCAGCTGGAACGCTACGCCGATGCCGCCGGTGCGCCCTTCAATGAAATCGAAGCTCCCGGCGGCACAAAGCTGTTCCAGTATCAGGCGGTGTGTCCGTTCCGCGCGTTTGCGGCGCTGCGGCTCGCCGCGCGTCCGCTCGAGGATCCGGAGCCTGGTCCGGACGCCAGGCTGCGGGGCACCATCATGCACCGCGCGCTCGATCTGCTCTGGCGCGAACTCGGCGGCAGCGCAAGGCTTCAGGCGCTGAGCGACAGCGAGCTCGAGGCGATTCTCTTCCGCGCGGTCGATGAGGCGCTCGCCGGCTTCGAGCGCCATTACACGGCCAAACTGCTCGAAGTCGAACGCCAGCGTCTGCGGCGGCGACTGCATGAATGGCTGGAGATCGAGCGCGGCCGTGAGGCCTTCGAAGTCGAGCGGCTGGAAGAAGAACGGGAGCTCGCCGTCGGCGGGCTGCGCATCTCGATGCGCATCGACCGGGTCGATCGGCTCGCCGATGGACGTCCGGTGCTGATCGACTACAAGACCGGCCGGACCGATCCGAAGGACTGGTATGGCGAGCGTCCTGCCGAGCCGCAGCTGCCGCTCTACGGTCTGGCGCTCGGTGATGACGAGAATCTGGCCGCGCTGCTCTATGGATCACTCAAGCCGGGCAGCATCGGCTACGTCGGCGTCACCGAGGAAGATGGGCGCGTCATCGCCGCCAGCGGTGTGCGCAGCCACGAGCAGGTTTCCTGCCGCAACGCCGAGGATTGGGACGGACAGCGGATGTTCTGGAAGGATGCGCTCGAGCGCCTCGCCCATGACTTTCGCGCCGGTCACGCCGCGGTCGATCCGCTCGATCCGCCGGCGAGCTGCCGCTATTGCGGACTCGAAGCGCTGTGCCGTATCGGCGATGGCGCCGCGCCGGTCGATGATGCGGAGAATGAGGCATGACCATGGTCGCCGATGACAGCGATGATCGGCGCCGGGCACTGGACCCGCGTCTGTCATGCATCGTCCAGGCGCCGGCGGGCGCGGGCAAGACCGAGCTGCTCACACAGCGCTTTCTGGTGCTGCTGGCGAATGCCGGGGCGCCGGAAGAGATCCTCGCCATCACTTTCACCCGCAAGGCGGCGAGCGAGATGCACAACCGCATCATGGGCGCACTGGATCTCGCCGCGAACGAATCGGAGCCGGAGGCCGCTCACCGCCGGCTCACCTGGCAGCTCGCCCGCGCGGTGCTCGATGCCGACCGTCGTCACGGCTGGGAGCTGCGGCTCAATCCTTCGCGGCTGCGTATCCTCACCATCGATGCGCTGTGCGCTGCGCTGACACGGCGCATGCCGCTGATGTCCGGCTTCGGCGCGCCGCCGCGGGTGGTCGAGGATGCCAGCGCGCTTTACCGTGAGGCGGCGCGGCAGACGATCGCGGAACTGGAAAGCGGCGAGAGCTGGTCACCGGCCATCGAACATCTGCTGCGCCATCTCGACAATGATGTGGCGCAGATCGAAGAGCGGGTCATGCGCATGCTGGCGCAGCGCGACCAGTGGCTGCCGTTCGCCGCCGGCGGTCTCGATCGCGCGGCGCTGGAACGCTCGCTGGCCGCGGTGCGCGGCGAAGCGCTGCGCAAAGTGCGCGACTGTCTTTCCGGCGCGCTGGAAACGGAGCTGATCGAGCCGCTGCGCTACGCTCTCACCAATCGCGCCGAGGCGGGCGCCGAAGTCGACGCCGCGCTCGCTGCGCTGGCTGCGGGGCGTCTGCCGGGCACGCAGCCGGGGGAGGTCGAAGCCTGGTGCCAGATTGCCCGCAGTCTGCTGACGATGAAGGGCGAGTGGCGATCGAAGCTCACCGTCAGAGACGGATTCCCCGCAGCCGGCAAAGGAGCGGGCGCGGAACTGCGGCGCGATATGAAGGATCGCATGACGGCTCTGCTCGAGCGCCTGCGCGAAGAGGAGGAAGAGCTGCGGGCGGCGCTCGCAGCCCTCGACTGCCTGCCGCCCGGCGAATACACCGATGCACAGTGGAGTACCATCGAGGCGCTGGTCGAACTGCTGCGCTTGGCAGCGGGCCTGCTCGAGGTGATCTTCCGCGAGCGCGGCGAAGTCGATTTTCCTCGGGTCGCCAGAGCGGCGCTGGATGCGCTCGGCGATCCGGAGCATCCCAGCGATCTCGCGCTGGCGCTCGATCGCCGCATCCGCCATATCCTGGTCGATGAGTTCCAGGATACTTCGATCGGACAGTTCCAGTTGCTGCGGGGTCTCACCGCCGGCTGGGAGCCCGGAGACGGTCGCACGCTGTTCCTCGTTGGTGATCCCATGCAGTCCATTTATCGCTTTCGCGAGGCCGAGGTCGGTCTGTACCTCAAGGCCCGCAGCGAGGGAGTGGGCGATATTGGCCTGGAAGCGCTGCAGCTCAGCGTCAACTACCGTTCCCAGGCTGGCATCATCGACTGGATCAATGATGTGTTCCGGCAGGTACTGCCGGCCCGCGAGGACGTCGAAAGCGGCGCCGTGAGTTACGCGCCTTCGCGCGCCCATCATCCGCCGCTGGCAGGGGAGGCGGTGCGCATTCATCCCCTCATCGACAGCGATGCCGCAGGGGAAGCCAGTCTGGTGCGTGATCTGGTCGTGCAGGCGCAGGAGCGCGACCCCGAAGGCAGCATCGCCGTGCTCGTGCGCGGGCGCGGACACCTGGCGGCCATCGTGCCGGCGCTCAAGGAGGCCAGCATCCGCTTCCGCGCCGTGGAGATCGAACATCTGATGCATCGCCCGGTGATCCGCGATCTGATCGCGCTCACGCAGGCGCTCACCCATCCGGGAGACCGGCTCGCTTGGCTGAGCGTGCTGCGCGCGCCCTGGTGCGGCGTGACGCTGGCGGACATGCATGCGCTGGTCGGCGATGCGCCCCGGGAGGCCGTCTGGGATCTGCTCAATGAGGATGCGCGCCTCGAGCGCCTGTCCGCCGCCGGCAGCGCGCGCATCCTGCGCCTGCGTGAAGTGCTGGCAACCAGCCTGGCGGAGCGGGGCCGGCGCCGTCTGCGCGAGCGGGTGGAGGGCGCATGGATGGCGCTCGGCGGTCCGGCATGCGTCGAGCAGCCGGTCGATCTCGAAGACGCGCAGGTGCTGTTCGAGGTGCTCGATGATCTGGCCGAAGGCGGCGACCTGGTCGATCGCATCCGCCTGCGCGAACGCATCGAGACGCTGTTTGCGCGCCCCGCCGCCGACGGCGATACCCGTCTGCATATCATGACCATCCACAAGGCCAAGGGGCTGGAGTTCGACACCGTGATCGTGCCCGGACTCGATCGCAAGCCGCGCGGACGCGATCAGCATCTATGGGTGTGGATGCAGCGGGCGCGCGGGGATCTGCTGCTGGCGCCGATCCGCGAGGCCGGCAGCGAGGATCCGGTGTACCGCTACATACAGGCTCTCGATCGTCAGAAGGCTGTGCATGAGGATGGGCGGCTGCTCTATGTCGCCGTGACCCGCGCTCGCCGCCGTCTGCATCTGATCGGCAATGTGGCGACGCGGGACACGGAAGAAGGACGCGTGCTGCGCGCGCCGAATGGCGATTCGCTGCTGGCGCGTCTGTGGCCGGCGGTGGAGGCGCACTTCACCGCAGCCATGCACGAGCGGGATGCGGACGCCGGGACGGAAGCGCCCGCCGTGGCAGCGCCGGCGGCAGAGCGCACGCTGTGCCGTCTTCCCCTGGACTGGCGCCTGCCGACGCCACTGCAGCCGGTGGCGGCGAGGCCGGTGGTGCTGGCGCAGCGCGGCAGCGCGATCGAGGTCGAGTTCGTCTGGGCGAGCGAAACGGCGCGGCATGTCGGCACCATCACCCATCGTCTGCTGCAGGAGTGCGCGCGCGCCGGTCTGGTCGACATGCGCAGCCTGGACGAGGCTCGTCTGCACGCCGCCGCCATGCGCGCACTGGCCGTGGCGGGGGTGCCGGCGGTAAGCATGGAGCGCGCGGCACAGCGCGTGGTCGATGCCATCCGCTCGACCCTGGAAGACGAGCGGGGACGATGGATACTGGATCCGCGTCATGAGGATGCGCGCTGCGAGTACGCGCTGAGCGGTGTCCACGAGGGGCGCCTGGTATCGGCGGTGATCGATCGCTGTTTCATCGACGCCGAAGGCGTGCGCTGGATCATCGACTACAAGACGGGAGCCCACGAAGGCAGCGGTCTGGACGACTTCCTGGATCGTGAGCAGGCGCGTTATCGCGAACAGCTGGAACGCTATGCGGAGATGTTTCGACGGAGAGAGCAGAGGCCGGTACGGATGGGACTGTATTTTCCGCTGCTGCGCGGATGGCGGGAGTGGGGAGGGAAATAGCCGGAGCGCCGTGACGGGCTCCGGCCAGAACCGGTCCTATCGTTCCAGATACTTCAGCTTGTCCTTCACCCCGGCCCAGTGTTCATGGTCGGGGAGCGGATCCTTCTTTTCGGTGATCACTGGCCAGATCTTGGACAGCTCGGCATTGAGCTGAATGTAGATCTTCTGGTCCTCGGGCACGTCATCCTCGGGATGAATGGCTTCAACCGGGCATTCGGGTTCGCACAGAGTGCAGTCGATGCACTCGTCGGGGTCGATGACCAGGAAGTTCGGGCCTTCATGGAAGCAGTCGACGGGGCACACCTCCACACAGTCGGTGTACTTGCACTTCACGCACTCGTCTGACACGACAAAGGTCATCGTCTCCTCCATTTCGTCTGGGCACCGCCTGCGTGCGGGCGGTGAGATCCATTTTATATCGTCATATGTTAGACCTTCGCGAGCCGTCGCGCCAACCGCCCGATTCATCGGGGTTTTCCGCTGCCTGCGGCGGGTTCGAGCGGTCTCCCGAGGCTGCCAGCTTCTTCAGCTGGTAAAGCTTCTCCAGCGCCTCACGCGGGCTGAGATCATCGGGATCGATCTTGCCGAGCGCCGCGCGCAGCGGATCCGGCGCCTCGGCTGAGGGCGGCTCCTGGCTGGCTGGGTCGGCCGCCGGGGCAGCGGAGAACAGCGGGAGCTGTGGCTGCGCATCCTGTGCCCGCGCCATGCTGCCGGCTTCCAGCTCGGCCAGCTGCGCGCGCGCGGCTTCGATCACCGTCGCCGGGATGCCGGCCAGCGCGGCGACCTGCAAGCCATAGCTCTGGTTTGCCGGGCCCTCGCGCAAGGCATGGAGAAAAACGATCGAGTTGCCGTGGCTGACCGCATCGAGATGCACATTGGCGATGCCCTCGCTGGTCTCGGCGAGCGTGGTCAGCTCGAAATAGTGGGTGGCGAACAGGGTGTAACAGCGCAGGCTGCGAGCGAGATACTCGGCGCAGGCCCAGGCCAGGGACAGACCGTCGAAGGTGCTGGTGCCGCGGCCGATCTCGTCCATCAGGACCAGACTCTCGGCGGTTGCGTTATGCAGGATGTTGGCGGTCTCCGACATTTCCACCATGAAAGTGGAGCGTCCCCCGGCGAGGTCATCGGCG
The DNA here is from genome assembly GCA_964581365.1 of uncultured Chromatiales bacterium. Taxonomy (GTDB): domain Bacteria; phylum Pseudomonadota; class Gammaproteobacteria; order SZUA-140; family SZUA-140; genus JAITWN01. The sequence continues at coordinate 18,761 of CAZOOF010000014.1, forward strand.
GCGCCGATGCGGGTGAAGATACGGTCGATCGGACCGATCAGCGCCCGCGTAGCCGGCACGAAGCTGCCGATCGAGGCCAGGATGACGATCAGCGCGGTCTGGCGCATGTAGGTCGACTTACCGCCCATGTTCGGTCCGGTGATGACCAGCATCCGCCGTGCGCGGTCGAGGCGCAGGTCGTTGGCGACGAACGGACCATCGAGCGCTGCCTCGACCACCGGGTGACGGCCGCCCTCGATCAGGATGCCGGGCTCGTCGGACAGTTCGGGCGCGCTCAGATTCAGCGCGTCGGCGCGCTCGGCGAGGTTGGCCAGCACATCCAGTTCCGCGATGGCTTCGGCGCTGCGCTGCAGCGTCTCGAGCTGTGGCAGCAGCGTGTCGAGTAATCCTTCGTAGAGTTCGCGTTCGCGCGCGAGCGCGCGTTCCCGCGCCGACAGCGCCCGGTCCTCGAACTTCTTCAGCTCGGGAGTGATGTAGCGCTCTGCGCCCTTCAGGGTCTGGCGGCGCACATAGTCCGGGGGAACCTGGTCGGCGCGAGCGCGGCCGATCTCGATGTAGTAACCATGCACCCGGTTATAGGAGACCTTCAGCGTCGGAATGCCGGTGCGTTCGCGTTCGCGCCGCTCCAGATCGAGCAGATAGGCCGCGCTGTTCTCGGCCAGCCCGCGCAGTTCATCGAGTTCCTCATCGAAGCCAGGCGCGATGACGCCGCCTTCGCGCATCACCGCGGGCGGAGTGTCTACCACGGCGCGCTGCAGCAGCGCGTGCAGCTCCGGCTGCTCACCGAGCTGGCCGTCGAGCGTTTCCAGCAGCGGCGCGTCAGTGCCGGCGAGCAGGGCGTGCAGCGTGGGGAGCGCGCCGAGCGCTTCCCTTACCAGCGCCAGATCGCGCGGACGCGCGGTACGCAGGGCGATGCGGGTCAGCGCCCGTTCCAGATCGCCGACGTGGCGCAGGCATTCGCGCAGCTCCTGGTAGCGCCTGCCTTCGAGCAGGGCGGCGACCGCGTCCTGGCGCCGGCACAGCGTCTCACGGTCGCGCAGCGGCCGGTGGATCCAACGCCGCAGCAGGCGGGCGCCCATCGGATTGACGGTGCGATCGAGGATCCAGGCGAGTGTGTATTCCCGGCCGCCGCCGATCGCCGTATCGAGCTCCAGATTGCGCCGGCTGGAGGCGTCGATGATGATGGCGTCATCGGGCTGCTCGACGCGAATGCCGCGCAGATGCGGCAGGGCGCTGCGCTGGGTTTCGCGCGCGTATTCCAGCAGGCAGCCGGCGGCGGCGACCGCGACCGGATAGGGTTCGCAGCCGAACCCATGCAGGTCGCGGGTGCAGAACTGCGCCGTCAGCGCGCGCACGGCGTGGTCGTGATCGAAGTGCCAGGGCGGACGTGGACACAGGCCGCGACGTCCCTGCAGCGCATCGGGCAGGATCGCGCCTTCGGAAATCAGCAGCTCCGCCGGTCGCAGCCGTTCGATCTCGTCGACCAGCGCCTGGTCGCCGCGAAGCTCCATCACGCTGAGCCGTCCGCCGGACAGATCGAGCACCGCCAGTCCCCACACGTCTCCCTGGCGCAGCATTGCGGCGAGCAGACAGTCGCGGCGTTCTTCCAGCAGCGACTCTTCGGTGAGCGTGCCGGGGGTGACGATGCGCACGACCTGGCGTTCCACCGGCCCCTTGCTGCGCGCCGGATCGCCGATCTGCTCGCAGATCGCGACCGATTCGCCGAGCGCGACCAGGCGCGCCAGATAACTGTCCGCCGAATGAAACGGTACCCCCGCCATTGGAATCGGCGCCCCCGCCGACTGTCCGCGCGTGGTCAGAGTGATGTCGAGCAACTCGGCGGCGCGACGGGCGTCATCGTAGAACAGCTCATAGAAATCGCCCATGCGATAGAACAACAGGCGATCCGGATGTTCGGCCTTGATCGCCAGGTACTGCCGCATCATCGGCGTGTGCTGCTGCAGGTCTGCGACGCGCATCGTCACTTGAAGTCGAGCATGAGCATGCGCCCGCCGGTCTGTTCGGCGATTTCGCGGAACGCGGCTTCGGTGCGCGGTTCCGCGCGGCCGAGGGGCAGGGTGAAAACGGGGGCTGGAATGCCGGGATAGTAGATCTTGTCGACCGATGGTTCATCGCCGATCAGCATGTATGCGCCCGGTTTGGGTGCATTGTTCGCCGCGTAGCGGAACGCGGCGCCGATGGTTTCCTGGTTGCCGGCGAAGGGAGCGTCGCTGACCAGCCGGTCCAGCACTTCGGGCATGGAACCGGTGTAGGTTTCCGCCCGGTTGTCCACGAACCAGGTCAGCGCATCAAGGCGCTTGCCGGCACGCATGACGACGTGGCGGAGGATGGGCACCAGAAACGAGGACAGGCCATGCATGGAGCCGGAGGCGTCCACGACCAGATGCACGGACTGGCCCGGGAGATCACGCAGTCCCTGGATGAACAGATCGAAATCCTTACGCCCCACGGTGAGGGTGTCGAGGATCTCATCGAGCCGGCCTTCGGTCTGCTCCAGACGTTCGACTTCACGTTCAAGGGCCTGTTGCCGCTGCTCACTTTCCTCCAGGCGCGCCTGCAGCTGCTCGATCTCGATGAGCAGATCCGGAACCTGCTCGTCGTGGGAAAAGCGGAACAGGATCAGGACCATGACCAGCAGGAAGACGAAAGTCGCCAGCATGAGCAGCGCCATGTCAGCGAAGATTTCGTGAATGCTGGCGGGCGTCGACCGCTGTTGCCGGGCCATGTCTGCGTGTCTGCCCGGTCTAGCGCGAGCGGGCCCGGCGGCGCAGGGCGCGGCGCAGGCGCGGCCACCAGGCGCGATTGACGCGAGTCATCAGACGGATCTCGTCCCGCAGCAGATCCGTGTAGTACATCTGCAGGGCGACGGCGTCGCGCAGATTCTTGTTGCGATCGGCATCGTCACCGAGGGCATGCAGCGATGCCGTCTGTTCACGGAATGCCTGCATGGCGGTGACCGATTCCTGCAGCGCCTCCTGCAGCAGACGGGCGTTCTCGCCGAGCAGGGCGATCTCCTGGTTGAGTCGGCGCGTGTCGCGCTCGACCGTCGGCCGCATATCGCTGGTGCAGTAGACGGCGATGCGCTTGAGCGTGTCGCCGAGATCGCCGATGCCGTTGCCGGTGATCAGGGCGAAGATGCGGAGCAGTACCCCGCCGAGCACCGAGCCGAGCAGCGTTGTGTAGAAAGCCGTTCCCATGCCGCTCATGGCCAGGCGGAGGCCTCGTGACAGCTCTTCCTGATTCGTTCCCAGCGCCTCGAGCGCATTGGACAGACCGGCGAGGGTGAAGGTGAGGCCGACCACCGTTCCGATCAGCCCGAGGGTGATGAGCAGATTGCCCACCACGCCGATGGCGTCGCTGCGCCGGTGGTAGCCGTTCATTTCCATGTCGATCAGGCTGTCGAGCGCAGGCGGTCGATCGCCTCCGGTTGCCACTTTCAGCGAGGCGAAAAAGCGGTGCGTTGCGTAGCGGCCGAGGCGCGAGTCGACCGCATGCAGTCCCTGGTCGCGGGCGACCGTCCCGAGCAGGATGGCCTGCTTGGATTCACGGGTGAGCGCCAGGGTGAGAGTGAGGCTGAGGAGCAGTCCGATCAGGAACAGTACCAGAATGACGACCGTAACCCGGCTCTGGTCGGCCTGAATGCTGTGCCACAGATCGGTGCCGGCGTAGAGCACGATGTAGACGACGGCCGAAACGAATACCCAGGCGCTCCACTGCAGCAGTGTGCGGAAGGGATGCGGGGGCAGCATAGTGTTGTGAGTAGCCATGATTCCAAATATCGAGTCCCTGAATATCGATGGTCAGCCACGGCGCAGGCGAGCTCTGCGCCTCGCGCTCGTGCGAGGGCGCCCGGTGGTTCCAGCTCGAGCCTATGCTTCTATTGGTGTTTCCGGATCGTTACCCCAGTCCGACCAGGAGCCCGGATAACCCCTGATTCGCTGGAAGCCGAGGGATTTCAGGGCGAAATAGCTGTGCGAGGAGCGCTGATGGGTCTGGCAGTGCACGATGACTTCCTTGTCGGGAGTGACACCGTGCGACTCGTACAGGGCCCGGAGCTGGTCGGCGTCGAGCAGGCGCAGATCGCCATTACCCCGCAGCGCTCGCGACCAGTCGATGTTGACCGCGCCCGGAATGTGGCCGGCGCGCTGCGCGCGGCGATCCATCCCGCTGTATTCGGCGGGCGTGCGGGCGTCGACGATGACCAGGTCCGGATCACCGAGGCGGCGCCGGATATAGTCCTTGTCTGCGATATGCTCATCGCGGTATTGCACTTCATAGACGCTCGGTTGCGGCTCCACGACTTCGCCATCGGTCGGCAGGCCGGCATCCAGCCAGGCGCCGAGTCCGCCATCGAGCAGGGAGACGCGCTGGTGTCCGATGGCATCGAGCGTCCAGGCGAAGCGCGCCGCCTTGAGTCCGTTTTCACTGTCATAAACCACCACCCAGCTCTCCGGTCGGATGCCAGCCTCGGACAGCACCGTCGCCAGCGCCTGCGCCGGCGGCAGCAGTCCCATCACCGGCGGCCGCGATGCGATCACCGAGGCGGCGTCGATGTTGACCGCGCCGGGAATGTGCTCGCGCTCGTAGGCGACGTCGCCGGACAGATCGACGATGATCAGCTCGGGGGTATCCAGGCGGGCGTTCAGCTCTTCGGCCTGGATGACGGGTGGGGCGGATTGGCTCATGACACTCCTCTGTTCACGCGATGACCGGGTCGAACCGCCTCAATGCCGGACTTCCGGCGGCAGGTGCGGCGCAATGGTCTGCAGGATGGCAGCGAATATCTTCGGATTGCCGGCGACCAGATTGCCGTACTTCATGAATTCCTCGCCGCCGCGGAAATCGCCCACCAGCCCGCCCGCCTCGCGGACCAGCAGCACGCCGGCAGCGAGATCCCAGGGCTTCAGGCCGAACTCCCAGAAGCCATCGAGGCGGCCGGCCGCGACGTAGGCAAGATCGAGCGCGGCCGAGCCGGCGCGGCGGATGCCCGCGGCATCCGGGTGCAGGGCGCGGAAGGTCTCGAGGTAGACGTCGAGCACCGCCGGCTGGCGGAAGGGGAAGCCGGTGCCGAGCAGTGAGCCCTCCAGAGTCTTCAGAGCGGAGACGCGGATGCGGCGATCGTTGAGGAAGGCGCCGCTACCGCGTGAGGCGGTGAACAGCTCTTCGCGCAGGGGATCGTAGATCACGCCCTGATCGATGCGGCCGCGATGGGTGAGCGCGATCGACACCGCGAACTGCGGGAAGCCGTGCAGATAGTTGGTGGTGCCGTCCAGCGGGTCGATGATCCACTGGTATTCGTCGCCTTCCTGCCAGCCGCCTTCCTCGGCGAGGATGCCGTAGGCGGGATAGGCTCTGCGCAGGATCGCGATGATTTCTTCTTCAGCCTGGCGATCGACTTCGCTGACGTAGTCGTTGCGGCCCTTGAGCGTGACGTTCACTCCGCTGAGACGATCCATGTGGCGCAGGATGACGTTGCCCGCTTTGCGAGCGGCCTTGATGGCGATATTGAGGGCCGGATTCATGCTTGTCAGGGATTCCGTTCGGTAGTCGGTGCGGGTGTATAAAGGATACCAGATTTGACTGCCCGATTAGGCGCGCCGGTTTTCTGCCCTGAATCGCCCGGCTTGCCGCCCGGCAGGGCAAAGCGGTACCTTCTGCTCCCATGTCCACGCCTGCCTCCGCCATCATCGTCCTCGTCGGTACCACGCATCCCGGCAATATCGGTGCCGCAGCCCGCGCCATGAAGAACATGGGGATGTCGCGCCTGCGACTGGTCGCCCCACGCGTGTTTCCGTCCGCGGACGCCACCGCCCGCGCCGCGGGGGCTGATGACGTGCTCGCCGCCGCCACCGTGTACGACACGCTCGAAGAGGCGGTGGCCGACTGCATTCTGGTGATCGGCGCGAGTGCCCGGTCGCGCGCGCTGTCCTGTCCGGCGGTCGATCCGCGCAGCGCCGCTGTGAAGGTGGCCGAAACCCTGCCCGGGTCCACGGCGCTGGTGTTCGGCAGGGAGCATTCGGGGCTGAGCAACGAGGAGCTGGATCTCTGCCATCTGCGGCTCCACATCCCCAGCGATCCCGGCTTCAGCTCGCTAAATGTCGCGGCCGCGGTGCAGATCGCCTGTTACGAGCTGCGGCTTGCCTCGCTGGCCGGCACGGGTGAGCGCGATGCCGCCGCGGTGGACGGCGTCGATCACCAGGAGATGGAGCGCTTCTACCGGCATCTCGAGGAGGTTCTCGTCGAGCTCGACTTCCTCGATCCCGCCAATCCGCGTCACCTCATGCGCCGGCTGCGGATCCTCTACAACCGCGCGCGCCCGGACCGGAACGAGATCAACATCCTGCGCGGCATCCTCACCGCGGTGGAGAAATACGGCGAGACGCTGCGGCGGCGCGGAGGCTGAGACGCCCCCGGCGCGAAGCGGCGTCATCATCAGTCCGGGGGCGATGGTATGACCGCGGCGGCGTGGCGGGTTAAACTTGAGTCCCTTGCCGGCCAGGCCGGAGCTGGAGAAGTTCCTGACATGTTCGAAAGAATCCGCGAGGACGTGCGTTGCGTCTTCGAGCGCGACCCGGCCGCGCGCACTACGCTGGAAGTGATAAGCACCTATCCCGGCATCCATGCCCTGGTGTTCTACCGCCTGGCCCATCGCCTGTGGACGGCGAACATGAAATGGCTGGCCCGGTTCCTGTCCATGTTCGCCCGCTGGCTGACCGGTATCGAGATCCATCCTGCGGCGCGCATCGGACGGCGTTTCTTCATCGATCACGGCATGGGCATCGTGATCGGCGAGACCGCCGAGATCGGCGACGACTGCACCATCTATCACGGCGTGACGCTGGGTGGCACTACCTGGGAGAAGGGCAAGCGGCATCCGACCTTGGGTAACAACGTCATCGTCGGCGCCGGGGCCAAGATCCTGGGTCCACTCAATGTGGGGGAAGGCGCCCGGATCGGCTCCAACGCGGTGGTAACCAAGGACGTGCCGCCCGGCGCCACGATGATCGGCGTGCCCGCCCATCAGGCGCGCAGACGCAGCAGCGACGAGCAGGAGCTGCGGGCGTTCGCCGAGAAGATCGGTTTCGATGCCTACGCCGCCAGCCAGGATGTGACCGATCCGGTCATCCAGTCGGTCAACAGTCTGCTGGATCACATCCGCGCGCTCGATGCCCGGGTCGAGCTGATGAGCCGGGAACTGAAGAAGCTGGGCGTCGAATGCGAGCTGCCGCCGCTGCCCGATTACGTGCCCGCCTGCGCGGAAGCAATTGATTCTGACGCCGTAGCGGGTGAGAATGCCGGACAGACCGGGGAGCGTTCCGAGGGGAATAGTTGATAAGTCCTGTCAACTATGTAGAATGTGCTATCTGTTCACAAGGGAAGTTAGTCGACCATGAAACTGACGACCAAGGGACGCTATGCCGTCACCGCGATGCTCGATCTCGCCCTGCATGCGCAGAATAGCCCGGTGCCGTTGGCCGATATTTCCCAACGCCAGGGCATTTCCCTCTCCTACCTGGAGCAGCTGTTCGCCAAGCTGCGCCGGAAGGGTCTGGTCGACAGCGCCCGCGGCCCCGGTGGCGGTTACCGCCTGAGCCGGGCGGCGGAAGAGATTCCCGTGGCCGAAGTCATCAACGCCATCAATGAGCATGTGGATGCGCGCCGCTGTGGCGGCCTGGCGAACTGCCAGAACAACGAACCCTGTCTCACCCACGAACTCTGGGAAGATCTTAGCAATCAGATTTTCGACTTCCTGACTGGAATCAGCCTCGGTGATCTGGTCAAGCGCCGCGGCGTGCAGGAAGTGAGCGCCCGCCAGGACAGCATGCAGCAGGGCAAGCCGTTTCTGATTCGGGTGACCGCAGACGGCCTCAACACCTGAGGGGCCCCGGGCGGGACCGGTTGACCGTCTACTTCGATTACAACGCTACCTCTCCTCTGGAGCCCGAGGTTCTGGAGGCGATGCTGCCGTTCCTGCGGCAGTCCGTCGGTGGCAATGCCTCCAGTCGTCATGCCCCCGGGCGAGCCGCCCGCGCCGCCGTCGAGCTGGCTCGTGAGCAGCTCGCCGCTCTGGTCGGGGCTGCGCCGCGCCAGGTCGTATTCACCAGCGGCGGGACCGAAGCCAACAATTTCGCGCTCAAGGGCATCGCCGCCACCTGGCGACCCGGATCGATAGTCGTCAGCGCCATCGAACACAGCTCCGTGCTGGGGCCGGCCCGCGCGCTGGCGGCGGCGGGCTGGCGCATCATCGAGGTCGCTCCCGAGCGGGACGGCCGGATCGATCCGGACCGGGTTGCCGCCGCGCTGGAATCCGACACCCGTCTGGTATCGATCATGTGGGCCAATAACGAGACCGGCGTGATCCAGGACATCGCCGCCTGCGCCGCTCTGGCGGGGGAGCGAGGCATCGCTTTCCACAGCGACGCAGTACAGGCGGCGGGCAAAATTCCGGTCGACTGCCGGCTGCCGGGACTGGGACTCACCAGCCTGTCGGCGCACAAGATCGGCGGTCCCCAGGGCGTCGGCGCCCTGATCGTCGATGCTTCCCTCGATCTGGAGCCGCTGCTGCATGGCGGTGGGCAGGAAGGCGGACGGCGTTCCGGGACCGAGAATCTGGCCGGGATCGTCGGCTTCGGCAAGGCAGCGGAACTGGCAGCCCAGCGCCTGGACCAACAGGATGGGATCGCGGAACTGCGGGCCCGGCTGGAACGTGGATTGGCCGCGGTGCCGGGGGTGGAAATCCACGGCCGGGAGACCGAGCGGCTGCCGAATACCGTGTTCTTCACCGTCGACGGTGTCGACGGTTCCACCCTGTTGCTGCTGCTCGATGAAGCGGGATATGCCGTGTCGAGCGGCTCGGCCTGCGGCAGCGGACGGCCGGAACCCAGCCACGTGCTCCTTGCCATGGGCGTGGAGCGCGAGCGGGCGTTCGGGGCGCTGCGTGTCAGCCTGGGCGCGGCCAGCCGGGCGGAGGAGGTGGATGGTTTCGTCGCCGTCCTCGATGAGCGCACCCGCATTCTGCGGGGTATGGCGGTCTAGCGACGGCGATCGGCGCCGATAGTGTATGCTGTAGCCAATGCTTATGAGTTTGAAGGAGAGTGTTATGGCCATCAGCCTGACTCCAGCCGCCGCGGCCCATATCCGCAACTATGCGGAGTCGCGCGGCCAGAATCCCGCGCTGCGCCTCGGCGTGCGCAACAGCGGTTGTTCGGGGCTCGCCTACGTGGTGGAGCTCGCCGATGTCACCGGCCCCGATGACCTGGTCTACGACAGCGAAGGGGTGAGCGTGATCGTCGAGCGCAAGAATCTGCCTTATCTTGCCGGAACCGAGATCGACTACCGCCGGGAAGGACTCAATGCCGGCTTCCGCTTCACCAATCCGAACGAAAAGGCGAGCTGCGGTTGCGGGGAGAGCTTCACTGTCTGAGGGCGCGGCGCGGTTTCCAAGCGCCAGCCCGCCACATATAATAGCCCGCTGATCGCGGGCATTTTTTTTGGTCATCGAGCAGCGCAGCGGAGTGCGGCGCGAGGCGGCGCCGCATGACTGCGAGCGCTCCGCGATGATCCCTGTCAACCACAAAGGCAACAGCATATCTTGGAGGCTGCATGGCAATTGAACGTACCCTGTCCATCATCAAGCCGGACGCAGTGGCGAAGAACCTCATCGGCAAGATCTACAGCCGTTTCGAGGAGCGCGGCCTGCGTATCGTGGCGGCGAAGATGGTACACCTGACGCGGTCCCAGGCTGAGGGTTTCTACGCCGTGCACAAGGAGCGCCCCTTCTTCAATGATCTGGTGAACTTCATGATTTCCGGCCCGGTCATGGTTCAGGTGCTGGAAGGCGAAGGCGCCATCGCGCTCAACCGCGAGATCATGGGCGCTACCAATCCCGGCAATGCAGCGCCGGGCACCATTCGCGCCGACTTCGCCAGCAGTGTCGAGGAGAACGCCGTTCATGGTTCGGACGGTCCCGATACCGCGGCCGCGGAGATCGAATACTTTTTTAAGCCCGATGAGATCTGTCCTCGTACCCGCTGACGGGATCGCCGTTACGGGAAAGATCAATCCGCTCGACTTCGACCGGCGCGGCGCGGAGGAATTCCTCGCCGCGCTGGGCGAGAAGCCGTGGCGCGCCTCGCAGCTGATCCAGTGGATACATCAGCGCGGCGTGCTCGATTTCGATGCGATGACCGATCTCGCCAAGGGCCTGCGTTCGCGCCTCGCGCAGATGTGCGGTCCGGAACTGCCGGCCGTCGCCACCATGCAGGCCTCGCGCGACGGCACGGTGAAGTGGCTGCTGCGTCTCGCCGATGGCAATGGCATCGAAACGGTGTTCATCCCCGAGGATGACCGCGGCACGCTGTGCATTTCCTCGCAGGTTGGCTGCACGCTCAACTGCAGCTTCTGCTCGACCGCGCGTCAGGGCTACAACCGCAACCTCAGCACCGGCGAGATCCTGTCGCAGATCTTCATCGCGCGGCGCGATCTGGCTGCACGCGGTCTCGGCGAGCGGCCGATCACCAATGTCGTGCTGATGGGCATGGGCGAGCCGCTGCTCAATTTCGATAACGTCACCCGCGCCATCGATGTGATGCTGGATGACCACGCCTACGGCCTGTCCAAGCGCCGTGTGACGCTGTCCACCGCGGGTGTGGTGCCAATGCTCGACCGGCTGCGCGAAGTGGCGCCGGTCAGCCTCGCCGTGTCGCTGCATGCGACGAACGACGCGCTCCGCGACGAACTGGTGCCCATCAACCGCAAGTATCCGCTGGCCGAACTGCTCGACGCCTGTCGCCGTTACGTGGACCGTCAGCCGCGGCGGCGCATCACTTTCGAATACGTCATGCTGGACGGTGTCAACGACAGCCTCGCAGATGCGCGGGCGCTGGTGCGTCTGCTGCGCAATGTCCCGTCCAAGGTCAACCTGATTCCCTTCAATCCGTTTCCGGATTCCGGCTATCGCACTTCCTCGCAGCAGGCGATCGATCGCTTCCGCGATGTGGTGATGGCGGCCGGGATCGTGACCGTAACGCGGCGCACGCGCGGAGACGACATCGATGCCGCCTGCGGCCAGCTTGCCGGCAAGGTCATGGATCGCACGCGGCGCAGCGAGCGGCTGCGTCAGGATGCCGGGGTACCGACATGAGCCGGCGCATCCCCGTCATCGCGGCCATGCTGGCCGCGGCGCTCACGCTCGCGGGCTGTGCCGGCGGGCCGCCTGCGCGCTCGGGGGGCGGTGAATCCCCGGCCGAGATCAATGCCAGGCTCGGCCTGAGCTACATGCAGCAGGGCAACTACGAAGTCGCCATGGAAAAGCTGCAACGCGCCCTGGAACAGGATCCCGGACTCGCCGATGCCCATCACTACCTCGCCGAGCTGTACCGCACGCTGCGCAACAGCGAGAAGGCCGAGCAGCATTATCGCCGCGCCCTGCGCCTGGCGCCGGGAGATGGCGCGCTGCAGAACAACTATGCTGTGTTTCTGTGCGACAGCGGACGTTACGGCGAGGCTGAGGAGCGTTTCCTGCGCGCGGCCCGCACACCCAACTACGAGCGCTCGGGCGAGGCCTACCAGAACGCGGCCAACTGCATGATGCGCATTCCGGATCCGGAACGTGCCAAGGCGCATTTGCGCCGCGCGCTGGAAATCGATCCGGTATCGCCGTCGGCGCTGCTGCAGATGTCCACGCTCAGCTTCGACACCGGGGATCTGCTGCCGGCGCGCGCCTTCCTCCAGCGCTTCGAGGCGGTGGCGCGGCACAACGCGCAGAGCCTGTGGCTCGGCGTGCGCATCGAACGAACCCTGGACAACCCGCCGGCGGCGGCGGATTACGCCCGACAGCTGCGCGAACAGTTTCCGCGCGCGGAGGAAACCGCCCGCCTGCGTGAGATGGAGTGATAGTGACGGCGGGACATCAGGAAGAAACGGTGGCTCCCGTCGGGTATGAGGTCGAAACGGACGGTCCTTCTCCCGGCGAGGAGCTGCGCCGCGCGCGCGAAGCCAAAGGGTGGTCGGTCGAGCAGGTTGCCGAGCGGCTGCGCCTGCATGCCGATCAGATCCACGCCCTGGAGCGTGACGACCACGCTGCCTTTCCCGCGCTGATCTTCGTCAGCGGTTACGTGCGCAACTACGCGCGGCTGCTCAATATCGATCCCGCGCCCCTGCTTGCATCGCTGCAGCCGGTGGAGGCATCCACCCCGGTGATCCGGGCCGAAAGCGCCGCACCGCGCCGGCGCATCGCCTTCGATACCGGGCCGCTGGCGATCGCCGCGCTGCTGCTCGCCGTGCTCGCCGCCGGGCTGCTGATCTGGTTCGGTGTGCGCCCGGGGCCGGAGACGGCGCCCTCCGGTGAGGAGGTTGCGGTCCCCTCGGCCAGGTTCAGTCCCGCGGAGGAAGAGGTTTCGGCGCCCTTCGATCAGAGCGCGATGGACGAAGTGCGCGAGGAACTGGCGCGGGGCGGGGAGGCGGCTCCTGCGCTTGCCGCGGCGGACGAACCGGCTGTCGCTGAACTGGTGCTGCGCTTCAGTGGCACGTCCTGGATCGAAGTTTCCGATGCGACGGGGCGGCGCCTGGCGGTGCGCATGGGGCAGGAGGGCGATGAGCTGCGTCTGCAGGGGCAGGCGCCGTTCGAGGTGCTGCTCGGTAACGCGCCGAATGTCAGTTTGGAATACAATGGCAGCCCTTACACCGATATTCCGATCAGTCGTCAGAACGTGGCCAATTTCAAACTCGGTTCCGCGGACGGCCAATAGGGAAAATACAGCATGAAATCCACCCACAAGATCATCCGGCGCCGCTCGCGCCAGATTCGCGTCGGCAAGGTGCCGGTCGGTGGCGATGCTCCGGTCGCTGTGCAGAGCATGACCAACACCGACACCTGCGACGTCGCGGCCACCGTGGCGCAGATTCGCGCCCTGGAGGAGACGGGGGCGGATATCGTGCGCGTGTCGGTGCCGACCGATGATGCCGCCGAAGCGTTCGGCGTCATCCGTTCGCAGGTCAGCGTGCCGCTGGTGGCGGACATTCATTTCGACTATCGCATCGCGCTGCGGGTCATCGAGCTCGGCGTCGATTGTCTGCGCATCAATCCCGGCAACATCGGCCGCGAGGATCGCGTGCGCTCGGTGGTGAGCGCGGCGCGCGATCGCGGCATTCCGATCCGCATCGGCGTCAACGCCGGTTCGCTGGAGAAGGATCTGCAAGCCAAGTACGGCGAACCCAATGCCGCCGCGCTGGTCGAATCCGCCATGCGCCACATCGACATCCTCGAGAAGCTCGACTTCCCGGACTTCAAGGTCAGCCTCAAGGCGTCCGAGGTGTTCATGGCGGTCGAAGCCTATCGCGACATCGCCGGCCGCATCGAGCAGCCCCTGCATCTCGGCATCACCGAGGCCGGCGCGCTGCGTTCGGGCACGGTCAAGTCCGCGATCGGCATCGGCATGCTGCTGGCGGAGGGCATCGGCGATACCATCCGCGTCTCGCTCGCTGCCGACCCGGTCGAAGAGATCAAGGTCGGCTTCGACATCCTCAAGAGCCTGCATCTGCGCAGCCGCGGCATCAACCTGGTCGCCTGTCCTTCGTGCTCGCGCCAGCAGTTCGATGTGATCGCTACGGTGAATGCGCTGGAAGCGCGGCTCGAGGACGTCCGCGAATCGCTGGATGTGGCGGTGATCGGCTGCGTGGTGAACGGTCCCGGGGAAGCGCGCGAAGCGCACATCGGTCTGACCGGCGGCTCGCCTCATCTGGTGTTCGTCGACGGCGTGCCGCATCACAAGGTGGCGAGCGAGGAACTGCTCGACGACCTCGAACGCACCATTCGGGCGCAGGTGGCGGCCAGGCGCGCCGCCGCCTCCAAAGAGGCTTCGTCCTGAGGCACGAAGCGAAGGAACGCACGGAACAATCATGGCAGGACGGATACAGGCGATACGCGGCATGCACGATGTGCTGCCGGGCAGGGCAGCGGTGTGGCGGCGACTCGAAGCGCAGCTCGGCGCGCTCGCCGGCATGTACGGTTACGAGGAGATCCGGCTGCCGCTGGTCGAGAAGACCGAGCTTTTCGTGCGCACCATCGGTGAGGTCACCGACATCGTCGAAAAGGAAATGTATACCTTCGAGGATCTGGGCGGCGACAGCCTGAGCCTGCGTCCCGAAGGCACGGCGGGATGCGTGCGCGCCTGCCTCGAGCACGGCCTGATCCACAACCGCCAGCGGCGGCTGTGGTACATCGGCCCCATGTTCCGCCACGAGCGCCCGCAGAAGGGACGTTATCGCCAGTTCCATCAGTGGGGCGTCGAAGCCTATGGCTTTCCCGGCCCGGACATCGATGCGGAATTGATCCTGATGAGCGCGCGCCTGTGGCGCCAGCTCGGTCTCGACGGGCTGCGGCTGCGGCTGAACACGCTGGGTTCGCCGGAATCCCGCGCCGCCTACCGGGCCGCGCTGGTGGCCTACATGCGCGAGCATTTCGATGCGCTCGACGAGGACAGCCAGCGCCGTCTGGAAACCAATCCGCTGCGCATCCTCGACAGCAAGAATCCGGCGATGCGCGACATCATCGACGGCGCGCCGGTGCTGATGGACCATCTCGACGCTGATTCGGCGGCGCACTTCGCCGGACTGCGCGAACTGCTCGATGCTGCCGGCGTCGCTTACGAAATCGATACCCGTCTGGTGCGCGGACTCGATTACTACGGTCACACCGTGTTCGAGTGGACCACCGACCGACTCGGTGCGCAGGGCACCGTGTGCGCCGGAGGACGTTACGACCGGCTGGTGGAGCAGCTCGGCGGCGCGCCGACGCCGGCGATCGGCTTCGCCCTCGGCATCGAGCGGGTGCTGGCGCTGCTCGAGGATGAGTCCGGCGAAACCGAAGCGATCGATACCGAGGCGGCCGACGCCTACATCGTCGCCGCCGGTGAGCAAGCCGGACGCGAAGCCTGGCGACTGGCCGAGAGCCTGCGCGACGCCATGCCGGATCTGCGCCTGTGCCTGCACTGCGGCGGCGGCGCCTTCAAAGCCCAGTTTCGCCGGGCCGACCGCAGCGGCGCGAGGGTGGCGCTGGTGCTCGGCGACGACGAAGTCGCGCAGGGTACCGTCAGCGTCAAATTCCTGCGCGAGGAGCGTCCGCAGGCCACGGTGGCGCGCGGTGAACTGGAAGCGTTCCTGCGCGCCGCTGGCGCGCCGGGCGGGCAAACGAATACTGAGGAATGATGATGCAGACCGACGACGAACAACTCGAAGAACTGAAGCGCTGGTGGAAGAAGTACGGCGGCCCGGTGATCACCGGTCTGGTGGTGGGACTGGTGCTGGTGCTCGGAGCCCGCATGTGGATGGATCACCAGGAGCGCCAGCGGCAGACCGCTTCGGCAGAGTACGAACAGCTGCGCAGTGAACTGGATATCGGCAACATCGAAGCGGCGCGCAGCCGTACCGCGTATCTGACCGACAAGTTCAAGCGCACCCCTTATGCGGTGCTCGCTACGCTCGCGCTGGCCAGCGCGCAGGTCGAGCGTGATCAGCTCGAAGAGGCGCGTAGCAATCTGCAGTGGGCCGTGGACAACGCGCGCGATCCGGAGCCCGGGGCCGTCGCGCGGCTGCGCCTGGCGCGGGTGCAGGCGGCGCTCGGCGATCACAGCGCAGCGCTGGCGACGCTCGGCAGCAGCGCGCCCGCCGCCTTCGCCGCGGCCTACGAGGAGCTGCGCGGCGATCTGCATGCCGCCAGCGGCAACCCGCAGCAGGCGCGCGCGGCCTACGAGCGCGCCCTGGAGGCGCTGGAGTTCGGACCGGGCTCCGAGCTGGTGCAACTGAAACTGGATAATCTGGGCGAGCGCGGTTGAGAACTCAGCGACATTTTGCCGGTCTGTTTGCCTGCGCGCTGGCGCTTGCCGGCTGCGCCTCGCATCCGCCCGAAGTCGAACCGCCGCCGCTGCCGCGCGTTGCCACCGGCTTTGCGCTCGATGGTCTCTGGTACCGTCAGGGGCAGCCGACCCACCCGGTCGCGTATCGCCAGCCCGGCCCGCTGGTCAGTGACGGGCGGGTGTATCACGCCGACCGGCCCGATCGCGTCATCGCCTTCGACGCGGTCAGCGGACGGGAGCTGTGGCGCCGCACCCTGGGCGGTGAGGACGGGGTGCCGGCGCGCATCAATACCCGTCTCGGCGCCGGTGTCGATGCGGTCTATGCGGGTACCCAGCAGGGCATGGTCTATGCCTTCAGCGCGGCCGACGGCGAACTGCTGTGGAAGAGCCGCCTGAGCAGCGAGGTGGCGGCGCCACCGGTGGCTGCCGGACGGCTGGTGGTCGCCCGCAGCAACGACGGCCGTATCTACGGCCTGGATGCCGACAACGGCACGCCGCGCTGGATTCAGGAAGCGGTGGTGCCGGCGCTCAGCCTGCAAGGCTCCAGCCGCGCCTGGATTGCCGATGATCGCGTCTATGTGGGCCTCGACAACGGCCGTCTCATCGCCATCGGCGCTGACAGCGGCGAGGTGCAGTGGGAGACCGCGATCGGCATTCCCGCGGGACGCTCGGAATTCGAACGCCTGGTCGATCTGGACGCCGATCCGGTGTACGACGGCAGCGCTCTGTATGTGGCTTCTTATCAGACCCGGATCGCCGCGGTATCGCCGGTCACCGGCCGCATTCAGTGGTCGCGGGATCTTTCCACGCACCAGGGGCTGCGTTTCGATGGCGCCAGACTCTACCTCAGCACCGATGACGCGCAGGTGCTTGCGCTTGACCCGGACAACGGCGGCATTCTGTGGCGCCAGGATGGGCTGACGGGCCGCGAGATAACAGCGCCGGTGCTGCATGGCGACATGGTCGCCGTGGCCGACTTCCGCGGCTACATGCACTTCCTGTCGCCTGAGGACGGCCGCTTCCTCGGCCGTCTGCGTCTGGGTGAGACGCCGATCACCGCCGATCCGGTGAGCGATGGCGCGCGCCTTTACGTGGTCGACAGCGCCGGCGCAATCCAGGCTCTGCAGTTGTCGGGCATCGACCGAGAGGCGCCGTGAAACCCGTCATCGCGCTGGTCGGCCGCCCCA
This sequence comes from uncultured Chromatiales bacterium, assembly GCA_964581365.1. Taxonomy (GTDB): domain Bacteria; phylum Pseudomonadota; class Gammaproteobacteria; order SZUA-140; family SZUA-140; genus JAITWN01. The sequence goes on from CAZOOF010000014.1 coordinate 35,823, forward strand.
ATGTGGGCAAGTCGACGTTGTTCAATCGTCTGACCGGAAGCCGCGCGGCGCTGGTCTCCGACTTCCCCGGACTCACCCGCGATCGCCAGTATGGCAGCGGCCGCATCGGCGATCGTCCGTACATCGTCGTCGACACCGGTGGCCTCAGCGGGGAGCGCGAAGGCATCGATGTGCTGATGGAATCGCAGGCGATGCGCGCGGTGCTGGAAGCGGACATCGTGATGTTCCTGGTCGATGGCCGCGCCGGACTGACCGGAGCCGACCAGACCGTGCTCGAGCGGCTGCGCGCCAGCGGACGCCCGATCGTGCTGGTCATCAACAAGGCCGAAGGCCTGCAGCCGGCGATGGTGTTCAGCGAGTTCGCGGTCTTCGGCGTGAGCGACACCTACTGCATTTCCGCCGCGCACGGCGATGGTGTCGCCAGCATGATGAGCGAGGTGCTCGCCCGCTTCGCGCCGGAAGCGGACGAGGAGGAGGCCGCGCCCGAAGACGAGGATGAGGAGCGCATCCGCATCGCCCTGGTCGGCCGGCCGAATGTCGGCAAGTCCACGCTCACCAACCGCATCCTCGGCGAAGAGCGCATGCTGACCTTCGACATGCCCGGCACCACCCGGGACAGCATCTTCATTCCGTTCGAGCGCGACGGCAAACCCTATACCCTGATCGATACCGCCGGCGTCCGGCGTCGCAGCCGCATTCATGAATCCATCGAGAAGTTCAGCGTCATCAAGGCGCTGCAGGCCATGGAGGCGGCGCATGTGGTGCTGCTGGTGGTGGACGCGCGCCAGGGTATCGGCGAACAGGACGCGCGGCTGCTCGGACATGCGGTGGAGAGCGGCCGCGCGCTGGTCATCGCAGTCAACAAGTGGGATGGCCTCAGCTCCGAGGAGCGCGAAGAGATCCGCGCGGCGCTCGATCGCCGGCTGTCCTTCATCGATTTCGCCGAGGTCCACTACATCTCCGCGCTGCACGGCTCCGGCGTGGGCGATCTGTTCCGCGCCATCGACAAGGCTTATGATGCGGCCAGGAGGTCGCTGTCCACGCCCATGCTGACACGCATGCTGCAGGCCGCTGTCGCCCATCATCCGCCGCCGCTGGTGCGCGGGCGGCGCATCAAGCTGCGCTATGCCCACCAGGGCGGGCAGCATCCGCCGGTGATCGTCATCCACGGCACCCAGACCGCGGAAGTTCCCGACAGCTATCGCCGCTATCTCGAAGCCACCTTCCGCGAGGGGCTGGGGCTGGCCGGGACGCCGGTGCGCATCACCTTCCGCTCCAGCGAGAATCCCTATCGTCCGGCGACCGGGCGCCGCGCGCAGCCGTCCACGCCGGGCAAGCGCGCGCCGGCCCGGACCGCCAGGGCGGGACGGAGCGGATCCGCGCCCTCACCAGCCAAGAGCGGCACCAAGTCCCGCTCCGGCTCCCGCCCCGGCGCCGTCAAGGGCAAGGGCGGCGGGAAGCGGAGCCCGGGGAAGGCGCCCGCCCGTCCGCGTCGGGGGCGCTGAATTCATGGGCGCGGATCCGCATTTCACCGCAGCGATATCGCGTCACATCTGGAACACCAAGTATCGTCACCGGGCGGGCGGACAGGCCGAGCCGGATGTTTCCCACACCTGGCGCCGCGTCGCCGCGGCGCTTGCCGAAGCCGAACCCGAAGCCGGGCGCTGGAGCGAGCGCTTCTACCAGGTCCTCGAGAATTTCCGCTTCATCCCCGGCGGGCGCATCCAGGCCGGCGCCGGCACCGGTCGCCGGGTCACGCTGTTCAACTGCTTCGTCATGGGCGTCATCGGTGATTCCACCGACGGCATCTTCGAGGCGCTCAAGGAAGGCGCGCTGACGCTGCAGCAGGGAGGAGGGGTCGGTTACGACTTTTCCACACTGCGTCCGCAGGGCTTTGACGCCCATGCCGCGGGCACGGTGGCCTCGGGCCCAGTGTCGTTCATGAAGGTGTGGGATGCGATGTGCGCGACCCTGCTGTCCACCGGCGCGCGCCGCGGCGCGATGATGGCGACGCTGCGCTGCGACCATCCGGACATCGAGACCTTCATCGCCGCCAAGCAGGATGGCACCACGCTGCGGCACTTCAATCTTTCCGTGTTGGTCACCGACGCGTTCATGGAGGCGGTGCAGCGCGACGATGACTGGCCGCTGGTATTTCCGGCCGATGCCGACGAGCCTGGGATCTGCTCCACCGTGCTCCGGGTGTGGTCGGGATCGCCGATGCCGGTGCGCTGCCGCGTGGTGCGCACGGTGCGCGCGCGGGCGCTGTGGGACGCGATCATGCGCGCGACCTATGACTATGCCGAACCCGGCGTGCTGTTCATCGATCGCATCAATCGCGAGAACAATCTGTGGTACCGCGAGCGCATCAGCGCCACCAATCCCTGTGGGGAAGTGCCGCTGCCGCCCTATGGCGCCTGTGATCTCGGCTCGCTCAATCTGGTGAAGTTCGTGCGCGATCCGTTCATGCCCCAGGCGTCCTTCGACTTCGACGGCGTGGCGGAGACGGCGCGGATCGCGGTGCGCATGCTCGACAACGTCATCGACGTCTCCCGTTATCCGCTCGAGGAGCAGGCGCGTCAGGCGCGGGGATCGCGCCGCGTCGGTCTCGGCGTCACCGGCTTCGCCGATGCGCTGCTCATGCTCGGCCTGCACTACGGTGACCGGGATTCGCTGGATTTCGCCGCCCGGCTGCTGCGCACCATCTGTCACACAGCCTATCGCGCCTCGATCGAACTCGCGCAGGAGAAGGGTCCGTTTCCCTTCTTCGAACGCGAGCCCTATCTCGCCGGACCGTTCGTGCAGGCCCTGCCCGAGGACATCCGCGACGGCATCGCCGAGCATGGCATCCGCAACAGCCATCTCATCGCCATCGCGCCGACCGGCACCATCAGTCTGCTCGCCGACAACGTGTCGAGCAGTCTTGAGCCGGTGTTCGACTTCGCCTATCGACGCCGGGTGCTGGAGCTCGATGGCAGCCATACCGAATACGAGCTGCGCGACTATGCCTGGACGCTGTGGCAACAGCTGCGGCCGGGCGAGCCGCTGCCGGCGCACTTCGTCACCGCGCGACAGTTGCCGCCCGAGGCACATCTGGCGATGCAGGCCGCAGTGCAGCCCTGGGTCGATCACGCCATTTCGAAAACGATCAACATCCCGGCCGACTATCCCTATGAAGCCTTCCGCGACGTGTATTTGCAGGCCTGGGAGCAGGGGCTGAAGGGCTGCACCACCTTCCGTCCCAACGAGGTCACCGGCGCGGTTCTCAGCGCTGCGGGCGACGGATTCGAGCGCGCCATCCACTGCTGCGACCCGGACCGCGAGGCGGACTGATCACTCGCTGCGCTTCACCGTCTGGCGCGTGTGCGCGTCTTCCAGGTTGCGCTCCATCTCCCGCAACAGCTTGCGCAGCATGGATTTCATTACGGCCGGACCGATGAAGGGAGGCACCGCGAAATCCGGTTCGAGTTCGGCGCGCAGGCGCAGCAGCGTCCCCTCGCCGGCGGGTTCCAGGTCCCAGCGCTCACGGTCATAGCGGAAATGGCCCGCGCCGCGCACGCCCTCGCCGGTGACGACACGGTCGTCGCGGCCGGTCTGGTAGAGGGTAACTTTCTCCGCCTCGGTGCAGAAGAACAGGATGCAGTCGCGGACCACCATCGACACCGGCCGGGCGCCGGCGGCGCCGCTGGGGCGCGCGTCAGGAGGCAGCTGCTCGACGAAGCCGGCGCGGCGTATCACCTTTGACAGACCGGTCCACCGTTTCGGCTCTTCGAACAGGCGCAGCAGCTCGGCGGGCGGAACGTCGATTTCGACTTCAAACTGGACGTGAAAGCGGCGCTGTTCGCGCTTGACCTGGAGGTCGAGAATGTCGGCCATGGCCGGGGCCGCGCCGGCCAGCGCAGTGCACAGCAGCAGGCGCGGCCAGGCGCGCAAGGATCAGTCCCCTTCGGCCAGGAACAGCTTGGGATCGACGCGGGCGTCGTTGAGACTCACCGTCCAGTGCAGATGCGGCCCGGTGGCGCGTCCGCTCTTGCCCACGGTGCCGATGATGTCGCCCGCGGCCACGATCATGCCTTCCTCGACGCGGATCTCATCGAGATGGCAGTACATGGTGATCAGGCCCTGACCGTGGTCGAGAAACACGGTGCGGCCGTTGAAGTAGTAGTCTCCGGTGTCGATCACGGTTCCCGGCGCCGGCGCTAACACCGGCGTGCCCAGTGGCGCGGCGATGTCGAGTCCGCTGTGGGGACGACGCGGCTCACCGTTGAAGTAGCGCCTGAGGCCGAAGGCGCTGCTTTCCCGGCCTTCGACCGGCAGCATGAAGCGCAGCGGCGGTTCCGGATGCTCCACCCAGCGGGCATAGAGCGCGCGCTGGTGCACGGCCTCGGTGTTGATGCGGCGCAGATCGTCCTCCGGCGGCGTCACCATGCGCTGGTCACTCAGCGTGATGTGCTGCACTTCGTAGGCTTTGTCGACGATGTCGAAGGCGAGGCGGAGGCCGGCCGGACGCAGTTCGGCCTCGTGCGCGCCGGGGGCGGCTTCCAGCGGAATGCCGATCACCGCGACCCAGCCGTCCTCGCCGCGCGTCACCAGCACGCGCCGCTCGCGGTACCAGACCTCGGGTGGATCGCCGTCGCCGGCGCCCAGCGGCAGCAGGATCATGCCGCCAGGCACCGCGGCGGGCGGCGGCAGTCCGGCGGCGAGCGCCGCCGAGGCCCATGCGCACAGCAGGAGCAGGAGACTGAGGTTTCGTCCGGATCGCTTCATGTCGCACGCATTCCTTGGTGTCAGGCCGGTCATCAGGCGGGACTTCCGCTTTCGTCGTCCGCATCGGTGCGCGCCAGCACCCGGCAGCGCAGGCTGCCGCGCGCCAGCCGCGCATCGATCTCGGCTCCCGGCTGCACCTCGCGGCTGTCCGTGAGCACGTGTCCATCGCTCTGGCGGACGACGGCGTAACCGCGCGCCAGCGTGGCGAGCGGGCTCAGCGCTTCCAGGGCGCCGGCACGATGCTCGAGGCGGCCGCGCAGGCGTTCGAGCCGGGCGTACATGGCGGCGATCAGCTGCCGCTGATGAACCGCCGAGCGGTTACAGGCCGCTCGTATCGCCGGCAGCGGTGAATGCCGCAGCAGCCGCGCGCGCGCCTCCCGGCGCCGCATGTCGCAGCGCTCGAGGATGGCCCGCATGGCGCGGGCGGCACGGCGCTCGAGCTCATCGACGCGCTGGGCCTGCTGACGCAGGCGCTGCGCAGGGTGCTGCTGATGCAGACGTTTGATCAGCCATTGCAGACGTTCTTCGCGGCGCTCCAGCGCGCTCTCCATCAGCCCGGCGATGCGCGCATCCAGCCGGGCGAAATGGCGTTGCCATTCGCCAGCGTCGGGGCTGACGCATTCAGCTGCGCCCGAGGGCGTGGGGGCGCGCAGATCAGCGACGAAATCGGCGATGGTGACGTCGGTCTCATGACCGACGCCGGCAACCAGCGGAATTTCGCAGTCCGCAATGGCGCGTGCCACCACTTCCTCGTTGAAGGCCCACAGATCTTCGAGCGAGCCGCCGCCGCGGCAGAGAATGAGGACATCGCATTCCCGCCGCGCGGAGGCGAGACGGATGCCGCGGGCGATCTCGGCGCCGGCGGTCTTGCCCTGGACGGGCACCGGATAGATGAGCACCGGGATCGCGGGAAAGCGGCGGCGCAGCACGGTGAGCACGTCGCGCACGGCGGCGCCGGTGGGCGAGGTGATGACCCCGATGCGCCGCGGCAGCGCGGGCAGGGAGCGCTTGCGTTCGCCGTCGAACAGGCCTTCGGCGGCGAGACGGGCCTTCAGCTCCTCGAAGGCGCGCTGCAGCGCGCCGTCGCCCGCTTCCTCCATGTGCTCGACGATGAGCTGGTAATCGCCGCGCGGCTGATAGAGGCTGACCCGGGCCCGCACCAGCACGCGGGCGCCGTCGGCGGGGCGGAAGCGCAGGGTCTGGCGGCGGCTGCGGAACATGGCGCAGCGGACCTGGGCCTGGGCATCCTTGAGGGAGAAGTAGATGTGGCCGGAGGAGGGCGCGGCCAGATTGGACAGTTCGCCCTCGACGTGAACCGACGCGAATTCGCCCTCGAGCAGGGCGCAGACCTCACGATTCAGGCGCGAGACGGTGTAGACGTCCCTGCCGGCGGAAGCGGCCGCCGGGAGCCACGAGCGCGGCAAATCGTCGGAGTTCATAGCGGTCCGCGGAGAAAAAGAAGCATTATTCCATGGAGTTGGCAGGTTTACCAGCCGCCGCCGGATCCCCTATAATAAGCCAATTTACCTTCAGGCAGGCCCCCATGAGAATCGTTCAGGACGCACTTACCTTCGACGATGTTTTGCTGGTCCCCGACCATTCCGTCGTCCTGCCCCGCGAGGTCAGTCTCTCCACCCGGCTGACACGGAACATTTCCCTTAACGTTCCCATCGTGTCCGCTGCGATGGACACGGTTACCGAAGCGCGGCTCGCGATCGCCCTGGCGCAGGAAGGCGGCATCGGCATCATCCACAAGAACATGTCCGCCGAGCAGCAGGCGCTCGAGGTCAGCAAGGTCAAGAAGTTCGAGAGCGGAGTCATCAAGGATCCGATCACGGTGACGCCGCAGACCAGCATTCGCAAGGTGCTGGAAATCACTCGTGACAACGAGATTTCCGGCGTGCCGGTGGTGGAGGGCGACGAACTGCTCGGCATCGTCACCAGCCGCGATCTGCGTTTCGAGACCCGTCTCGATCAGCCGGTATCGACCATCATGACGCCGAAGGACCGGCTGGTGACGGTGCGTGAAGGCGCCGAGCGCGACGAGATCATCGGCCTGCTGCACAAGCACCGCATCGAAAAGGTGCTGGTGGTGAACGACAAGTTCCTGCTGCGCGGCCTGATCACCGTCAAGGACATCCAGAAATCTACCGATTACCCGCGCGCCTGCAAGGATGCGCATGGCCGCCTGCGCGTCGGCGCGGCGGTAGGCACCGCCGACGACGGCCGTGTCGAGGCGCTGGTCGCCGCCGGCGTGGACGTCATCGTAGTCGACACCGCGCACGGCCATTCGCAGCGCGTCAGCGACAAGGTGCGCAGCATCAAGCAGACCTATCCCCACATCCAGGTGATCGGCGGCAACATCGCCACCGCCGAAGCGGCGCAGGCACTGGTCGAGGCCGGCGCGGACGGCGTGAAGGTCGGCATCGGTCCGGGCTCGATCTGCACCACGCGCATTGTCACCGGCGTCGGCGTGCCGCAGGTGACGGCGATCGCCAACGTCGCCGCGGCGCTGCAGGGCAGCGACGTCCCGCTGATCGCCGATGGCGGCATCCGTTACTCGGGTGACATCGCCAAGGCCATCGCCGCCGGAGCGCATGCCGTCATGATCGGCAGCATGTTCGCCGGCACCGAGGAATCCCCGGGCGAAGTCGAGCTGTACCAGGGACGTTCCTACAAGGCCTATCGCGGCATGGGCTCGCTAGGCGCGATGTCGGATTCGTTCAGTTCCGCCGACCGCTACTTCCAGGATGCCGACGTCGGCGTCGAGAAGCTGGTGCCGGAAGGCATCGAGGGTCGGGTGCCGTACAAGGGCACGGTGGTCGCCATCATCCATCAGCTGATCGGCGGCCTGCGCGCCAGCATGGGGTACACCGGTTCGCGCGACATCGAAGGGATGCGCACGCGGCCGAAGTTCGTGCGCATCACCGGTGCCGGCATGCGCGAAAGCCACGTGCATGACGTGACCATCACCAAGGAAGCGCCGAACTACCGCATCGACTGATGCAGAGCGAAGACGCGGCGCAGGCCGCGTCTTCATTCTCTTTAGCACTGGTACCGACGTTCAGAACACACATTCATTCACGGTAAGCGCGCCTTGACCCTCGAAAGCAACATCCACTCCGACCGCATCCTGATCCTCGACTTCGGCTCGCAGTACACCCAGCTCATCGCCCGCCGCATCCGCGAAGCCGGCGTCTACTGCGAAATTCACCCTTGGAACATGGACGATGCCGCGCTGCGCGCCTTCGCCCCTCGCGGCATCATCCTCTCCGGTGGACCGGATACGGTGACCGCGGCCGAGACCGGACGCGCGCCGCAGCTGGTGTTCGAGCTGGGAGTGCCAGTGCTCGGCATCTGCTACGGCATGCAGACCATGGCGGCGCAGCTCGGCGGCCAGGTCGAATCGGCGCGGCGGCGCGAATTCGGCTACGCGCAGGTGCGCGCGCGCGGACACACGCGGCTGCTGCGCGACATCGAGGACCACACCACGCCGGAAGGCTACGGCATGCTCGACGTGTGGATGAGCCATGGCGACCACGTCGTCCAGCTGCCGCCCGGCTTCAAGCTGATGGCGAGCACCGACAACGCGCCGATTTCCGGCATGGCCGACGAAGAGCGCGGCTTCTACGGC
>CAZOOF010000015.1:0-39294 GCA_964581365.1 uncultured Chromatiales bacterium
CTGTACGGCGGGAAGTTGTAGTGCAGCATGAACGGCTCGCGGCGCTCGCCCTCGATCGCGTCGATGATCTGTGCGTCGCGGCCGGTGCCGAGGGTGGCCACGACCATGGCCTGCGTTTCGCCGCGGGTGAACAGCGCCGAGCCATGTGCGCGCGGCAACACGCCGACCCGGATGGTGATCGGGCGCACGGTGCGGGTGTCGCGGCCATCGATACGCGGCTGACCGGCCAGGATCGATTCCCGCACCACCCTCTTCTCCAGACGCTCGATCTCGCCCTTGACCTCTTCGGCCGTCCACGCCGGCTCGGCATCTTCGGCGGTGAGTGCGGCGACGATCGCGGCACGGATCTCGGACAGCCGGCCCTGCCGCTGCTGCTTGTCGCGAATCTGATAGGCCGCTGAAATCTGAGCGACGTTGTCTTCGCTGCAGACGCGGGCACGCAGCGCCTCGTCGTCGGCTGCGGCGGGCAGTTCCCAGGCCGGCTTGCCGACCTCGGCAACGAGTTCACGAATGGCCTGGATGGCGATCTGCTGCTGCTCGTGACCGAACATCACGGCATCGAGCATCACCGCTTCCGGCAGCTCCGAAGCCTCGGACTCGACCATCAGCACGGCATTCTCGGTGCCGGCGACGACCAGATCGAGCTGCGAGGTCTCGAGCTCCGACAGCGTGGGATTAAGCACGAACTGTCCATTCCGGTATCCGACGCGGGCGGCGCCGATCGGTCCCTTGAACGGCAGACCCGAGATCGCCAGCGCGGCGGAAGCGCCGATCATCGAGGGGATATCGGGATCGATTTCGCGATCATGCGAGATGACGGTCGCGATGACCTGGACTTCGTTGGTAAAGGACTTGGGGAACAGCGGACGGAGCGGACGATCGATCAGGCGGGAGGTCAGAGTCTCCTTTTCGGAGGGCCTTCCTTCACGCTTGAAGAAACCGCCGGGAATCTTGCCGGCAGCGTAGGTGCGTTCCTGATAGTTTACGGTGAGCGGGAAGAAATCACGCCCGGGAACGGCTTCCTTCTGCGCGACGGCGGTCACCAGCACCACCGTTTCACCCATGCTCACCATGACGGCGCCGCTTGCCTGGCGCGCGATCTCGCCGGTCTCCAGCGTTACCTGATGAGCGCCATATTGAAAGACTTTCTTCGTTACGGTCACTGGTTGGATTCCTGTAGGGTTAGAGCGTACGACTCAATCGGCTGCTGCCGATCGCGCGCCCCCGGAATGGAAAAGCGGGCCCGATGGACGGGCCCGCCGCGAGACATGATGACGCGCTGCGCGTCGGCTCACTTACGCAAGCCGAGCCGCGTGATCAGTTCCTGGTAACGCGAGACGTCGCTCTTGCGCAGATAGTCGAGCAGCTTGCGCCGCGCACTGACCATCCTCAGGAGCCCCTGGCGGGAATGGTGGTCGTGCTTGTGCTCCTTGAAGTGGCCGGAGAGCTGGTCGATCCGGGCGGAAAGCAGGGCGACCTGCACTTCCGGTGAGCCGGTGTCACCCGCGCTACGCTGAAAATTCTTTACGACTTCTGCCTTGGTCTGCGCATCTAATCCCATGTTGTCCTGCCGATTGTCACAGTCTAATTTTCGAGCGCGTATTTTATCTTGCAATCGCGACCCGGTACAAGGAGGAAAAACCCGGAGCCCTCAGGCTCACTGGTTCACCAAGCGTTTCGGCGCCACCCGCCCGTCGTCGAGAATGTGGCCGACGCCGAGAAAACGGTCTTCCCGGGTATAAATCCGGACCAGACCGCGGGACGGGGCATGCGGCACGAACACCGGCTGCCCCTGAATCAGAAAGTAGGCCACATCCTTGGGCAGGCGCACATACGGCCACTGTGCCAGGGCGGTTTCCATCGACACCAGGCAGGCGTCCAGCGCCGCCTCGCCGCCCTCTTTCGCCAGCGCCTCCAGCTCATCCAGCGTGACCATGCGCGAAGCATCGAACGCGCCGACGCCGGTGCGACGCAGTTCGCAGATATGCCCGCCACAGCCGAGCAGCTCGCCGAGCTCGTCGGCCAGCACGCGAATATAGGTGCCCTTGGAGCAATCGACCTCGATCGTCACGCGATCTCCGGTGAAATCGATCACATCGAGCCGATGGATGGTCACCTCTCGAGGCTTGCGCTCGACCTCGATCCCCTGGTGGGCCAGCTTGTAGAGCGGCACCCCGTTCTGCTTGATCGCCGAATGCATGGGCGGAACCTGCAGCAGCTCGCCGCGAAAGGACGCAGCCGCCTCCTCCACCCGCGCGCGGTCGATCCCGGCGATGTCCCCACGCCGGATGACTTCGCCTTCGGAATCGCCGGTGGTGGTCCGCTCGCCCAGCTTCACGACGGCGCGGTAGCTCTTGTCGGCCTCCAGCAGAAAGCCCGACAGCTTGGTCGCTTCGCCGAAGCAGATCGGCAGCAGGCCAGTGGCCAGCGGATCGAGGCTGCCGGTATGGCCGGCCTTGCGGGCACGGAACAGGCGCTTGACCACCTGCAGGGCGCCATTGGAGGTCATGCCGGAGGGCTTGTCCAGCAATAGGATGCCGGTGACCTCGCGGCCCCGGGAACGACGGTGTTTCATCAGGATTCCTTACCAGACTTCTTCTTGTCCTCAGCCACCGAGCGTTCGATCAGGGCGACGAGGCGATTGCCTTCGATCATGGTGTCGTCGTGGACGAACTGCAGCTGCGGCATGGTGCGCAGCTTCATTCCGCGGAACAGTATCTGGCGCAGGAACGGGGCCGCGCCATTGAGGATCTGGACCGATTCCGCCGCCTCGTCCGCCTCCTTGCCGAGCACGGTCACATAGACGCGGGCATGCGACAGGTCGCTCGAGACTTTCACCGCCGAGACGGTGATCATGCCGAGGCGAGGATCCTTGACCTCCTGGGGAATCAGGACAGCCAGCTCGCGCTGAAGCTGTTCACCGATCCGCCGTGCGCGCGTGAACTCCCTGGGCATATACCGTTCCTTCTCTGCCTACCCTGCCCTGCCCTGCCCCGCGCCTGCGCGCGGGTCCGTCACAGTTCGCGCTTGACCTCGATCTTCTCGTAGACTTCGATCTGGTCGCCGACACGAACGTCGTTGTAGTTGCGCACGCCGATACCGCACTCGGTACCCGCACGCACTTCGTTGACGTCGTCCTTGAAGCGCCGCAGCGACTCCAGCTCGCCTTCGAAGATGACCACATTGTCCCGCAGCACGCGGATCGGATTGTTGCGCCGCACCACGCCCTCGACCACCAGACAGCCGGCGATCTGACCAAACTTGGGCGAACGGAACACGTCGCGCACTTCGGCGAGACCGACGATCTGCTCGCGGATTTCCGGCGACAGCATGCCCGAGAGCGCCTGCTTCACCTCATCGATCACATCGTAGATGATGCTGTGATAGCGCAGATCGACGCCGTTCTCCTCCGCGACCCGCCGCGCTGCAGCATCGGCGCGCACATTGAAGCCGATCACGATGGCGCCGGAAGTCAGCGCGAGGTTGACGTCGGATTCGGTGATGCCGCCGACACCCGAGGCGATGATCTTCACCGCCACCTCGTCGTTCGACAGCTTGACCAGCGACTCCCGCAGCGCTTCGACCGAGCCCTGCACATCGCCCTTGATCACCAGATTGACCGCAGCCTGCTCGTCCTTGCCGATCTGCGAGAACACGTCCTCCAGGCGGGCCGCCTTGCGGGCGGCGAGCTTCACATCGCGGTACTTGCCCTGACGGAACAGCGCAATCTCGCGCGCCTTGCGCTCGTCCTGCAGAACGTGGACCTCGTCGCCGGCGTTGGGCGTGCCGGACAGGCCGAGCACCACCACCGGGATCGACGGACCGGCCTCTTCGACCGGGCGACCGCCCTCATCGAAGAGGGCGCGCACGCGTCCGTACTCGCCGCCGGCGAGCAGGATATCGCCGCGACGCAGCGTGCCGTTCTGTACCAGCACCGTCGCCACCGGACCACGTCCCTTGTCCAGAGTCGATTCGATGACCGTACCGGTGGCTGGCCGGTCCGGAACTGCCTTCAGTTCCATGATTTCGGCCTGGAGCAGGATCGCATCCAGCACCTCGTCCACGCCCTGACCGGTCTTGGCCGAGACGTGCACGAACATGGTGTCGCCGCCCCACTCCTCGGGCACGACCTGATGGCCGACCAGCTCCTGCTTCACCCGGTCGGGATCGGCTTCCGGCTTGTCGATCTTGTTCACCGCGACGATGATCGGCACGCCGGCGGCTCGCGCATGCTGCACGGCCTCGATCGTCTGCGGCATCACACCGTCGTCGGCAGCCACGATCAGCACCACGATATCGGTGACCTTCGCGCCGCGGGCGCGCATCGCCGTGAACGCGGCATGGCCCGGGGTGTCGAGGAAGGTGATCATGCCGCGCGGCGTATCGACGTGATAGGCGCCGATATGCTGCGTGATGCCGCCGGCCTCGCCGGCCGCAACGCGCGTGCGGCGGATATAGTCGAGCAGCGAGGTCTTGCCGTGGTCGACATGTCCCATGATGGTGACCACCGGCGGACGCGGCACCGGCTCCCCGCCGCTCTCGGTCTCCAGCAGCACCTCTTCCACCGCATTGTCCTGCAGCGGGCGCGCCTTGTGGCCCATCTCCTCGACGACGATGATCGCGGTTTCCTGATCGAGCACCTGGTTGATGGTGACCATCGTACCCATGCCCATCATGGTCTTGATGACCTCTGCGGCCTTCACCGACATCTTCTGCGCCAGCTCGCCAACCGTGATGGTCTGGGGAATGGAAACCTCGCGTACGATCGGCTGCGTCGGCATCTCGAAACCATGGCGGGGAACGTTGACGCCCGGGCGTGACCAGCTCTTCTTCTTGCCGCGACCGCGCGCTGCGCCGCCACGCGAAGGCGCGACGTGCAGTTCCTCGCGGCCATAGCGGCCACCGCCCTCATCGCGCTTCTTGCGCCGCTTGCCCTTCTTGTCGCCGGACTTGTCCTCGGCGGCGGCGGGACGCGCAACGGCCGGCGCTTCGGCCGGCACCGCTGGCGCCGCGGCAGGCGCGGGTTCCTCGGCGGGCTGCGGCGCAGCCGCTTCGGGTTCGGCCTGAGCAACCGGCTGCTCGGCGACAGCTTCCGGCGTGACGATCTCCGGGGCGGCCTCGGGAGCCGCCACCTGCTCGGGCACCGGCTGGCCGATGGCCGCCAGTTCCGGCGTCTGCTCTTCCTGCGGCGCCGCCTCGGCAGCCTCGCTCGCAGCCAGATCGCCGCGCATGGCGTAGGTCCGCTTCCGGCGGTATTCGACGTTCACCTTGCGGGCCTTCGGCTTGGCGCGACCCGGCCCGGTCGCCGGCACGTTCTGGCGAAGTTCGCTGACCGTCTTGCGCCGGAGCGTGATCTTCTTCGGCTCGCCCGAAGCAGCGCTCTGGGAACCGCTGAGGCGTGTCAGCAGCTCCATCTTTTCCTTGTCGCTGATGGTCTGGTCCGCATCGGTGATCGGCAGACCGGCCTCGCCCAGCTGAGAAATCAGCCGATCGACGGGGATGCCGACCACCTCCGCGAGCTGTCTTACCGTTACGTCTGCCATATTTGCAATCTGTACCTTTGAATTCGAATACCATCCCGCCAAGCGGGATCGTGTGAGGGAGGAGCCCCGTCAGTTCATTCGCTGACCTGGCCGTCCTCCGCAAACCAGGGCGCGCGCGCGGCCATGATCAGCTGGCTCGCCCTTTCCCTGTCCATACCCTCGATCTCCATCAGATCGTCCACTGCCTGCTCGGCCAGATCTTCCTGGCTGTTGATACCCATCGCCGCCAGCTTTTCGAGCAGCTCGGGATCCATGCCTTCCAGTTCGAGCAGAGCTTCGCGGGATGCCGCGCCGTTGGCGCCGCCCTCGCCGGCGATAGCGCGCGCCAACAGCACATCACGCGCCCGCTCGCGCAGTTCCTGCACAATGTCTTCGTCGAACTCCTCGATCTCCAGGAGTTCCTTGCTCGGAACGTAGGCGATCTCCTCGATGCTGGAAAAGCCTTCCTGCACGATGATGAGGGCGATCTCCTCGTCGACATCGAGCTGCTCCATGAACATTCGGCGCAGCGCTTCCGCTTCGGCCTCGCTCTTCTCCTCGGCCTGGGCCTCGGTCATGATGTTCAGTTCCCAACCGGTGAGCTGGCTGGCGAGACGCACGTTCTGTCCGCCGCGGCCGATCGCCTGCGAAAGATGCTCTTCCTTCACCGCCAGATCCATGCTGCCGCTTTCCTCGTCGACCACGATCGACTCCACCTCGGCCGGCGACATGGCATTGATCACGAACTGGGCCGGATTCTCATCCCAGAGGATGATATCGATGCGCTCGCCGGCGAGCTCATTCGACACGCTCTGTACGCGCGAGCCACGCATGCCGACGCAGGCGCCGACCGGATCGACGCGTTCGTCGTTGGTCTTGACCGCAATCTTGGCGCGCGAACCGGGATCGCGCGCCGCGCTGACGATCTCGATCAGTCCCTCACCGACTTCCGGAACCTCGAGCCGGAACAGCTCGATCAGCAGCTCGGGCGCGGTGCGGCTGACCAGCAGCTGCGGTCCGCGGGTTTCGCTGCGCACCTGACGCAGATAGACGCGGATGCGATCCCCGGGGCGCACCGACTCGCGCGGGATGAGATCTTCGCGCGGCAGCAGCGCCTCGGCATTGCCGCTGATGTCCAGAATCACGTTGCCACGATCGATACGCTTCACCACGCCGGTCAGCAGCTCGCCGATGCGGTTCTCGAACTGCGCGACGATGTGCGCGCGTTCGGCTTCGCGCACCTTCTGGATAATGACCTGCTTGGCGGTCTGGGCGGCGATGCGGCCGAATTCGACCGACTCGATCTGCTCCTCGATGTAATCGCCGGGCTGTACGTCGGGTTTCTTCGCGCGAGCCTCGGTCAGCGTGATCTGCGCTTCCGGATTCTCGATCTCGGCGTCGTCCTCGAGCACCTGCCAGCGGCGGAACGTCGTGTAATCGCCGGTATTCCGGTCGATCGCCACGCGCACGTCCACATCGTCCGTGTACCGCTTCTTGGTCGCGGCCGCGAGCGCCGATTCGAGCGCGCCGACGATGACTTCCTTCGCAATGCCGCGCTCGTTCGATACCGCATCGACGACCAACAGTATTTCCTTGCTCATCTCAACCGCCTCTGCAAACCCTGGTTCCGTGTCCCGGGAACCGCCCGGATCATCGCCTAGACTCGCCTCAGATGTCGGGGATCAGGCGCGCCTTTTCGATGCGATCCAAAGGAAGCGCCACTTCCTGCCCGTCCATCTCCAGCACCACGTCGCTGCCGCGCAGCCCGCGCAGCAGCCCCTTGAAATTGCGCTGACCATTGATCGGCCCATCGGTACGCAGGCGAACCCGATGCCCGCTGAACCGTTCAAAGTCGCGCGCCGTACCGAGCGGCCGATCGAGGCCCGGCGACGACACCTCCAGCACGTACGATCCGGAGATCACATCCTCGACGTCCAGCACACCGCTGATCTGGTGACTGACGCGCTCGCAGTCATTCACCGTGACGCCCTCCTCGCGGTCGATGTAAATCCGCAGGATCTGTCCGCTGCCACCGCCACGCATCACGTGCTCGATCGCCACCAGCTCACAGCCGAGCATATTCACCGTCGGCTCGAGCAGCGTCCTCAATGCGTTATCGCTCTGCAGCTTCATCTGTCACTGCCAAAAACAAAAAGTGGGCCTAGAGGCCCACCGCGTCACGCGGCAAGATCACTGCCGCGGCCATTATAAACCGCCCCCCTGACAGGGCCGATTCCAACTCTTACCCGATCGTTGGGAAATGCACCGATGGGCGCATCCCGGCGCCGGAAGCGAGGTAATCATTCATGCGCCGACATCCTTTGCATCACGCTCCTCGGGACCACCTGACTGCGGCGGTCTCGCGCGGCACAAACACCCCCGGCGGGGACGGTTATTATAGGAGCATGTTTTTCTTTTTTCAATAAACACTTATAAGCACAAAAAAGCCAAGGGATCAGCAACCTGCATCCGGGTCGGCGCACTCAGTATACACTCCGGGCGCACCAGCCCGGCACCCCGGTGCCACCCGCCCTTCGCCGGCGGCGTCAGGGCGCGGTGGCGCCGCGCACTGCACCTGCTGCCGAAGATGCGGACGACGCGCGCCGGCGGCGGCGCCGGTCCAGATACATCATCCAGCCGGTGATCGCGAACAAGGGCATGAGCAGGCTCGCGACCATGACGATGATCAGCCCGGGCAAGCCGAAATAACTTCCGGAATGCAGCGGCAGCATGCTGGAGACGAGGCGTTGCGGCAGCGTCTTGTCCGCATAGAGTTCGCCGCTGACGAATCCGCCGCCAGCCGCATCGACCGCCGCCCGATTGTTCGCGCGCTCATGCGGCGGGTCGGCATCGAGCCAGTTCAGCTGAAAGACCTGGCCGGGACGATCGGGCATCCGCAGGGTGACGGTGCTGTAGTTCCCGGACACCTCATTGCGAAACACCTCCCAGGCGCGATCGACAGCGGCGGCGGCAATGACCGGCGCCTCGGCGCCCCGCGCCACCTGCGACGGGCCGGGGCGCGCAGAGCTTTCGATGCCCGCCAGCTGGAACAGGCCTTCCCGGTACCACTCGTAAGACCAGTACAGCCCGGTCAGCGACGCGAAGAGATAGACCGGCAGCACCCAGGTGCCGATCACCGAATGCAGATTCCACAGCAGCGCTCTGCCTCGACGCGAAAAATCGGGCTTGAGCCAGACCGCGAGCTCGCGCCAGCGGCGCGGCCAGCGCAGATAGATGCCCGACAGCGCGAGCACGATCAGCACCACGGTGCAGGCGCCGACGATCTGCTTGCCGGTATCACCGCCGGCGATGCGGCGATGGAGATCCTCGGTAACGCGAAAGAAGGCCTGGCCGCGCACCTCCCCTTCCAGGAGAGCGCCCGAGTATGGATCGAGATAGTGCGTTTCGCCGCGCCGCGCGCGCATGGCGTCCGCTTCCGTCGGCAGCGGCGCCAGGATGACACGAACGGCATCTTCGGGGTCGGCCGAGAGCGCCAGCGCCTGGATCTGCCGCTCGGGCAGCGCCCGGCGCACGGCTTCGTAAAGCTCTCCCGGACTCAGTGCCTGCGCGTCATCCCGAACCTCCAGCTGCAGCAGCCCCGGGTTGAGCCAGCGCTTGAGGTCCTGCTCGAATGACAGCAGTCCGCCGGTGAACCCGACGAGCGCGATCACCAGCCCGGCGGTAATCCCCAGCAGCCAGTGGGCTTCGAACAGCAGCTTTCTGATCGTCTTTCTGACCACGTTGCGACTCCGGATGAGGGTCTGTTATTGAGACGCGTTATCATTACTATCCGCGATCTCGATGTCAATAACGCTCGCTCGTCTGCTCTCCAGCGCTTGACGCCGCCCGGCGGTGTACACCGGAGCTCAGAAGAGACGGGTGGAGGCCGGGACGTATACCCGTCAGGAATGAGGAATGCTTTCGGCCTGAGCGGCGGGCCGATCGGCAAGGGCGGAGGACTCCCCGCCCCCTGTCCAGCCGCCGCCGAGCGCCCGGAACAGAGCGACCTTGGCCCGCAGTCGCTCGGCGCGCAGTTGGACCTCGGCGTCGCGCGCCTGATAGAGCGTACGCTGCGCATCGAGCACGGCGAGCAGATCGGCAGCGCCCGCCCGGTAGCGCGCCTCCGCCAGTGAGAGCGCGGTTTCCGCTTCTTCGCGTGCCTCGGTCTGCCACCGCGCCCGCTCCTCGAGCGCTTCCAGATTACCGAGCACGGTGTCCACGTCGGCGAAAGCAGCGAGGATGGCGCTGCGATATCCATGCAGCAGCTCCCGATATCGCGACTCCGCCAGATCGCGGTTCGCCGCCAGGCGTCCGGAGTTGAAGATCGGCATCGCGAGCGCCGATGCCACGCTCCACAGTGGATCCCCATCGAACAGCGTCGACAGTTCATCACTGCGCAGGCCCAGGGAACCCGTCAGGCGCAGGCTCGGATACAGCGCCGCGCGCGCGATCGAAATATCCGCTTCGGCAGCGATCAGTTCCATTTCCGCGCGACGGATGTCGGGACGGCGTTGCAGGAGTTCCGCAGGCAGGCCCGGCGCGACTTCCGGCACGGTCATGCCGGTCAAGCCCGGCGCAGTGATGTCGAAGCCCTGAGGGGCTGCTCCCAGCAGCTGGGCAAGAGCGGCGCGCGCCTCGCGCTCCTGCTGTTCCAGCGCGGGAATGCCAGCGCGCTGCTGGGCAACCGCGGCGCGCTGCTGCGCCAGATCGAGCGGAGAAGCCGAACCGAAGCGCTCGCGCGCCTCGACCAGCCGGAGCACGCCCTCGGCTACTTCGAGGTTGAGTCGGGCAACAGTGAGCCGCTCGCGCAATGACAGCACCTGAAAATACAGATCCGCGATACCCGCCGACAGGGTAAGCGCCACCGTCTCCTGGTCGTGCACACTCGCGGCCACCAGCGCCCGCGCAGCGGCCCGGTCCGCGCTGTTGCGGCCCCACAGATCGACCTCGTAGGCAGCGCCCAGCGAAAGCCCGAAAACCGATCCCGCGCCGCCACCGATGGCGCCCGAACGCCCTGCATCCGCGGCGAAGTCGAGTTCCGGAAGCAGCGAAGCACCGGCAATCCGCGCCCGGGCCTCGGCCTGCAGGATACGCTCCCAGGCGGCGGCGAGATCCGGATTCGACTCCCGCGCCCGCGCCATCAGGCCATCGAGCTCGCTGCTGTCGAAGCTGCGCCACCAGTCGGCCTCGGGCCACAGCGTCTCGCCGGAACTCTCCCGGCTCCACTCGACCGGCATCTCCATACCGGCATCGGCGCCGGTCGGCCGGAAGGTGGCGCAACCCGCGAGCAGCGCGGCGGACAGGGTGGCGATCAGAGCTGCACGCAGCAGCGAAGGCGCAGATTCAGGCTTCATCTCATCCTCGAGATCACTATCAATCGCTGGCAAGCGCGACCACCGGGTCCAGCCGCGACGCCTTGCGTGCCGGCACATAACCGAAGATCAGGCCGGTCGCAAAAGCACAGCCGAAGGCGAGCAGCACCGGCCCGGTGGTGAACTGGATCGAGGTGCCAAAGGCCTGCAGCGCCGCTGCGGTAGCGAGCCCTCCGATTACCCCAACGGCGCCGCCGATCGCGGACACCACCATGGCTTCGGTGAGGAACTGCTGCATGATGTTGCGCTGACGGGCGCCGGCGGCCATGCGGATACCGATCTCGCGGGTACGCTCAGTCACGTTCACCAGCATGATGTTCATCACCCCGATACCGCCGACCAGCAGGGAAATCGCGGCAATGGAGCCCAGCAGCCTGGTCAGCGTGTCCTGAGTCTCAGACGCGGTGTCGATGAGCGATGCCATGTTGCGGATGCGGAAATCCTCCGTACCGTGACGGATCGCGAGCAGATCCGTTACTTCCTGCTGGGTGGCGTCGATGAGCGAAACGTCATCGACGGCGATGGTGACGGCGCGCAAATGGTGCTGGCCGAACAGGCGCATGCCCCCGGTGGTATAGGGAACGAACACGACATCGTCCTGATCCATGCCCCAGACCGATGCGCCCTTGGTCTCCATGACACCGATGACCTGGAACAACACGCTGTTGATCAGCACGTACTCCCCGACCGCGCCACCGTCGGGAAACAGGTTATCGGCTACAGTACGCCCGAGCACCGCTACGGTGGCGTAATCGAACACGTCGTCCGCATCGAAGAACATCCCTTCGACCGGATACCAGCTGCGAGCCAAGGGAAAATCATGCCCGGTAGCCGTCGCCTGGGTCTGCACGTCGAAGTTGTCCACCCGAACGGTGACCCGCCCTTCCAGTTCCGGCACCGCCGCAATCACGTTCGGCACATCTGCCATCGCCGCGGCATCGGCGGGAGTCAGCGTGGCAATGTCGTCGCCGCGTCCGCGCACATTGGGCGCTCCCGGACGCACGATAAGGAGATTCGTTCCCATGGCGCTGATGCGGTCGAGCACCGCCTGCGAAGAGCCGTTGCCGACGGCGAGCATGACGATCACCGAACCCACGCCGATCACAATGCCGAGCAGCGTGAGCACGGTGCGAAAGAAATTGGCGCGCAGCGCGCGCAGCGCCGTCCGGACGGCCTCGTGCGCATCGCTGATGATGGAGCCGCGCGTGGCCGCGCCGGTATCCGGAGCGGGGCTGGCCGCCTGCTCCGGCGCCCCCGAGCTCTCGGCCGCGGGCTGGCGCCGGTCGGCGACGACGCGGCCATCGCTGATCTCGATGACCCGGCGCGCATGAGCCGCGACTTCGCGGTCATGGGTGATGAGAATCACCGTATGTCCGCGCGCGGCCAGATCCTCGAGCAGCGCCAGCACTTCGCGTCCGCTGCGGCTGTCGAGGGCGCCGGTAGGCTCATCGGCAAGAATGATACGGCCGCCGTTCATCAGCGCCCGGGCGATGGACACGCGCTGCTGCTGACCGCCCGAGAGCTGGCTGGGACGATGATGCAGCCGCTCGCCGAGTCCGAGCGTCTCGAGCAGTTCGGCCGCGCGGCGCCGCCGCTGCTCCGGGGGCATGCCCAGATACACGGCCGGCACTTCCACGTTCTCGAGCGCGGTAGCGGTGGAAATGAGGTTGTAGCTCTGGAACACGAAGCCGAACGCTTCGCGCCGCAGTTGCGCGAGGTCGTCCGGCGACATCGACGACACATCGCGCCCCATGAACAGATACTTTCCGCCGCTCGGCCGGTCCAGGCAGCCGAGAATGTTCATCAGTGTCGACTTTCCTGACCCCGAGGCGCCCACCAGCGCAACGAATTCCCCGGGCTGGATCGTCAGCGTGATGCCATGCAGCACCTGCACCGCCAGTTCACCATTGCGGAAGGTCCTGGTGATATCACGCAGCTCGATGAGCGGAGCGGACTCGGGCCTGGCGGCACCGGCGGGATCCGGGCCGATGATGGGTACGCTCATAGCCGGGGAGGCGGTCCGGAACGCTGCTCTGACTGACCGGGCGCCGATGAACGCCGCTCGCCGACGACCACCCGCTCACCGGCCGCGAGACCGGAGACGATCTGCACCGAGACACGATTGCTCACGCCCGTGACCACCGCGCGCTCCTCGATGTCACCGCGTTCGTTTATCACCCTGACGTAGGCGGCGGAGTCCGGCGCGCCGGCACTGCCTGCAAGACGCTGGATTGCATTCGCTGGAATCACCACCGTGTCCCTGGCGGCGGACACCACAAAGAACACCTGTGCCGTCATCTGCGTCATCAGACTGCGCTCTGCATTCGGCACGTCGAACAGCGCGTTGTAGAGCACGACGTTGTTCAGGACCTCCGGTGTCGGCATGATCTGGCGCAGCGTGCCGTAATAGCGCTCGCTGCGATTGCCGAGCGTGGTGAAATAAACGTCCATACCGAGGCGCAGCTTCCCCACATCCGCCTCCGAGACCTGAGTCTGCACCGTCATCACCGACAGATCGGCGATGCGCAGCACGATCGGGGCCTGCTGGTTGGCGTTCAGCGTCTGGCCCTGGCGCGCACTCAGCGACACCACGGTACCGCTCATGGGGGCATAGATCTTGGTATAGCCGAGATTGGCCTCGTCGCCTCGCAGGGTCGACTCGGTCTGTTCGATCTGGGCCGACAAGGCCTCGATCTGCGCCTCGATCGAGCGCAGGTTGGCCTCGGCCGCCTGCAGCGCCTCGGTGGTGGTCGCGTTTTCTTTCATGAGGTTCTGCTGGCGCTCGTACTGCTGCTCGGCCAGTCTGAGCTGAGCCTGGCGCTCGAGCAGCTGGGCGCGCTGATTGCGCAGCTGGGCGCGGCTCGCTTCCACACGGGACAGATAGATCGAGGGATCGATCTCGGCCAGCAGATCCCCGGCCTCGACGGTGTCACCCACGTCCACGTGCAGCTTCATGAGCTGCCCGGAGACCTGAGTGCCGACATCCACATAGTCCCGCGGCTGCAGCGTGCCGCTGGCCGTCACCAGATCCTCGATGTCACCCTGCCTGGCCACGGCAGTGATCCACTGCCCCCCGGTTTCCGCCGGCCAGAAGCGAAATACCGCGGCGCCCAGCAGCAAGCCGGCACCGAGGATGATCAGAACAGCCTTGAAACGTCCCATTATCCCGCCAGATCCGTGAATCCGTACGGGCACACTCTAGGACAGCGACAAGGACGGGATCAATCCGTTTTACAAATATTTACACGGCAACCGGGCGGACGTCGGCAGCAGATAGGCCAATCCGCCTGCCCACTTTGTAGCCGCCCGCCGCCTGACAAATGGGCGTAGACCGGAAAGCCTCATCGACCGTCTGATCCCGGTCGATGAGGCATGGGGAATTGCTGATCAGTAGAGATAGACGGCGCCGCTTCTGCTCAGGGAATTGTCCGTCTGATCGCCACCGATGCCGCTTGCCCTGCTCGCTTCATTGGGCGCCGATACCGCCAGGACACTGGCATCGGCGGACAGCGCTACGAAAAATCCGAACCGGTCGTCTGCATCCGTGTTGGGCGCCTTAACGTATGCGGCATGTTCCCAGCTTCCATTGCGGCGGACGAACAGGTTGACCGCGCCGCTTGCCTCCGCCGAAGTGTCCTTATCATCCCCGCCGATACCCGTTGCCGCGCTCCGTTCGTACTGCGAACCTACAGCGATTACATCTCCGTTGGCAGAAATGGCGATGGTATTGCCGAAAAAGAAGGAATACTCACTCCCGATATCGGATGTACGCAATCGCTCCTGCAAGGTCCAGACACCTTCATTGCGGACATACACATATATCGGATCAAACGTCTCCAACTGATGCGCGACCGCTAGGGCGTTGCCGTCTGCCGACAGTGCGGGATAACCAAAGAAAATGGCGTCCGGATTCTCAGACTTGATGAATGCTTCCTGATGCCAGACATCTCCGTTACGGGAGAACACATAGACCGCACCGCTACGCGGGGCCGATGTGTCCTGTTGATCCCCATTGATGCCGGTTGCGCCGCTTGGCTCCATCACTGCTTGTACCGCCAGCGTATCGCCATCGCCGGAAAGTGCGACTGCGCTCCCGAACCGGATCCCGCTCGGAAATTCCGCAAATCTGAACATACGGTTATTCGAAGCCTTGATATAGGCCTGCTGGAACCAGGAGTCGTCTTTGCGTACAAAGACATACACAGCTCCGCTACCTGCTTCGATCGAGTTGTCGGTCTGATCACCGTTTATGCCCGTCGCAGCGCTATTTTCATTTCGGGCACCGACGGCGAGCGTGTTCCCATCGTCAGACAGGTCGATAGCCTCTCCGAATAGATCCCCTGTTTCCGTATTGGAAGCCTTTATGTATGCCTCCTGTCGCCAGCCATGGTAGCCGCGTGTGAACACGTAAACCGCACCGCTCTCGTATGCCGTCAATGCGTTCTGGTCACCGTTGATCCCGGTGGCCGCGCTGTATTCACCGGGAGCACCAACGGCCAGCGTCCTGCCGTCAGCGGAGAACGCAAGGCTCATTCCGAACCTGTTGCCCACCCCAAAGGCAGCATGCACTTGCGGATTATTGTTCGACGCCTTCACATACGCATCCTGAATCCACCGCCCATCTCGTGCCCTGCGAGTGAATACGTAGACCGCACCGGCACCGTGCATCGATCGATCCGATTGATTCCCATTGATTCCGACCGCGGAGCTTGCCTCGTAAGGCACCCCGAAGGCCATAGTCTTTCCATCTGCCGACAGGGCGACTGGCATGTGGTTACTGGCGTAGCGAAATCCGGGATTCGACGCCTTGAAATACCCCACTGCCTCTGCCAGCGTTCCGCTTATGTTCACCGGCGCTGAATCGACGCAGCCATCGGCGTTGCAGGCCTGCAGGACATAGCGGGCGTTGATGCGCAGCGGCAGGAAGACCTCGTGCTCGTGGACCCCGATGCCCGTACCCAGCCGCGCAATCACCGAGTAGCCGGACACGCCGTCAGGGTCTTCGAGCAGCACGTACTCGTCCCGTCCGTCCACATCTTCCCAGGTGAAACGGAATGTCTTGATCGCCTGTGGCGTCAGTTCGAGCACCGGGATGTTAGCGGACGTTGCTGCCGCAGGTCCTCCCGCGTCGGACTCCTCCGTTGCTGGATCGGCTTCGGCCAGGCGTTCTCCGGCCGCGATCGAAGGGGCCGCATCACTGACATCCGCCGGACTGTCGCCGCGACATCCGCTCAGCAGAGTGACTCCGATCACGAGCAAAAAAACCGCGTACCTGGGAAACAGATGGCGTGATAGCGAGAGGTCCATGCTGACTCCTCCTTGAGCCAAACCACGGGCCTCCAAACATAGATCGACCGGCGGCCGGCAGCAATCAGGAGTGCATCATGGGTAACTTCCGTACAATGACCCTGATGGACTGTTTGACGATGCGGAGTCAATCCTCGGTGATTCGGATGAAGGCAATCAGCCCTTGGGAGTCAGCCTGAGCAGTGCGCCCTTTCCACCGCGATTCCCATCCTCCAGCAGCCAGATCGACCCGTCCGGGCCCTGTTCGACCTCGCGGATGCGCCGTTTCATGTCGAACCGCTCCGCCTCCCGAGCATCGTCGCCATCGAACTCGATGCGCACCAGCGCCTTTCCGGACAGGGCGCCGATGAAACCGCTACCCTGCCATTCCGGGAACAGATCGCCGTCATAGATGATGAAGCCTGCCGGTGAAATCACCGGTGTCCAGCTCATTACCGGTGCCCTGAATTCGGGCCTCGTATCGTGGTTCGGAATCGGGGTACCGTCATAGTGGCTCCCCTCGGACACGACCGGATAACCATAGTTGGCGCCCTTTTCAATCAGGTTGAGCTCATCGCCTCCCTTCGGCCCCATTTCATGAGCCCACAGACGCGCGTCGTCGAAGGCAAGCCCGAGGATGTTGCGGTGCCCCAGGCTCCAGACCTGCGCGGCGATCCCGCCCCGATCGAAGAAGGGATTGTCCTCGGGCACGCTGCCATCGTCCTCGAGTCGCACGATTTTGCCGAGATTGGACTCCATGTCCTGCGCCGGATCGAACTTCTGGCGCTCGCTGGAGCTGATCCACAGCATGCCATCATCGTCGAAGGCAAGGCGATAGCCGAAATGCCCCTC
Organism: uncultured Chromatiales bacterium; assembly: GCA_964581365.1. GTDB lineage: Bacteria > Pseudomonadota > Gammaproteobacteria > SZUA-140 > SZUA-140 > JAITWN01. The sequence goes on from CAZOOF010000015.1 coordinate 17,033, forward strand.
GCCGCGCGTCTTCGGATGCTGGCGCCAGATCACCTCGAGGTCCTCGAGCGTGCCGCCGCCCTCCTCGTCCAGCGCCAGCCGCGCACGCGCTACGGCCGCGCCGAGACCGTTTGCATCGGCCTCCACGTAGCTGATATAGACGAGCCCGTTGTCCTCATAATCGGGATGCAGCACCGCATCGCCCAGCCCGCCCTGCGACACATGCGCGACCTTCGGCACCTTGCTGATCGCGTTCGATTGCCTGCGCTCCACGTCGACCAGTCGCAGCGCTCCGCCCATTTCGGTCACCAGCAGCCTGCCATCCGGAAGGAAGGTCATCGCCCAAGGGTGATCGAAGCGCATCAGCTCGGTGATCATGAACTCATGGCTTGGCCCGCTCTCCTCCTGCGCCAGCGATACGCTGCCGGCGGAGAACAGGAATCCGGCCACCATAATCATCAGACACCGCTTACGCTCCATCATATCGGCTGCTCCTTTTTTCCCAGGGATTCGATTCATGTGAGGTGATCCGTCCTCTGCATTCCCAATTATAGAAACAGTGAGATCTCGCTCCGGTACGTAGTGGCACTGATACGGCCCGGGTGACGGACTACATGCGCGCGCTGATACCGGCATACCAGTTTCTCCCCGGCGCAGGATCAAAATAGCGCCCGCCCGCAGCGTCGACGCGAATATTGCTGAACCATTTGCGGTCCCCGATATTGTTCACGCCGGCGAAGACCTCGATCAGCCGCTTGCCGGCCTTCACTTCGCGCCCAGCCCGCAGATTGATGACCGTATGGCCGGCGACGTTCACCGCATTGGCATTGTCCGCATGGCGATCGCTGATGGTGAGCAGATCGGCAATGACCCAGCGGTCCGGCTTGCGCCAGGCGAGCTCTCCAAACAGAGCATGCTCGGGAAGCCCGGGCAGACGCCTGCCGCTCAATGACGTCCCCGCTGCATCGGTGAACCGCGTGAAGCGAAACCGGCTGGCGGTATAGGCGACGCGCAGAGTCCAGCGCTCGGCCAGGTCATAGTCGAGCCCCAGCTCGACTCCTTCCCGGCGCGTTCTCGCAGCATTGGCGAAGCGATTGGGATCGGACGCGATCTGCACGATCTCACCCCGTGTACGTATCGAGAACAGCGCCAGCTCATAGCGCAGCCCGGTTGCCAGCGCCCCCCTCGCGCCGCCCTCCACGTTGACCGCCCGCTGCGGCTCGAGTCCTGGATCGAAGCCCTGTCCTGGCGCGCTCGGATCGCGGAACTCAGTGAAAGTCGGCGTTTCAAACGCGCTGCCCAGGTTGGCATAGAGGCGATGCGCCGGACGCCACTGCCAGCCGATGCCGGCCATGTAGCTGAACTCATCGTAGTCCCGGCTGCCGGATCCGCTGCCGGTATCGAGAACATCGTCGATCGAGAAACGGATGAAATCGCCGCGCATGCCAAGGGTCAGATCGAGGCGGGTGCTGAGAGCATGGTCGATGCGTCCGTGAATGCCGATCCCGGCCGCCGACTCGATCGCATCCTGGATCCGCTCCCCAAGGACTCCGGCGCCATCGACCAGGTATCGCTGGCGGTCGTCGCGCTGACGATGGATATCGACGCCGAAAGAATAGTCCAGCGAGCGTTCGATGAGCTGGATCCGGTCTGCATAGCTGGCGCCGCCACCAAAGAAATCCCGGTCGAACCGGATCCGGCTCGCACCAGGAAAGGGCAACTGCTGCTCGAACTCGCGACGGGTGTAGAAAACATAGGCGTCGATCCCGCCGTGGAGCGTGACCTCATCTCGCAGCACCCAGCCGATGCGCTGCTGCCGCACCTCCTGCCCCGCATCGAGCGCCAGTGCATTCGGCGCCGCCTGGCGCGGATCATCGTCAGCTTCCGCGCGAGTCAGTCCTCCAGGATCCTTGCCGAAAGGCTGATCAAGCACGGTGACCAGGGTCGTCAGCTGGCGCCCCGCGCCCGCTTCGTGGTCGAGCCGGGCATGCGCCATGCGTTTTCGGGTCTCACTTTGCGCGCGGTAACCTTCATGCTCCAGCTGCCAGGCACTCAGATGGCCGCGCCAGCGTTCCCCCGCCGCCGCCGCGCGAGTCCCGGCGCGCCAGAATCCTTCACTTCCCCCCTGCAGACGGAGATCCAGATGGTGGCCGGTTTCAATACGGTCCGAGGTCCGGATATCGATGACTCCGCCGGCAGCATTACCGAAAGCAGCAGCAGCCGGTCCGCGAATCAGCTCGACCCGGCTTACCGATTCGAGGTCGATGGCATCGATCTGCGACTGACCGTCGGGCAAGGTCTCGGGCAGTCCATCGACCCGCAGGCGTATACCGCGCACGCCGAATGGCGCCCGCGCGCCGAAGCCCCGGATCGACACGCGCAGGTTCTGCGCGAAGTTGTAGCGATTCTGGAACAGCGCACCGGGTACCCGGCTGAGCGCCTCGTCGAGCTGCAGACCCTGGCGCCCCTGGCGCAGGTCCTGCGCCTCGACGGCCGCGACGGCCGCCGGCATGCGCATCGGATCACCCGCTATCCTCGGCGCGCTCACCTCCAGAGGGTCGAGCTCGATCGCATCCCGGGTATGCCCGAGCAGTGGCACGAGCAGCCCTGCGATCAGAAGGGAAAGCCTGTGTCGCTTCACATATAGCCACACGATTAAGATGGACGTCGCCGCTCGATCTGGCGCAAATGATCTCGACGAATGATAGCCTAGGAATCTGGACATGCGCGTGAGGGCGAGCCCCTAGCGCAGGATGCATTGGTGAGACCATGCAATTCCGGAGGCCGCATGAAGTACGTAGAAGTCGTCGCCAGAGCAGGCAGCTCACAGACCGTACTGGCCATCGCGGAGAAAGTGAAAGCCCATGATTTCCGGCTCAGCGGAGTCGGTGATGATGGCATGTGCCAGATGCGCCTGCTGGTGAATGATAACCAGCTCCAATTCACCCTCGATGCGCTGCAGAACGTGCTCGGCGCGCAGCCCATGGCGAGAATCGTGGTTCTGCCGGTGGAAGCCTCCCTGCCGCGCCTCGATGAAAACGAGCTGAAGAAGCAGGATGCGGCGCCAGCCGTGCGCGAAAAACTCTACGAGGAAATCGAACGCAGCGCCCGGCTCGATTCCAACTTCGTCATCCTGGTGTTCCTTTCGACCATCGTCGCCGCCATCGGCCTGATCGAGAACAACGTCGCGGTGGTGATCGGCGCCATGGTGATCGCTCCGCTGCTCGGTCCCAACCTCGCGCTCAGTCTCGCCACTGCCCTGGGCGATCCCGCTCTGCTGCGCAAGGCCGCGCGAACATTTGCGGTGGGAATACTGCTGGCGATCGGTCTTTCGGTGCCGCTGGGGATGTTCTGGCCAGGCCGGCTCGACAGCTTCGAGCTCATGTCCAGGACCGTGGTCAGCTACGATTCGATCGCGCTGGCGCTGGCGTCCGGCGCCGCCGCCGCGCTGTCACTGACCACCGGGCTGTCCAGCGTGCTCGTCGGCGTCATGGTGGCGGTAGCGCTGCTCCCGCCAGCAGCCACCCTCGGGATCATGCTCGGCACCGGAGAAATCACCCATGCGCTCAGTGCAGGCCTGCTGCTCGCGGTCAACGTCGTATCGGTAAACCTGGCGAGCAAGATCGTATTCATCATGCGCGGGGTGCGGCCACGGACCTGGTATGAAAAGAAGCGGGCAAAGCATGAAATGATCGTTTACATCACCGCCTGGATAGTCACCCTGGCGGTGCTCGCCGTGCTCATCTATTTCAGGATGCCGACGACCGGGGCCGGTTAGACACACGGCGAGCCAGGTGGCCTCGAGAAGAAAAGGGCCAGGCTCACTGTGACGCGAACCTGGCCCCGCTTTACTTCACCGACTCTTCACAGCCTACTGCATCTGAAAGAAGCCCTCGGTCACGGTGAAGCCGCCACCGCTGGTGAAGGTTCCGCTGAAGGTACCAGCGATCGGTCCGCTGCCGATGCTGTCCGGAATGGTCGTCAGCTCGATGGTGCACTCGGTTGCGAAGTGGTTGGCGCCATGAGAGCTTCTCAGAGCGATTTCGTTCCCGTTGCAGGCCTGCGGACCCGGCACGAGATGAGCGCTGAGCGACCAGCCCGGAGAAATGTTGTTGTTCGCATCCACCGCGCGGAAGATGAACGCGCCATCGATGAAAGGCTCGAAGGTGACGTGCCCGGTGTGCGTAAGCCGCTCACCATTCCTTAGCGCCGTGGCGCCATCGTTGTTGCCGAGTCCCTCCTCCGCCTGGGCACAGTTCCCCTCGCCACCGATTGCAGCGCGGGTCAGACCGCCCTGGCCATCTCTGTAGGAAATCTCCGTCACCTCGAGATCCGCGTCCAGGAAGATCTCCAGCCTGCGCCCGCTGTCATCGGCATCGTAGTTGACGTGCACCCGCCGGGCGTCACCATCGATGAAAGTGCGGTCGAAGATGGCATTGATCTCAGCAGCGGAGAAACCGATTCCGGTGTCGAAATCGATGCTGCCATCGGCGCCGATGATGATGGTTCCGCGCGCGTGCTCGCGGGTGGCTGTGCCACGGGAAACCGGGTCCACCGCAGTGCAGCTCACCGTGTAGGTGTCGGCGTACGCCGTCAGGACGTCAAGACCGGACTGAGCCTCGGAGTCCTCAGGACCCTGCGACCCGTCTTCCTCCGGCATCGGCGCCGGGATGATGCCCAGGTTGCCATCCTTGATCAGAGTGAGCAGCGCTTCATAGTCCTCGATGGCCGGGTCGTTGGCGATGGCCTCGCCCACCTGATCGAGCACCCGGTCCCAGGCATCGCCGATCTCAAAGGCGGTCTGCAGCGGATTTCCTTCGGGCAACTCGTATCCGGCGTTGATCAGCGCGCCGACGATCGCTGCGCGCGAGCTATCCAGCGTCGCCTCATCGAGTGGCCAGTCCTCCGCGGCGTACCAGTCCTGCGGGAGACGGGCGCTCGCCGAGGCAACGATCAGGTCGGTCAGCGGTGTGATGTTGACCACGCCGGCATCGACCGCATAGCTGTGAAGCGTGACCTCCGGATCGCCGCCGGTAACCTGCAAGGCGCAGGGAAGGCTCGCGGGATCCACGGTGCCGCTCCAGCTCCCATCGCTCGCGGTCGCAACCGCCTGGGTGAACCCGGACCCGTCGGCGCATCTGGCGGTGACGGTGCCGCCAACGACCGGCGCACCAACCGCCGCCGTTCCACGCAGGTTATCCTGATTCGATGAACCGCCACCGCTACTGTTACATGCGGAGAGGACGAGCATAGTCACTGCCGCCGCGACGGCAAAACGCGCGGACTGAACGTAAGACACGTGCATTCGGAAACCTCCTGGCAAAAAATTGGCCAAGGCAATATACGTGCGTGACCGTACTGCCTCACCCCCCGGGTCCGGGGGGTGCATGCCGACCAGGAAGCCGTTCCAGGCTGGTCTCAGGAATGATCAGGATCGCGGCGGCGGACCGATGAGCCCGAGCCGCGCGGCATGCCACGCGGCCTCCGCCCGGGTGGAAATGCCCAGCTTGCGGTAGATGTCCTTGATGTACCCGCCGACGGTAAGCTCGGACAGCGAGAGAGCCCTAGCGACCTCGGCGTTTCTCATGCCGCTGCCGATGAGTCCGAGCACCTCTCTTTCGCGTGCCGAGAGCGAAACACTGCCATCGTCGACCGGACCGGTGCGCCTGAAATGCTCCATGATGCGGCGCGCGATGGACGGCGACAGCGCGGGAACGCCCTGTGCGACCTGTTTGATCTGCCGCCACAGCACATCCCCCGGCTGCTCCTTGAGCAGATAGCCCTGCGCTCCCGCGGCCAGCGCAAGCACGATGTGCGTATCGTCGCCCATCACCGTGGTCACAATGCAGATCGTCTCCGGCTGCAACTCACGGAATGCGCGCAGCACGTCCAGCCCCGAACCATCCGGCAAGCCGAGATCGATCAGCGCAATGTCGAAATCCGCCTTCTCGGCAAGTCGCATCGCCTCGCGCATGCGCTCCGCCTCATGGATCTCGCACTCCGGAAAGGCTTCACGCATGAGTTCACCCAACCATCGCCGGGTCTCAGCGACATCTTCGACGATCAATGCTCGCTTCATCGAGGTAAGCCTGCCTGTGCCAGAGGAACCAGTGCTTCCAGGCGCGTTCCGTTTGCACTGCTCGAGAGATCGAACCTGCCCTGAAGGCTGTGCACGCGCGCGCGCATATTGGCGAGACCATTGCCGGAAGCCACCACCTCGGGCACGAAGCCGCTGCCATCATCCTCGATCGACAGCACCAGCGCGCCGGCATGCCGCCGGATGCCAATGCAGAGGCGGGATGCCCCGGAATGCCGGATGACGTTGCCCGCAGCCTCGCGCAGAATCGAACGCAGCGTATGGGCGATCCGGGGCGGCAGCAGCTGTGCATCCTGATCGTCGGCATCCCGGCACCACTCGAGTGTGATACCCGCCGACTCCAGATGCTCGGCGATCTCCACGCGCAGATCGGCCAGCACCTCATCCAGCGACAGCCCGTCATGCGAGACGTCATTGATGATATCTCTGAGCTCGGTAAGAGCTTCGCGAATCAGCGCATCCTTCCGGACGATGTCCCGACCGTGCAGCGCGCCCATGAGTCGCATGCCGATATTGTCGTGCATGTCGCGCGCGATGCGGGCGCGCTCCTCCGCCACGCCCTGCTCGTAGGCGCGCCGGCTCTGCAGCGCATGATCGAGCATGGCCCTAAGCTCGCGCGCCAGCTCGGAATCCCGCGAGGAAAACAGCCCTCTCCCGCCGGCGCTGTATACAAGCCTGAGCGCCGGCAGCATCCCGATCGCCGGAACGACCAGCGCGACGCCGTCCTCATCAAGTCCGGCGGCGACATCCTGTTCGGCGACCTCAATCCGCAGTGGACTGTACAGGTCCTGCAGCAAGTGCCGCCAGCGTGCGAACTGGTCCGCCCCCGGCGGCGTCAGCGCGACATCCATGACCTGGCGAAACAGCTCCGGACGACCCGTGGCGCGGCGTCCCATCAGACGGCGGCCCAGCGCATCGCGAAACGGCAGATACGCAAAGGCAATGATCACCAGCGACAATGCAAAGGCGGGAACGCGCTCGATGGACACCGCGTAGATGAACACTGCATCGAGCATGACGAGCAGAATCATGCCGCCGAGATAGAACAGAATGCGAAACGCCCATTCGTCGAGCTCGAACAGCCAGTAGCGGGCGACGCCGAGGGCGAGCCCCGCGTGGATCAGGAGGAAGAACAGGAAGGCGTAGCCCTGCGGAAGTGTGGGACTTGCGCCGAAGAGATTCGGCGCGATGATCGTCAGTACGAACGCGCCGGCGCCGACCGCGATGCTCAACCCGAACCAGCGCAGCGCAGCCCGGGCACTCGGATCATCGCGTGTGGCCCGATACTGCAGAATCGCGCACAGCACGATACCGATCATCTCGAGCATCGTCGGCAGATGCGATCCCAGCGGTGGGCCGGACAGGAGCCAGAGCGTATCGGCGAGCCACCAGATGCCGAAGACCAGCGGCAGCAGCCACAGATGACGCGGGCGCACCAGGCGACGCGGATAGCTCAGCAGCAGCGCGATCATGGCGACGCCGAACAGCAGGGCGCCACCGTGGTTCGCTGCCGAAAGCGCCCGGAAGAGCTCTCCGGGCAGAGCCAACTCGCGCGTACTGTAGACCGCGGCAGCCGAAGTGAATATCAGCATGCTCGTACCCACGGTGGCGAACAGCTGCGTACTCAGATCCTTGCGGCGCAGACTCCAGACCCACAGACCGAGGAGAAATCCTGCATGACCCACGAACACCTGCACCCAGAACTCCAGCGGCAAGTCCGTCACCCGGCGCTGATCCATTGGGTCGAGGCGCAGCTGGAACTCCGCCCCGCCCTCGTCCCGGAGCATCAGATCGACGGCGCCCCGGTCGAGAATGGCGGCGATTTCTCCCTGGCGATCGAAGAAGGCGGACATTTCGCCATAGGTTTCGAGCACGTCCGGCTCATCGACGAGATCGAGCGCTCGAAGCACCAGGGGCCCGCCGTCGCCGGCGGACAGGGAAAGCAGCGTGCTCTCGACCGGCACCTCGCGCGCGGGCCCGTCGGGATGAACAGCAGCGATACGCACTCCGCCGGCATCGGACTCGGCTGCCAGCTCGAGACCAAGCCATGGCTGACGAATGGCCAGCAGGACGGTGAGGAGCAGCAGTAGCGCGCTAAGCAATGCACCTGCGGACAGGGTCTTGATGGGGGTCAGTAGCGTCAGCAAAGCGTAACAGTCCGATGATTGTGCGCATCTCGACGCCGCCGTGGATACCGGCGCCGGCTTCGCCCGGAATTATACCGGATTGCCGCCCGGCCGTTCGGCGGGCTCTGGCGCTCGATCATGCGGGTAACATGCGCGTTTATTCGCGATCCATACACACTCGAGAGGCATGGAAATTCGTGCTGATTTGGAAGCACGGTCCCAATTTGTTAGAGTAGACCATGCCCCGGAATTCTATACGGGGCTTTTTTTTTAATCGGCCGTGCCGCTGCGCCGCACCCCGGCCTTGGGAGAAACCGTGCATCCACCGGTGCCCTCACAATGCAATCGCAGCCTAATCTCATCTCCGCGATCCGGCCAGTCTGGATACGCTTCCATACTGATGATGTCTGCCAGGCAGCGCTCTTGCATTCGCAGCGCACCGCCGGGATCCGCGGGCGTGGAAGATGCGCCGCCACTGGAACCACCGCCGATTCGCCACCAGGCAGCGGCAGGCATCCGCGGGTTCCGTCCGGGAGGCGGCAGCGTTCTCTGCACTGAGCCCATCGTTACACCGTCTTTTCTCCCATCCCCCTCTCCTGTGCAACACGCCTCCGAGGCACCGCCCTGCCGGCCTCGACCTTGCAATGCCACTGAACTCAGCCATATCAGGACAAGAACATCATGGGAAATACCGCCATCGAGGATTCGACCACCTTTGCGCCAGGTCTGCCGGATGTATATGGGGACGCACAGCCGAAAGAACTGTTGCGCGCCATTGTCGAAGATTATGAAGTGCTGCAGACGCTGACCAACCGACACATCATCAGTGCGGAGCAGTTCGACCGCAACCTCATGCTCCAGCTGTTCCGGCTGGCCTCGAAGTTCGAGTGCAACCCGGAGCGCTTCACTTCACCACTGCGCGGCAAGCTGATGATCAGCGCCTTCTACGAGCCCAGCACCCGCACGCGGCTGTCCTTCGAGAGCGCATGGCACCGGCTGGGCGGCGACATCATGTCGATCGCCGACCGGTCCACCACCGGCATCGCCAAGGGCGAGTCCTACGGCGATGTCGCTGAGATGTTCAACAACTATGGCGACTGTGTCGTACTGCGGGATTCCTGCGACGAGGCGGTATACGAGATGGCCCGCCATCTTCGCATTCCCATCATCAACGCCGGCAATGGCACGATGGAGCATCCTACCCAGGCTCTGACCGATCTCTACACCCTCCTGAAGTGGCGCCCCGGCCTGCTCGCCGATGACGCCGAGCCGATCCGCATCGGCGTCATCGGCGTGCCGAGCCGCATGCGTACGGTGCGCAGCCTGCTGACGCTGCTCTCGCGCTTCTCCGAGGTGATCGAGGAACTGGTAGTAATCTCTGACCAGCCGGCGGAGACCGCATTCTCCGCCGGCCAGCGGGAGGCGCTCGAGGCGGACGGGCTGAAGGTGCGCCTGACCGATGATCTCGACGCCGAACTGCCGGCGCTCGACGTCGTATATATCAACGCCATCGCCTGGGTGAAGGACCAGCGCGAAGTGATGGGCGAACGCTATCGCCTCCATGCGGGCTCGCCCCTGAAAAGCGGCGCCATCATCCTGCACCCTCTCTCCCGGGGCGAAGAACTGGACACCTCGCTCGACCCGACGCCTCACAACTGGTACTTCGCCCAGGCCAGAGGCGCAGTATTTCTGCGCCAGGCCCTGCTCACCTGCATCACGCGCCGGACCGAACGCGTCATCGACGTGATCTGAACGCGCGCCGCTCACGCGGCACGCCAGCCCTTCTGGAGACAAGCTTCCATGTGTGGAATTTCTGGTATTTTCAACCATGACCGGCAGCGCCCGGTCGACCGCCAGATGCTGGTCAACATGGCCGCCATTCAGCAGCATCGCGGTCCGGATGGTTTCGGCGTCGAGGTTTTCGATGACCGCGGTGTCGGCTTCTCCCACGCGCGCCTGGGCATCATCGATCTCGACCAGGAGCGCGCTCGCCAGCCGTTCGTATCCGCCGACGGCAAGCGCCTTCTCGCCCACAACGGCGAGTTCTATGACTTCAAGCGCCTGCGCGCCGACCTGAGCAGCCGCGGCGCGCGCTTCCAGACCCGCAGCGATTCGGAACTCGTGCTGCACCTGTTCCCCCGCCTCGGCCTGGAAAGGATGCTGAAGGAACTGCGCGGCGAGTTCGCCTTCGCGCTGTATGACCGGGAGGAAGATACGCTCTATCTCGTCCGCGACCGCTTCGGCATCAAGCCGCTGTACTGGGCAAATACCGGCGAATCAGTCGTATTCGGCTCCGAACTCAAGGTTCTTTTCGCCAATCCCCGCGTCCCGCGCCGGTTCAGCGAAGAAGGTCTGCTGCACCAGCTGATCCAGGTGATGGCACCGGGCACCACCGCCTTCGAGGGCATAGAGCAGATCAGGCCCGGGCATTACCTGCGCGTGCGCAGGCGCGGCGATGCGCTGGAGATCGAGGAGAAGCGCTACTGGGACCTCGAATTCCCGCATGCCGAAGCGCATGAGGCCGAGCACGACGAAGCAGCGAGCGTAGAGGCAGTGCGCGAGCGGCTGGTGGAAGCCGTCTCTCTGCGCCTGGAGGCCGATGTACCGGTGGGCTGTTATCTTTCCGGCGGCATCGACAGCTGCGCCATCCTCGGCCTTGCCGCCGCCATCCGCCAGGATCCGGTCAGGGCGTTCACCATCGGTTTCGACGACGATGCCTACGATGAGACCGCCATCGCCCGCGAGATGGCTGCCGCCACCGGCGCCGAGCATGACATCCTGACCCTCAAGGCCGATGACCTGTACGGGCACTTCGAACGCACCCTGTGGCACACCGAGCGCACCATCTACAACACGCTGGGGGTCGCCAAGCTGCTGATGAGCGAGAGGGTCCGCGATACCGGCTACAAGGTCGTACTCACCGGCGAAGGCTCGGACGAACTGTTCGCCGGCTATCCGTCCTTTCGCAAGGACCTGTTCCTGCATGGCCTGCCGCAGCTGTCGCGGGAAGAACGGCGGCAGTGGGAAGCCATGCTGGGAGAAAGCAATGCCCTGTTTCGCGGCGCTATGCTGTCCGAAGACGAAGTGGACGATCCCGCCCTCAGCGCCATCGTCGGCTTCACTCCGAGCTGCCTGCAACCCTGGCTGGCGTGCACATCGACGGCACGCGAACTGCTCCAGCCGGACTTGCGGGAACGACTGGCCGGATATCAGCCGGGCGCCGCCATCGCTCAGGCCCTGGATCGCACGAAGATCGAGGGGCGCCACCCGCTCGACCGGGTTCAGTACGTGTGGATCAAGACCATGCTCGAAGGACAGATCCTGACCTGGGGCGGCGATCGCGTGGACATGGCCAATTCGATGGAAGCACGCCCGGCGTTTCTCGATCACCATCTCGCCGAAAGCGCGGTGAACATCCCGCCCATGCACCGCATCCGCGGCCGGCGCGAAAAGCACGTGCTCCGGGAAGCGATGAAGGGCCTGCTACCGAAAGCGCTCTACGAACGGGAAAAGTTCGCCTTCATGGCGCCCCCGGCCCACACCGATCCGGCCAAATGGTCATCGATGATGGCGCTCGCCGAGATCCACCTCTCCGACGACTCCATCCGCCGCGCCGGCATCCTCGACAGCGCCGCCGTCGGGAGAATGCTGGCCGAGGCTGCGGCCGAAAGCACCTCGCGCGCACGCAAAGTACAGCTCGACGCATTGATCAACCACGCGCTCGGTGTACAGATCCTGCACCAGCACTTCATCCAGGGAGACGTTCCTGCGCGAGCTCGAGAGATGGCCGAAGCGGCCGGATGGAAGGCCGGACTCGCCTGATGCGCCGGGGCGCGATCGCTCGCGTCCCGCCCCGGCCTCAGCCTTCCGTGAGCAACCCGCTGGCGAGCCTGCCGTCCCGGCCCTCGGGATCGGCCTCGACGCTCAGTCGCAGATACCGGCGGTAACCGGCTTCATCACGATCGCCCTGCGCCACCAGCGCGGCGGCCATGTACGCGGCTGACCGGTAAGCAGCCGCCATGCGCTCGAACTCGGGATGCGCGAGAATCTCCCGCACCACGCGCTGCCCTTCCTCATAACGATTGAAGAAGGCCGGCACGTGAATATACGAGTTCGCCGCAACCAGCAGCGTTTCCAGGTAGCTCTCCGCATCCTGCGCCGATGCTACCGCCAGGGCCAGCGCCCGATCGATCTCGCGCAGCCCCTCCTCTGTCAGGCGGCGCCGCTCGATATTGTTTGTCCCGTCCCTGCCCTGGAGAGTCGTGCAGGCGCCGAGATAGGCAATGAAGACCGCCTCCTGCGGATGAGCCGTGCTCAACGTCCTGAAGCGAAGGGTCGCATCGCGCACCGCCCGCCGGTCGCCATCCACGGCGCGCAGGAAGACCTCGCGGGCCTCGGCGAACTCGCCGGGCTCGTTGGCGTGAGCGGGGAATACCGACAGCACAAGCAGGAGACAGAAGAGTCGGGTGAGCATCGAGGACTCCGCAGTTCTCAAAATGGGCACGAGCTCGCTAGATGATAATCCTCCAGGACCGGTCTTCACAGCCCCGCGAGGAACCTCGTTCCGCCCGCATCCCCGGCATCTACCGGAAATCGCCGGCAATCACATGAATTTCGGAAGGAATAGCAAAGGCCGCCCGGACATGCTCAGACTGGGGTCGTACGGGCCTTCAGGGGCGATAAACGCCGATCGGGTCTAACACACCAACCGCTCCACGAGCGGAGTCATTCGGGACCAGGTCAGGAAGACCTCATGGGTTGCGCGAGTGATGGCGACATAGGCGAGCCGGACGTCGTCCTCGATGTCGCCCGACTTCAGCGCGCCCAGGCCGCCGATGACGACAACGGGAAACTCCAGACCCTTGGAGTTGTGCATGGACAGCAACTTGATCGCATCGACCGCGGAACGAACCCGATTACCGTTCCTTTTGGCAAAATCCACCGGAACCCCGTGCCGCTTCAGGATTCCTTCGAACTTCTCACCGACGAGGTGAGTGGGATAAAGCAGTGCCATCTGCGACCAGTGATAACCGGCGGCGCGACGCCCGCTCAGCCATTCCGCCGCTGCGTGGGCTTCCGCTTCCTCGCTCACGCACTTGCGCACTGCTGGTTCGACGCCATCTCGCCCCCCGTCCTCCGGCAGCAGAATTGCGTCCTCGTCACCAGCGCACACACCGGGTTTGCCGATGACATCCGCCGCAAACCTTCGCGCCAGCCTGAGTATCGGAGCCGTGTTGCGATAATTCAGCTTCAGAACCGTGGTGCGACCCGAAGCCTGAATGCCGAGCTGTTTCCATACCGGGCGCGACCTCCCCTTGTAGATCGCCTGGGCGTCGTCATAGACCACCATCAGAGATTTCGTCTCCGGACTCACCATCTTCGCCGCCAGTGCCAGCCACTCCGGCTCGAAATCATGTGCCTCGTCGATCAGCACCGCCTCGTACTGTCCGGCCGGGATCAGCCCTCTCTCGACACCCTCGATTACAGCCTTGACTCCTGCCTTCAGGCGCTCCTCATAATCCGGAATCTCTTCTCTACTCGGCGCCGGCAGGTCATAGTTGCGCAGCATGCGCCAGCACCATGAGTGAAAGGTAGAGACCTTGACACGGTCCTCGACGCCCCGGTCCTGCATGGCGTTCTCGAGGCGGCTCGCGATCCCGTTGCCATAGCACAGGATCAGCACCGGCCGGGTCGTGGCGCGAGCGATGAACTCGGCACGGAATGCGAGGATCAGCGTCTTCCCCGACCCGGCGACGCCGCGCACGATGCGGTGGCCGCCGCCCAGGCTGCGCGCTACCAGCTCCTGTTGCATATCCATGACTGCAAGGATGCGATCATCGGCCGGCCCGTCACCTCCCCGCGACTGATCGAGCGACATGGCGATCTGGTTGACGCGAATCTCCGGAAACAGCAGCGCCCGGATCCGGTCGATCTGCGGCATGGACAGCGCCTTCCCGCCATTTGCCGGCGCCAGCGCCCACAGACGCTCGCGAAACACCTCCGGATCCGCGCCTTCCGACATCTCATCGCGGAAGATGCAGCGCCCAGGCGGGAATACCTGATGCAGATCGGTCTGATCGAACTGCCGGCGGGTGATATTGGGGAAAACCACACCGATACCTGCTGCCACAGCCGGCCGCCCCTTGCCGCCTCCATCCTCGGCGAGCAGCAGCGGGTCCCGCTTCAAGGTATCCAATACGTTGAACATATAGGCTCGAGCCTGTTCGAACGGATTGGCCACTGTCACCAGCCCACGAGAAGTGAGGAGCTCGACGGACATCTTCGTCGCCTTGCTGATGGAATCCAGCCGCCAGTCCTTGACCTCCAGCACCACGATGCCACGTCGCGGATGGAGCACCACGAAATCCGGATGCCGCCCGAGCGGGCCGACCGGCAGGTTATGCCAGACCCAGGCGTTGTCCTCGAGGAAATCCTTCAGACGCTCGGCGAGACGCAGCTCGCCGCGTGTATCGAAGCGCGCCGCACCGATCGAAGGAATGAGAGTCGCCATGGCCCCACTAACCCCGGAGACCGGCGGAACCTGTCGGCTGCTTCACCACATGCGCATCGTCGTTCACTGTCGTCCCCCATCGAACGGGCGTCACCAAGCTCATCGAGCAGCGTGAATCGACGCCGCCACGGACTCTGCTTCAGCTCACCGGAACACTCATTCCGGTTGTCCGCTGTGCGAATGGTTAGTCGGCAGATGGGAGAGACTTCTGTAGTCTTGCAAGGGCAAGGTACGAAGCCGCAACAGCGATGGCTCGCGGCCACAGGCGGCAACGTCACAAACAGTCGGTGGATCGGGTGCTCGCAACCTGCGGCGCGTCAGGACCGGCAGGTGATCACGGAAAACAAGGTGAAGGGAGGACGGCGCCTCAGGGCGCGGCGTCGGAATTGAGGCAAGGGCAAATCATGCCTTGGGCAGAAACAAAAACCCCGCCATGCGGCGGGGTTCTCGTATCCTTCCGGAAAATACCGGAAAGAGGGTTCAGGCGGCTCGCACGTTCGCAGCCGCAGGACCCTTGGGACCCTGCTCGACATCGAACGTCACTGCCTGGCCTTCGGCCAGCGACTTGAAGCCGTTGCCCTGAATGGCGGAATGATGCACAAACACATCCTTGCTGCCATCCGCAGGGGTGATAAATCCGAAGCCCTTGGAGTCATTGAACCACTTCACTGTTCCGTTCATCACGGTATACACCTCATTAAATGTTGAATTGCGATGAATTGCAGGTCATTCAGAAAACATTCGTTGCGGGAGTAACCGTGAAAAAACAGGAAGGCTTCCGAACTCGCGAGAACCAAAAGTACTGCAATGCAAAGACAATACACTATTCCACAATAATTGCCACCACTATTTTCTGTACTGGCAACAGCCGCTTGGTCATAACGATATGACATCTCCAGGAGATACCTCGCGCATGAACTCGTAGAAAGGATTTCTCGCCCCGTTGTTCTTCCTCTTCGGAGACCAAAGGAATCCCCCGCGAAACTCCTGATCAAACGTCTGATTTTGGTTTACCCACCAATAACGCATAGTTGTTTTTGTAGTTCTCTGCTCTAACCCACTATTCCATCGGATGAGCCACGGATCTCCTTAGACGTCCTCGCTCATCTCCAGACCATCCCTCCGGAAGTACCGCATCACAGCAACCATGGCCCAGGTATCCCTCTCGCAATACTTGAGCAAGGCCTCCCGCAACCGGGTGCGGCGCTCCCCTGAGGTATCTTCGCCCAAGATCTCCATAAATGCCTCCTGAGCCATGCCACCGTCTGCGACCATTAGGTCCGAATAGGAAAGATGTGGAGCAATGGTCGGTAGTACCGCCTTGATCGACCAGGAGCCTCGCATCTCGGGATGGTAGTAGTGATCCCGGGCTATCGGCAGCAGGTCGACGATGCGCTCGGTGGCCGCCCTCAGCGCCGGCGCCAGGTCCGGAAAAACCTCGGCCAGACGCAGCATGCAGCCGCGTTCGAACGCTGCGTTGTACACGAAGATCGTGCCGCTGCTTCCGAGCGCATCGATCAGCGTCGAGGCGAAGGCGCGACGCGGATCACCGCTGCCGTCGGCAAGAAATGCCCGATGCTCGATACCGCCCGCCTCGTCCTCGATATGACAGGACCACTGGAAGGGAATCTGCTCATAGGGACGCGTAGCCTTCCAGACCGGCACCACGAACTGGATGGTTTCGAAGTCGATGTAGTAGTACGGTGCTGGCAAGGCCGCGAGTTTAAGGCTCACAGCCGGTTCCAGCCATGGCTGGCCCGAGCGTGTCACCGCCACGATGCGCCGGTGAAGCTCCCTGTCGAGGCGCTCGAGCGGAATCTCTCTCAGATCGTTGAACCCCTCTTCGCGCAGACGCGCGGCCAGACCCCTGTTCCGCGGCAGAATCTCGGGCGGAAAGTTGTCAGGATCTTCGGGAGCACAAAACGCCAGATACGGGCACTCGAACGGATCGCCACAGTGATCTCCCGGCGGGGTCTCCGGATCGTCACCCAAGAGTGTCGCTCGCGCAGCGTCTATCCATTCCGGCACGACCGGCTCGAGGCCCGATACCTCCGCTGATACGTCCGCGTGATTGAGCAGACCCTGGTATCGCCCCTCGCCGGGATAGATGAAGCCGGTATCGACATGAGCGATCTCGACGGCGGAAACCGGGATCCCCGCCCGCTGGATCACCCAGGCCTGGACTGCCGCATCCGCAAGGTGATACTCCTTCACGCTGGCTGCCGACTTGACCTCAGTCATGCGCCAACCCCCCGCTTCCCGCTTCATCAGGTCCGCGCGGACGAGCACTCCATCGGCCTGATACGTGGCTTCGAAGAGCAGGCGCACCCCGCCCGCATGATGTGCGGCGGTCTCGCGCAGCGCCCGCGTCAGATCCTCGGCTGCAATCAGGACACCTTCGGGTTCCAGGGACCGCGCGATCTCTCCCAGCTGAATCCCGGCAGCGAGCCGCGATGAACCCCCGTTCCCGGAAGCGAGTTCCGGCCGGTATACCTGCAGCCAGAGCTTACGGGGACACTGGAGGTTGGCCAGGATACGGGATTTGGAAAGATGCCGCATGGAGGAGATTATGTACCTGAATGCGAAAGAGTGCGTGACAGGTGATATTTCGGCCTGCCTCGATTGCTCACATCGGTATTGGATCTGGCACTCCAATCAAGGCGCTCGACACACCTCAAATCCGAGAACCCTGCTACACGCTGGCCTCCCCCCCAATTGGACCATAAAAAACTACCCACACACAGAACCCCTCGCTGAAGTTCTGAAAGCGATGCGGCACGCCAGCGGGAACGAAGATGAAGCTGCCCGGCACCACTCTCACCAGCTTCTCGCCATCGAAGAACTCCCCCTCCCCCTGCGCCACGACATAGATCTCATCCCGCTCATGCGGCTGCTGGGGATCGGCTCCGATCGGCGAATAGAGCTCGGCGCTCATCGTTCCATGGCTGAGGACGGGAACGGCAAGATTGCCCTCGGGCGGTGGACCCATCTTCAGGGCGTTCTCGAGAGAAATGTGCGTTGCTGTTCTTCCCTTGTTCATCAGCGTCTCGCAATTCCCGTCCCACGACGGGAAGAGCTAGAAGTAGTCCTTCTGCGCCCCCGGCATATAGATCAGATCCGTGTCCCCGAACTCGTAGCCGAGCTGGGAGATGAGCGTGGTGATCTGCCCGCGATGATGAGTCTGGTGATGGAAGAAATGGGTAAGGACAACCCCCAGCGGCAGTGACACTTCAGTTCTCTTGAGGAAGGAGACGTAGCTCACCGGCTCCGACAGACGGGACGGCTCCAGCCCGGAGACCAGACCAGCAATCTCGCCATCCGTCAGTTCGCGTTCGCGCCGCAGTTCATCGAAGTCCGCGCACAGTTCCTGGTCGAGCGAGCAGACCCTGAATTCCTTGGCCGTAATGCGGCCTAGCCAGAGGCGATCGACCAGCAGCAGATGATTGAGCGTGCCATGGATGGAAGGAAAGAAGGCGCCGAGGTCACGCCTGCGCTCCTCATCCGGAATGCCGGCGCAGACCTCGTACAGCTTCCGGTTCATCCAGCGAGCGTGGTCCGTCATCAGGCGCAGAAAGCTCATCTCGTACATCGCTTTTTCCTCCTCACACCCAGAACAGCATGGCGGTCAGCGCCGACAATGCCGCCATGATGCGATTCAGGCGCTGCCGTGACGCCCCATCGTGCACCAGCGAACGCAGCCAGGCACCGCTCGCCGCCCACATGCTGATGCCGGGAAACGCTGCGACGTTGAATACCAGCCCGGCGAGCACCAACCGCTCGGCATAGCCGTCGCCGGCTGGCACGAAAGCCGCGACGACGGTAGTCGCCATCACCCAGGTCTTCGGATTGACGAACTGGAACACCATGGCTTCGAAGAAGCCGATAGGCCGCGCCGTGTCGGCGGCTTTGATCCCACCCGCGTTCCAGAGTCGCCAGGCCAGCCACAGCATGTAGATCGTACCGACAAACTTGAGCACGGTCTGCAGCTCCGGGAAGCGGGCGAACAGCACGCCGAGTCCCGCTCCCACCAGACAGATCTGCAGCATCACCCCGGTCATGATGCCGGTCATGTGCCGGGCGGTCCGTGACAGGCCGAAGCTCAGCCCCGACGATAAGAGCAGCAGATTGTTCGGTCCCGGCGTGAAGGTCATGACCATGCTGTAAAGCGCCAGAGCCCACAGGACTTCCGCCGACGTCATGCCCCCCTCAGCGGAAAGATGCGGACGAGGTGGCCAGCGGCCTGCGCCAGACCATGATTGCGATCAGCCCCATGCAGACCATCGCCATCGCTCCCGGAAAAAGTGAAGTGGTCAGCGTGATGTGGTCCATCGCGGCGATGACCAGGACATTACGCAGCATCATCACCACGTAGAACGTCATCGATTCGGAATATGGCTGCGACCAGGTCTTGCGCAGGGTTGGCCCGAAGCCGAGAAGCTCGATCAGCGTGATCAACCAGATCGCCCAGAAGGGATCTTCCATCCAGTGCCACAGTGGCATGGCGGCGAGCGCGGCGATGAAGAACAGCCGGTCGGAAATGGTGACTTCCACATCCGCGCGATGGATCCACGCGAGAATCGTGATGAACAGCGTCACGCCGGCGGAGAAGCCGATCACGACAGCGCCCGCTCCTCCCCCTGCGTGCAGCATGGCGAGAAACGCCACGCTGGTATTGATGCTCCAGATGACCCAGGAGAAGACATGCGGCCGCGTCTGGCCACGCAGGATGGAAACGATGTAAGGCAGGAAGGCGACGCAGGTGAGGATCGCCGCAAGCAGGCCGAGCCAGGGCTTCAGTCCTTCCATGAACATCTAGGCCCGCACCGCATCCATGCCGAGCAGCGGGCCGGAAGGCTCGCCTGCAAAGTCGGATATGAGGGGGGATGAGAATTCGAAATCGTCGCGAAAGTGCGCCAGGACCGCATCCAGGTCATGGGCGTTCCAGGCATCGATCCAGCCGAGGGCGAATTTCTTGGGGGATCTGGCCGCCATGGTCGAGTTCCCTCCTTACCAGCACCTGAGTTCGCTGCTATAGAAAAAGAGCCCCTCCCTGGGCGCGCGGCGGCCGAATCGACAGGCTGCCGCTCTCCTCGATGCACAGGCGCGCCAAATGATCACCTGAGGCTTGCAGTCTAGGCCGGACAAGGAGAACAATACAGATCCAGATACCGAGAATTGAATCGGTACAGAACTGCAGCTCACTCCTCTGTACCGGTGAGTCGACCGCCCATCTGTACTGCTCCGGGGAGGAGCCCATGGATACGCTCTACCAGAGGATCGCCGAGGAACTCGCCGGCCAGATCGCGAGCGGCGTCCAGCGCGCCGGAGACCGCCTTCCCGGGGTCCGCGACTACGCGGAGCAGCGCGGAGTCAGCGTATCGACCGTGGTCGCCGCCTACCGCAAGCTCGAGGATGCGGGCTACATCGAGGCCCGTTCCCGTTCGGGGTTCTACGTGCGGGCGCGCCAGGCCATCCAAACCATCAAAGGCGCGGCCTCACCGGTCACTGCCCCGCCGCGACCGGTGACCGGTCAGGCGATGGCGATGGCGCTCATCAAGGCCGCCAGCGATCCCGGGATCGTGCAGCTCGGCGCGGCCGTGCCCGATTCGACCTACCTGCCAACGCACGCCGTGGCCCGCGCACTCGCCCACGTTGCGCGCAGCGAACGCAGCCGCACCGCAGGCTACATGACGCCGCCCGGCGCTCCCGAGCTCCGGCGCCAGATCGCGCGCCGCATGAGCCAGACGGGAGGCAGCATCCCGGCGGACGAGATCGTCATAACCACCGGCTGCCAGGAAGCACTGACCCTCGCCCTGCGCGCAGTCACGAAGCCGGGCGATGTGGTCGCGGTCGAATCACCTACGTTCTACGGCCTGTTGCAGGTACTCGAGTCTCTCGAACTCGAGGCGCTCGAGATCCCTACCGATCCTCGTACCGGTATATCGCTCGACGCACTGGCCTTCGCGCTCGATCGCTGGCCGGTGAAAGCCTGCGCGGTGGTGCCCAACTTCAGCAATCCGCTCGGCTACTGCATGACGGATGAGCGGAAGCGCGCGCTGGTCGAGCTCCTCACGCAACGCGGAATCCCGCTGATCGAGGATGATGTCTACGGCGATCTCGGCTTCTCCAACCGGCGGCCCACCACCTGCAAGGGACTCATGCCGGAAGCGGACATCCTCTACTGCGGTTCATACTCCAAGACCCTGTCGCCGGGCCTGAGAATCGGCTGGATCGCCGCCGACGAACGCCGCCGCGAGCGCATCGAATATCTGAAATACGTCACCAGCGTCGCCAGCCCCACCGCGCCGCAGCTGGCCGTAGCCGAGCTGCTGGAAAGCGGCCGCTACGATCGCTACCTGCGCGAGGTGCGCGGCCGCTACGCCAGCGCCGTCGCGCGCATGAGCGACGCCATCATGAACTACTTCCCGGAAGGCACACGCATATCCCAGCCCGCGGGCGGCTTCGTGCTGTGGGTGGAACTGCCGAAGCACGTGGACAGCTTCGATCTGGCGCAACGTGCCTTGAGTCAGGGAGTGAGCGTCGCTCCCGGCACGATCTTCTCGGCGAGCGGGAAATACAAGAACTTCATTCGACTGTCTTGTGCGCGGGTTTGGGATGCGAATCTGGAGAGGGCGTTGGTGACCTTGGCGAAGTTGATGTGACTGATCTCTTGGTTGACTCTACTAGTTTAGCAAGCGATCCCGTCATTCCTGAGTATCATCCACCCCATCAACTGCGCACGAATCGATGTCCAACAGAGCAAGTGGAAGAGGATTTGGCTGTCGCGGATGCGACAGCCACTCCAGAGAAGGGATAAGCTCCGCGCCGCGGAAACCGATTACTGAAAATTAGCCTTCAGATAATCAGTCAGCGCGTCGGCAATGCTGTCCCTGATGTGGTCGAGGTAGAACTTCTTTTCGTCCGGACCACCGATCAGCAGCACACCATAATCGGGAATCTCGTACAGTACATTGCCGCCGCTGGGCATCTGGGTTCCATAGCGAACCTCGTAGGAGACGGCATATCCGGTCGTCTCGCCACCATGGTTTTCGGTCGTCATGCAGGCGATGTTCGCGGTCAGGTTGAATGCGAGGCTTTCGGTCTGCTTGATCCGGGCACGCAGAAACTCACCCTCCGCCAGCGACTTCAGCTCTTCGAGAGTCATCGGGCAATCGTCGGTCATGCCAATGAAGAGGCCGAGGGAATTCGGATCGCTCTGCTTCATCCACGGCCGAGGATCAGCGACAGCCTGGGCCGAGACGAGCGTGGCGAGCACCAGAGGAGCGGCAATTCTGAACATCGTGAGATCTACCTTGTCGTTAATGAACCAAGCCCAGGTCCGCGCGGCAATGAATCGCGGTGGAGCAGCATCCCAGAGCCACTCATCGGCCGCGAAAGCTACCAGCGATTCAAACAGGTGTTACGTCAAACGGAGAAATTTCTGGAATAAAACTGATGCAGTTTGGTGTCGCGGACAAAAATAAAGGGGTTGCGTTTCCGCAACCCCTTGAATACATATAAATTTTGGTAGCGGGGGCTGGATTTGAAC
>CAZOOF010000016.1:0-37051 GCA_964581365.1 uncultured Chromatiales bacterium
GTTCCTGCTCGACGAGATCGACAAGATGGCGATGGACTTCCGTGGGGATCCGGCTGCGGCGCTGCTCGAAGTGCTCGACCCCGAGCAGAACAACGCCTTCAACGACCACTATCTGGAAGTCGACTACGATCTGTCGGATGTCATGTTCGTATGCACGGCCAACAGCATGAACATTCCGGCGCCGCTGCTCGATCGCATGGAGGTCATCCGGCTCTCCGGCTACACCGAGGACGAGAAGGTCAACATCGCCCGGCGCTATCTGCTGCCCAAGCAGATCGCGGCGAACGGCCTGAAGGAGGACGAGGTCTCGATCAGCGACGGCGTGCTGCGCGACATAATCCGCTACTACACGCGGGAGGCGGGCGTACGCAACCTCGAACGCGAGATTTCCAAGATCTGCCGCAAGGTGGTGAAGCAGGTGCAGCTCAAGCCGGTCGACAGGACGGTTACGGTCACTTCCCGCACCCTGCAGAAGTACCTCGGAGTGAAGCGCTATCGCTTTGGTCTCGCTGAATCCCAGGACCATGTCGGTCAGGTTACCGGCCTGGCGTGGACCGAAGTCGGGGGTGAACTGCTCACCATCGAGGCGGCGGTGATGCCGGGCAAAGGCAAGCTGACCATCACTGGTCAGCTCGGGAATGTGATGCAGGAATCCGTGCAGGCGGCAATGACCGTGGTGCGCAGTCGTGCCGCCATGCTCGGCCTCGATTCCGACTTCTACCAGAAGCAGGATGTGCATATTCACGTGCCCGAGGGCGCCATTCCCAAGGATGGTCCCAGTGCGGGCATCGGTATGTGCACCGCGCTGGTATCGGCGTTGACGTCGATCCCGGTGAGGGCCAGTGTGGCGATGACCGGCGAGATCACCCTGCGCGGAGAAGTTCTGCCGATCGGCGGTCTGAAGGAAAAGCTGCTCGCTGCGCACCGGGGCGGTATCAGGACCGTGCTGATCCCGGAAGAGAACCGGCGTGACCTTGCGGAGATCCCGAAGAATATCAAGCAGAGTCTGGATATTCGCCCGGTGAAGTGGGTCGATCAGGTGCTTGAGGTGGCCCTGCAGCACATGCCGCAGCCGCGCATGGACAGCGCCAAGGAACAGGAAGCCGCGGCGGCGGAGCTGGTTCCTCCCAAGAAGCCGCAGAAATCACGCAAGGGCAGTCCTGTCCGGCCGCACTGAGCGGCGATCCGTATAGGGCAGGAGCGGGTGATTAACAGTCGCTCGCTCCTGCTTCGCTGTTGACACCGTTACGGACCCATTGGTATAAAGTGCCTCGCTGGCGCGGTGCCGCGGAATATCGTATCATCGGTCGTTTCGCGGGTGCTTAGCTCAGCTGGGAGAGCGTCGCCCTTACAAGGCGAATGTCGGGGGTTCGATCCCCTCAGCACCCACCAAGTCGAGTTCAGGAGTGGTAGTTCAGCTGGTTAGAATACCGGCCTGTCACGCCGGGGGTCGCGGGTTCGAGTCCCGTCCACTCCGCCATTACGCAAGTAGTCTATGATGCCCTTGACCCGGCATCTGCACGAAATCGGGTGCGCCTGCGCCCGACGATCTTTCGGCCGATCGCCCGCCCGCAGGCCTGTTTTCCGGGAATACCAGCCGCCATGCTCAAGTTCATCCGTGATAACGCCAAGGGCGTAGTCGCCTGGATCATCGTAATCATCATCATCATTCCATTCGCCCTCTGGGGAGTGAATGAATATCTGGATACTGGCCGGGACGTCACCGTGGCCCGGATCGGTGATCGCGAGGTTCTGCTCGGCGAATACCAGAACCAGTACCAGCGTGAACTCGCTACCCGCGGGCGGTTCGCCAGTGCCGACGAGAATCTCAAGCGGCAGGTGCTCGACCGCATCGTCAACAGCGAAGTGCTGAGCCGGGCGGCGCTGGAGGCAGGTTTCCGCGTGCCCGATGCCGTGGTCGGTGCCCGCATCCAGTCTTTCAGCGAGTTCCAGCGCGATGGCCGCTTCGATCGTGAGCTCTATCAGCGTGTCCTCGCATCGGCCGGTCTCAGCGCCGCCCGGTTCGAGGCGGACATGCGCCGTGACCTGATGATAGAGCAGTACCTCGGTGGCATCACCGACACCGAGTTCGTTACCTCGACTGAAGTCGATGCGCTGCTTGGCATGGTCGAACAGCGCCGCCGCTTCGCCTATCTGGTCCTGCCCGCAGCCGACTACGAGTCCCGTGTCGAGATCGACGACGCCCGGATCGAAAGCTACTACCAGCAGAATCGCGAGCAGTACGCGGTGCCCGAGCGCGTGAGCGTGCAATACCTCGAGCTGTCGATGGCGGATACCGCGGCTTCGGTCACGGTCGAGGATGAGGCTCTGCGGAGTCTGTACGAGGAGCGCAAGGCCGATTTCACCGTGGGTGAAGAGCGACGCGCCCATCACATTCTGATTCAGCTGCCGCCGTCCGCCGACGAGGCGGCAGAGCAGGCCGCCCTGGCAGAAGCGGAAGAAATCCATGCCGCCATCGAGGCCGGCGCGTCATTCGAGGAAATGGCCCGCAAGCACTCCGACGATACCGGGTCCGCGCGCAGCGGCGGCGACCTGGGCTTTTTCGGTCGCGGCGCCATGGTCGGCCCCTTCGAAGACATGGTGTTTGCCATGAACCCCGGCGACGTGAGCGGGCCGGTGCGCACGCCTTTCGGTTACCATCTGATTCGGCTCGACGCAGTGCGTCCGGGTTCGGTGCGCTCCTTCGAGGAGGTGCGTCCGCTGCTCGAGGATGAGTACCGCAAGGGACGCGCCGAAGCGCTGTTCTTCGATCTCACGGACCGGCTTGCCGACCTGACCTTCGAGTATTCCGATACGCTGGAGGTTGCGGCAGAGAATCTGGGACTGGAAACCAGGGAGGCAGGACCGTTCAGCGAGCGGCAGGGTAGCGGGATCGCAATGGATCCGGCGTTCCGCGAGGCGGCGTTCTCTCCGGATGTGCTCGAGGCCGGACACAACAGCCCGCTGATCGAACTCGCCGATGACCGTACCGTAGTGTTGCGTGTTGCTGATCGTCTGCCTGCCAGCTACCTGCCGCTGGCAGAGGTGCGGGACCGCGTCGAAGCGGCCTTGCGCCGTGACGCGATCGCCGAACTGGCTCAGCGCGATGCCGAGGATCTGATGCGCCGCGTGCGGGAGGGAGCCTCCCTCGAAGCGCTGGCGCGCGAGTATGGTGCGCAATGGCATGCGTCCCGCACCACGGGCCGCGACGATGCGGAACTCGATCCGGAGATCCTGGACGCGCTGTTTGCCATCGCGCGTCCGAGCGGTGATGCGCCGGAGATCGATGACGTGGCGTTGCCGAGCGGCGATCACGCTGTGATCGCCCTGTTCGAGGTGACTGACGGCGATCCCGATGCGGTTCCAGCCGGAGAGCGCGCGGCGCACCGCGATGCAGTCAACAATCTCCGTGGTCAGCTTGCCATCCAGGGCGTGATCGAATCGCTGCGAGACCGCAGCGATGTCAAAGTGCATCAGGATCGGCTCTAGCGCGCGTTCAGGCGCGCCCGGAGACTCCGTTCGGGTCCGTCTCTCCTGATCGCCGCGTCCCTGTCGGTATGTCCTCGCGATCGCTCATCTAACCGCTTCCGTAAGCAGCCGGCGTGAAATGTGCCGGCAGCTTACGGAAGCGATGCACCGTACCCGCGTGCTAGCGGGAATCCTCACGTCCGCGCACCCAGCGGTCCACTACGGCAGCGCCGACGGCATCGCCCCATACATTGATGGCGGTCCGAAAACGATCGAGAAACCAGTCCACGGCGAGCAGCAGACCGATTCCTTCCAGAGGCAGTCCCACCGCATTGAGCACGATCACCATGGTTACCAGGCCCGCCTCCGGGATACCCGCCGCTGCGATGGCAGCCAGCGTCGCCGTAAGGAACACGAGGATCTGCTGCTGCAGATCGAGATCGATGCCATACGCCTGGGCGATGAACATCGCGGCGGCGGCTTCGTAGAGCGCGGTGCCGTTCATGTTTACGGTGGCGCCCAGCGGAATGGTGAAGCGCACCACGCGTTCGTCCACCTTGCATTCGCGCACGCACTCCATGGTCAGCGGAATAGTCGCCGAAGAGCTCGCCGTGCCGAATGCTGTCAACAGAGCGCGCATCAGATTGAGCAGGTAATCGAGACCGCGCCCGGCGACGAATACCAGGATGGCGATCAGCACCAGCAGATGCACGAACAGTCCGCCGAGGACGGTCAGGACGTGCCAGCCCACCGCGGCCAGCTGGGTGAGCAGAGCGTCGCCGCCTCCGGCCTTGCCGAGGCGGGAAGCGACGAGCGCGAAGATGCCGATAGGGGCGAGGTACATCAGCCAGATGACCAGCTTCATCATGGCGTCGTTGAACCCGGAAAAGAAATCGATCACGGGCCGGCCGGCGTCGCCGAGTGTGGTCAGTGCGGCGCCGAAAACGATGGAGAACACGATCAGCGGCACCAGCTCCATCTCGGCCGCTGATGCGATCAGGTTGGGGCTCACCAGTGACAGCAGGATGTCCGTAACGCCGATATCCGCCCGGCCCTCGATCAGGCGGGAGAGCTCGCCGTCGGACGGCGTGTAATCCAGACCGGCGCCGGGCTGAATGAGATTGGCCATGACCAGTCCGATGAGCACCGCGATCGCCGTCGTGATCATGAAGTAACTGACGGTCAGGCCGCCGATGCGGCCAAGACGACGGACATCGCCGAAGGCTGCGATGCCGCTGATCAGCGCCGCGACGACCAGCGGCACAATGAGCATCTTGAGCGCATCGAGGAAGAGCTTGCCGATCCACTCGACATGCACCATGGCCGGTCCGAAGTACCATCCGGACAGAATGCCGAGGATGACGCCGGCAACGATGAATGCCAGAAGGATGGTCGCGGCTCGATGGGACATGCCGGTCATTGCCGGGGAGAGAGGGGCGCTCCGGCGCTCGCGCCCCGAAGGCGTCAGATGACGCCCATACCCTGAATGTTGTAGCCGGAATCCACGTAAAGTATTTCGCCGGTGATGCCGCTGGCCAGATCGGAGCACAGGAAGGCGGCAGCGTTGCCGACTTCATCGATGGTCACGTTGCGGCGCAGCGGAGAATTCCGTTCGGAGTACTCGAGGAAACTGCGGAAATTGCTGATGCCCGCGGCGGCCAGGGTCTTGATCGGACCCGCCGAGACGGCGTTGACGCGGATGCCTTCCGGGCCGAGGTCGTGCGCCATGTAACGCACGTTGGCCTCGAGGCTGGCCTTGGCCAGGCCCATCACATTGTAATTGGGGATCGCGCGCACGGCGCCGAGATAGGAAACGGTGAGCAGGGAAGCGTTTCGTCCCCGCATGAGTTCGCGTCCGCCCTTGGCCAGCGCCGCGAAGCTGTAGGAGCTGATGTCGTGCGCGATGCGGAATCCGTCGCGGGTGACGCTGTCGACATAACCGCCTTCCAGCTCTTCGCGCGGCGCGAAGGCGACCGAGTGCACGATGGTGTCGATGTAATCCCAGCGCGAGCCGAGCTGGGCGAAGACCTCGGCGATCTGTGCATCGTCGCCGACATCACAGGGCAGGACGATGTCAGAGCCGAGATCGGCCGCGAAGCCTTCGACACGGGACCGCAGCTTGTCGTTCTGATAGGTGAAAGCCAGCTCGGCGCCTTCACGGCGCATCGCATTGGCGATACCCCACGCGATCGAACGATTGCTGGCGACGCCGACGATGAGCGCGCGTTTACCCTGCAGAAATCCCATGTTTTCTTGTCCCTGTCGAGTGCTTGGAGCCTTTGGAGCCTGTAATATAGCACAGGTTTACTGCGCGCAAAGGCCGCGCCCGATGGGTCTCAAGGCGGATAATGACTGAAGTTCTACTGAGGGTCGACGGCCTGTCCACCTGTCTGCGCCATGGCGCCGAGGACGTTCCTCTGGTGGATGACGTCTCGTTCGAGATTCGCCGGGGCGAAACGTTCGCTCTGGTTGGCGAATCCGGTTGCGGCAAGTCGATGACTTCGCTGTCGCTCATGCGGCTGGTGCCGGCGGCGGCGCGCATCGTCGCCGGAAGCGCGGTGATGGATGACGAGGACCTCCTGGGTCTGGACGAGTCAGCCATGCGCCGGGTGCGGGGCGGGCGGATGGCGATGATTTTTCAGGAGCCGATGACCTCGCTCAATCCGGTGATGAGCGCCGGCGAGCAGGTCGCCGAAGCGGTGCGCTGGCATAGGAAGGTTTCGAAACCGGCCGCGCGGCGGATCGCGGTCGAGCTGCTCGATGCAGTCGGCATCGCCGATGCCCGCCGTCGTTACTCGGAATATCCTCATCGGCTTTCCGGCGGCATGAAGCAGCGCGTGATGATCGCGATCGCGCTCGCCGGCGAGCCCTCGCTGCTTATCGCCGACGAACCGACCACGGCCCTCGACGTCACGATACAGGCCCAGGTGCTGTCGCTGCTGAAGCGATTGCAGCGTGAGCGTGACATGTCGGTGCTGCTCATTACTCATGACCTCGGCGTGGTGGCCGAAACGGCGGATCGCATTGCCGTGATGTATGCCGGGCGCATCGTCGAGCAATCGAGCCGCGAACGCTTCTTTGCCGGACCACTGCATCCCTACAGTCGCAGGCTGCTCGAATCTCTGCCGGGTGAGGGACGACGCCGTCAACCGCTGATGACGATACCGGGAAGCGCCCCGCAGCCCGGCGCTGTCGCCGGATGCCGGTTCTCTCCCCGTTGCCTGCATTCCTGGAGCGCCTGTGCGATCGAGCCGGAGCCGATCATGGTGGAGGGCGGTGGACAGGTGCGCTGCCACCTGCATGCGGCCCAGCATCACCAGCGTCTGCAGGACGCCATGGCCGGCGCCGCCAGCGCTCAACAGGGGGCGGCAGCGCCGGTGTCGAGGCCGGGGCAGTCGGCCGGCGAACCAGTGCTCGAACTTCGGGATCTGTCGGTCGAGTATGCGGTGAAGTCTGGATGGCTGCGCCGGACGGCGGGACGCGTGCGCGCGGTGGATGGCGTATCACTGACGTTGCGTACGGGGCGAACGCTCGCGCTGGTGGGCGAATCCGGATGCGGCAAAACGACGGTCGGAAAGGCGGTCATGCGGCTGGTGCATCCCAGCGCCGGGCGTATCCTGTTCGCCGGTGAAGATCTGGCCAGCCTCGACGAGGAAGCGCTGCGCCGCAGGCGCCGTGACCTGCAGTTCGTGTTCCAGGATGGCTATGCTTCGATGAATCCGCGCATGCGCGTCGGCGATATCGTTGCTGAAGGTATGATCACGCTGGGGCTGGAGCCGCGGCCGTCACGGCGGGCCGGACGCGTGGCCGAACTGCTGGCGGCCGTGGGTCTGCCTGCCGACGCCGCCAGACGCTATCCGCATGAGTTTTCCGGCGGCCAGCGCCAGCGTATCTGCATCGCCCGGGCACTGGCGGTCGAACCCCGGCTCATCATTTGTGACGAGCCGACCAGTGCGCTGGATCTGCCGGTGCAGGCGCAGATTCTGAATCTGTTGCAGGAGCTGCAGGATGAGCGCGGTCTGTCCTATCTGTTCATCACCCACAACCTGCCCATCGTTGCCAGCCTCGCCGACGAGATCGCTGTCATGTATCTCGGCCGCATCGTCGAGTACGGCCCGGCGATGGAGGTTCTCCATGATCCGCGCCATCCCTATACCCGCATGCTGATCTCCGCCGTGCCGCGGCTCGATCGATCGGCGGCAGTTGTCGCGACGAACGTCTCCGGCGAGCTGCCCTCGCCGATGGATCCTCCGGCGGGTTGCCATTTCCATACCCGCTGTCCAAACGCGACCGAACTGTGCCGCGCGCAGGCGCCCGCCGAAGCACCCGTTGGTGCGGACCGCTGGGCGCGCTGCCACTTCGTGTGAGAGCTGATTACGAGTCAGCCGTAAGGGTGTGCTGAAGGCGGACTACTTCGGCGAAGGGGATTCGTCTCAGGCGGGCCAGTCGCAGCGCGTTGTCGAGAACGCTGCTGCCAGTGTTATTGCTCGTCCACTGCGCGATCTGCGAGCGCGGTGCTTCGCTCGAGATGAGTGCGGCGAGCTCGAGCGAATTGGGCAGGAATTCGAATACCGGCTGAGCGCCGTTGAAACCCGTATGCCGGCACTCGTCGCAGCCGGCGCCGTGATAGAACACTTCATCTTCGCCAATGGCGAGGGCGGCGCGCATCTCAGGCTGGACCTGTTCTTCTGCCAGGCAGTAGCGGCAGTTGACACTCACCTGGTGCTGCACCAGGATGCCCGATAGCACGGTGCCGAGATCGCTCCGATCGGCAGCGTGCTCGACCAGGCTGGCGAGCGCATCGGCTGCGGTGACGGCCTCGAGCCTGGCGACCACAGAGATGCCGTGCAATGCCAGGTCTATCCCTGCGTCGATCACCGGCCCGGTGCGGAGATCCCCCAGCAGCAGTCCGTTGATGCCGCTGCCGCGCAGCTCATCGATGGCCTGCAGCGGGAACGCGTCGATGTCACCGCCCGGGTGTATCTGATCGGCGCCGCTCAGATAGTAGGATACTGGCCACTCCGCAGTGGCAATGCTCCTGCCTGCATCCTTGAGTTCGCGCAAGGCGGCATACATCGTACGTGCGCGATGCGAGTCCGCCGGTCCGGCGATTACCAGCAGCCAACCACGCCGGCCCAGACCCTCGCGCAGCAGACCGAGATCTTCCGGCGAAAGACCGGTGTCGTCCAGGCTCTCGATACGGGCGCCGCTGCGAATCAGGGCGATTTTCGCTTCGCCCGCGCCGTCATTGTATTCATTCACAGTGATGCGGGCGTCGATTACCTCATTGCCGGCGAGCACGCGAGTCTGTCCAGGACGGTCCTCGTCAGGAGGCGCAAGCCGCGCCATCGCCCGCAGGCGCGCAAAAATGGCGGGCATGATGATGCGACTGAAGCGGCGTATGTGCACGACGGCGCCGTCGATGCGGAATGTCAGCTCGGCCCGCTCGCCTTGCGCCAGGAAGTGGATGTCTGCGGCGTTTCGCGACACGGCATCGCTGATCGTGTTGGCGATGAAAGTGGCGACCGCTTTTTCCATCGTCCTGCGATTGCGTTCTTCGCGGCTTGCGCTTCGCGCCGAGGGTCGTTTCCTTTTGCGCGTGTCACCGTAGTACTTTGAAATCGCCCATTCGATATCGCCGCGGGTGGCGATGACCGGCTCGATACGGTACTGCGTCATGAAGCGCAGCAATGTCATCGGCTCGGTATTCGCCGGATCGTCCATCGCGATGATGAGACGGTCCTGGTGCACCAGGAGTGGAATCAGCGTGTAGCGGCGCGCCACATCCACTGGCACGAGATTCAGGCAGTCGATCTCGATGAAGAAATTCCGCAGCAGTACGAAGGGCATGCCGAATTTGTGAGCGAGCGCGGTGTAGATCTGTTCGGCCGAAGCCGCGCCGCTGGAGACCAGAATCTCGCCGATCCGTTCTCCGTCGGCCTTGCCGCGACGCTGTATCTCCAGCGCGGTGTCGAGCTGGTCGCGGGTGATGATGCCGTCTTCCACCAGCATCTCGCCGATGCGCTTGGGCGCGATCAGCGAATCGCCTCCGGTCTGGTCGCGGCGCGCGAGAGCCGCTCGCAGGGAATGCGTGTCGCCCGGAGCGCTGCCTTCCGGGCTGCGGTCCGCCTTGCGCCGCTGCGGGTTCACCTTCTCGGATGGCTGTGGCGGCGCCTCCGGCGCCAGCAGATCCCGGCGTTCGCCGATGTAGTAACGCGCCACCGACTGCGCCGGGATGAACAGGCGGCTGACATGAGAGCTGTCGACGAGTTGGAACAGGTGCAGGCCGATCCGGTCGACGAAAGAGCTGCGAGTCCTTCCGGTGAGCACCTTCTGGTCAGTGAAGGTGATGCGGAATTCCTGTGCGTGGCGCGGCATCAGGATGTCGGATGCGTGCCCCTTCTGCAGGGGGTGGCGCCCGCGGTTTACCGGGTTGCGGGCGATGAAGTTCAGGTAGCGCAGCTCCGTGAAGCGGACATACACCCGCCGTTTATTGCGCGTTTCGAGACTGATGATAGCGCGCGGGCCGTCCACTCCGATGAGCCGCCCGGCGATGGTCTTGCCCTGCATCAGGGTTGCCACCACCGGAGCGTGCATGAGTTCGCCCTCGGCGGAGGTGGCGCGAAAAGGCGATGCCGGAAGATCGATCGTCCGGCTGCTCATTGGAATGACGTTATCGTTGTCCATGCTCACTAAACCTGGTCGCGTGCAGCGTCCGCGTTCTGCAGTTATCGGCATGTGCGACCAAAAACCACAGCCGGTACGGCAGCAGGAGGCTGGTGAGGGTGGTATCACCCGGACGGAGCTCGAAAGGGGGCCCGCCTGGACGTAGAACCCGTCACCTGGAGGCGGGAGAGGGCGCTGAACTAGAGATTCGCGATCTGGCGGGTAACGTCGACGTACAGGGTCAGGCGCTGGCCTGGCTGGAGATAGGCGTCGCGGTCGAGAGAGTTCCAGCGCAGCAGCTCGGAGAGTCTGACATTGAAGCGCTGGGATATCCGCGACAGCGAATCGCCCTTGCGTACCACATAGCTGATGCGCTGGGTGGCTTCGGCGCTCAGGGGATGCCGCTGAGCCGGGCCGGCGACGGTGGCCGTCTGGGTGCTCTTGCGGATGACCAGGCGCTGTCCGGGACGCAGCGGATCACCCGGCGCCATGGCGTTCCACTGCGCCAGCTGGCGTACGCCGACCCCATGATCGCGCGCGATATTCCACAGGGTGTCTCCCTTGCGTACTACATGTACCGCGCGGCTTTCGGTGGCGCCGGCCGACTGCACGGCGCGCTGACGCTCGTCCGCGCTCAGCCTATAGGCGGTGCGATCCTGCATCGCCACTGGCACGATCAGATTCTGTCCTTCACGGATCATGTGGCCGGAAATGCCGTTGACATCGCGCAGGACGGCGACCGTGGTCCGATATTTCTGCGCGATCTCGCCCAGTGTTTCACCCCGGCGGATCTGATGCCGGGTCCAGCTGACCCGCTGCGACTTGTCCAGGCTGGCGAGCGCGGTGACGAAGCGGTCTGCGGCGCTCACCGGCAGCAGGAGTTCGTGCGGTCCGTCGGGGTCGGTAGCCCAGCGATTGAACGCCGGGTTCAGGCGATAGAGCTCGTCCAGGGAGATGTCCGCCAGTTCAGCGGCTTTCGCCAGATCGATCTGTGATTCCGTGGCGACGCGAAGAACTGCGGGTTCATCCGGCATCTCCGGCAGACTGACGCCATATGCTGAGGGATCGGCGAAAATCCGCGCCAGGGCCAGCAGCTTGGGTACATAAGCGCGGGTTTCGCGCGGGAGCTTCAGGGACCAGAAGTCGGTGGCGCGGCCCTGTGAGCGGTTACTGCGCACGGCGCGCTGGACCGTACCCTCGCCGGAGTTGTAGGCGGCGAGAGCCAGCATCCAGTCGCCATTGAACAGGGTATGAAGATACTGCAGATAATCCAGCGCGGCCCGGGTAGATGCGACCACGTCGCGTCGTCCATCGTACCACCAGGTATGCTTCAGGCCGTAGCGCGCAGCCGTACCCGGCACGAACTGCCACAGCCCGGCAGCCCGGCCGTGGGAGTAAGCGAAGGGTTGGAACGCGCTCTCGACGATGGGCAGGAACGCGATCTCCAGCGGCATGCCGCGTTCTTCCAGGGCTTCGACGATGAGATGCAGATAGGGATGTCCCCGCTCCAGCGTGCGGGACAGATACGCGGGATGAGTCGCGTACCAGTTGAGCTCGGTGTCGATACGCGCGCTGCTCTCGTCGGGGAAGGCATAGCCTGCGCGTATCCGGTCCCACAGATCGGGGATCGCGTCCGCCGGTTCGGGTTCGGCGTCCCGGGCGCGGACGATGCCTGGAAGCGGTAGCGAGTCCGCCTCCAGCGTGTTGTGCTCCGGATCCGGGAGGAACAGCGCCAGGCGATAGCGCATCCACGGGAGCGAAACGGGTTCCTCACCGTAGGCCGGAAAGAGCAGCAGCGGGGCATCTGTCCCCGGCGCGGCCACCTCGACTGAGGTCTCCTCGGAGGATGAGAGCATCGGTCCGACGGCGCAGCCGCACAGGGCTGCCGCGCAGAAACCGAGAGCGGTCAGTCGCCGGAGTTGGTGGAGCATGCCGCAGATCCAGGTTTGCGAAGAGAACGAGCTGCCGAGTATAGCAATAAATCGACCGTCTTCCGGGAACCCTGAGCACGAAACGGCGCGGACGCGCAGTTATTGTGCCGGCGCGGGTGGAAAAGGATGAGCGACACGCCTTCGAGAGGAGAGATGAATCGTATTGAGGTGTCGCGTCCGCGGGCTCAGGGCTGCGGGCCGCTGGCTAGAACATGTCCTTCCAGCGCCGCAGGACGGTGAATACCTCGAGTTCGCTGTCGGTATCGGCCCCTGCGCGCCGCTGCGCCGCAGCCCTCACCTGGGGTTCCCGGCAGCGCAGGAAAGGATTGGTGCGCAACTCCTCGCCGATGGTCGAGGGCAGGCTCGGCAGATCGGAGGCGCGAAGCTGCGCCACCCGTTCGGTACGTAACCGTATGTCTTCATTGTCCGGCTCGACCGCTGCAGCGAAAGCCAGATTCGCGGCGGTGTATTCGTGGCTGCAGTAGACCCGGGTATCCTGCGGCAGCGCGGCGATCTGCATCAGTGATTCGTACATCTGTGCCGGTGTGCCTTCGAAAATCCTCCCGCAGCCCGCACCGAACAGCGTGTCGCCGCACAGCAGCAGGCCCGGGGCATAATAGGCCACATGTTCCAGGGTGTGACCAGGAACCGACATCACCCTGAGCTCGAGATCGTCCAGGCATACCGTCTCGCCTCCGGCGGCCGGATGGTCGATGGCGGTGCTCGCGCCGGCCGGCCCGTATACGGGCAGCGGGTAGCGGCGCTGGAGCCGGGTGATGCCGCCGGTATGATCGAGGTGATGATGGGTGACCAGGATCGCTGCCGGCTGCAGCGCGAGCCGCTCCAGTGCCGCTTCCACCGGGGCGGCTTCGCCGGGATCGACGATCGCCACACGGGCGCTGTGCGTCCCCAGCGACAGCAACCAGATATAATTGTCGCGCAACGCCGGTATCGGGATGACTTTCAACATGTGCGGATCAACCGGTCCGGGACTGGAATGTGATGCGATATGGCCAGGAAAGACCAGCATACCGCAAGCGTCGACCCTATGCCGCCTCAGGCCGCGGAGGACGGGCTGCGTGCCTGGTATGCCTCCACTCTGGGCCAGGCGCTGCTCGCCGCCGAGCGCGAGGCGCTGGACGCGGTGCTGCCCGATCTGTTCGGCTACTATCTGGTGCAGCTCGGTGTGCCGTGCAGGGAGTATCTGCTCGGCGCCAGCCTGATCCGGCGGCAGGTGCTCATCTGCGATGCCCTAGCCGAGATCGAGGCGGGCGACGAGGACCGGGTTGCGTTGATGCGCGCGCGGACCTGCCTGCTGCCCTTGCGCAATGACTCGGTCGATGTGGTGCTTTTGCCCCATACGCTGGATTTCGAGCCTTCGGCGCACGATGTCCTGCGCGAGGCCGAGCGGGTGCTGGTCCCTGAAGGCCATCTGGTCGTCCTTGGCTTCAATCCATGGAGTCTATGGGGCGTGAGACGGCTGTTCACCTGGCGCCGGCCTCGCACACCGCCGTGGTCAGGGAGTTTTCGCGGGAGCTCCCGCATCCGTGACTGGCTGGCGCTGCTCGGCTTCGATGTCGTTCTGGTTCGCTCCTGCTTCTTTCGCCCGCCCATGCACAATGCCGGCCTCATGCGCAGGCTGCAGTGGCTGGAACCGCTGGGCGCGCGCAGGTGGCCGTACCTTGGTGGAACCTATATCATCGTCGCCAGAAAGCGGGTGGTCACTCTGACACCGATCAAACCCCGCTGGCGTCCCAGGCGCAGCCTGGTCGGCGCTGGTGCGATCAAACCAACGGCCTGAAGGGAAACGCATGTCCGGATCGTTATCCGAATCCCGGGTGGAAATCTATACCGATGGCGCCTGCCGGGGTAATCCTGGCCCCGGTGGGTGGGCTGCGCTGCTGCGCTACAAAGGCAGCGAACGCACCCTGCATGGCGCTGAGCCCATGACCACCAATAATCGCATGGAGCTGATGGCGGCCATCCGCGCGCTCGAATCGCTGACCCGATCCTGCGACGTGGTCCTGACCACCGACTCCGAGTATGTGAAGAAGGGGATCTCGGAATGGCTGCCGAACTGGAAGAAGCGCGGCTGGAAGACCGCATCGAAGCAGCCGGTGAAGAATGTGGATCTGTGGCAGCGCCTCGATGCCGCCGCGCAGCGCCATCGGGTCGAGTGGCACTGGGTCAGGGGACACAACGGTCATCCAGAAAATGAGCTGGTCGACAGGCTCGCCGTGCGCGCCATCGATGAGCTGATCGATGGCGCGCGCAAACAGCAGAGCTGAATCTATCCCGCGTCGCGCCTTGTCCGGGCGCGCGCCAATCGAGTATCTTCGTTCCCTATGCGTCAGATCGTCCTCGATACCGAAACAACGGGTCTTGAGCCCAGTCAGGGTCATCGCATCATCGAAATTGGCTGCGTCGAGCTTCTGAACCGCCGCATTACCGACAATCGGTTTCATCGATATCTGCAGCCGGATCGCGACATCGACGAGGGTGCGGTCGAGGTTCACGGGATCACCGCGGAGTTCCTGCGCGATAAGCCCCGGTTCGGCGATGTGGTCGACGAGTTTCTCGCGTTTCTCGGTGACGCCGAGCTGATCATCCATAACGCGCCTTTCGACCTCGCCTTTCTTCGCCATGAGTTGAGTCTCCTCGGCAGGACTCCCGCGCGGTTCGAAAATGGCAACGCGGTCATCGATACGCTCACCATGGCGCGCAACCTGCATCCGGGACAGAAGAATTCCCTCGATGCCCTGTGTCGCCGCTACGACATAGACAATTCGCAGCGTACCCTGCACGGAGCACTGCTGGACGCGGAGATACTGGCCGACGTGTATCTCGCGATGACCGGCGGGCAGAGCAATCTGCTGCTGGAGCGTGACGGCGCCGCGCCGGGGCAGGTTACAGCCGTGCGCCGGCTTCCGGCTGCGCGTCCGCGGCTGCCGGTGCTGCGCGCAGACGAGGAGGAGAGCGCAGCGCACCGCGCGCGTCTGGAGGCTATCGAGCGTCAGACCGGCAGTCCATCCCTGTGGACACGGCTCGGACTCGATTGAGCGATGATCCGGGCGATCAGGGATTTCTTCCGTTCCCATCTGGCGGAGTCGGATGGCTCCGGACTCGACCCGGAGCAGCGGACGCGTCTCGCCACGGCAGCGCTGCTCATCGAAATGACCCGGGCCGATCGGCAGGTGACCGAGGATGAGCGCCGCGCGGTAGACGCCGCGCTGCAGGAGGTATTCGCTCTCGATGCCGACGAAACTGCCGAACTGGTGCGGCTGGCCGAGCTCGAGGTGAAGAACGCTTCGTCCCTGTTCCAGTTCACGCATCTGATCGACAAGGCGTACCCGATGGAGCGCAAGATCCACATCGTGGAGCTGCTGTGGCGGGTTGCCTATTCCGACTCGTGCAAGGATCACCACGAGGAGCATCTGGTGAGAAAGATCGCCGAGTTGCTGCACGTGCCCCATTCCGCCTTCATTCGCGCCCGGCACCGCGCCGAGGAGAGGAACGAGTAGATGAAGCTGCGCAGCAGAGTTCACCGTGATGGTTCGCTTCCCCTCCGCTTTCCACTTGCCATTTTCATCGCTGCGCTTTTCCCGGTCGGTGCCGTGAGCGGGTTCGGGCGGGTTCGGCGGGCGCTGGTGAGAATGCTGGCGGTGCTACTGGCGACCAGCGCCATGCCGGTCCTGGCAGCAGACCGCGGAGTCGATCTTGCCGGACTCGCCAGCTCGGTCGTGAAGCTCTATGTGACTCATCAGCCCTGGAGCGTGCGTCAGCCCTGGAGCAAGGAGCCTACGGATCGGCGTACCTGCAGCGGCTTTCTGGTCGAGCAGGGCATCCTCACCAATGCGCATTGCGTGATGGATGCGACATTTATCCAGATGGAGGTTCCCGGTCTCGCGGATCGGATCCGTGTGGAGCGCGTCGCGGTCAATCATCAGGTGGACCTGGCGCTGGTGCGCCCCGCCGATGCCGACACGCTGCCGTCCGGCATGCGCCCCATCGCTTTCGGAGGGCTGCCCGAACAGCGGGAGAAGGTCGTGACCATCGGCTATTCAGTCGGTGGGCGTCAGGTGTCATTCACTGAAGGCGTAGTATCACGCATCGATGTGATGCCGTATGCGCACAGCCGCCAGTTCAACCTGCTGGTGCAGACCGATGCGGCGATCAACCCGGGCAACTCCGGCGGGCCGGTGTTTTCCGACCGGACTGGCGAATGCCTGGGCATGGCGACGCAGCGTTTCTCCGGCTCGATCGGCTATTTCATCCCGGTGCCGGTGATACGCCAGTTCCTGCTCGACATCGAAGATGGTTCGGTGGATGGCATTCCGTATCTTGGTGTCCAGGCACAGACTCTGGAGAATCCGACGATCCGTGAGTACCTGGGCATGAGTCCGGCGCAAAGCGGGGTCCGCGTGGCGAAGATCGCTACCGAGAGCGCCGCCGGCAATCTGCTGCCCAACGATGTGCTGATGGCGATCGAAGGCAAGCAGATCTTCAATGACGGCCGTATCCCGTTCCGGGGCAACAGCCGGATCGGACTTGCCTATGAGATCTCGATGCGCCAGATCGGTGATACGGTCCGGTTCACCGTGTTGCGCGACGGTGTGACCATGGAAGTCGCCGCGCGCCTCACCGAGCGCGACTATCACGTCGTCCCGGCGCAGCCGCAGTACGATGATCCGCCCCCGTGGTTCGTGCTCGGCGGGCTGCTTTTCCGGGCCGTGGATCCGGGCTATCTGGAAAAGGATGTTCCTTTCAATATCCGCAAATACATCGGGGTAATGCGCGGTGAGGAGCGCGATCTGCCGCACGAGCTGGTGATCGTTTCGACCATCTTTGAGGCCGATCTGAACAAGGGCTATGACAGCGCGCAGGAGAACACCCGGGTTTTGCGGGTGAATGACCGGGTGATAGATCGGCTTGGCGACGTTCCGGCGGCTTTCGCCGCAGTTTCAGGGCGGTTTCACGTTGTCGAGCTGGACAACGGACATATCATCGTCCTCGATCGCGAGCGGGTTGCTGCCGAGGAGCAGGCTGTCCGCGAGCGGTACAAGATTCGCTGAACCCGTTATACTGCTGGCGCGCCGTTTTTGATCTTTTCCGGAGGTGGCTGTGATGCGTAACGTGCCCGATAACTGGATACTCGCCTGTCACTTGCAGTACAAGGAAGGCGGGGCGGTCCGCATCGTGGAGCACTCTGCTGGAAGCACCCGGGTGTATGCGATTCCGGACGCCGAGCCGGGCAGCGGGCCGGCGCCGGCCTATCTCGGCATCACCTCCGAGCGTCAGGTCCTGCTGCTGGATCGTGTCGCCCGCTCTGTGAGCGCCGCCCCGACACTGCCGCGCGATGCCCTGGCGTTCTACGCCTATCCGGAGCCCGGCACGAGACGATTCTGGTATACCAACGACGGCGACGAAGAAACCGGTAACGATCCGGTCTGCTGCGGCGACGCAGGCGCGTCCATGACGGTGGTCGAAGCCGATGCCGGCGATGCCTTGCCGCAGGTGCTGAAGACCATCTGCGTCGGACGCGGTCATCACGTTCCCACTTTCCCGGGAGATTCGGCGCCGCGCGTCTATGTCAGCAATCTGCTCGATGGCACCGTGTCAGTGGTGTCCAACGATTCCTCGACCAGCGACCATCTCGAAGTCGTCGGCGTCATCAATCTGTGCGAACCCGAGAGAGAAAAGGATGGCGTGCTCTGCGCACCGAACAATGCCTTCCCGCACGGGCAGGTCTATTCTCCGGTCACGCGGCGCATCTATGGGTTGAATAACGGCTATGGCACGATCGCCGTCATCGATCCGGCCGCCGATCGCATCGAGAGCAGGATTCCATTCCCTGGCTGCAGTAATCTGCTGCTGTCGCCCGATGGACGTTTCATCGTCGGCAAGGGAGCCGATCGCAAGCGCGATCCGGAGCACGTTCTCGGTCGGCTGCAGCTGCTGGATGTGACCAGCGGAGAGCTGGTCGAAAGCGCGGAACTCAAGGATATCTATCCCAGTACCTACCGCTTCAACGCCGAAGGAACCCGTCTGTACGTCACCACGGCCGCGACTGGCAAGGGCGTGCAGCGTGAGAATCTGATTATCGACCGGGTTCTGGTTTATGACGCCACCGCTTTCCCCAAGCTGCGCCTGGTCGACGAAATCGTCACCGGGAAGGCTGATTGCGGGCGGCGGCCGCTTGCCTTCCTCACCGAGGGTAACGCTACCCGACTGATTTTCGTGCCGAATCCGAGCGAAGACTGCCTCGCCGTGATCGATGGCGCGAGCCATCGGGTCATCGAGACGGTGCAGCTCGGCGGTGCCGCGACGGTCGTCGAACTGAATTTCTCTCTCCTGGGTGCCGACAATATCTACGGATGCTGAGGCAGGCGTCGCCGAGTGACGCCATTACCCTGACTATCGCTGGGAATCCCGGAGAGATCCATGACCGACCGGATGGCCGGCCGGGCGCGGCGACGCGCCCTGAACCGCTTTTTTCTGCAGGAGGATGGATGGTACGTGCAGGCCCGTGAAGGCCTGATGGGACCATTCGCGCGTCGTGAGGATGCAGTCGAGCATCTGGCGCGGCACAAGCGGCTGCATCGATGCGACCGCGACGATGAGGGTGGAGGTCAGGCGAGCGGGGGGTCGGTAGCCTGAGCTTCCTGCAGCCAGTCGACTACCATGGCGGGAATATCCCTGGTTTCGCGGTAGCGAAGGAGCGTGAACAGCTCGGGATGGTCGATTTCCAGCTGCATCACGTTTGACAGATTGAGCGGAGCCGATCCGGAACCGCTATCGCTGAGGAAGCCAAGGATGGGTTTGCCGGCTTGCAGAAAGCGCATGCTGTTCACGCCGGAACCGAAACCGGCCTCGTCATAGCAATAGATTGCCACCCGTGCCTCGTCGCGAAAGCGATCATCCCGTTCCAGCATGAAGCGCGTCACCAGGCGTATTTCGTCGGTCTCCTCCGCATGCTGCTGGCGCCATTCCGGCCAGTCCGTGTCGTAGTATTCGATCGGATCGCAGATCAGTCGGGCGAGCCGGTCCGGCGACAGGTGCGGGAATCGCGGCTGATAGTAGCGGTACCGGGTGTCATACCCGATGCCGCTCGACTCCAGCGCCTGGATCACCAGCGTCTTGAAATTCCATGTCGTCGACGTGGCGTGCATCCCCTTGCCGCTGACATAGCAGGGTATCGGCGCGGGCCGCGCCGGGATTTCGGAGGAAGAGGTGGTCGGTGAGTCCGGGTTCATCACATCGCTGGGCTCGCATGGTCCTTCGGCCAGGAACCCAGCCTAGCACAATCGCCATGCACGCAGGAGCGCCGAACCCCGAACCCCGGACCCCGGTTACGGTTTGCCGGATCTGATCAGGATGCGCAGATGGCGGCAGCCCGAATCCGGATTCCGCGGCCGGCGGCCCTCTGCGCCAGCGCCCTGGCTGCGTGAGCAGCATGGGCGCCAGAAGCGCTTTGCCAGCCAGCGTCCACTGCAGATCAGCGGTGCGTGGTGCATAACTCTTCCACCGCCGCCGCAGCGACCGGGTCGAGATGCCGAAATATCAGTCCCAGTCCGTGCTCCGAGCGATGCACTACCAGCGTCGACAGTCGGATCGGTGGTCCCTCGCGAACAGGCAGATCCACGTCGACACAAAGGTTGGGGCCGACGTCCGGATGCCGCGTCAGGGCGAACATGCCATTGCGGCTGATATTGTAAAGCAGCGCGGCCGTATCGTGCGTATCCTCATGCCGCAGCCGTATCAGCCGAAAAGCGCGGTAGCGTTTCCCGACCCGATGTTCCATGCGGCGTTCCGCGGCCCTGTCGTTCTGCGAACCCGCCCAGAGTTGCGGTCGCATGGCCGCATGCCTGCGATTGATGGAGCGTGACGGCCGTGTCGGAAGAAAACGGCTGCGCATATCCAGGCCGGCAACCCAGTTGATGACATCCTGGTCCGGCTCGAGGCGCGCATAGCGATGTAGTTCACGTGCGCCGATGATTCGATCGTCCAATCGTCTTCCCATGACATCCTCATTCCGTGAGCCGCATCCGCGGCGAAGAAGGTCCTGCGCATCACTCCCGGAAACTGCGGGGAATACGGATCCTTGCCACCTGCCAGAGGCAGCGGCCGCAGCCGTTCGCATCGGAGTTGAAGCGCTCTCCCGTGAAATCATTATCGTCAGCCCGGGAATGCCTGCCATCAGAGCGAGCACTTACGATCAGCGGCGCGAATGCCCCCCGGTCCGCTTTGGGTCCGGCGTTGTGATACCTCAGCAGGCTGGCCATAGCCTGGTCATACGTGTGACTACCTACAGCCCCCATTCATACTGGTACAGGCGGTCGGGTCTTGCTATGTTTAATTGCTTACGAAAGAGACCGGTTGCCCGGATCTGAATTCGAACCCCGGGAAAGACCGGCATTTTCCGCGACCGGGAGCGGGTTTCGCTCAGCGTGTCGCCTTCGCATAAGAGGGAGACATCGTTGCTGGAAGGGTCGAAGGCGCTTTTCTTTCGGGCGGCCGGGCATGACATGCGGCAGCCGCTGCAGACGCTCGCCATCCTGGTCGAGATTCTCCGTCGACGCGCCGACGATCCGGACCTGCGTTCACTCGTCGACCGCCAGGATACGGCCCTGTGGACCACGCGCACTCTGGTCGACGGATTTCTCGATGCATGCCGCCTCGACTCCGGTGTGCTCTCGCCTTCGCCTCGCCCGGTGGCGTTGAATACTCTGCTCAAGGGGCTCGACGAGGCGCTGTCCGAACAGGCGGCACGACGGCAAATCCGACTGCGGTTTGGCGCCAGCAGCGTCAGCGCAATCTTCGATTCAGTTTTGCTGCACCGCTGTCTGGTCATGCTCACCACTCACTTCATGGTCATCGCAAACGGCGTCGGCCGGATATTCATCGGCTGTCGCCGGAGGGGGGGCGGGGTACGGATAGAAGTGTGGAGCGATGGCGCTGTGGCCGAAGTGCCCCGGCTGGCCGAAGCGCTGCAAGACTCGCGCCTGGCCGATGAAGCCTGGCACGGATTGACGCTCGCTGTCGCCCGTCACTGCGCGCACGCGCTCGATGCGCCGATCGAAGTGCGTCGGGTCGGCGATTGCGTGGTCTGCGCGCTGACGCTTCCGCGTGCCATTGCGGCCTGACGCTGCTCAGGCGCCGGTTCGGTACTGGGTCGCCGTTGTTTGACGGCGCGCCGTTGGGGCGTTCCATTGCCGATTGCGGCAATGGAGCGGATTCGAAGATCCAAGGAACGAGAGGACAGTCCCTATGGCAATGGTCGAGAACAGAGTCAGGACGATGAGCGAACCGGCTACGGTATTTCTCGTCGATGACGATCCCATGGTTTGTGAAGCGCTCACCCTTCTGCTTCAGTCCGAAAAGTTTCGCGTGGAATCGTTTCGATCCGCGGACCAGTTCCTGCACGGCTATCACCCGGTGAGTCTCGGATGCGTGATCCTCGATGTCAGCATGCCGGGCATGGATGGGCTCACCCTGCAATCGAAGCTCGCGGAACGGGGCATGAGGCTTCCCATCATATTCCTCACCGGGGAGGCGGACGTGCCGGAGGCGGTGCAGGCAATCAAGGCAGGCGCCGTCGATTTCCTCAAGAAGCCGATCAGCGGTGAGGAATTGCTGCGTTGCGTCAATCTCGCGCTTGTCGAGGATGCCAAGCGGCTGCTCGAGGACGAGCGCCGCTCGAGCCTGATGGAGCGCGTGCGCCGCCTCACGCCCCGCGAGAAGGAGGTGATGGGGCTGCTCGCATCGGGCATGTCGAACAAGGAGATCGGCCTCAAGCTCAACATCAGTCATCGCACGGTCGAAGTGCATCGCAGCCGCATCATGGAGAAGATGAAGGCAGAGTCGTTCCCCAAGCTCATCGATATGGCGCGAGCCTGCGAGATCGTCTGACTGTTGGCGCGACGCCGGCGCTATCGTCGGCGTCGGAGCCTGTTGTTGTTTCGCGTCATTGGGTATCACCCTAAGCAGTCGATCGAATACCGCCCGCCTGTCAGTCTCGCTAGGCTCTAGGCCTGTCAGTATCGCGTCGATACCTCATCGGCGACGACCGCCACCTTGTCGGTGGCGGATCACGTCAAAGGGAGACAATGGCGGACAATCTCCACGGCGAGGGCGAGCGCCGCATTTTCAGCCGCATGGGCGCGGACATGGATGTGCTGGTCTGGTCTCGCGGCAAGCTGCTCGGCCGGTATCGGGTGCGGGATCTCGGACTCGGTGGCGTTTTCATCGATGCCGGGAGCCAGGATCTGTATCCCAACGATCTCGCCGAACTCGCCTTCCCTGACGGCGCCGTATTCCGGGCAGTGGTGATCCGCCACGCCGAACACGGTGTCGGTCTGATGTTCCATGATCACGATGAGGGTTCTCTCGACGCGCTCCGCGATCTGATGCTCGCGGCCGCGCCGGAGCGTTCGGCTCCTGCTGAAACGGCGCAGCTGCGCTATTGAATTCCATGCCGTGGCGTCGGTCCCGGCACAAAGACCTCAGGAGACGTCATATGCCCAACAGAAAGAGAGAGGCCGCCGAGCTTGGTTACGGCGGCGGGGTTCGCGGCGCGATTGGAGAGCAGCCGGTGGCGGGATCCATCGGCATCGGCGTGACC
The DNA here is from genome assembly GCA_964581365.1 of uncultured Chromatiales bacterium. Taxonomy (GTDB): domain Bacteria; phylum Pseudomonadota; class Gammaproteobacteria; order SZUA-140; family SZUA-140; genus JAITWN01. The sequence continues at coordinate 22,687 of CAZOOF010000016.1, forward strand.
GAGCCATCCGCGACTTTTCTGCACGGCGCCAAGCGCAGCCGTTTTTCCCCTCGTGAGATCATTTATCGAGAAGGCGAGAGCGCGGATACCGTTTACGAGATCAAAAAGGGTCTGGTAAAGCTGATCAATTATCTTCCCAACGGCCGCGGTCGCATCGTCCGGCTGTACGGTGAAGGGATCTGGCTCGGACTCGAGGGATTGCTGCGGCGACCGTACGAGCATACGGCCGTGGCGATCGATGACGTCGAGGTCTACCGCCTGCCAGCGAACATGCTGCGGATCATGCACAAGGACGATCCAAGCAAGTACACCCACCTCATGCACAAGTGGCATGAGCATCTGCTCGAGGCCGATTTGTGGATTTCCGATTTTTCCACCGGTTCGGTGCGCTCGCGGGTGGCGCGCCTGATCAACTTCCTCTCCCGCATCGAGGGTCAGCAGGCCTCGGGCAGGGTCAGATTGCTCACCTGTGACGAGATGGCCGCGATCCTCGGGGTGACCCCGGAGAGCGTCAGCCGCATCATCGCCGAGTTCAAACGCGCGGGTGTGCTGCGCTCAATGGACAGCATCTCACCCGAACTCTATCGTTGCGACTCGATCGAGCTGGAGCGCATGGGGCTGCAGTGAGAGATGGGCGGGTGGGGCGGGTATCGCACTCGCGTGATCCCGCTTCCCCTTCATCCCTCCCGTGAATCCCCGTCGTGCGGGGGTGTCGTGGTGAGCCCCAGTTCTGGATCGAAGCGCGCTGCCCGCAGGCGCGCGACGAACCACTGGAGACCGTTACCCATCCGGTTGCGGCGCCATGCCGCCGAGATTGTCACCGGCGGTCGCGGGACGTCCAGCGTCAGCACGCGCAGCAACCCCTCGTCGAGCTGACGGCGGATACGGTGGCGCGGCAGATAGCCGACCCCCAGCCCTTGGCACTGGACTTCGATCTTGCGTTCGATGGAAGGCACCAGGATGCGGCTGCGGCCGTCCAGCAGCCCTGCCGAGCGTACCGGCAGATGGCGGGAGCTGTCGGCGACCACCACCGTGGGATAGTGCTGGATGTCGCTGGCGGCCAGGGGCTGTGACAGACGCGTGAGGGGATGGTTCGCCGCCACCGCGAAGTCGAACGGTACCTCGCCCAGTGCATGGATGGCGAATCCCGGGCCGGGCGGCGCGCCCTCGGCGCCGATCACCAGATCGCAGCGATCGTCGTTGAGCGCATCCCAGCTGCCCCCCATTACCTCTTCCATGAGTCGGATTTCGATGCGCGGTCGCACCCGATGGAAGTCTTCGATCAGCGCGTAGACCGGCGCGGGATCGAGCACGCTGTCGATGCAGATCCGCAGTTCCGTTTCCCAGCCCTCGGCCGTCTGGCGCGCCAGTGCGGCGAGTTCGTCGGCGGCCCTGAGGATCTTGCGTCCTTCCTCCAGGATCAGACGGCCTGCGGGGGTCAGCTCCGCCTTGCGACGGCTGCGATCGAACAGCGCCACGCCGAGATCCTGTTCCAGCTTGCTCACCGTATAGGACACCGCCGAAGGCACGCGAAACAGCGCTTCCGCCGCCGCAGCGAAACTGTGGCGGCGGTCGATTGCATCCAGGGTGCGCAGTGCGTCCAGTGTGATCGGGTTCAATGATCAGTAATTCTGAATTGTAGGTTCTAGATTATCCGTTATTAATCAGAAGTCATCAATATTATAGTGATAACCGTCAACAACAAATTTGAACATTAAGGAGAAATACCATGTCAGATACCCTGATCCGCCGTTTGAGCGCCACCGATGCTGGCGTCGCGGCCCTGGCCTTGCGCATCCCGGCGGGCATCATCTTCACCGCCCACGGCGCCCAGAAATTGTTCGGCAGCTTCGGCGGGCACGGTCTGGAGGGAACCGGTCAATGGATGACGTCCATCGGCCTGGAGCCCGGCTATCTGATGGCCTTGCTGGCGGGCAGCGCCGAGTTCTTCGGCGGTCTGGCGCTGCTGGCCGGCCTCCTGGTGCGCCCGGTCGCCGCCGTGCTGGCCGTGACCATGCTGGTGGCGATCTTCACGGTGCACATAGGCAACGGCCTGTTCATGAGCAACGGCGGCTACGAATTCGGCCTGGCCCTGCTGGCCATCACCGTCGCGCTGGTATTCAGCGGTGGCGGCGCCCTGTCGGTTGATCGCAGGCTGGCGGCGGGCGGCGCCGTGCCGACGCGGGCAGTCGCGGCCGGCTCCTGAGGCCGGATGCCGGTCCGAAGCTTGTCTGTTGTTCGGGTCCGGGTTCACTGTCGCGCATTCGCACAGTGAGCCTGACCCGCCCTTCTTTTCCAGAGGTGACGCATCATGGGACTTCTCGTCGACGGCCGCTGGCATGACGAATGGTATGACACGGAATCGACCCACGGGCATTTCGTGCGCAGCGAATCGCAGTTCCGCCACTGGGTGACTGCCGACGGCAGCCCCGGACCGAGCGGTGAGGGCGGATACCGCGCGGAGCCGGGACGGTATCACCTGTACGTTTCCCTGGCCTGTCCCTGGGCGCACCGTACCTTGATTTTCCGCGCGCTCAAAGGACTCGAATCGATGATCGGCGTGTCGGTGGTCAATCCGCTGATGGCCGGGCATGGCTGGACCTTCGATCCGTACGAGGGCGTGGTCGCCGATCCGGTCCAGGGCGCGCGCTATCTGTACGAGCTGTACCGCGCAGTGGATCCGCATTACTCGGGTCGCGTGACGGTGCCCGTGCTCTGGGACCGGCAGCGCAACGAAATCGTCAACAACGAATCGTCCGAAATCATCCGCATGTTCAACTCCGCTTTCGACGGCGTGGGTGCGCTGCCGGGAGACAATTATCCGGTCGCATTGCGCGCGGACATCGACCGCCTGAACGAGCAGATCTACGATCGGGTGAACAACGGTGTGTACAAGGCCGGCTTTGCCACCAGTCAGGAAGCCTACGAGCAGGCGGTCTTTCCCTTGTTCGACATGCTGGACGAGCTCGAGCAACGCCTCGCCGGCCGGCGCTTTCTATTCGGTGACCAGGTGACCGAGGCGGACTGGCGTCTGTTCACCACGCTGCTGCGCTTCGACGCCGTCTATCACGGACACTTCAAGTGCAATCTCCGCCGCATCGCGGACTACACGAATCTGTCGGGCTATGTGCGGGACCTGTATCAGTGGCCGGGCGTCGCGGCGACCGTGAACATGAAGCACATCAAGGAGCACTACTATCGCAGCCATCGGACCATCAATCCCTCGGGCGTCGTGCCGGCCGGACCGGTGCAGGATTTCGATCGGCCGCACGGCAGAGAGGCGCTGGCGCCGGACAGGAAGCGCAGCGGCCGGGTATGACGCCCGCGTCCCGTGTCGCCGGCGGCGTGCGAAGCGATGTGTTCCAACTTTGGGAGCTCCTGACATGATTCGCTTGAGACCATCCGCGGACCGCGGCCGCACGAAGCTGGACTGGCTCGACAGCCGCCACAGCTTTTCCTTCGCTGACTACTACGATCCGCAGTTCATGGGATTCTCCGAGCTGCGGGTCATCAACGATGACCGGGTAGCCCCTGGCGCCGGCTTCGGTGCTCACGGCCACCGCGATATGGAGATCATCAGTTATGTGCTGGAAGGCAGCCTCGAACACCGGGACGACGCCGGCGGACGCGGGCGTCTGAATGCCGGCGAAGTACAGACGATGAGTGCAGGGCAAGGCGTGATGCACAGCGAGTACAACGGGTCGGCGAGCGAAGCGGTGGCGTTCCTGCAGATCTGGATCCTGCCTGAGCGCAGCGGCGGCGAGCCCGCTTACGCGCAGAAAGACTTCTCCGCGTTCAGTGGCATCACGCTGGTGGTTTCCCCCGATGGCCGCGGCGGCTCGCTGTCGATCCGCCAGAATGCATTTATCTACAGGATCAAGCTCGACGGGGAAAGCGCGAGTCTTCGTGTGGCCGCCGAACGCGTCCAGTACCTCCACTTGGCTCGCGGCAGCATGAGCGTGAATGGAGTCGCGCTGGCTGCCGGTGATGGCGCCTATATCAGTGATGAGGAAACGCTGTCGTTCGACGCCGCGGCACAGGCCGAGGCGGTGCTGATCGATCTGCCGGCGCGGTGAAGCTTGCCCGCGGCGCGCGTTCACGGCGGAGTGCGCGCGGATCGGCAGCCGGGTGGCGGAGAGCGATCATGCGCGGGAGTCGGACACTTGCCCGAAGAAGAGGAGCAATCGGGGGCGACCTGGTCGACCGGTGATAAGGTCGCCCGCGCTGCGGGCGCAGGTCGCTTGCATGAACATCGCCAGAGAGGCGCGGCGCGATTAAGTGCTTGAAATGGAATGGTGGGCGATGCTGGGTTCGAACCAGCGACCCCTGCCGTGTGAAGGCAGTGCTCTACCACTGAGCTAATCGCCCGTGAGGGAACGGGATTCTACGAAGTCCGTGGCCGGCCGTCAAATGGTGAGTGCGTCCATATTCCCGGACGGTCCTGCTAGAATGCTGGGTTTCTGCATAACCCGGATCATCGCATGACCATCCGTACCCGTTTCGCTCCAAGTCCCACCGGCTACCTCCATATTGGGGGCGCTCGCACCGCGCTGTTCAGCTACCTGCACGCCCGGCGGCATGGCGGGACGTTCGTGCTGCGTATCGAAGATACCGATCTCGAGCGCTCCACTCGCGAGTCCGTGAACGCCATTCTCGAAGGCATGGCCTGGCTGGGCCTCGATTATGATGAGGGGCCGTTTGCGCAGAGCGAGCGCATGGATCGTTACCGCGAGGTGATCGATCGCCTGCTGACCGAAGGCAAAGCCTATCACTGCTACTGCTCGAAGGAGCGGCTGGAGGATTTGCGCGCGGGTCAGATGGCGCGCAAGGAGAAGCCGCGTTACGACGGGCTTTGTCGGCATCGCTCCGGTCCGCCGCCGGAGGGCGTCAACCCGGTCGTCCGCTTCATCAATCCTGCCGAGGGCGCCGTGGTGGTGGAGGATCTGGTCCGCGGTCGCGTCGTTTTCGCCAATGCCGAGCTGGACGATCTGATCATCGCGCGATCCGACGGCAGCCCGACCTACAACTTCACCGTGGTCGTGGACGATTACGATATGCGCATCACGCATGTCATCCGCGGCGATGACCATCTCAACAATACGCCGCGGCAGATCAACATCCTGCGTGCACTGGGCGCAGAGCCTCCGGTCTATGCCCATGTGCCGATGATTCTCGGCGAGGACGGCAAGCGGCTGTCGAAGCGCCACGGCGCGGTGAGCGTCACCGCCTATCGTGACGAGGGTTATCTGCCCGAGGCGCTGCTCAACTATCTGGTGCGGCTCGGCTGGTCGCATGGCGACCAGGAGATTTTCTCGCTCGGCGAGATGATCGAGCTTTTCGACATCGCCAACGTGAACAACTCCGCCGCGGTGTTCAATCCCGCGAAGCTGCAGTGGCTCAACCAGCATTACATCAAGGAAAGTCCCGCGGACCGGCTGGTTGGACCACTCGGCTGGCAGCTCGGCCAGCTCGGTATCGATCCGTCCGAAGGGCCGGATATCGAGCGTGTCATCGAGCTGCAGCGCGAACGCGCGAAGACCCTGAAGGAGATGGCTGATATCAGCGCGTTCTTCTACACCGACTTCGATGACTACGAGCCTGCGGCCGCGCGCAAGCACCTGGTCGACGACGCGCTGGCGCCGCTGGTCCGGGCACGGGAGGTGCTGGCCGAGCTGCCGTCATGGGAGGCGGAGGGCATCCATGCGGCGCTCGCCGAAGTGGCCGAAGAACTCGGCCTCAAGCTCGGCAAGGTCGCGCAGCCGCTGCGGGTTGCAGTTTGCGGGCGCGCCGCCTCCCCCGGCATCGATGTGACCCTGGAACTGCTGGGCCGCGAGACCAGTCTGCAGCGCATCGATCGGGCGGTTCGCTGGATCGAGTCGGGAGATGCGGCATGACGGGAAAGGATATGGCCTCACCGGAGGTGGAGCGGCCCCGGCATTTCATTCGCCAGATCGTCGAGGAGGATCTGGCTGCCGGACGTAACGATGGCCAGGTGGTGACGCGGTTTCCGCCGGAGCCCAACGGTTACCTTCACATTGGCCATGCCAAGTCGATATGCCTCAATTTCGGTCTCGCCGAGGACTACGGCGGGCGCTGTCACATGCGCTTCGATGACACCAATCCTCATAAGGAGGACCAGGAGTTCGTCGATGCCATTCTGGAAGACGTGCGCTGGCTGGGGTACGACTGGGGAGAGCATCTCTACTTCGCCTCGGACTATTTTGAAAAGCTGTACGAGTTGGCCTGCGAGCTGATCCGCAAGGGGAAGGCCTACGTCTGCGATCTGAACGCCGAGCAGATCAGGGAGTACCGCGGAACGCTGACCGAGCCCGGGCGCAACAGTCCGTGGCGCGATCGCAGCGTCGAGGAGAATCTGGATCTGTTTGCGCGCATGCGGGCGGGGGAATTCCCCGACGGCTCGCGCGTGTTGCGGGCCAGGATCGACATGGCTTCACCCAATATGAACCTGCGCGATCCGGCGCTGTACCGGATCCGCCACGGCGTCTCGCATCATCGCACCGGCGAGAGCTGGTGCATCTATCCGACCTACGACTACACGCATCCGATCTCCGATGCGCTCGAAGGGGTGACCCATTCGCTGTGCACGCTGGAATTCGAGGATCACCGTCCGCTCTATGACTGGGTGCTGGACAATGTTTCGGTCGATTGCCATCCGCAGCAGATCGAGTTCTCGCGCCTCAATCTGCAGTACACGGTGATGAGCAAGCGCCGCCTCACGCGCCTGGTGGACGAGGGCTTCGTGGAGGGCTGGAACGATCCTCGCATGCCGACGCTGGCGGGGTTGCGCCGCCGCGGCTATACGCCGGCGTCGATCCGTGAGTTCTGCGTCCGGATCGGCATCAGCAAAGCGGAGAACCTGGTCGAGATGGAGTTGCTGGAGAGCTGCATCCGTGATGAGCTCAATGCGAGCGCGCCACGGCGGATGGCGGTGCTGCATCCGCTGTATGTGGTCATCGAGAACTATCCGGATGGGCAGGAGGAAATGCTCGAGGCCCAGAACCATCCGCAGGATCCGTCTCAGGGCGCGCGCAAGCTGCCGTTCAGCCGCGAGCTGTGGATCGATGCCAATGACTTCATGGAGAATCCCCCCAAGGGCTTCAAGCGCCTGGTGCCCGGCGGCGAGGTGCGGCTGCGCTATGGTTACGTGATCCGCTGCGAGGAGGTGATGCGTGACGGCGATCGCATCACCGGTCTGCGCTGCAGCTACGATCCGGCCACGCTGGGGGCCGATCCGGAAGGGCGCAAGGTCCGCGGCGTGATCCACTGGGTTTCCGCCCGCCATGCCGTCGAGGCCGAAGTGCGCCTTTACGATCGCCTGTTCGTGCATCCGACCCCCGACGCTGCGCGCGAGGAGGGGAAGGAGTTCACCGACTTCATCAACCCCGATTCGTTGCGGACGCTGACCCGCTGCATGCTCGAGCCCGCGCTCGCCGGCGCTGGCGGCGGGGAGCGTTTCCAGTTCGAGCGCGAGGGCTATTTCGTGCGGGACGGGCTGCTGGCGGGGCTCGACAAGCCGGTCTATAACCGCGTCGTGACGCTGCGCGATACCTGGGGAAAAGTGGCGGCGCGCCCGGGGTGATCGCTTTTTTGGTGTGTAATCTATTGTAATTTAATGCGAATTCCGTAGATAATCGAGCGTCGCCCGCAGGGTGGCTTCATTCACGCCTTGGGAAACGCAACGGGCATGTTCGATTCGCAGACGGAGAGTGCCGCCGGGCCGGCGCCAGATGAGGGACGATGCTGCTGCTGAGCCTCGTCCTGTTGCCGTTCATAGGATCGGTCATTGCCGCGTTCCTGCCTCAGACCGCCCGTAATCGTGAGGCCTGGCTCGCCGGGCTGATCGCATTCAGCGGATTGCTGGTTTCGATCTGGCTGTATCAGCACGTCGGCAACGGGGAAGTGGTCCATTATCGGCTCGAATGGTTGCCGATGTATGGCCTCGAATTCTCGCTGCGCATGGACGGCTTGGCCTGGTTGTTCGCCATGCTGGTCAACGGTATCGGCGCGCTGATCACTCTCTATGCCCGGTACTACATGTCGCCAGCGGACCCGGTGCCGCGCTTCTTCTCCTTTCTGCTGGCGTTCATGGGGTCGATGCTCGGCATCGTCCTGTCCGGCAATCTGGTTCAGCTCGTCGTCTTCTGGGAGCTGACCAGCATCGTTTCGTTTCTGCTCATCGGCTACTGGCACCACCATGCCGACGCCCGGCGTGGCGCGCGCATGGCCTTCACCGTCACCGCGGGAGGAGGGCTGTGCCTGCTGGTCGGCGTGCTGCTGCTCGGGCGCATCGTCGGCAGCTATGACATCGATGAGGTGCTGGCGGCGGGCGATCTGATCCGAGCGCACGACTGGTATCTGCCGGTCCTGATCCTGATCGCCATCGGGGCGCTGACCAAGAGCGCGCAGTTCCCCTTCCACTTCTGGCTGCCGCATGCGATGGAGGCGCCGACGCCGGTATCTGCCTATCTGCATTCGGCGACCATGGTGAAAGCGGGAGTGTTTCTGCTGATGCGCCTTTCCCCGGTGCTCTCCGGCACCAGCGAATGGACCTGGATCATCGGCGGAGCAGGGGTCTGTACCATGCTCGTGGGCTCGTTCGTCGCCATTTTTCAGCATGACCTCAAAGGACTGCTGGCCTATTCCACGATCAGTCACCTGGGACTGATCACGCTGCTGCTGGGCATGGCGACGCCGCTCGCGGTTGTCGCGGCGATTTTCCACACCCTCAATCACGCGACGTTCAAGGCATCGCTGTTCATGGCCGCCGGCATCATCGATCACGAGACCGGTACCCGCGACATGCGGGTGCTGAAGGGACTCTATCGCCACATGCCGATCACTGGCACGCTGGCGATCGTGGCCGCGGCGGCGATGGCGGGCGTGCCGCTGCTCAACGGTTTCCTGTCCAAGGAGCTGTTCTTCGCCCAGACGCTGCTTGCCGGTGGCGATAAGGACTGGTGGCTGCCGCTCGCCGCCGTGGCGATGGGGATTTTCAGCGTGACCTATTCGCTGCGCTTCATCAGCGTGTTTTTCCGCGGGCCGGTGACGGACCTGCCGAAGGAGCCGCACGAAGCGCCGCGCTGGATGCGTTTCCCGGTCGAATGCCTGGTGCTGATCTGCCTGGCGGTGGGCGTCGCCCCTTCGCTGAGCGTCGGTCCCATTCTCGACATCGCCGCCACTTCGGTGCTCGGTGAGCGCACGCCGGACTACAATCTCGCCGTCTGGCACGGCTTCAACCCGCCGCTGATCATGAGCTTCATCGCGCTCTCGGGCGGGATCGTGTTCTACACCGCGCTGCGTCGCTACTATTCGCTGGCATCGCGCGACCGGGCGCCGCTCCTGCACCGCTTTCGCGGCGCCCAGGCCTATGAGACTGCCATGCTGCGCCTGTACACGGGCGCGTCGCTGCTGATGTCCCTGTTTGGCACCAAGCGTCTGCAGCCCCAGCTGATGGCAATGATGGCGCTGCTGGTCGGGCTCCCGCTGCTGCTTCTGGGCGACAGCTTGCCGGCCGGAATGATGTCGGGGACCTCCGCCGCCGGTTTCGACGGTTTGTTCGCGGCGATGTGGGTCATCGGCTGCGTCTGTGCCATCGGTGCGCTGTGGACCGCCAAGTCCAACCGGCTGGTGGCGCTGGTGATGGTCGGTGGCACCGGGATTGTCACGGCGATGACTTTCCTCTGGCTGTCGGCGCCTGACCTGGCGCTCACCCAGCTGATGGTGGAAACGGTCACGGTGGTGCTGATCCTGCTCGGGCTGCGCTGGCTGCCGCCGCGTTCCCAGGAGGCGGGAATCCCGCTGACCCTGGGGGCGCGTCTGTGGCGGACACGTGATGCAGCGATCGCCATCGCCGCCGGAGCGGGCATCGCCATGGCGACCTACGTCGTGCTTACCCACCCCCAAGGGGAAGGTATCAGCGACTTCTTCCTGCTCAACGCGCTTTCCGGGGGCGGCGGCACCAACGTGGTCAACGTGCTGCTGGTGGACTTCCGCAGCTTCGACACTTTCGGCGAAGTGACCGTGCTGGCGGTCGTCGCGCTCACCGTTTACGCCCTGCTGCGCCGGTTCCGCCCCGCGCCCGAAAGCATCGCCCTTCCAGAGCAGCGGGCGAACGATGTCGATCCTGCGGCGCGGCAATCACCGGCCGAGCAGGCTCTCAGCGGCTATCTCATGGTGCCGGGCGTCTACCTGCGTTTCCTGCTGCCGTTCATGGGCCTGGTCACGGCTTACCTGTTCATGCGCGGACACAATCTTCCGGGAGGCGGCTTCGTCGCCGGCCTGATCTTTGCGGTCGGCTTCATTCTGCAATACATGCTGGCCGGCACCACTTGGGTCGAATCGCATCTGCGTCTCGCGCCGAACCGGTGGCTCGCCTACGGACTCACGCTGGCGGGGCTGGTCGGAATCGGTGCCTGGTGGTTCGGGTACCCGTTCCTGACCACCCATACCGCGCATGTGGACCTGCCGCTGTTCGGCGAAGTGCATTTCCCCAGTGCTCTGCTGTTCGACCTCGGGGTGTTCATGGTGGTGGTCGGCTCGACGCTGCTGATCCTGGTCGCTCTCGCCCATCAATCCATACGCAGTCACCGGACGCCGGCGGGCGAGCGGGCTGATAGCCGCAAGGAGCACGGCTGATGGAGATCGTCATCGCCCTGTCCATCGGCATATTGTTCGGATCCGGCATCTGGCTGCTGCTGCGTCCGCGCACCTTTCAAGTGATCATGGGACTGCTGTTGATGTCCTATGCGGTCAATCTCTTCATCTTCGTCATGGGCAGATTGCGGGTCGACAGTCCGCCGCTGACGCTGGGGAGCGGAATGCCCGATCCCGCCGCATTTGCCGATCCCCTTCCGCAGGCGCTGGTGCTGACCGCGCTGGTCATCGGCTTTGCGACCACCGCTCTGTTTCTGGTGGTGATGATCGGCGCGCGCGGCCTTACCGGCACCGATCACGTGGATGGTGAGGAGCCGCCGAAGTGACCATGGAGCTGGCCCGCCATCTGATCGTGCTCCCGGTGCTGCTGCCGTTGCTGTGCGCGGCGCTGCTCATTCCGGTGGATGAACGACGTCACCAGCTGAAGTTCGCCGTCAACATGGCTTCGGTGGCGGCGTTGCTCATCATGGCGATCGTGCTGGTCATTCGCGCCGACGCTGCGGAGGCGGCCGAAGTCTACCTGGTCGCGAACTGGGCGGCGCCGTTCGGAATCACGCTCCTCGTCGACCGGCTGTCGGCGATGATGCTGCTGGTCACGGCGATTCTGGCCGGGGCCGCGCTCATCTATGCCACGCAGCGCTGGAGCCGGATCGGCGTCCATTTCCACTCGCTGTTTCAGTTCCTCCTCATGGGGGTCAACGGGGCGTTTCTGACCCACGATCTGTTCAACCTCTTCGTGTTCTTCGAAGTGATGCTGGCGGCTTCCTATGGCCTCGTGCTGCACGGCTACAATGCCAGCCGGATGCGCGCGGGGCTGCAGTTCATCACGGTCAATCTGGCGGCTTCGCTCGTCTTCCTGATCGCACTCGCACTGATCTATGGCGCGACCGGGACGCTCAATATGTCCGATCTGGCGCTGCGCGTCACCGGACTCGACGAGGTCGAGCTGACCCTGCTCAAAGGCGGAATGACCGCGCTCGCCGTCGCTTTCCTGGTGAAGAGCGCCATGTGGCCGCTTGGTTTCTGGCTGCCCACCACCTATGCGGCGGCCTCGCCGCCGGTGGCCGCCATGCTGGTGCTGACCACCAAGATCGGCGTGTACGCCGTGCTGCGCGTCTGGACGCTGGTTTTTTCCGGAACGGCTGGCGCCGCATCGGGATTCGGCTACGAGCTGTTCCTTTACGGGGGTATGGCGACCATCGCCTTCGGCGCCGCCGGTATGCTTGCGACCGATACGGCAGGACGCATGGCGGGATATGCCGCGATCATTTCTTCCGGAACCCTGCTTGCCGCCATCGGCTACGGGAATGCCCAGCTCATCGTGGCAGCCCTGTACTACCTGGTCGCTTCCACCATTGCGGTTGGCACCTTCATGCTGCTGATCGAGCTCATCGATCGCATCAGATCCCCCGGCGCCGCGTTGCTGGCGCTGACGGCCGAGGCCTTTGCCATCGAAGAGACGCCGGCAGAGCCGGTCGGCGTCGGCATTCCGGCTGCGCTTGCCTTCCTGGGGCTGGCGTTCACCGGATGCGCGCTGATCATCACCGGTTTGCCTCCGCTCGCCGGGTTCATCGGAAAATTCTCCCTGATTCACTCTCTGCTCGGCGCCGGGGAGGCGGGAGCCGCTACAGGCGAAGCCTGGCTGCTGATCGCGCTGCTCATGCTTTCAGGGTTTGCCGCCATCATTGCGCTGCTGCGTTTCGGGGTGCGCACATTCTGGGCGATGGGTCAGACGGTCCCGCCTCGTCTGCAGCTGACGGAAGCCGCCCCGGTCGGTGTTCTGCTGCTGGTGGCGCTGGTCATGACCGTCTCCGCGGGACCGGCATTCGAGTATCTGGAGCGGGCGTCCGCTGAGCTTCATCAAACCGGGCAGTACATCGAGGCCGTGCTGTCGGCGCCGACCGTACCGTCGCCGGCCGGGGAGGAGATATGAAGCGCTGGCTGCCATCTCCGCTGATGTCGGCGATCCTGCTCCTGACCTGGCTGCTGCTCAATCAGAGCGTGTCTCCCGGCCAGATACTGCTCGGCGTCGCGCTGGCGATCGGGCTGCCGCTCCTCGGGCTATCGCTCCAGCCTTATGGCTATCCGCGCATCCTGCGCCCGCTGGCGCTGTTTCGCCTGCTGTCCTGGGCGCTGATGGAGATCATCCGTTCCGCGTTCAACGTCAGTCGCATCATCCTGTTCGGAACGAAGAAAGGGCTCAACTCGCAGTTCATCCACATACCGCTCGAATTGCGCAATCCTTTCGGGCTGGCGCTGCTGTCATGTCTGATCAACTCGACCCCGGGCACGGTGTGGGTGGAACTCCTCGATGATAATGTGCTCGTCCTGCATGTATTCGATCTGCAGGACGAGCAGTGGTGGATCGATACCATCAAGTCGCGCTATGAGCGCCCGCTGATTGATATCTTCGAGGGAGGGCGATCGCAATGACGCAGTTGCTCGAGTTCGCCATCGGTTACCTGCTCGTCTGCACGGTCATGGCGATGGCCTTCTGCACCGTGCGCCTGCTGATCGGACCGCGCTCCCAGGACCGCATCCTCGCGCTGGACACCCTGTGGATGTGCGCCATGCTGCTCGCCCTTGGATTGGGCATTCGCCATGGCACCGAGATCCACTTCGAGGTTGCGATGCTGATCGCCCTGGTCGGTTTCGTATCGACGATTGCGCTGGCGAAATTCCTGATGAGAGGGGAGATCATCGAATGAGTGGCGTCGAACAGCTCCCGGTCTGGGCAGCATTGCCGATCGCCTTCCTGCTCATTCTGGGCGGCAGCATCATCCTCATCGGCGCGCTGGGGCTGATGCGTCTGCCCGACTTCTTCCAACGCATCCATGGTCCGGCGATCACGGTGACGCTCGGCGCCGGCTGCGTGCTGATCGCGTCCATGCTGTACTTCTCCGTCCAGCACTCCCGCCCGGTCGCCCATGAGCTGATCATCAGCGTCTTCATTCTGTCCACGGCGCCAGTGGTAGCCATGATGATCATGCGCGCCGCCGTCTACCGGGAACTGCGCGCCCGCCGCCGCAACGAACTGGCAACGGAAATGCCCGGCCTGACCGAGGACAGCGACGCATCCGCCGATCAAACCCGGGGCTGAAAGGGGGCAGCCGGGCAGGGGCGGGGCAACGACCGCTCGGCGCCATCGGGCGGGCGTACCGGGTCCTCGCCGCAGCCTTGGGTTTCCGGTCAAGTGCTTGAAAAGGTGATCGTATCGCGCAGCCGGCCGGCAAGCTTTTCTTGACAGCACGGCCGCCATTCGATTAAAGTGCGCCTTCGTTCGGCGGGGCTATAGCTCAGCTGGGAGAGCGCTTGCATGGCATGCAAGAGGTCGGCGGTTCGATCCCGCCTAGCTCCACCAATACCCGTCTGTTTGTCCCCATCGTCTAGCCGGCCTAGGACACCGCCCTTTCACGGCGGCAACAGGGGTTCGAATCCCCTTGGGGACGCCATATAAATCAGTAAGCTGCCACCTTGGACCTCGCTCGGGTCGGCAGCCTGCTTGGCTTTGACATAGGTTTCCCTGCACCTTCTCCCGCTGACTCGTTGAGCCGGCATTCCAATTTCCGCACCACACCCCACGTCGCCGGATCACTGATATCTCGGCACGGTACCGGTATCTCGGCACGGTACCGGCGAACACCTGAAGGTCGCCGCGACTTGCTGATGGTGGCTCGACCTCGAAGCTATC